>NZ_CAJPVH010000006.1 GCF_905397395.1 Cupriavidus campinensis
GTGCCGGGCGTGCCGCCCGGGCCTTCCACGCGCGGCGGCGGGCCGCTCATGCAGCCGGCCAGCAGCACGGCCGCCCCGGCCAGCGCCAGCCACGTGCGCCATCCGGTCATGGATGCCGTCGATTTCCCGCCCGTTGCAGGCTGGTTGCACGGAGATACCGCCCCAAAGGATTCCTGATATGCCATCGTCTTCGTTGTTAGCACCGTGCGCGCGCTGCGCGGCGGCACGCATGTCCTACAATCTCGTACCTGTCTGACCGATCCACGCCTCGATCCCGATCCTGATCCCGATGAGCCAGTTCTTCGAAGACCATCCCACCCTGCTGCTCGCGGCCGAAGCCGGCGTGGCGCTGTTGCTGCTGATCTTCATCGTGGTGTGGACCATGGGCACGGCGCGCAAGCATCCGCGCCCGAGCCGCGCGCCCCAGGATCATCCGTCCCGGACCGCCGAGGCACCGAAGGACGCAGACCCGCCGCCCGCCGCCTGAGTTCCCGGCCCGGCTCCCTTAATGGAGCATGCGCGGCAGCACCAGCGCGAACTCGGGAATCGGCACCTCGAAACGATGGCCGTCCTCGGCCACGCAGAAGTACAGGCCCTTCATCGACCCCACCGGGGTGGAAATCGTCGCCCAGCTCGTGTATTCGAAGTGCTCGCCCGGCTTGAGCAGCGGCTGATGGCCCACCACGCCGAGGCCGGCCACTTCCTGCGCGGCGTTATCGCTGTCCGTGATGGTCCAGTGGCGCGAAATCAGCTGCGCGGCCACTTCGCCGGTGTTGTGGATGGTGATGGTGTACGCGAACGCGAAGCGTCCGCGATCGGGGTCCGACTGGTCGGGCAGGTACTGGGTGCGTACCGCCACGGAAAAAGCGTACTCGCTCATTGCTGGCTCATGCGTCGACCGGGATCGACGGATCGGATGGATGGTCGGGGCGGCCTGCGGCGCCGGGCGCCACGGTCGGGTGTCCGCATTGTGCGGCAAGGCCCCGGCAGGGGCAAGCGGGTGGATTTTGGCGAGGTTGGGCGGGATTCGGACCCGGCCCGGCGCCGCGGGCCCGGTCCGGCGTAAAATACGCGCCATTCCCATGCCGACGATCCGGATGCCGGCCGGGCCACCCGCCCCGCCCGCACCGCCCCACACCATGAGCACGCCCACCTACCGCATCGCCCCGTCCATCCTGTCCGCCGACTTCGCCCGCCTGGGCGAGGAAGTGCGCCGCGTCACCGAAGCCGGCGCCGACTGGATCCATTTCGACGTGATGGACAACCACTACGTGCCGAACCTGACCGTGGGCCCGCTGGTCTGCGAGGCCATCCGCCCGCACGTGACCGCCCCGATCGACGTGCACCTGATGGTGCGCCCGGTAGACCGCATCATCCCGGACTTCGCCAAGGCAGGCGCCAATATCATCACCTTCCACCCGGAGGCGAGCGATCACATCGACCGCTCGCTGGCCCTGATCCGCGACCACGGCTGCCAGGCCGGCCTGGTGTTCAACCCAGCCACGCCGCTGCACCACCTGGACCATGTGATGGACCGCCTGGACGTGATCCTGCTGATGTCCGTCAACCCGGGCTTCGGCGGCCAGTCGTTCATTCCCGAGACACTGAACAAGCTGCGCGCCGTGCGCGCCCGCATCGACGCCTACACGGCCCGCACCGGCCGCCAGATCCTGCTGGAAGTGGACGGCGGCGTGAAGGTGGACAACATCGCCGAGATCGCCGCGGCCGGCGCGGACACCTTCGTGGCCGGCTCCGCCGTGTTCAGCAAGCCCGACGCCGATGGCGGCTACCGCGGCATCCTCGGCCAGCTGCGCGACGCGCTGGCCACGGCTGGCCGTTGAGCGGACGGGCCGGACAGATGGGTCTTGAAATCCTGCGCCGCACGGACTGGAGCGGCATCGAGGCGGTGATCGTCGACCTGGACGGCACCATGGTGGATACGGCGGGCGACTTCCACGCCTCCGTCAACGCAATGCTGCTGGCGCTGGCGCACCTGCATCCGCACCTGGGGCCGGTGGCGCCGATGTCCACCCAGGAGATCGTCAGCTTCGTCGGCAAGGGATCGGAAAACCTGATCCGCCGGGTGCTGGACGCCCGTTTCGCGCCGCTGCACGCCAACGGCCTGTTTGCCGAGGCCTACGCGCTCTATGACCGCGAATACGTGCGCATCAACGGCCAGTTCTCGGCGCTCTACCCCAATGTGTGCGAGGGGCTGGCGGCGCTGAAGGCAACCGGGCTGCGGCTGGCCTGCGTGACCAACAAGCCCTGGAATTTCACCGAACCGCTGCTGGCCAAGACCGGCCTGGCGCCATTTTTCGAGCTGGTCTATGGCGGCGACGCCTTCGCGCTGCGCAAGCCCGATCCGTTCCCGCTGCTCAAGGTGGCCGAGGCTTTCCGCCTCGATCCGGCCGCCGTGCTGGCCATCGGCGACTCCGAAAACGATGCGCAGGCGGCCCGCGCGGCCGGTATGGGTGTGCTGTTGGTGCCATATGGCTACAACCATGGGAACCCTGTACAAGGCGTTGACGCCGATGGTATAGTCCCCGACATTGCCCGCGCCGCAGCGCTTGTTACCGCACAGCGCGCACAGCGGGTACCACGCTGAAAACTCCATGTTTCTCAACCGCAAACGCATCTTTTCTGGCAGTGATCGGCAGGCCTGGCCCTGGCGTCGCTGGCGCGCCTCTGAACAGGCGTAAAGTGCGTTCGCGAGTCACCTGACGGACTTGCCGGGCCGGACCCCGCTGCTTCACGCAGCCTGCCGTCCCCGACAAGCTCCCGGTTCCGCCGGACCCGGCCCCCGGTAGTCATACCAACACCCAAGGCCGGCCTCCGCGCCGATCCCCAGATCCCTCCGCCAGCGCCGTAGCCGCATGTGCTACGGTTAGCTCAAGAACGCGCCGCACGCCACGCCCGGCCGTGTGCGCGCTTGTGCGCCTTCGTGCAAGTCTTTCGCACCACGGTCCGCCCCCGGGGCGGGTTGCCAGCGTTGCCAGCCCTCCCCTGCCGACACAAGCGGTGCCGCGCCCCACATCCGATACGCGGGTGCCGCAAGAAGAGGATCGACATGACCGAACTGGAATTCAAATCGCTGGCCGACCAGGGCTACAACCGTATTCCGATCATCGCCGAGGCGCTGGCCGACCTGGAAACGCCGCTCTCGCTCTACCTGAAGCTGGCCCAGTCGCAAACGCGCGGCGTGAACACCTTCCTGCTGGAATCGGTGGTGGGCGGCGAGCGCTTCGGCCGCTATTCGTTCATCGGCCTGCATGCCCGCACGCTGCTGCGCGCCTACGGCCAGCGCGCCGAGGTGGTGACCGACGGCAAGATCGTCGAGACCCACGAGGGCAATCCGCTCGACTTTATCGCCACTTTCGAGAGCCGCTTCAAGGTGGCCATGCGCCCCGGCCTGCCGCGCTTCTGCGGCGGCCTGGCCGGTTATTTCGGCTACGACGCGGTGCGCTATATCGAGAAAAAGCTCGCCGATACCCAGAAGCCGGACGACCTGAACCTGCCCGACATCCAGCTGCTGCTGTGCGAGGAACTCGCGGTCATCGACAACCTGTCCGGCAAGCTCTACCTGATTGTCTACGCCGATCCGACCACGCCCGAGGCCTACCCGCGCGCGCGCCAGCGCCTGCGTGAGCTGCGCATGAAGCTGCGCCAGCCGGTGGACGTGCCGGTGACCAGCCCGTCCGTGCAGTCCGAGGTCTACCGCGAGTTCGCCAAGGCGGACTACATCGCCGCCGTGCACAAGGCCAAGGAATACATCATGGCCGGTGACATGATGCAGGTGCAGATCGGCCAGCGGCTGGTCAAGCCGTACCGCGACTCGCCGCTGTCGCTGTACCGCGCGCTGCGCTCGCTGAACCCGTCGCCTTATATGTATTTCTACAATTTCGGCGATTTCCAGGTGGTGGGCGCCTCGCCCGAGATCCTGGTGCGGCAGGAAACCCGCAAGATGGGCACCAACGGCGATGCCGACAGCAAGCACATCGTGACGATCCGCCCGCTGGCCGGCACGCGCCCGCGCGGCAGCACGCCCGAGCGCGACGCCCAGCTGGCCACCGAACTGCTCAACGATCCGAAGGAGATCGCCGAGCACGTGATGCTGATCGACCTGGCGCGCAACGACATCGGGCGCATTGCCGAGACCGGTACGGTGAAGGTGACCGACAAGATGGTCATCGAGAAGTACTCGCACGTGCAGCACATCGTCAGCTCGGTGGAAGGCACGCTGCGCGAAGGCATGAGCAATCTGGACGTTTTGCGCGCCACCTTCCCCGCCGGCACGCTGTCCGGCGCGCCCAAGGTGCGTGCGATGGAGATCATCGACGAACTGGAGCCGCGCAAGCGCGGCATCTATGGCGGCGCGGTGGGCTACCTGTCGTTCGGCGGCGAGATGGACCTCGCCATCGCCATCCGCACCGGCATCATCAAGGACGGCAATCTCTACGTGCAGGCGGCAGCCGGCATTGTCGCGGACTCGGACCCCGAGGCCGAATGGAGGGAAACCGAGGCGAAGGCGCGCGCCGTGATCCGCGCCGCCGAGCAAGTCCAGGACGGCCTGGACGCCGACCTCTGACCCCAGGAACTGGAGAAACGACCATGCTGCTGATGATCGACAACTACGACTCGTTTACCTACAACCTGGTGCAGTACTTCGGCGAACTCGGCGCCGACGTGCGGACCTACCGCAACGACGAGATCACGCTCGAGGACATCGAGGCGCTCAAGCCGGACCACATCTGCGTGTCGCCCGGCCCGTGCAGCCCGAAGGAAGCCGGCATCTCGGTGGCCGTGCTGCAACACTTCGCCGGCAAGATCCCGCTGCTGGGCGTGTGCCTGGGCCACCAGGCCATCGGCGAGGCATTTGGCGGAAAAGTGATCCGCGCCAAGCAGGTCATGCATGGCAAGGTCAGCACCATCGAAACCACCCAGGAAGGCGTGTTCGCCGGCCTGCCCAGGCACTTCGACATCACGCGCTATCATTCGCTGGCGATCGAGCGGGAGACCCTGCCCGATTGCCTGGAAGTGACCGCGTGGACGCCGGACGGCGAGATCATGGGCGTGCGCCACAAGACGCTGGCCGTGGAAGGCGTGCAGTTCCACCCGGAATCGATCCTGTCCGAACACGGCCATGCGCTGCTGGCCAACTTCCTGAAGGTGCCGCGATGAGGCGGCTCGACCCCGCAACATTCGCCCCCGCCCCCGACCACAGTCAAGAATCCGCCATGTCCATCACGCCGCAGGAAGCGCTGACGCGCTGCATCGAACACCGCGAGATCTTCCATGACGAGATGCTGCACCTGATGCGGCAGATCATGCAGGCGCAGATCTCGCCCGTGATGGCGGCCGCCATCCTGACCGGGCTGCGCGTCAAGAAGGAAACCATCGGCGAGATCTCGGCGGCGGCGCAGGTGATGCGCGAATTCGCCAACAAGGTGCCGGTGACGGACCGCGACAACTTCGTCGATATCGTGGGAACGGGCGGCGATGGGTCGCATACGTTCAACATCTCCACGGCGTCGATGTTCGTGGCAGCCGCCGCGGGCGCGAAGATCGCCAAGCACGGCAACCGGGGCGTGTCGTCCAAGTCGGGCAGCGCCGATGTGCTGGAGGCGCTGGGCGTGAACATCATGCTCACGCCGGAGCAGGTCGGCCAGTGCATCGCGCAGACCGGCATCGGCTTCATGTTCGCGCCGACGCACCATCCGGCCATGAAGAACGTCGCCCCGATCCGCAAGGAAATGGGCGTGCGCACCATCTTCAACATCCTCGGCCCGCTGACCAACCCGGCCGACGCCCCCAATATCCTGATGGGCGTGTTCCATCCGGACCTCGTCGGCATCCAGGTGCGCGTGATGCAGCGCCTGGGCGCCAAGCACGCCATCGTCGTGTACGGCAAGGACGGCATGGACGAGGTTTCGCTCGGCGCCGCCACGCTGGTGGGCGAACTCAAGGATGGCGAAGTGCGCGAGTATGAGATTCACCCGGAGGACTTCGGCCTGTCGATGATCTCCAACCGGGGCCTGAAGGTGGCCGATGCCGCGGAATCGAAGGAGATGCTGCTCGAAGCGCTGACCGATGTGCCGGGTACGCCACGCGAAATCGTCACACTGAACGCCGGCACCGCGCTCTACGCGGCCAATGTGGCCAGCTCGATCGAGGATGGCATCGAACGCGCGCGCGCAGCCATCGCCAGCGGCGCCGCCCGCGAGAAGCTCGACCAGTTCGTGCGCGCCACGCAGCAATTCAAGTAATCCGCCATGTCCGACATCCTGCAAAAAATCCTGGCCGTGAAGGCCGACGAAGTAGCCGCCGCACGCAAGAAACGCGACCTGCCCAGCCTGCGCGCCGAGGCCGAGGCCCTGCGCACCGAGCCCGGCCTGGCGCCGCGCGGCTTTGAGCGGGCCCTGCGCGAGAAGATCGCCGCGGGCCACGCGGGCGTGATCGCCGAGGTCAAGAAGGCGTCGCCGTCCAAGGGCGTGCTGCGCGAGCACTTCGTGCCCGAGGCCATCGCCGAAAGCTACGCCAGCCACGGCGCGGCCTGCCTGTCCGTGCTGACCGACGTGAACTTCTTCCAGGGCCATGCCGATTTCCTGAAGCGCGCGCGCGGGGCCTGCCCGCTGCCGGCGCTGCGCAAGGACTTCATGGTCGACCTGTATCAGGTCTACGAAGCCCGCACCTGGGGCGCCGACTGCATCCTGCTGATCGTGGCCGCGCTGGACCCGGGCCTGATGGCCGAACTGGAAGCCTGCGCGCTGGAACTGGGCATGGACGTGCTCGTGGAAGTGCACGGCGCCGACGAACTGGACCACGCGCTGCGCCTCAAGACCCCGCTGGTGGGCGTGAACAACCGCAACCTGCGCACCTTCGAGGTCTCGCTGGACAACACGCTGGACCTGCTGCCGTCGATGCCGCCGGAGCGGCTCGTGGTCACGGAGTCGGGCATCCTCGGCCCGGCCGATGTGAAGCGGATGCGCGACGCCAACGTCAACGCCTTCCTGGTTGGCGAGGCGTTCATGCGCGCGCCCGATCCGGGCGCGGAGCTGGCGCGGCTGTTTGCCTGAGCCCTTCGCCTAACCCCGGACGACCCCCATGCCGCGTGAAATCGAACTGAAGCTCGCCGTGCCAGACGCCGCGCTGGCGGCCGTGGCCGCATGGCTCGATGCCCACGGCGAGGCGCGTGGCGAAACCACGCTGCTCAATGTCTACCTGGACACGCCCGCGCGCGACCTGGCCCGCCAGCGTGCCGCGCTGCGGCTGCGCCAGAAAGACAACCAGACAGGCAGCCAGTGGCTCCAGACGCTGAAGACCGCCGGCAGCAGCCAGGGCGGACTGGCCTCGCGCAACGAGTGGGAGTGCGAGGTGGCCGGCGAGGCCATCGAGCTGTCCCGCTTCCCCGACGACGCGCGCGCCGTGCTGGCGCCGCTGGCCGGGCAACTGGCGCCGGTATTTCGCACCGATTTCGTCCGCCGCACGTGGATCGTCACGCAGGACGGCGCGCGCATCGAAGCCGCGCTCGATACCGGCACGATTACGGCGCCCGGGCAGGCCCGGACCGAGACCATCCAGGAACTCGAACTCGAATGGCTGCCCGGTGAGGATGGCGACGACAGCCCCCTCGCCGAAGCCGCGCTGCGCGCCTTCGCCGCACGGCTGGCCCATGTGGCACCGCTCACCCCGTCCGATCTGAGCAAGGCCGCGCGCGGCTATCGCCTGACGGGCGGCTCGCTTTCCTGACCTTCTCCCCCTCCCGCCCTCCCCGCATGCAAGCCGACTTCTTTGCCGCCCCGGCCGCCGAGCCCCCTGCCATCGCCCCGCTGCAAACCCAGGTCGATGCGCTGCCCGCCGCGTGGCGGGCCCTGCTCGCGCCGTGCCTCGGCCATGCCGCGTGGGACGAACTGGCGCGCTTTGTCGATGGCGAGCGCGCCGCCGGCAAGCCGGTATTTCCGCACGCGGTCTTCCATGCGCTGCACCTGACGCCGCCCGATGCCGTCAAGGTCGTGATCCTGGGGCAAGACCCGTATCACGGCACCGGGGTGGTCGGCGGCGCGGAGATTCCGCAGGCGCACGGCCTGGCGTTCTCGGTGCCCGAGGGCGTCAAGGTGCCGCCGAGCCTTCGCAATATCTTCAAGGAAATCGGGGCCGAGTATGGCGCCGAGCCGACGCGCGCCTCCGGCAACCTGGAAGGCTGGGCGCGTCAGGGCGTGCTGCTGCTGAACACCGTGCTGACCGTAGAGCAAGGCCAGGCGGCCAGCCACGCCAAGCGCGGCTGGGAGGCGGTGACCGACTGCCTGATCCACGCGCTGGCGGCGTCACAGCCCAATCTCGTGTTCCTGCTATGGGGCAGCCATGCGCAAGCCAAGCGGGCGCTGCTCGATGGGCAGACCGCGCACACGCATTGCGTCCTGGAGGCGCCACACCCGTCGCCGCTGTCCGCGCATCGCGGATTCCTGGGTTGCGGGCATTTCCGGCAGGCCAATGACTGGCTGGAACGCCATGGCCGTGCGCCGATCGACTGGCTGAAAGCCGACTGAAGGCTGACGAATCGTCAAGCAGTCGGCAGCCAGCGGAATCCGCTGAACGGCCCTTCGTCGTCAGCGGGCGTCATCTCCACCCTCGACACCTGCGCCGCCGGTGGGCCCGCCGCCATCCACGTCCGTAACGCCTCAAGCTGGTCGCGCGGCCCCCGCGCGATGACCTCGACCGTGCCATCGGTCCGGTTGCGCACCCATCCCACCAGCCCCAGCGCCGAGGCGCGGTCCGCGCAGGCCGCGCGATAGCCCACGCCCTGCACGCGGCCATGGGCGGTGAGATGCCAGGTTTCGGCGGTCGATGTCATCGGTCGCTCCTTTTCGGAATCGTCTCAGTCCTTCTCCGCCATCGACCGGCCAATCGCGCCGGTGCGCAGCGCGATCTTGGCGGCGTCCTCGCGCAGCGCGCGCAGGCGGCGCTCCAGCACTGCATTAGCGGCGCGTCCGGTCGAACTCGCGCCCGACTCGGCAGGTTGCGCGGGGTCATCCCGCTCGTCCGCGCCGATCTCGCCCGCCACGGCGGCCTGGGCCAGCACGTCCGCCTTGCGCCGGTCGGCCGAATCCGCGATCCGCGCGCGGCGCTCGCTGGCTTCGTCGTCATCGGCGGCGGCCCCTGCGGCCGGCTCGTGCGGCGGCAGGCCTACGCCGGCCACGGCAGTTTCCGTCGGCGTGCGGATAAAGCCGGCGCCGCGTGGCCCGTGCCGCTCCTCGCCCGCCAGCCGTTCGCTGGCCAGCGTCAGGCTGCGCGTGGCGGCCTCCGTGGCCTGCTCGATGGCGGCCTCCGCCGCTGGCACGTCCAGTTCCTCGTAGTGCTGGCGCACCTGGATGCGCGCCGCCGCCACATGCGCCGCCACCAGATAATTCTGATTGATGAAGCGGCTCAGGTTGTCCACGGCGCGGTGCCGGCTGCGCGGCTCGTCGAGCATGCGCTGGAACGAGGCAATCAGCGCCGACAGGTTGTCCATGAACTGCTTGCGCTGCACGCGGTAGGCGAAGTCGTCCTTGGTGCGGCGCAGCAGCAGGTCACGCGTGGCGGCGATATAGCGCCGGTTCGCCTGGAGCACGTTCTCCACCAGCTTCGGAATCGCCCGGTACTCCCAGCTTGGCAGCACAAAGCTGAAGATGGACGCAATCACGCCGCCAATCACCGTATCGATCAGCCGCTCGCCCACCACGGTCTGGCTGCCCGGCATCAGCAGGTTGATCTGGATCAGCACCTGTACGCAGGCGGCGATGGCCGTATAGCGGTACTTGATGGTGGAAAACGCCGAACTGGCCACCAGCGCCACGTACAGCACCGCCAGCAGCACCAGCGGCTCCGTCACCACGCGCAGCACCACCACGCTGATCAGACAGCCGATCAGCGTGCCGATCAACCGGTCGTTGTAGCGCTGCTTGGTCAGGCTGTAGTTCGGCTTCAGGATCACGACAATCGTGAGAAGAATCCAATAGCTGTGCGACGCATACGGCAGCCGGTCGCCCAGCCAGAGCCCTACCGCCACCGCCATCGTGATGCGCAGCGCGTAGCGGAACGCCGGCGAGCGCCAGCGCAGGTTGTCCAGGATCACGCCCAGCTCGTACTTCTGGCGGGTCAGGAACGGGGTCATGTCCGATCCCGGCATCACCTTGGCCGGCTCCACCGGCGTGCGGGACGCCTCGTGCAGCTGGCCAACCAGCGTGATGGCGCCGCGAATCATCTCAAGCGTCTCCGCTAGCGCTGTCATGGCCGCCGCCGGCACGTGGTGATGTCGTAATTGTTCGATTTCCGCCGTCACGGCGCGCAGGTCAGGGCCGTAGTCATGGGCGCTGTACGAGGGCTTGCCACGCGTGACGTCGTAGGCGATTTCCTCGAGATCCTTGCCCAGGCCGCGCACCAGCCGCCGTATCGCGTCCAGCACCGGCGTGCCGCCGAAGGTCTGGCGCAGCAAGGGATAGTCGGTGTTGGTGGAGAGGATGTACTCGTAGAGATCGAGCATCCGCAGGTGCACGCGCACCAGCAGGCCATCGTGCTTGGTGCGGTTTCCCCGCAGCACCAGGTCGCGCGCGGCCTGCTGGCGCTCAGCCACCACGATCTGCTGGCGCACCAGCTGGTTGAACTGTTCCTCGTAGTCGGTGCCGGCATCGTAGAAACCTGCCTTGATCTCGAGGTAGTGAGACATTTCGTACAGCGACTCGGCCAGGATCTGCTGGCGCGTGCGCCGCTCCATGACCCAGCTGACCGCCATCGCATACGCCAGGTAGGCCACCGCCCCGGCCCCGAACAGCCCGGCGTGGACAAGCGCCTTCTGGAGCACGAAGTCCTCGTTCACGGTGAGTGTCATGACGAACAATGCCGAAAACTGCAACGGCATGGTCTTGTTGCCATAGACCGTCATCATCCCGGCCAGGAAGGTCACCAGCACCAGCACCCACGGCAGCACGCGCGGGAACGGCGTGGCCAGCGCCACCACGGCGGTCACGGCGGTGCACAGCAGCACGCTGGCCAGCATCTCGTTGAACTTGTGGTTCAGCGGGCTGGGCAGGTCCATCAGGCTGGTACAGAGCGCGCCCATCGACACGACCATGGCGCTGGGCAGGTCCATGACCTGCATGGCCAGCAGCGTGGCGCCGATGACCCCGGTGGCCGAGCGCAGGCCACGGTAGATATAGTGCGAGAAGAGAAACGTGCGGGGATCGTGCGCGTATTCCATGGGGCGGCTTGGGGCTGGCGGGGCTGGCGAACGATGGCGACGTTGGCGCGGATGGGGGCGACCGGCGCCCGGTGTCAGGACCCGGGCGCCGTCATCGGCCGGTTACTGCCCCAGCCAGCGCGTGCGGGCCGCATGCTTGCCGGGCTCCACGTTCACTTTGTACTGCATGGCCGGCTCGCGCGCCAGGGTGACGGGCAGCACCTGGAGTTCGTCGCGCCGGAACAGGTGGAGTTGCACGGCGTCGCCGGGGCGGTAGCGCGCCAGTTGCTTGTCGAGCTGGCCCGGCGCCAGCCGCAGGCCGTCCAGCGCCACGAGCAGGTCGCCCGCCGAAACGCCGGCCGCCTGCCCTGCCCCGCCGTCGAGCACCTGGCTCACGCGTACCCAGCCTTCCTCGTTGCGGGTCTTGATGCCCAGCGCCGCGCCGGCGGACGGCTTGCCCGGCTCGACACGTTCGGCCTTGATGCCGAACGCGCGGAACAGCGGCGGCAGGTTGATCTCGCCCGTGCCCTCGGTCAGCGCCCGCAGCAGCGGGCCGAGCCGCAGCCCGGTCACCTGATCGAACAGCGCATGGACCTCGGCCTCCGTCACACCGCGCTGGGTGGCGCCCGGCGCGTAGAAGTCGCGGCCGTAGCGCTGCCAGAGCGCGCGCATGATGTCATCGAGCGACTTTCGCCCGCCGGTCTTCTCGCGAATGGTCAGGTCCAGCGCCAGCCCCACCAGCGAACCCTTGGTGTAGTAGCTGACGATGGCGTTCGGCGCGTTCTCGTCCTGCCGATAGTATTTCGTCCAGGCATCGAAGGCACTGTCGGCCACGCTCTGCTTGGTGCGGCCGTTGCCACGCAAGACGCCGTTCCAGGTCTTGGCCAGCATCTCGATGTACTGCGCGGTTGAAACCAGCCCCGTCCGGGCCAGGATCAGATCGTCGTAGTAGCTCGTAAATCCTTCGAACAGCCACAGCAGCGGCGTATAGGTTTCCTGCGCGAGCTGGTACGGCACGAACGCCGCCGGCTTGATCCGCTTGACGTTCCAGGTGTGGAAGTACTCGTGGCTGCACAGCCCCAGGAAGGTGCGATAGCCCTCGCTGGTCTCGGCGTTGCCGCGCACCGGCAGGTCGCCGCGCGCGCACATCAGCGCCGTGCTGGCGCGGTGCTCCAAGCCGCCGTAGCCATCGGTGGTCACCATCGTCATGAAGACGTAGCGGCGATTGCTGTCCAGGAACGGCGCGCGTGCCGAGCGCGGCTCGAACAGTCGGATCTGGGCCTCGCAAATCTGTTTCAGGTCGCGGCAGACGCGTTGCAGGTCCAGGTTCGGCACCTTGCCCGTGAACACCACGTCGTGCTGGGCGCCGCAGGCACGGAAGCTGGCCATGGCGAACGTGCCCATCTCCACTGGATGGTCGATCAGTTCGTCGTAGTTGGCCGCCTGATAGCGCCCGAAGCCGTAGCGGCGCGCGCCGCCGGGGCCGCGCGCCTCGGGCAGCGCCGTGGCGACGCGCCAGTCGGCATACGCCTCGCCGGTGGGCGCGTGCAGATCGACGGTGCACGGGTGGTCGTCCTGCCCCACCACGCGCAGGAACACGGAGCTGCCGTTGAAGAAGCCGTGGGTGGTGTCCAGGTGCGCGCTGCGCACCGACAGGTCCCAGGCGTAGACCTCGTATTGCAGCACCAGCGGCCCGGCATCGGCGGCATCGGCGGCATCGGCGGCATCGGCGGCAAGTGGCGCAGCCTGCCAGGTTTGCTTGTCGAGCTTGGTCAGCGGCACCGCCGCCCCGCCCGCATCGGCCCGGATACGGACGATATTGCGCGCGAAGTCGCGGATCATGTAGCTGCCCGGAATCCACGCGGGCAGCGTGAACACCTGGCCGGCGGGGTCGGGGGCGTCCACCGTCACGGTCACGGCGAACAGATGGGCTTCGGGCTGAAGCGGGGCGATGGCGTAGCGGATCGGCGTCATGGTTGCGATTGTAGCGCCACGCCCCGTCACCCTTCGAACGTGGACTTGTCTTGTGGGGGTTCCCTCGGACGCCTGCCTCAGGCGTTCACATCGACCACCACGCGCCCGCGCATGCCGCCCGCCATGATCTGGCTGGCGGCGTCGATGGCCTCGCCCAGGCGGATCTCGCGCGTGATGGCCTGGAGCCGGTCCGGGGCCAGATCCTGCGCCAGCCGCTTCCACGCCGTCTCCCGCAGCGACATCGGCGCCATCACGCTGTCGATGCCGGCCAGCGTCACGCCGCGCAGGATGAACGGCGCCACCGAGGCCGGGAAATCCATGCCCTGCGCCAGCCCGCACGCCGTGACCACGCCGCCGTAGCGCACCTGGGCGCAGGCATTGACCAGCGTGTGCGAGCCCACCGAATCCACCACGCCCGCCCAGCGCTCCTTCTGGAGCGGCTTGCCCGGCGCGCCCAGTTCGGCACGGTCGATCACGTCGGCGGCGCCCAGCGCGCGCAGGAAATCCGCCTCCGCGGTCTTGCCGGTAGACGCCACCACGCGATAGCCGAGCTTCGACAAAATGGCGATGGCCACCGAGCCCACGCCGCCCGAGGCGCCCGTGACGAGTACCTCGCCATCGCCGGGCTTCACGGGCCCAAGCGCGCCGCCGCGCTCCAGCGCCAGCACCGACAGCATGGCCGTGTAGCCGGCCGTGCCGATCGCCATGGCCTGCCGCGACGTGAACGCATCCGGCAGCCGCACCAGCCAGTCGCCCTGCAACCGCGCGCGCTGCGCCAGGCAGCCCCAGTGCGTCTCGCCCACGCCGAAGCCGTTCAGCACCACGCGGTCGCCGGTGCGCCAGCGCGGGTCGCTCGAATCGAGCACCGTGCCGGCGCCGTCGATCCCCGCCACCATCGGCCACTTGCGCACCACCGGCGCGCGGCCCGTGATCGCCAGCCCGTCCTTGAAATTGATGGTCGAATAGTCGACGGCCACCAGCACGTTGCCGTCCACCGGCAGCGCGGATTCATCGAGTTGGGTGACGGCGGCGGCCGTCTTGCCATCGGCCTGGGTCAGCAGCAAAGCCTGGAACGTCATGGTGTCTCCTCGATCTCTTTGATTTTTCAGGGAATTTGGTAACGCAGCGCAGGCGCCGGAAAGCAAAACGGCCGGACAGTGCCGGCCGCTTCAGACAGCCGGGAGGGTCCGGCGCCGCGCGTTACTTCTTGAGACTGGCGAGCTTGCGCTCCAGCGTGGCGATGTCCGCCGCACCCGGGATGCGCGTGCCGTCGGTGAAGAACACCGCCGGCGTGCCCGAGATGTTCAGGCTCTGGCCCAGCGCCAGGTTCTCGTCCACCGGCGTCTTGCAGCTGCCGTTGCCGGTAATGGCCACATGGTTCAGCATCCAGTCGCGCCACACCTTGGTACGGTCTGTTGCACACCAGACCTGCTTGGCCTTGGTGGTCGAGTCGGGCGACAGCACCGGGTAGAGGAAGGTGTAGACCGTGATGTTGTCCATCTGCTGGAAGGTCTGCTCGATCTTCTTGCAGTAGCCGCAGTTCGGGTCCGAGAACACCGCCACGGTGCGGCTGCCATCGCCCTTCGTCCATTTGATGGCGCGCGCCAGCGGCAGGTCTGACCACTTGATCTTGTTCAGCTCGGCCAGGCGCTCTTCGGTCAGGTTGGTGTTGGTCTTGGTGTCGATGACCTCGCCATTGATGATGTAGCGCCCGGTGGGATCGGTGTAGACGATCTGCCCGGCCACGTTGACTTCATACAGACCCGGTACCGGCGCCTTGGTTACGCTCTTCACCTCGGCGCGGCCGCCCAGCATCTTCTGGATGGACGCCTTGATGCGGTCCGTGCCCGGCTCGTCCGCGGCCAGCGCGTGCAGGGCGTAGCCGCCCAGGGCCAGGCCACCGGCCAGGGCAGCAAGGGCGCCCATGCGGGCGGAACGGCGGCGGAACAGTTGCAACATGGTGACTCCAGGGTTCGGGTGCCTTGTCGGCAGAATCTTTAAATAGTGGATAGCCGGCTCAGCCCAGCGCGCGGCCGATCAGGAAGCGCTTGAGCAGCCCCTGGCCGCCCACGGCGCGCATGCCGGCGTTGCGTATCAGCCGCGCGGGCGTGCCCGGCAGCGAAAACAGCCGGTGCAGGCCATCGGTGGCGGCCGTCAGGGAGAGCAGGTCCGTGGCACGTGCACGCTCGTAGCGGCGTAACAGGCGCAGGTCGCCTTCCGAGCGGAACGGTTCTTTGTCGGCCATCACGCGCCCAAGTTCCGTCACATCGCGTAAACCAAGATTCATCCCCTGCCCGGCCAGCGGATGCACCACATGCGCGGCATCGCCAACCAGCGCCACGTGCGGCTGGACGAACTGCTCGGCACGCTGCAGCACCAGCGGGAAACCCTTGGCCGGCGTCAGGCAGCGCAGCGCGCCAAACCGCGCGCCGACCGCGCCGTTGGCCACCTGGGCCACGGTGGCGGCGAGGGCCTCGGGGGACAGCGCAACGAGGTCCTGCGCGTGGGCTTCATCGGCTGACCAGACCATCGACACGCGGTTGCCGGGCAGCGGCAGCATGGCGACGATCTCGCCATTGGCGAGTTCCTCGTCGGCCATGAGCTTCTCGGGCGCGCCCAGGAACCATTGCCACGCGGTTTCCTGGTGCGGCAGTTCGCAGGCGAAATTCGCCACCACGCCAAGCTGGCGGTAGCGCCGCTGGCTGGTGCCGATATGGCATTGCTGGCGCACCCAGGAGCGCGCGCCGTCGGCGCCGACCACGCAGTTGGCGCGCACGCGGGCGCCGCTGGCGAGGGTCAGGGTCACGCCGTCGAGGTCGCGCTCGAACCCATCGGCGGCTTCGTCGAACCATTGCACCTGGTGCTGGAAGCGCAGCGCGGTGTCCAGCACGCGCTCCACATGGCTCGACTCGATGATCCACGCCAGTTGCGGCACGGCGGCGGCATAGGCCGAGAAATGGAGGTCGCCGTGCGGCGAGGGGCTGGCCTCGGCGGCGCTGACGTCGCCGAAGACGCGCATGTCGCGCACGGGCTGTACGCGGGCGGGGTCGAGCGCCTCCCAGACGCGCAGCCGCTCCAGCAATTGCTGCGAGCTGGCCGAGAACGCGTAGATGCGGCTGTCCCAGTCGTCTTCCCCGGTGCGCGCGGTCTCGCCCACGGGGCGCGGGGCGACGAGGGCGACCTGCATGCCCTGCTGGGCCAGCAGCAGCGCGCAGGCCTTGCCGACGATGCCGCCGCCGACCACGGCAATCTGAAAGCGGGAAGATGGAGTCGAGGACATGGAATGGGAGGCGGCGCGACGCGCCGGTGCGGCTGGTCCGGTCATGCCTCGATTATAGCGACGTGACGTGCGCGCCATCGGAGACATCGCACAAGCCGTGGCGGGCCGGCCGCCGGGGGATAAAGGCTGGCCAAGGGTGGCCATCCGCTAGAATACAGGCTTTGCTATTTCCAGCCAGACACCATGAGCCTCAAATGCGGCATCGTCGGCCTGCCCAACGTCGGCAAGTCCACGCTGTTCAATGCCCTGACCAAGGCCGGCATCGCCGCCGAAAACTATCCGTTCTGCACCATCGAACCCAATGTGGGCGTCGTGGAAGTGCCGGATCCGAGGCTTACGAAGCTGGCTGAGATCGTCAAGCCAGAGCGTATCCTGCCGGCGACGGTGGAATTCGTCGATATCGCCGGCCTGGTGGCGGGCGCGTCCAAGGGCGAGGGCCTGGGCAACCAGTTCCTGGCCAATATCCGCGAAACCGACGCCATCACGCACGTCGTGCGCTGCTTCGAGGATCCGAACGTGATCCACGTGGCGGGCAAGGTGGATCCGCTGTCGGACATCGAAGTCATCAACACCGAACTGGCGCTGGCCGACCTGGCCACGGTGGAAAAGGCCCACGCGCGCTACATCAAGCCCGCCCGCGCCGGTGACAAGGAAGCGCAGCGACTGGTGGCAGTGCTGGAAAAGGCACAGACCGTGCTCGACCAGGCCAAGGCCGTGCGTACGCTGGACCTGTCGCCCGAGGAATGGGAAGCCATCCGCCCGTTCTGCCTGATCACCGCCAAGCCGACGATGTACGTGGCCAATGTGCGCGAAGACGGTTTTGAGAACAATCCGCACCTCGACGCGGTACGCGAGCACGCCAAGCTGACCAATTCGCCGGTCGTGGCTGTCTGCGCTGCCATCGAAGCCGAGATTGCCGACCTGGAAGATGCCGACAAGGCAGAATTCCTGGCCGACCTGGGCATGGAAGAGCCCGGCCTGGACCGCGTGATCCGCGCCGGCTTCACCCTGTTGGGCCTGCAGACCTACTTCACGGCGGGTGTGAAGGAAGTGCGCGCCTGGACGATCCACGTGGGCGACACCGCCCCCAAGGCCGCAGGCGTGATCCACACCGACTTCGAACGCGGCTTCATCCGCGCGCAAACCATCGCCTACGAGGACTTCATCCAGTTCAAGGGCGAACAGGGCGCGAAGGAAGCCGGCAAGATGCGCGCCGAAGGCAAGGAATACGTGGTGAAGGACGGGGACGTGATGAACTTCCTGTTTAACGTCTGAGGCAAGCGTACCCCTTCCAAGGAAACCCGGCAGATGCCGGGTTTTTTGCTTTTGGGCCGTAGCCCGAGCCCCCCGCTCCCGGGCTACAACGGCTTCAACTGTTCATCCCGCATGCCCACCAGCAGTGCCTGGCCACTGCTGTCCAGCCGGAACTCGCCATAGCGGGCCTTGGCGAACCGCTCCGCCTGTCCTTCCTGGAAGAACCACGCGTCGGTGGATACCTGCACGATCGGGCCGCCCCAGCGCGAGGGGACGTTCTGGACGCGCAGGCGCCGCTCGCCCTCGGCCAGCGGCTGGCCGTTCTGCAACCGCACCAGTTGCCCGACCCCAGTGGCGTCGCGGCGGATCACCACCTCGGTCTCCCGCTCGCGCGGGGACTGGGCGCTGGCCTGGGCGGCGGCGATCTCCAGCCCGATGGCGAAGTTCAGCGCCATGTAGTCGCCCTGCATCAGGGACCTCGGGTCCACGGGCGCCAGCCGCAGGTAGACGACCTCGCCGTGCGAGAGCACCCGTTCCTTGCCGACGATGACCGCCCCGGCCACGCCGATCACCAGCAGCCATGCCACCACGATCCATCGTTTCATGGCTGTGCCTCCATCCGTCGCATCACGATCCGGACCGCCAGCAGCAACACGCCGGCCGCCACCAGCGTGGCGGACTTGGCCAGCAGGGTCCACTGGAGCGAGCCGTAGTACCAGACAAAGCCAGCGATGAGCGCCGCGACGCCGAGCCCGAGCCATGGCAGCGACCCGCGCCGCAGGGCCAGCGCCAACGCGAGCACCCCGGCGCCGACTGCCGGCGCCATCACCATCAACGCGGCGAACGCCAGCGTCACGACCATCACCGCCGCGCTGACGCGCGCCCCGACATGCAGGCGCCGGCATTCGAACAGCGCGAATATCAGCAGCACCACCTCGGTCAGCACCCCGGCCAGCCACGGCCCGGCCAGGCGCGGCGCGCCACGCTCGTCGAAGACCCCGGCCAGCGGATGGGTCGCGCCAGTCACCAGCAGCGCCGCCGCCAGCGCGAACACCAGCGTGGCGTCCGCGCCGGGCTCCCATCGTCCATGTTGGCCGTGCGCCGCCAGCGCGTGCTCCTTCAGCACGAAGACGGTGACCACCGCGCAGGCCAGCGGCATCAGCCAGCCGAGCGACCATGGCAGCACGACCCAGCCGTAGTGCCTGGCCCCGGCCAGCAGGATATTCAGCGCGAACGCCAGCGCCGCCCAGGCGCCGAGCGCCACCACGAAGCGATGGAGCCGGTTCGGCACGATGACGTACAGCGCCACTTCGAACCCGGCCACGCCGAGCCAGAACGCTGCGCGGTCCACCAGCCACTCGCCGCCGAGCGTCTCCGCCGTGCCGAAGATCGCCATGCCCTGCCCGCCCAGGCTCAGGGCCAGCGCGAACTGGCCAAGCGCAATGCGCCTGCTGCGCTCGCCGGCCATCCGATACAGCAGCACGGCCCCGCCCAGCATCAGCAGCCCCGTGACCAGCATGGCCAGGCCGTTGCCGCGCGTTGCCGCGAACACCGAGCCGAGCAGGAATACCTGGAAGAACAGCGCGCCGAGCCAGCCCGCCGCGCCCATCAGCAGGCGGATGGGCCACGGCGTGCGCGGATTCGCCACGTACTCCCCCTCGACCACGCCCTGCGTAGCGAGATCGTCCCAAAGCTTCCGCTCCACGGTCTGCGCGCTCATGCCGGGCTCCCGTTGGCGTCACGCCACGCCCGCAGCAGCCATGCCGCCGCCGCAGCAGCCAGCCCCACCGTGACCAGCCCGAGCAGCAGGAAGATGCCGAAGTCGCCATGGCCCTCGGCCAGCAGGCGTCCCAGCGCCGACACCGCCAGCGCGATACCGGCCAGACACGCCAGGCTCAGCACGACGATATCGAAAGAAGCGCGCCGCCGGAACCACCCGCCGAGCCCGGCCAGCGCCACCGCGCCGGCCACCAGCCCCACCGCCTCCACGCGATGGACCAGCACGCTCGTGAGGCCCAGCCAGGCCGCATAGCCGCAGGCGAGCACGGCGATCAGGCGCGGGCCGGCATCGCCACGAAAGCCCCAGCGGGCCGCACGGGCCGCCAGCACGTACCAGAGCGCCAGTTGAACGCAGCACGCCAGCAGCAGGAACAGCGTGGTCTCGCGCGCATGGCGCCCCGCAAACAGCAGGTCGAACATGCCGCCCACGCCCAGCCGCACGCTGCCATAGCGGAGCAGCGCCACATTGCCCACCACGATCACCAGCCACCAATGCGGCGCCGCGCGCGCGGCCAGCGCCCACGGCACGGCCAGCAGCGTCCACAGGGCGAACAATTGCCATGCATCGGCACCGGTCTGGTAGGTCTGGCCGATCACGGCCATCCAGACCCCCGATACCACCTGCGCGCCGGCCAGCGCGGCCTGCCCGACACCGTCCCCGGCCGGCCGCCATGCCGCCAGCGCCGCGAGCCCGGTCAGCAGACCCGCCAGCAGCCCGAACTTGGCGAACTTGTGCAGCGCGTCCCAGTTGAACGCGAAGAAGACGATGACGCCAGCGCAGAGCAGCGCGGTGCCGAGCAGCAGCAGCGCCCGCTCGAGCCAGCGGTGCCAGTCGGCCCGCGCCGGCAGGGTGCGGGCCCACGCGGGCGAGAGGCCCTCCGCGTCAAGGCGATCCTGGGCGCGCCAGTCGGCCAGCGCCTGCTGGGCAATGCGTCGATCTGAAAGCGATGACAACAGAGGTTCCAACGGAATTCTCCCGGGCTGGCATGCGATGGAAAACGATGGAAAGCGAACGCAAGCGCACTGTAGCAAAGCGGCCTGCCCGTGCCTATGAGAGGGTTCTGAAAACGCGGCGCACGGCTTCCGCCGTGCTCCCGGCGCCGGTATGCTGGCGCCTTTCTCATCCAATCCGGGCAGCCATGACCCTCGGCATCCTTGCCGCGCTCCACGACGAAGTCGATGGACTGATCGCCGCCATGCGGCACGAAGACGCGCGCGCTACCGTGCGCACCATCGGCATGCGGGACTACTACGCTGGCACGCTCCACGGGCAAGCGGTGGTGCTGGTGCTGGCGCGCGTGGGGAAGGTGGCGGCGGCCGCCACCACGGTTACGCTGATCCGCGAGTTCGGCGTGGACGAGATCGTGTTCACGGGGCTGGCCGGCGGCGTGGGGGCCGAGGTGCGCGTGGGCGATATCGTCGTGGCCGACCGCACCCTCCAGCACGACCTGGACGCCCGCCCGCTGTTTCCGCGCCACGAGGTGCCGCTGCTGGCGCGCGCCGAGTTCCCGGCCGATGCCGAACTGACGGCGGCGCTGCGCGCGGCGGCTGCCGATTTCCTGCGCCACGACCTCGCCACCGAAGTGCCGGACGGCGTGCTGGCCCGCTTCGGCGTGGCCGCGCCGCGCCTGCACGTGGGCATGGTGGCCAGCGGCGACCAGTTCATCAACGCCCCGGCGGCCGTGGCTGACTTGCGGGAGCGCCTGCCGGGCGTGCAGGCAGTGGAGATGGAAGGCGCGGCGCTGGCCCAGATCTGCTACGAGTACGGCGTGCCCTACGCGGTCATGCGCACCGTGTCCGATCGGGCCGACGACGTCGCCCATGTGGATTTTTCGGCATTTTTGCGCGATGTGGCCAGCCACTATTCGAGCGCGATCCTGCGGCGCTTCCTGTCCGCGCGGGGTCAGGCTTAAGCCGCCGACGATCCGGACCGCCTTACCGTCGCGGCCGCGCCACACCCCAGACGCCTACCAGCACCGCCGCGCCGAGGATGGCGGCAGTCCACCCCGAGAGCTGGCCGTCGGTAAACAAGTGCGCCGCACGCCCGCCGTAGAACGCGCCCAACGCGCCGAGCATGCCCAGCACCAGCGCGGCCGGCAGGCTCACGACCCGCCCGGCCGGGTGCATCTGGCGTCCCGCCAGGCCCACGATCGCCCCCACCACCACCAAGCCGAGCATCGGCACCCCCTGTCTGTCCGGATTTCGGCCACCACCGCGTGACCGCGCCGTAACAATACTGGCGTTTTGGCGCACTTGGAACAAAACGCCCCTTCACCCTGCAAAATCGCGGCCCGGCGGTATAATGACCATCGCTTCCGGCTACGATCCGGATGGCAACGAACCCCACAAATGCAACTGCTCGCGATCGGTATCAATCACACGACGGCACCCGTCTCGCTCCGCGAGCGCGTGGCGTTTCCGCTTGAGCAGATCAAACCGGCCCTGGGCGCGCTGCGCACCCACCTGGCCGGCCGCAGCGGCACCGAGGCCGCCATCCTCTCTACCTGCAACCGTACCGAGATCTACTGCGCCACCGATGTGCTGCAGCCCGGTGCGGACGGCTTCGAGCACACGCTGCGCTGGCTGGCCCAGCATCACAACGTGCCGGCCGGCGAACTGGCCCCCCATCTGTATGCGCTGCCCCAGTCCGAAGCCGTGCGTCACGCGTTCCGCGTGGCCAGCGGGCTGGACTCGATGGTGCTTGGCGAAACGCAGATCCTGGGCCAGCTCAAGGACGCAGTGCGCACCGCCGGCGAGGCCGGCGCGCTCGGCACCTACCTGAACCAGCTGTTCCAGCGCACCTTCGCCGTGGCGAAGGAAGTGCGCGGCCAGACCGAGATCGGTGCCCATTCGGTGTCGATGGCTGCCGCCGCCGTGCGGCTCGCCCAGCGGATTTTCGAAAGTGTTTCCACTCAGCGCGTGCTGTTCATCGGCGCGGGCGAGATGATCGAGCTGTGCGCCACGCACTTCGCCGCGCAGATGCCGCGCCAGATTGTGGTGGCCAACCGCACCATCGAGCGCGGCGAGCGGCTGGCCGAGCAACTGGCCGAACAGGGCCTGACCACGCAGGCCATCCGCCTGCAGGATCTGGGCGAGCGGCTGCACGAGTTCGACATCGTAGTGTCCTGCACCGCGAGTTCGCTGCCGATCATCGGCCTGGGCGCCGTGGAGCGCGCGGTCAAGCGCCGCAAGCATCGCCCGATCATGATGGTCGACCTGGCCGTGCCGCGCGATGTGGAACCCGAGGTGGCGCGCCTGAACGACGTGTTCCTGTACACCGTGGATGACCTCGGCGCCGTGGTGCGCGAGGGCAACGCGCTGCGCCAGGCCGCCGTGGCGCAGGCCGAGGCGATCATCGAGAGCCGTGTGCAGAACTTCATGCACTGGCTGGAGACGCGCAGCGTGGTGCCCGTGATCCGGGAGATCCAGTCCCACGGCGAGGCCATGCGCCAGGCCGAACTCGAACGCGCGCGCCGCATGCTGGCGCGTGGCGACGACCCCGAAGCGGTGCTGGAAGCGCTCTCCGGCGCGCTGACCCGCAAGTTCCTGCACGGCCCCACCCACGCCCTGAACCACACCCAGGGCGAAGACCGCGAGGCGCTGCTGCGCCTGGTGCCGGGCCTGTTCCGCCACAGCAGCCACTCCGAGCGCTAGCCGCGCTCGCCCCCGGCCGGCCGCGCCGGCCCGCTGGCGTTGTGGCCAGCGTCCCACGGTTGCCCCCACGGCGCCGCGCAGACCTCCCCCCATCGCGCCCCAGTTTCCTTTCGGATACCCATGAAAGCCAGCATGCTCAACAAGCTCGACCAACTGGCCGAGCGACTCGATGAAGTCAACGCCCTGCTTGCCCGCGAGAACGCCACGGCCAACATCGACCAGTACCGCAAGCTCTCGCGGGAACATGCCGAACTGTCGCCGGTGGCCGAGCAGTACGGCCAGTACCGGCAGGCGCGGGAAGACCTGGCTACGGCGCAGGCGCTGCTGGACGACCCCGAGATGAAGGAATTCGCCGCCGACGAGATCGGCGCGGCGCGCCAGCGGCTGGAAGACCTCACCGCCAGCCTCCAGACCCTGCTGTTGCCGAAGGACCCCAACGACGACCGCAACCTGCTGCTCGAAATCCGCGCCGGCACCGGCGGCGAGGAAAGCGCGCTGTTCGCCGCCGACCTGCTGCGCATGTACACGCGCTATGCGGAACGGCAGCGCTGGCAGGTGGAGGTGATGAGCGAGTCCGAGTCGGACCTGGGCGGCTACAAGGAAGTGATTGTGCGGATTGCCGGCGACGCCGCCTTCTCCAAGCTGAAGTTCGAGTCGGGCGGCCACCGCGTGCAGCGCGTGCCGGCCACCGAGGCGCAGGGCCGCATCCACACCTCGGCCTGCACCGTGGCGGTGATGCCGGAGGCCGACGAGGTGGGCGAGGTGGAGATCAACCCGTCCGACCTGCGCGTCGACACCTTCCGCGCGTCCGGCGCGGGCGGCCAGCACGTGAACAAGACCGATTCGGCGGTGCGCCTGACCCACCTGCCCACGGGCATCGTGGTGGAGTGCCAGGACGACCGCAGCCAGCATCGCAACAAGGACAAGGCGATGAAGGTGCTGGCGGCGCGCATCAAGGACATGCAGCTGCGTGCGGCACAGGCCAAGGAAGCCAGCACGCGGCGCAACCTGATCGGCTCGGGCGACCGCAGCGACCGCATCCGCACCTACAACTTCCCGCAGGGCCGCGTGACCGACCACCGCATCAACCTCACGCTCTACAAGATCGACATGATCATGGACGGCGACATGGATGAGTTGATCGCCGCGCTCTCCGCCGAACACCAGGCCGACCAGCTCGCCGCGCTGGGCGACGAGGGCTGACTTGCGCCATGAAGTGATGATTTCATCACCAACGGGCAAGTGTTTGTAACTGAGGTAAATGCTTGAAACAGCACTGGCCCGCCAAATCGCGGTGTCTATAATCGATTCGACCAGACCGCCCCCATGCGTCACTTTCCGCACCTGGGAGGCAGCGAAGTCTGGGCTGAAGTCGACTCCTCAAAACAGACACCAAGGATGAAATCATGAAGAAACTGCTCGCCCTGTTGATGATTACCGCCGCCATGGCGGCTTGCAGCAAGAAGGAAGACGCCCCGGCCGCCAACGCCGATGCCGCCATGCAGAGCGCTGCGGAATCGGCCAAGGCCGCCGCCAGCGATGCCGCCGCCGCCGCCGCCAACGCCGCTGACGCCGCCAAGGCCGCCGCGAGCGGTGCCGCCGCCGATGTCTCGGCCGCCGCCGAACAGGCCAAGACCGATGCCGGCCACGCCATGGCCAACGCCAAGGAAGCCGCACGCGATGCCGTGAACACCACGGCGGACAAGGCCAAGGAAACCGTCAATAAGTAATTGGTCCAACGGTAATCACGCCGCCCGCGCGCCCGCGCGCCGCCAAATCGGCTTACACTGGGTGGCTAGTACCCGCGCCAATACGGCGCCCAGCAAAGAACCCCGTCGCGCCAGGTCCCGACGGGGTTTTTTGCACCCGCTCTCCCTGTTTCAGCCATCTATTTCCGATGTCTTCCACCCCGCCGGGCGCCCTGTCGCCCGACCCCACGCTGCGCGAAGCCCAGACGCTGGCTGCGATGGCCGGCCTGCCGGCGCTCGAGGCCCGCATGCTGCTGTCCCACGTGACCGGCCTCACGCGTACGCAACTCATCACGCGTGATACCGACCACCTCAATGGCGCACAACGTGATGCATTCTCCACGTTAATGGCGCGGCGGCTGGCCGGCGAGCCGATGGCCTACCTGCTGGGCGAGCGCGAGTTCTTCGGCCGCACCTTCCGCGTCACGCCCGATGTGCTGATTCCGCGCCCCGACACCGAGGTGGCGGTGGAGATGTCGCTGGCGCGCGTGGCCCATGTGCACGCGCCGCGTGTGCTGGATCTCGGCACCGGTTCCGGCATCCTGGCCGTGACGATTGCCCGCGAGCGCTCCGACGCCGAGGTCTGGGCAACCGATATCTCGCCGGGTGCGCTGATGGTGGCCCAGGACAACGCGCGCGCGCTCGAGGCGCACGGCATCCATTTCCTGGTTTCGGACTGGTACGACGCCGTGCCGGACACCCTGCGCTTCGACCTGATCGTCAGCAATCCGCCCTATATCGCCTCCGGCGACCCGCATCTGGTGGAAGGCGACCTGCGTTTCGAGCCCATCGACGCGCTCACCGACCACGAGGACGGCCTGTCCGACCTGGCCACCATCGTGGCCGGCGCGGCGGGCCGCCTGCTGCCCGGCGGCTGGCTGCTGATGGAGCACGGCTACGACCAGGGCGCGGCCACGCGGGCGCTCCTTGAGGCAGGCGGCTTTACCGAGGTGTCCACCGCCCGCGACCTCGCCGGGCAGGAGCGCTGCAGCGGCGGGCGATGGCCGAGCGAATCCGGTAAAATTCCGACCTGACATCCGCCTCGGCGGCAATCCCAATCCCAAGACACAGGCGGCGCCACACGGCACCGCGCGCAACCGGAAGTGACACCATGAGTGACGTACAGCAGAAGATCGACCAGATCGTGAAGGGCAGCCCCGTGGTCCTGTTCATGAAGGGCACGGCGCAGTTCCCGATGTGCGGCTTCTCCGGCCGTGCCATCCAGATCCTGAAGGCCTGCGGCGTGGACACCCCGACCACGGTCAACGTGCTCGAGGACGAAGGCATCCGCCAGGGCATCAAGGAATATGCGAGCTGGCCCACGATTCCGCAGCTCTACGTGAACGGCGAGTTCGTCGGCGGCTCGGACATCATGATGGAGATGTACCAGAACGGCGAACTGCAATCGCTGCTGAAGTCGTAATCATGCCCGCACCGGATGGCGCCGTGCCGCAACGGCTGATCGTCGCCATCACGGGCGCTACGGGCGCCATCTATGGCGTCCGGCTGCTGCAGGTGCTGCAAGGCGTGGCGGGGGTGGAAACCCATCTGCTGATCTCGCCCGCCGGGGTGATGAACCTCCAGCACGAACTCGATATCAGCCGCGCCCAGGTGGAGGCGCTGGCAGGCGTGGTGCACAACGTGCGCGACATCGGCGCGACCATCGCCAGCGGATCGTTCCGCGCCCATGCGATGGTCGTGGCGCCCTGCTCCATGCGCACGCTGGCCGCCATCGCCCATGGCCTCTCCGACAACCTGATCACCCGCGCGGCGGACGTCACGCTCAAGGAACGGCGCAAGCTGGTACTGATGGTGCGTGAAACGCCGCTGAACCTGGCGCACCTGCGCAATATGACGGCGGTCACGGAGATGGGCGGGATCGTGTTCCCGCCGGTGCCGGGCTTCTACCAGAAGCCGCAGACGATTGCCGAACTGGTCGACCATACGGTCGGGCGCGTGCTCGATCTCGTCGATCTGCCAGAGATCGGCCAATCGCTCACGCCGAGTTGGGGCGGGTTGAACCCTGGCGCTGCCGACGCCGCCACCTAGGGCTCTACCCGCTTCTGCTTGTTGTCACCGGCTTCGTATCTCTCGCCGATTTACCAGCCGCCGCGATAATAACGGCGGCCATAGTAACCGTGGCCACCGTAGTAATACGGCGCGGGCCGCACCACCACGGCGGGCGGTCCGACATAGACCGGCGCAGGCGCCACGGCCACCGGAGCCGGGGCCACGGCGGGGCCGTACGGCGTCGGATAGACCGCGCAGCCGCCCAGCATCGCCGCGCCAATCGCCACCAAACCCATCGCACCTATCGCTTTCGCTCGCATGTTGTTGTCCTTGAGTGTGTCAGGCAGTGCCTGCCCTCATGAACGTTATACGGGGCGGTTTGGTAATACAGCGTCAAGACCCCGTAACTATTGTTACGAGTCGCTACGGGTTCATCCTTCGCATTATTACGATGTATTACAGATCGAAGCGGATGCCCTGCGCCAGCGGCAATGCATCGCCGTAGTTGATGGTATTGGTCGCCCGGCGCATGTAGCCTTTCCACGCATCGGAGCCCGATTCGCGCCCGCCACCGGTAGCCTTCTCCCCGCCGAAGGCGCCGCCGATCTCGGCGCCGCTGGTGCCGATGTTCACGTTGGCGATGCCGCAGTCGCTGCCCGCCGCCGAGACGAACCGCTCCGCCTCGCGCAGGGACTCGGTGAAGAGGCACGACGACAGCCCGTGCGACGCCGCGTTGTTCAGCGCGATGGCCTCGTCGAGCGAGGTGTACGGCATCAGGTAGAGGATGGGCGCGAAGGTCTCGGTCAGCATGGTGTCGTGCTGGGTATCGGTCAGCACCAGCGCGGGCCGCACGTAGCAGGCGTGCGGATAGCGGTCCGCCAGCAGCCGCTCGCCGCCATGCACGACGTTGCCCTGCGCGCGGCAGGCGGCCAGCGCGTTGGCCATGGTGTCACCGGCGGCCATGTCGATCAGCGGGCCGACCAGCGTGCCCTCCTGCAGCGGATCGCCCACCGGCAGCCGCGCGTAGACCTGGCGCAGCCGGTTGGTCACGGTCTCGATCAGGTCGACGTGGACAAAGGCGCGCCGCAGCGTGGTGCAACGCTGGCCGGCGGTGCCGGCTGCCGAAAAGGTCATCGCGCGGATGGTCAGTTCCAGGTTGGCCGATGGCGCGACGATGGCCGCGTTGTTGCCGCCCAGTTCGAGGATGGTGCGCTTGAACCGCCCGGCGCAGGCCATGCCCACCTCGCGGCCCATGCGCGTGGAGCCGGTAGCGCTGATCAGCCGCACGGCCGGATGCTGCACCAGTTGCGCGCCAAGCGTGCGCCCGCCCGGCAGCACTACGCACAGGCCAGCGTGCTGGGGCGCCGCCTCATCGAATACCCGATCGAGCAGCGCCTGCGCGGCCAGCGCGCACAGCGGCGTCTTCTCCGACGGCTTCCAGACCACGCCATTGCCGCAGACCAGCGCCAGCGCCGCGTTCCACGCCCACACCGCCACCGGGAAGTTGAACGCCGAAATCACCCCGCATAGCCCGAACGGATGCCAGGTCTCGCGCATCGCGTGCGCGGGGCGCTCCGAGGCAATCGTCAGCCCGTGCAGCTGGCGTGAGAGTCCCACGGCAAAGTCGCAGATGTCGATCATCTCCTGCACTTCGCCGAGTCCTTCCTGGAGGATCTTGCCGGACTCCAGCGCCACCAGCCGCCCCAGCGCGGTCTTGTGCGTGCGCAGCGCCTCGCCGAAGCGCCGCACCACCTCGCCGCGCGCCGGGGCCGGGGTCAGCGCCCAGGTGGTCTGCGCCGCGTGCGCGCGGGCGATGCGGGCATCGGCGTCGGCCACGGTGCAGGCCGGCAGGTGGCCGAAGATTTCCCCATCGACTGGCGAGCGCAGCGCGAGCGCCTCGCCCGCGCCATGCGAATCGTCCCAAGGCTGGCGCAGGCCCATGGCCTGCCAGCATGCGGCTACGTCCTGCGCTTTCATGCGAGCGTCTCCTGTAGTGGGTGATGGCTGTAATGCTGGCCGAACCGGTTGGCCAGGAAGCGATCGAGCGGCATGGCTTCCTGCGGCACGAGGCCGGACTGGGGCAGCACGCCCGTCGCCACGAGGTCCAGCGCCGTGCAGATACCAGCCGCCGTGGTGAGCTGGATGGCGTTGACGTGCCCGATGCCGCCAAAGTCCTCCATCCCGCCGATGCGCGCCGAGAACGACGCTTGCGTCAGCGGCCCCCGCACGCCATGGCTACCCTGCCCGACTTTGGCGCCGGGGTGGCCCGTGGCGCTGGCGAACACGATCACCACATCCTGCTCGGTCACCGGAATGGCGTGCTCGAAGATCTCGCGCAGCCAGCTCCGGCGCTCGCGCAGTCGCAGGTCGTTCAGCAGCAGCTTCATCTGGGCGCAGTGCCCCGGGTAACGGATCGACTTGTAATCGACATGGCGCGCGCGGCCCGCCAGGGTATCCGGCAGCGTGCCCAGGCCCCCTGAGGTATTAAAGGCTTCGTACTCGATGCCGTCCAGCGCGAAGGATTCATGACCCTCCAGCGCCGCCAACTCCACGCGGCGGCCATCGACAATGGCCTCGCAGGGGTTGCAGTACTCGTTGATCAGCCCCTCGGTGCTCCAGGTCAGGTTGTACTTGAGCGCGTTGCTGGGGTAGCGCGGCAGCGCGCCCACGCGCATGCGCAGGTCGAGCAGGTCGCCGCCATCCCGCAAAAAGCGCCGCGCCAGGTCGTGGCCCACCACGCCGATAAAGCCCGGCGCCAGCCCGCACTGCGGCATCAGCACCGAGCGCGCGCCCTGGGCCAGCTGGCGGATGGCGTGGGTGGCGGCCACGTCCTCGGTCAGGTCGAAGTAGTGCACGCCGAGCCGCGCGGCCACGGTGGCCACGTGGATGGCCGCATGGAACGGCAGCGCATTGAGCACGGCGTCGGCCCCGGCCAGCAAGGCGGCGCAGGTGCCGGGCTCGGTCGGGTCGCCGGCGCGCACGGCAATCTGGCGCGGCAGGCCGTCCAGCCGGTGCGGGTCATGGTCGACCAGACAGACGCGGTAGTCGCCGGTATCCGCGAGCATCGTCGCGATCACACGGCCGATCTTGCCGGCGCCGAGCACGACGACCGACAGCGGCCGGGGCGATTGGGTCAGGTCCCGCGCGGCGCCGGGACCAAGGTTGGATGGTTGCATGATGGCTCCCCCTCAAAAATGCATGAATCCGTAAGGGAAGTATGGGCAGCCTTGCGCACGTTTTGTAGCTGCAAGATCGACGAAAGCGCCCCATAATCGGACGTATCGACGATCACTCCTGACGAAACGTCAGCCCGAGCGAAAAACTATGGCAGACCTCGACCAGACCGACCGGCACCTGCTGTCCCTGCTGCAAGGCAACGCACGCGAGAGCGCGGCCAACCTCGCCCGCGTGCTGGGCATCGCCCGGACCACGGTGGTGGCGCGCATCGCCCGGCTCGAGAAGACCGGCGTGATTGCCGGCTTTGGCGTGCGGCTGGGCGGCCGGATGGAGGACAACGCCATCCTGGCCTTCTGCGGCCTGTCCGTGCAGCCGAAGGCGGCGCCCGCGGTGGTCCGCGCGCTGCAGCGCTTCCCGGAGATCGAGGAACTGAACTCGGTCAGCGGCCCGGTGGACTACATGGCCGTGATCCGCTGCGATACCCACGCCCGGCTCGACAAACTGCTAGACGAGATCGGCATGCTCGATGGGGTGAATCACACCACCACGTCGATCGTGCTGGCGCGCAAGATCGACCGCCGGCGCGCGGCCGGATAGCGCGCTATGCTTGGGCGCTTTGGTCAGGCGCTTTGGTCAGGCGCTTTGGCCACGATTAAGGAGATGACGATGAGCGATCGGATTCGCGTTGCGGTAGGCGGCGTCACCGGCTGGGCCGGCGGCGAACTGGCGCGCGGCGTGGCGCACGCGCCGGACATGACGCTGGTAGCCGGCCTCTCGCGCGGTGCCGCCGGGCAGCCGCTGGCGCAGGTGACCGGCCATGCGGACACCCCCGGCGTGGCCGCCGCCAGCATCGAGGCGCTGGGCGCCACGCCCTATGACGTCTACGTCGAGTACACCAAGCCGAACATCGCCAAGCACAACATCCTGCAGGCGCTGGCGCATGGCGCGCATGTGGTGGTGGGCACCTCCGGGCTGACCGACGACGACTACGCCGAGATCGACGCCGCCGCGCGCCAGGCCGACCGTGGCGTGCTCGCCTGCGGCAATTTCGCGATCACGGTGGTGCTGTTGCAGAAGTTCGCCGAGATGGCGGCGCGCCACCTCGACCACTGGGAAATCATCGACTACGCCAAGGCTGGCAAGGTCGATGTGCCGTCCGGCACGGTGCGCGAACTGGCCTTCCGGCTCGGCCAGGTCAAGACCGCCACGCTGGCGGTGCCGGTGGATCAGGTCAACGGTCCGAAGGAGACCCGTGGCGCGACGATGTCCGGCTCGCAGGTCCATGCGGTGCGGCTGCCGGGGTACCAGCTGGGGGTCGAGGTGATCTTCGGCGCGGACGGCCAGCGGCTGCACCTCAAGCACGAGGCGGGCGATGGCTCGAAGCCGTACGTGTCCGGCGCGCTGCTGGCCATCCGCAAGGTGCGCGGGCTGCGCGGTCTGGTGCGGGGGCTGGATAAGGTGATGGAGGGGCTGTAGGCAGGGATGGCGGCGGCGCGGATGGGATGCGCCGCCACGCATCCCCCAATCACCAAGAACCCGGGTTCACCGGCTTGGCCGGTTCCTTCTTTGACTTGTCTGACTTGTCCGACTTCTCGGATTTTTCCGCCTTCTTCGCGGCCGGGGCCGAAGCCGGCGGGGCGAGCGCCTTGTCCACCTCGGCATCGCGATTGGCCATCAGCGCGCGCGCCTGCGGCAGCATCAGCTCGATCGTGCCCTCGTTCGGGTTCTCGGGAATCGCGTACAGCTCCACGGTGAGCGGGCGACGCATCCAGCCGGCATGGATCGACTTCACAGGCTTGCCGGCCTTGTCCTTCATGTCTTCCTGTTCCTGCCGGAACGGCTTGCCATAGCGCGCGGTCAGCGACTGCACCGCGGCGTCCTGCGAGCGGATGCCATCGGTCGGCACGATCACGCCGACCAGCGCGTTGCCATCGACGAATGCCACCAGGCGCGCGCCATCCATGAACGCGGGACGCTTGTCGCGCGGCACGCCCACCTGGCGCATCACGCCGTCGCCGCGCAATTCCACGCAGAACGCGGTCACGTCGCGGCCATCGGGGGTGCGATGATCGGCGCAATCGGGCAGCGTGGGCAGCGGATTGCCGATCTCGAGCACGCTCAGCATCGGCGCCAGCAAGTCATTCGCGGACAGCGTGGCGGGTGTGGACGACGCGGCTGGGGTGGCTGGGGTAGCTGGGGTGGCTGGGGTAGCGGCAGGCTGCGACGCGGCCGCCTTCGGTGCGGCATGGGCGGCCGTGGCCGCCAGCAGGGCGGCAGCGGCCAGCCCGGCGAGGGAAACTCTCAAAACTGACTCCTGAAATCGGCTCCGCATTGGAGCCCACCCCGTGGCAGGGGTTCCAGCCGCGACCTTACCACGGCGCGCAAGAGCGCCTAGTGGAGCACTTGCTTCAGGAAATGGTAGCCAATCAGGGCCACGCCGATGACCACGGCCCAGAGCATCAGGCGCGGCACGATGCTCGGCGGCAATTGCGTCGGCGGCGTGCGCTGGACCAGCGGCGCGCGCATGCGGGAATTGGTTTGCAGCCCGCGCGTGTGCCAGATCGCCGTGTCGGCGCCCAGGTCCTGCACGATTGGACGATGCGTGGCGGTCGATGTCGTCGGCTTGGTGGCCGGGCGCGTGCCGGCCGGTCGTTGCGATCCCATTCCAGCTCCCCCTCAGAAGATTCCCGACGCATCGCGGTGTGCCGCCGGTACACCGCGCGGCCGGGAAGTCTGCTGCTGCCGGTCCGCGCGCGGCACATGGTATGACATCGGCAGTCGCCACGCCACAACGGCCAGGGGGGGCGATGCGAAACGGAGACACCCTCCGCCGGCGTCGGCCGGAGGTCAGCCCGGGGCGGCCTTGCGGCCGATGGCCATCGCCTCGCGCCGGAACGCGTGGCCCATGTGGTGGTAGAACGGATGCGGGTTGAACTGGCGCGACAGGAACGACGCCAGCAGCGACGCCGCCAGCAGGAACAGCGTCAGGTCCTGCGTGCGCGTCATCTCCATGACGATCACGCTGGCGGTGATCGGCGCCTGCGTGGCGGCGGCCAGGAAGGCGGCCATCGACACCAGCGCCAGCACGCGCGGCTCGGTCATGCCCGAGAGGAAGTGCGACACGGTTTCGCCGATACCCGCCCCGATGGCCAGCGCCGGCGTGAAGATCCCGCCCGGAATGCCGGCGAAGTACGACACCACCGTGGCCCCCAGCTTGGCCAGCCCGAACCACAGCGTGTGGTGGGATTCGCCATTGATCAGCGCGGACGCCTGCTCGTAGCCGGTGCCGAAGGTGGCCCCGGCCGTGGCCCAGCCCAGCGCCGCCACCACCAGCCCGCAGCCGAATGCCACCCAGATCGGATGGGCGACCACCCACGCGCGCCAGCGCGACGGCGTCAGCCCCGGCACGCCCGCGATCAGCATCTTGGCGAACAGCCCGCCGAACACGCCGTTGACCACGGCGCAGAGCAGCACCGGGCCCCAGGCGTCGTGGAGCACCAGCATCGGCACCTTCACAGTGAAATATGGGTTGTTGCCGAGCACGGCCAGCGACAGGAAGCCGGCCGTCAGCACGCCGGACAGCACCAGGCGGTCCCAGCGCACGGCGGTGCCGCGCCCGAGTTCCTCGATGGCGAACACCACGCCGGCCAGCGGCGTATTGAAGGCAGCGGCCAGGCCGCCCGCCGCGCCGGCGGCGATCAGCGCATTGGGATGAAAGCCGATGCGGAAGCGGAACTTGTCCTGGCACCAGCGGCCCCAGGCCAGCATCGCCGCCGCGCCCACCTGCACCGACGGGCCTTCGCGGCCCACCGAGGCACCGGCCATCAGCGCGCCGGTGGTCAGCAGCACCTTCCACATCGACTGGCGGAACGACACCAGCACGCCCTGCGCCACCCCATCCGGCGGCAGCGTGACCGCGGCAATCACCTGCGGAATGCCGCTGCCACGCGCCTGCGGGGCGAGGCGGATGGTCAGCCAGCGCAGCGCGGCCAGCCCGAACGGCAGCAGCACGAACGCCAGCCACGGCGTGGCCGTGGTGACCTGCGCGTTCCAGCGCAGCGCCAGTTCGGCGATATAGGCAAAGACGATGGAGAACAGCGCGACGCAGCCGGCGCCGCACATGAACACGCCGTAGCGCAGCGAGGTACGCGAGATCCGGCTGACCTGGCGGGTCTTGCGCCGGGCCGCGTGGCGGGCCTGCAGCCGCAGCGCGCGCAGGCGGCTGGTCTCGGCGGCGGAGCGGGAATCGGCGGACGGGGGGGACGTCGGGGAATCTGACGAGGGAGGCGAAGCGGACGAATCAGGCGAAGCGGACGAAGCGGACGAATCAGGCGAAGCGGACGAAGCGGACGAAGCGGACGGATCAGGCGGCTCGGCGGAATCGGTCATGGCGGGGGCGGTGAGGATCGAAACGTCCCCGTACTATACGCCCCCACCCTCCCCCAAGCTGCCCCCGATCGCCCCGTCGGCTCAGTCCAGGCTGATGTGGTTGGCCCGGATAACCTTGCCCCAGTTGTCGCGGTCGGCGGCCACGTAGCGGTCGATCTCCGCCTGCGTGCGCGGCGCCTGCACCACCAGCCCCAGCGCGCCGAAGGTGTTGCGGAACTGCGGGTCGGTCAACACACGCGCGGCGGCGGCCTGGAGCCGGGCCACGGCCTCCGGCGGGGTCTGCGCGGGCACCGCGAGGCCGAACCACGTGGCTGCATGGAAGCCCGGATAGCCGCTCTCGGCCACCGTCGGCACATTGGGCAGCACGTCCAGGCGCGCGTTGCTGGTCACGGCCAGCGCCTTGAGCTTGCCAGCCTTGATATGGGGCAGCGAGGTGCTGACCACATCCACCATCAACTGGGTGTCATTGGCCAGCAGCGCCGACAGCGCCGGTGCGCTGCCGTTGTAGGGCACGTGGGTCATGTCGATGCCCAGCTCGGACTTCAGCATCTCCGTAGCGAGTTGCAGCGGGTTGCCGAGCCCCACGGACGCGTAGTTCAGCTTGCCGCCCGCCGCCTTGGCATAGGCCGCGAAGTCCCGGATATTGGCCGCCGGCACCTGCGTATTGGTGACCACCACCAGCGGCACCTCGATACCGATGGCGATGACCTTGAAGTCCTTCGGGTCGTAGCCGGTCTTCTTGTACAGCATGGGATTGAGCACCATGCTCGCGCTGGTCCCCATCAGCATGGTGTAACCGTCCGGTTGGGCGCGCGCCACGCTCTGCGTGCCGACCATGGTGTTGGCGCCGGGGCGGTTCTCCACCACCACGGGCTGCTTCAGGTCGCGCGCCATGCCTTCGGCCAGCGCCCGCCCGAACTGGTCCGTGGAGCCGCCCGGGGTGTACGGCACCACCAGCTTGACCGGCCGCTCGGGCCAGGCCGCGAAGGTGGCCGGTGCGTGGCCGATGGCCAGCGCAAGGCCGAGCGCCCCCGCCGCCAGGTGGGCGAATGTGCGATGCATGGTTGTCTCCTGTCTGGTTTTATATATATAGAAGGCGGGTGCGCCGGGCCGGGGTTCAGACCCGCCGCTGGCGCCCCGCCCAGTGCTGGTCGCGCAGCCGGCGCTTGGCCAGCTTGCCGGTCTCGTCGCGCGGCAGGCGCGCGGTGATCTCGATCGTCCGCGGCACCTTGAAGCCCGACAGCCGCGCCTTGAGCCAGTCGATCACGGCCGCCGGCACGATCTCCGCGCCCGGCATTGGCTCGATCACGCCGTGGAGCCGCTCGCCGTATTCGTCGTCCGGCACGCCGAACACCACGCAGTCGGCCACGCCCGGATAGCGCATCAGTTCATGCTCGATCTCGGCCGGGTAGATGTTCACGCCGCCCGAGATGACCATGTCCGAGGCGCGGTCGCAGATGAACAGGTAGCCATCGGCATCGAGGTAGCCGAGGTCGCCCAGCGTGACCCGGCCCTCGCGGTCGATGGCGCGGCGCGCGGCGTCGTTGTTCAGGTAGGTGAAGTCCGGGTAAGCCGGCTGGCGCACGTAGACCAGGCCGGTCTCGCCCGGCGCGCAGGGCTGGCCCGCTTCGTCGAGGATGCGCACGCTGGCCGCGTCGACGGGACGGCCCGCCGTGCCGGGGCGCTGCGCGGCGTCCTCGGGCGTGGCCACGGTAATCATGCCGGCCTCGCTCGACGCATAGGTCTCGTGGATGACCGGCCCGAACCATTCGATCATCGCCCGCTTGACCTCGGGTGCGCACGGCGAGCCGGTTGACGCCACGAAGCGGATCGACGACAGGTCGTAGCGCGCGCGCACCTCCGCCGGCAGCTTCAGCAGGCGCACGTACATGATCGGCACGAGGTAGAGCACGTCGATCCGGTGTTCCTCCACCAGCGCCAGCACCTGCTCGGCGTCGAAGCGCGGCGTCAGCACCAGCCGCTCGGCCATCTGCAGGGCGTTCTGGATGAACACGCCCGGCGCGCTGTGATAGAGCGGCGCGGACATCAGCGCGCGGCAACCCGGCACTACGCCGATGGCCTTGGCCACCACCGAGCGCATGCGGGTGAGCTGATCGTCGAGCTGGTCGAGCGGTACGGCTTCGCGCAGCACGCCCTTGGGGCGTCCCGTGGTACCGGAGGTGTAGGCCAGATGGCCGCGTGGGGCCACGCGCGGGCCGTCGTACGGGGTCTGGGCTGCCAGCCAGGGTTCGTAATCGATGGCGTCGGCGGCGGTGCCGGGATGGGTGCCGGGATGGGTGCCGCCCACGGCGAGCACGGCCACCCCAGCGGGGACCACCGCGCGGAGCGCCGGCAGCAGGTCCGCGTGGGCGATCAGCACGCGCGCGCCGCTGTCCTCCAGCAGGAAGCGCACTTCCTCGGCCGTGAAGTGCCAGTTGATCGGGCAGTAATAGGTGCCAGCGGTGCGGCACGCGAAGATCACATCGGCGAAGACCGGGTCGTTGCGCAGCAGCACGGCCACCACGTCGCCCTCCTGCAAACCCAGCCGCCGCAAGCCGCCCGCGAGGTGCGTGCCGCGCGCCAGCACCTCCGCGCCGGGTCGGTGCAGCGATTCGAACCAAAGGTCTGCGGGCATGCGGGTCTCCTGGACATCTGAACATCTAATTAGCAGGCCATCGTAAGGCCCGCTGCCGACATCGACAATCCGGCATTTCGGAATCACAATGTTGCGCCAGACTTTACAATCTTTCAGACATCGCGCATGGACCTCAATCTGATTCAGGCCTTCGTCGACATCGTGGAAGCCGGCAACCTTGCCGAAGCGGGCCGCCGGCGCGGCGTCACGCGCTCGCAGATCAGCCGGCAACTCGGCCAGCTTGAGGATCAGGCCGGCACGCAACTGCTGCGGCGGACCACGCGGCGGCTGGAGATGACGGACTCGGGGCAGTCCCTTTACGAGCATGGCCTGCGCATCCTGCAGGAAGTGGCGGCGGCGCAGGCCGAGATCGACAGCCTGGGCAAGACGCTGCGCGGCCATGTGCGGGTCAGCGTACCCACCGGGCTGGGGGACGCCTTTATCGCCCCGCTGCTGCTGCAGTTTGCCGAGCGGCACCCGGGCATCTCGCTGCGCGTGTTCTTCGCCAACCGCGTGACAGACCTGATTGCCGCCGAGATCGACGTGGCGCTGCGCGTGACCTCCGAACCGCCGCTGGACACCGTGGCGCGCGAGGTCTGCGCCATCCGCTGGCAGTTGTGCGCCTCACCGGGCTACCTCGCCCAGGTGCCGCCCGTGCGGGAGCCCGCCGACCTCGCCGCATGTCGTTTTCTCTGTCCGCCCTACACAACCAGACGATTCTCATTGACTCTGGGACGCGACACCGCCCATGGGCCGGAGCGACGTAACGTCGAGGTCACCCCTTACCTGCAGTCGGAACACTTTCCCTTCCTGATCCGTGCCGTGCGGGAAGGCCACGGCATCAGCCTGCTGCCGGTCTACGCCGGCTGGGAGGATGTGCGGCGCGGGTCACTGGTGCCCGTGCTGCCGGACTGGAAGCCCGAAGGGCTGGGCAACCGGCTCTACATCATCACCACGCCGAATCCGCATCCGTCGATGGCCACGCGGGCGTTGATTTCGTTCCTGCGGGAGGCCGTTGCCGGGCTCGACGTCTTCAGCACATCCTAGAAAACGGGCTGGCAAACTTTCAATTTGCAAGCTATTCTCCCCTCAACTTGCAAGCCAAAAGTAAAAAGAGGAGACATGGCCCCGACCGATTTTTCCAACATGCCCTGCCCCGTGGCACGCTCGATGGCGATGCTCGGCGAGCGCTGGGCGATCCTGCTGATGCGCGAGGCCTACTACGGCACCACGCGCTTCGACGAGTTCGAGCGGCACCTCGGCATTGCGCCGAACATTCTCAGCGCACGGCTCAAGACGCTGGTCAGCCATGGCCTGCTGGAGAAGTCGCCCGCCCCGGGCGGCGGCGCGCGCCATATCTATACGCTGACCCAGATGGGGCGCGACTTCTTCCCCGTGTACGTGGCGCTCAAGCACTGGGCAGAGCGCTGGCTGGCCGATGAAAAGGGACCGCCGACGATCTTCGAGGACAAGCGCGACGGCGGCGAGATCGTCGCCGGCAGCCTGACCCGGCCCGATGGCAGCACGATCACCGTGGACGACCTGCGCGTACTGCCCGGCCCCGGCGCGGGCCGCTACATCCGCGCGCGCTTTGGCAATGCGGACGACAACGTCGAAGCCGGCGCCGGCACGGAGGCCATCGACCATGAATAAGCCCGACGCCCTCACCCTCGGCGCGGGCGCCCAGGCCCCTGCCGATCCCGTTCCCGCCTCCGAACTGGCCCGCCGCATTGCCGTGCTGGCCGCGCCGACCAGCCTGGTGGCCTTTCTCCAGGCCGGCGCGCAGTTGATCGAAACCTGGCTGGCCGCGCGCCAGGGCACCGCCGCGCTGGCCGGCTGGGCCGTGGTGCTGCCGTTCGCGCTGCTGCTCCAGCAGATGTCCGCCGGCGCGATGGGCGGCGGCGTGGTGTCCGCCATCGCCCGCGCGCTCGGGGCCGGCAAGCGCGAGGACGCCTCGTCGCTGGTCATGCACGCGGTGATCATCGCCGTGGTGGCCGGGCTGATCTTCGCCGTGGCGCTGGCCGGCTTCCCGCATGCCGTGTTCGGCGCCGTGGCCGGCCCCACCACCGCCGAGGCCGCCGCCACCTACGCGATCTGGCTGTTCGGCGTGGGCGCGGTGCCCGCCTGGCTGACCAACACGCTGGCCTCGGTGCTGCGCGGCGGCGGGCGCCACGCGCTGGCCGCGCGCGTGCTGTGCGTGATGTGGATCGTGTTCCCGGTGCTGTCGTGGTATTTCGCCGAGCGTATGGGCATGGGCCTCGCCGGCATCGGCGCGGCGCTGGCGGCGGTGTCCTGGGCGGCTTCGCTGGCCATGGCCTGGGTGGTGCTGCGCGGGGGCGCCGGCTTCGTGCCGACGCTACGTGTGCGGCCGTCCGGCGCGCTGTTCCATCGCATCCTGTCAGTGGGGCTGGTGGCCTGCGCGCTGGCCTCGGTGGCCAACCTGACGACCATCCTCGTCACCGCGCAACTGCGCCACTACGGCACCTCGGTGGTGGCCGCGTATGGCATTTCGGCGCGGCTGGAATTCCTGATGATCCCGCTCGCATTCGGCGTGGGCTCGGCGCTGACCGCGCTGGTCGGCCGGGCCGTGGGTGCCGGGGACTGGCATACCGCGCGCCGCACGGCGTGGGTGGGCGCGCTGATCGCGCTCGTCATCGCGGGGGCCGTGGGCGCCGCCGTGGGACTGGCGCCGATGTCGTTCGCGGCGCTGTTCACCGACGATGCCGAAGTCCGCGAAATTGCCGCGCGGGCGCTGTCCTGGGTGGGGCCGGCCTTCGGCGGCTTCGGGCTGGGCATGGCGCTCTACTTCGCCTCGCTGGGCGCCGGGCGGATGCGCGGCCCCATCGCCGCCGGGCTGTGCCGCATCGCGCTGGCCGCCGGGGGCGGCTGGCTGCTCGCCAACGTGGCGGGGATGGGCATCGACGGCCATTTCCTCGGCGTGGCGCTCGGCATCACGGCTTATGGGCTGGTGACGGCGCTGGGCGTGCGGCGCGGCGAGTGGTCGCCGCGCTGAGGGAAGGGACTTCTATTTAGCGGGAGGGGGCGGAGGCGGCACAGTGGCGCGGGCGTCGCCGGTCAGGCCGGCGTCCCGCACGTCGCTGGGGATGGCCGGCCAGCCGCCGCCGAGCGACTTGTACAGCGCGGCGGTGGCGGTCAGCACATCGACCTGACCCTGGATCGCCGCCAGCTGCACCGTAAACAGCTTCTCCTGCGCGTCCGTCACCTCGAGGTAGCTGGAATAGCCGCCCTCGTAGCGCGCGCTGGACTGGTCCGCGTAGATCAGCAGGCTCTGCTCCTGCCGCCGCAGGCTGCCGAGCCGGTTGCGGGTTTCCAGGCCGTTGGACAACTGGTTGTTCACATCGGCCAGCGCATTGAGCACGCTGAACTGATAGCCGAGCATGGCCTGATCGCGCACCGCCTCGGCTGTGTTCACCTGCCCCCGGATCGCCCCGCCCTGAAACACCGGCTGGGCGAGGTTGGCGCCAAAACCCCAGATCTGCGAGGCGCTCTGCCACAGGCCCGCCGGCGAGGTGGCCAGCGCGCCGAAGAACCCCGACAAATTGACCGATGGCAGGAACAGCGCCAGCGCGGCGCCCACCTGGGCGTTGGCGGCCACGGCGGTTTGCTCGGCCTGCAGCACGTCCGGCCGGCGCGCCAGCAGCGCGGCTGGCAGGTCGGCGCCGATGGCCGGCGCCATCAGCGCGTTCACCGGCTTGCCGCGCTCCACCGGCCCCGGCTCGCGGCCCAGCAGCACGGACAGCGCGTTCTCGGTCTGGGCGATGGACGTGCGCAGCGGCGGGATGGTCGCCTCGGTCGAATAGAAGTCGTTCTCCGCCTGCGACAGCTCCACCTGCGAAATCACACCGCCCTGATAGCGTTGCTGGAAGATGTCCAGCGCGCGGCCGCGTGCGTCGAGCGTGGCGCGCGCCACGTCGAGCTGCGCATCGAGCCCGCGCAGCGTGGCGTAGCCCTGCACCACCGAGGCCGCCAGCGCCAGCACCACGCCGCGCCGGGTGTACTCGGCATTCCACAGGCTGGCCTCGGCCGACTCGGCCTGGCGGCGGATGCGGCCCCAGAGGTCGATCTCCCAGCTGGCGTTCAGCAGCGTCTCGTAGCTGTTGCGCGGGCCGCCCAGCGCCGCGAACGGCGTGCCGTTGAACGAGCCGCTTTTCTGCCGCGCCGCCGAGGCGGTGGCGTTCAACTGCGGATAGAAGCCCGAGCGCGCCACCATCAGCTGGCCCCGGAATTCCTCGATGCGGGCCGCCGCGATGCGCACGTCGTAGTTGCTGCGCAGCGCCGCCTCCACCATCGCGGTCAGCACCGGGTCGTTGAAGCTGTTCCACCAGTCGCTGTCGGCGGCCACGGTCAGCACGCCGGCATCGATCCGGTAGCTGGGCGGTTCGGCCGCCTCCGGCCGCGCGTAGTCCGGGCCGATGGCACAGCCACCCAGGATCGCCAGACAGGCGGCCGACATCGCGGTGCTGCGCAGAACGGCGTTCATGATGGCTCCCCAGCGGTGGATGACGTGGACGGCGCCACACGCCTGCGCGGGCGGCGGGCCGCCCACTTGTCGGCGGCGGTGCCCACCAGCCACGAGAACAGCGGCACGAACAGCAGCGCGAGCGAGGTGGCCGCGATCATCCCGCCGATGATGCCGGTGCCGATGGAGTGCCGCGAGTTCGACCCCGCGCCCGAGGCGATGAACAGCGGCACCGCGCCGAGGATGAAGGCGAGCGAGGTCATCACGATCGGCCGCAGGCGCAGCTTGGCGGCCTCCACGGCGGCATCGGCGTGGGAGAGCCCTTCCTTGTGCTTCATCACCGCGAATTCCACGATCAGGATGGCGTTCTTCGCCGCCAGCCCGATCAGCGTCACCATGCCGATCTGGAAGTACACGTCGTTCGACAAGCCCCGCAGCAGGATCGCCATCAAGGCGCCGAAGATGCCGAACGGCACGGCGGTCAGGATCGAAAGCGGCAAGGACCACGACTCGTACTGCGCCGCCAGGATCAGGAACACCATGACGATGCCGAACACGAAGACGATAGTGGTGGTGTTGCCGGATTTCTTCTGCTCGAACGCCTCGCCGCTCCAGGCGAAGCTGTAGCCGGCGGGCAGCACCTCCCGGGCGACGGCCTCCATGGCCGCCAGCGCCTGGCCCGAGCTGTGGCCGGGCGCGGCATCGCCGGTGATCTTGGCCGCCGGGAAGTTGTTGAAGCGCGAGAGCAGGTCCGGCCCGCTGGAGTAGTAGGTCTTCAGCAGCCCGGAGACCGGCGCCATCTTGCCGTCCCGCCCGCGCACGTACAGGTATTCGAGATTGGTCGGCGTGGCCCGGTACTGCGGCTCGGCCTGCAGGATCACCTGCCACACGCGGCTGTACTGCGTGAACTGGCTGACGTAGAGCGAGCCGAACTGGGTCTGCAGCGTGCCGTAGACATCGGCAATCGGCACGCCCATGGTCTCGGCCTTCTCCTTGTCCACCTCCACCCGCATCTGGCGCGATGCCGACTGGATCGTGCTGGTGAGCCGCCCCAGCTCCTTGTGCGCGGCCGCCGCCTGGATGAAGCGGCGCGTCACGCCTTCCAGCTCGGCCGTGTTGCCGGTGCCCCGGTTCTGGATCCAGAACTCGAAGCCACCCTGCGAGCCCAGCCCGGGAATCGACGGCGGATTGACCGGGATGATCACCGCCTCGGGAATCGCGCGCAGCTTGGGCGTCATCTCGGCCAGCATCGCCGGCACGCCCAGATCGGCGGAACCCCGGTCCTTGAAGCTCTTCATGCCGACGAACACCGTGCCGGCGTTGGTCTTGTACTGGCTGTCGATGAAGCTGTAGCCGGTCAGCGCGGAGGCATCCTCCACGGCCGGGTGCTTGCGGAACATTTCGGCCACCTGCGAGGTGACCTTCTCGCTGCGATCCAGGCTGGCGGAGTCCGGCATGATCACCGCCACGAGGATGTAGCCCTGGTCTTCGGACGGCACAAAGGCCGTGGGGATGTGCGCGAACAGCTGCCACGTGGCCAGCAGCATCGCCCCGAAGATCGCCAGCGCGACCACCGAGCGCCGCATCACCGTGCGCACCCAGTCGCCGTAGTGGTGCACCAGGCGGTCGAACCGCTCGTTGAACCAGACAAAGCCGCGCCACGGCGTGTGATGCCCCGGCTTGAGGATCAGCGCCGCCAGCGCCGGCGAGAGCGTGAGCGCGCAGAAGCCCGAGATGACCACCGAGATGACGATGGTCAGCGCGAACTGCCGGTAGAGCTGCCCGGTCGTGCCCGAGACAAAGGCCACCGGGATGAACACCGCCGAGAGCACCAGCACGATGGCGATGACCGGGCCGGTCACCTCCTCCATCGCCCGCAGGGTGGCCTCGCGCGGGGAGAGCTTGAACTCGGCCATGTTCCGCTCGACGTTCTCCACCACCACGATGGCGTCGTCCACCACGATGCCGATCGCCAGCACCAGCGCGAACAGCGTCAGCAGGTTGATCGAGAAGCCCAGCGCCAGCAGCCCGGCGAAGGTGCCGATGATCGACACGAACACGGCCAGCACCGGGATCACCGTCGCCCGGATGTTCTGCAGGAAGATGAAGACCACCAGCACGACCAGGATCACCGCCTCGACCAGCGTATGGACCACCTCCTCGATGGAGGCGCTGACGAACTCGGTGGTGTCCAGCGAGACCTTGTACGCCACGCCGGCCGGGAAGGTCTTGGCCATCTCGTCGAGCGTCTTGCGCACGTCGTTGGCCACCTGGAGCGCGTTGGAGCCGGGCTGCTGGTAGACCGCGATGATCGTCGCCGGCTTGCCGTTCAGGGCCGAGCGCAGCATGTACTGCTGCTGGCCGATCTCGGCGCGACCCACGTCCCGCAGCCGCACGATGGCGGCGCCCGTGGCATCGGCACGCAGGATGATGTTCTCGAACTGCTCGGGCGTGGTCAGCCGGCCCGGCGTGACCAGCGGGAACGAGAGCTCCACCGGGTTGGCGTTCGGCGACTGGCCGACGCTGCCGGCGCCGAACTGCTCGTTCTGGCTCTGCACCGCGTTCTGCACGTCCTTGCTGGTGATGCCGAGCGCCGCCATGCGGTCTGGCCGCAGCCAGATGCGCATGGCGAGGTCCGCCGAGCCCATGATCTGCGCCTGGTTGGCGCCGTTGACGCGCTTGATGGCGTCCAGCACGTACAGGTTCGCGTAATTGTTGATGTACTGCTGGTCGAAGCGGCCATCCGGCGAATAGACCCCGATCAGCAGCAGGAAGCTGGTGGAGCGCTTCTCCACGTTGATGCCGGTCTTCTGCACCGCCTCGGGCAGCTGCGGCAGCGCCAGGTTCACGCGGTTCTGCACCTGCACCTGGGCGGTGTCCGGGTCGGTGCCGATGTCGAAGTAGACATTGAGCGTCATCGACCCGGTGGGCGATGACGTGGACTGCATGTAGATCATGTTGTCCGCGCCGTTCACCTGGGTCTCGATGGGCGCGGCCACGGTCTGGGCGACGGTGTCCGAGTCGGCGCCGGCGTAGGTGGCGCTGACCGTGACCTGGGGCGGGGTGATGTCCGGGTACTGGGCGATCGGCAGCGCGAACATTGCCACGCCGCCGCCGATGACGATGATCATCGACATCACCACCGCGAAGATTGGCCGCTTGACGCAGAAGGCGGAAATCATGGGGCGCTCCGGTTCAGGTCTTGGCCGGGGCGGCCGGGGCGACCGGGGCGCTGACGGGGGCACCGCCAGAGGCCGTGGCCGGGCGGCTGCCCTCGCCGACCGCCGCAGGCGGGGCCTCGCCGGTCACGCGCACCGGCACGCCGGCCGCCAGCTTGCCGGCGCCGTCCACCACCACGGTCTCGTTCGGCTGGAGGCCCTTGGCGATGCGCCACATCGAGCCGGACAGCTCGCCCACCATCACCGGCCGCGGCTGGGCCTTGTTGTCCTTGTCCACCACGTAGACCAGATCGCCCTTGGGGCCGTGCATGACCGCGCGCTGCGGCACCACAATGGCGCCGGGCCGGCTCGCGCCGCTGACCAGCACGCGCACGAACTGGCCGGGCCGCAACTGGCCGCCCGGGTTCGGCATCAGCGCGCGCACGAGGTAGGTGCCGGTGTGCTGGTTGTAGGTGGCGTCGGCGAAGGCGATGCGGCCCTTGTGCGGATACTCGCTGCCATCGGCCATGACCACGGTCACCGTGTATTGCTCGTCAGGCGGCACCACCAGCGACTTCGCCTCGCGCTGGGCGCGGAATTCAAGCGTCTGGGGCTCGGAGATGCTGAAGTTGATCCGCATCGGCTGGAGCGTGGAGACCGTGGTCAGCAGGCTGTTGGACGTGCTGACATAGGCCCCCACCGGCAGCACGGCGAAGCTGGACACGCCATCCACGGGCGAGCGCACGTAGGTATAGGACAGGTTCAGTTCCTGGGTCTTTACCTCGGCCTGGGCCTGCTCCACGCCGGCGGCGGCCTCGTGGAAGTTGCCGTTGGCATCATCGAGGTCCTTCTGCGAGAGCGCGTTGCGCGCCGCCAGCGGCTTCACGCGGGCGAGGTTGGCGCGGGCCACCTCGAACCGGGCCTTCTGCTGGGCCAGCTGCGCCCGGGCGGCGTCCAGCTGGACCTGGAATGGCTTGTGGTCGATCTCGAACAGCAACTGGTTTTCCTTGACCACCGCGCCTTCGGTGTAGTTGCGCTTGATCAGGAAGCCGGCCACGCGGGCGCGGATATCGACGGCCTGGTCGCTCTCGGTCTGGCCGACGAAGTCGAAGGTCACCGGCAGGTCCTGCGCGGCAGTCTTGACCACCTGCACCGGCACGGCCTGCTGGGCGGCCGGCGGGGGTTCGGATTTCTTGCAGGCACCCAGGCCGAGCGCGGCAACAGCCAGGACGAGGGGGGAAAGCAGTTTCATGTGCCGCTCCGCTGCGGTTGGGCCTCGCTGCGCGGCATGCCGCACAACGTTCGTGTGGGCAGGTTAAAGCGGTGTCGGCAGCGTCACCATTCAATCTTTTCGTCGCCGCCTTTAACAAATTCGTTGGATCGAGACGCTGCGGACAGGCCGGTTCGAGACTGCGCGCGGTCAGCGCCGGAAGCCGTGGAAACGACCGCCTCCGCCGCCTCCGCCACCGAATCCGCCGCCCCCGAAGCGTCCGCCCCCGCCCTGGAAGCCGCCCCCACGGCCCTGCCACTGTTGCGCGGAGTTGCCGAAGCGTTGCTGGCCCACGTCGCGCGCCTGGCGCTGCTGGTCGAGCCGGTTCTGCACGTCGCTGTTTGGCTGCACCGGCTGCACCGGCTGCCAGCCGTTGGGGGTGTGCTGCTGCCAGCCATCGTCGGTGCGCTGGTAGACGTTGCCGTCGTGGCCGGCGTAGACATTGCCGTTGTTCCACGCCACGGCGTTGTTCTTGTTCGGATTGACCACCACGCCACGGCTGGCGGCGGTGCGGTCGCCGGTCTGGGTGTTGCCGGCCACGCCGAACTCGGCGGCGCCGGCCCGGCCGGTCTGCGCGTTGTAGCCCGCCACCTGCCGGCCGCCGGCGTAGTTGCCGGTGTATTCGTTGCCGACCACGCCGCCGCGCCCGGCACCCTCACGCCCGGTGGACGGATTTGAGAACGAGCCCTGCCGCCCGGCGGCGTAGTCGCCCGAATAAGGATTGAACGCGGCGCCCCGGCTGCCCTGGTAGCGCGCGCCCGTGGCCGGGTTGTAGCCAGAGCCCGCCGTGCCGCGCCACTGGGTGCCGGTCCACGCGTTCCAGCCCTGCGCGTGCGTGACCGTGCCCTGGCCCCATCGGCCATAGAAATTCGCCTGGTTCACGTTGACGTAGTTCCAGCCGTAGCCGCCGCCCCACCAGTAGGGGCCCCAGTACGGCGACGCCGCGCCCCAGATGGCGCCAGCCGCGAAGCCGAACGCGAAGCCTTCGGTCACGCCCACGGCAAACCCGGCGCCATAGCCGTAGGTAGCGGGGTAGCCGTAGTAGTAGGCGCCCACGTAGGGCGGGTAGACGTAGCCGGTGCCGTAGACCACGGTGCCGTCGGGGTTGACCACCACGCCCATGTAGCCGGGGGTGTAGCCGACCACCACGGTCTCAGGCGTGACCGAGTAGATCCGCACGTAGGTGACGTAGTAGATCGGCGAACTTGGCGGGATGGTGTAGAGGGCGGACGGCACCTCGGTGGCCACATGCCACGGTCCGCCCGGCACGCTCGCCGTGAACCAGACGCCGTTGGACACGGCGTAATAGTGGTTGCTATCCACCTCGATGACCGGCGTGCCCGTGTTCACCGCGTATTGCAGCGATGTGCCGGTGATCGGCACGAACTTCGGCGTGCCGTCATAGACCACGGCCACGGTGGCCTTGGCCCGCGCGACCGATGCGGTCTGCGGAATCGTGGCGGCGATCTCGGCCTCGCGCGCCTGCGGCGTGCCCGGCACGGAGACCAGCACGTTGGCCTTGGGGTCCTGCGGCGAGATCCTGGCGAAGTCCGCCGGCAACTGGTTCCCGGTGACGTGCGTCCACGGCCCGGTCAGCATCGGCGCGCGGAACCAGCGGCCCGAGAGCAGCACGTAATACTGATTGGTGGACGGATCGACGAAGACCGCGTGATCGGCGTTGGACAGCGTGAGCAGGCTGGTGCCGCCCACCGGGGTCATCTTCGGCTCGCCGCTGGTGACGACCAGTTCGGCCGGCTGCGTGGCCAGCAGCACGGCCGGCGCCTGCGCGGGCGGCTTGCCGCTGGCGGGCAACATCGGATCAGGCTTCGGCTCGGCCTTGTTTGCCCGGATCTTGCTGGCCGCGCCGAGGAGTGCCGCCGGTGGCGACGGCACCACGGCCCACGCACCGCCCGCCGATTCGGACTTGTACCAGTAACCGGCGGCGTTGAGCCAGAGCTCCCCGCCGGCTTCGCGCAACAGCAGGGCGCGGCTGTTGATCGCCCGTTCCAGCGAGGTGCCACCGACGGCGCGCCACGCGGGCTCGCCATCGACATGCACCAGCAAGGTCGGCGTGGTGGCGAACAGGATCTGCGGCACATCGTTCTTCACCGGCACGCGCACCGCGCGACCCAGTTGCTGGGACACCGCGTAGCTGGCCTGCAACTGGTCCAACGGCACCGTCAGCCCCTTGGCCGGCAGCCGCGCGATGACCGCCTGCCGCACCGTGTCGGCCGCATCGGGGCGGGTGGGGACTTCCACGCTTTCGATCTGGATCTGGGAGAGCTGGACCAGCGCCGAGGGCTTGTCGATATCGGCGGTCGCCGAGAAATGCACCACGCCGTAGGTCGGCGTGCCATCGCGCGGGCCCACCGCCACGGCGGCCCGGCCCGACATGCGGGTGCCATCCCATTTCTCGATCTCTGGCTGATAGAGCTCGATGTGGTCGCCGGCGGTATCGAAGTTGCGCGGCCACGTCAGTGGGGTGAGCGGCGAGCGCGCCGGCGGCTGTGCAGCCAGGGTTGGCGCGGCGGCGCCCAGCAAGGCCAGGGCGACCATCGCCCGGCAGGACAACCCACGCATGAAGCGGAACGACATGGCGACTCCGTCGAATTGCGCAGCATCCGGCACAACCGGGCTGCTGAGAGGAATCTAATGGAGGCGCCCAGGCGGAACAATCCCTCTCGAAAACATTCACTTCGTACGATGAAACGGCGCAGATCACCGCAGCACTGGGTACGGTTCGCGCCGCCCGGCAGGGGGCCGGGTGTGCATCTTGCTTCGCTTGAGAATCCTCTGAATCTGGCCCCCGGCCCTTGAAGCCGCGTTATGCCAGCCTCACCTTCTTCGGATAACTACGATGCCTAAGGCCATCCGATGAGCGCCCTGCCGCCCCGCCGTTCGATCCTCTTTGCCGCCTCCATCACGGCGCTCCTGCATGGCTATATCGGCGTGCGGCTGTTGCCGGACCTGCCCGTGCCGATGGCCGTGGCCTGCCTGGGCGCGCTGTGGCTCGTCATCTCGGCCCTGCTGCTGCCCACCGCGCTGCTGGCGCGGCGCCTGACCCCGCCCTGGGCGGACCGGATTTCCTGGCTCGGCATGCTGGCGATGGGATTCTTCTCAACGCTGCTGATCCTGACCGTGGCGCGCGACCTGTTCCTGCTGGGCACGCTGGCCGTGGGCTGGCATCCACCCGCCCTGCTGCCCGACAGCGCGGTGGCCGTGCTGGGACTGGCGCTGTTCGTCAGCGTGGTCGGCTATTTCAATGCGCGCGGGCTGGCCCGGGTGGTCGAGGTGGATGTGCCGATTCCCAACCTGCCCGAGGCGCTGCACGGCTTCACCATCGCCCAGATCAGCGATATCCACGTCGGCCCGACGATCAAGAAGCCCTACCTGGACCGCATCGTGGACCGCGTGAACCAGTTGCAGGCCGATGCGGTGGCCGTGACCGGCGACCTGGTGGACGGCACGGTGCGCGAGCTGGCCGATCACACCGCGCCGCTGGGCCGGCTATCGGCCAAACACGGGGCCTTCGTCGTGACCGGCAACCATGAGTACTACTCGGGCGCCGAGGCGTGGATCGTCGAGCTGCGCCGGCTGGGCCTGCGCGTGCTGATGAACGAGCATGTGGTGGTGGAGCGCGGCGGCGCAGCGCTGGTGCTGGGCGGCGTGACCGACTATTCGGCAGGCCATTTCATCGATAGCCATCGCAGCGACCCGGCGCAGGCGCTGGCCGGCGCGCCGGCACACGCGGCGGTGCGGGTGCTGCTGGCCCACCAGCCACGTACCGCGCCGGCGGCGGCGGCGGCCGGCTTCGAGCTGCAATTGTCCGGACATACCCACGGCGGGCAGTTCTGGCCGTGGAACCTGTTCGTGCCGATGCAGCAGCCCTATGTGCATGGGCTGAACCGGCATGAAAACCTGTGGGTCTATGTGAGCCGCGGAACGGGCTACTGGGGGCCGCCGAAACGCTTCGGGGCGCCTTCGGAAATCACGAAGGTGAGGCTGGTGCGGGGGTAATGCCTGCGCAGGCCCCTCCCCCGGGCGGGAGAGGGGCTGCCACGATCAACGCGCGATCGGCTTGTAGCGGATGCGCTTCGGCTTGGCGCCTTCCTCGCCGAGGCGGCGCTTCTTGTCCGCCTCGTATTCCTGGTAGTTGCCTGGGAAGAATTCCACGTGGGAATCGCCCTCGAACGCCAGGATGTGCGTGGCGATACGGTCCAGGAACCAGCGATCGTGCGAAATCACCATCACGCAGCCCGCGAATTCCAGCAGCGCATCTTCCAGCGCGCGCAGCGTTTCCACGTCGAGGTCGTTCGACGGTTCATCGAGCAGCAGCACGTTGCCGCCGGCAATCAGCGTCTTGGCCATGTGCAGCCGGCCGCGCTCGCCACCGGAGAGCGTGCCCACGTGCTTCTGCTGGTCGCCGCCCTTGAAGTTGAAGCGGCCGATGTAGGCGCGCGACGGGGTCTCGTAGCGGCCCACGGTCAGCACGTCCGAACCGCCCGAGATCTCCTCGAACACGGTCTTGTTCGGATCCAGCGCATCGCGGCTCTGGTCGACGAACGCCATCTTCACGGTCGGCCCGATCTTGATCTCGCCGCTGTCCGGCTGCTCCTTGCCGGTCAGCATGCGGAAGAAGGTGGACTTGCCGGCGCCGTTCGGCCCGATGATGCCGACGATCGCGCCCGGCGGCACCTTGAAGCTCAGGTTGTCGATCAGCAGGCGGTCGCCATAGCCCTTGCTCACGTTCTCGAACTCGATGACCTCGTTGCCGAGACGCTCGCCCACGGGGATGAAGATCTCCTGGGTTTCGTTGCGCTTCTGGTATTCCTGGCTGTTCAGTTCGTCGAATCGTGCCAGACGCGCCTTCGACTTGGCCTGCCGGCCCTTGGGGTTCTGGCGCACCCACTCCAGTTCCTTGTTCAGTGCCTTCTGGCGCGCCGACTCGGTCGACTCCTCCTGCTTCAGGCGCTGCTCCTTCTGGTCCAGCCACGAGCTGTAGTTGCCCTTCCACGGAATGCCGTGTCCGCGATCCAGCTCCAGGATCCATTCGGCGGCGTTGTCGAGGAAGTAGCGATCGTGGGTCACGGCCACCACGGTGCCCGGGAAGCGCGTGAGGAACTGTTCGAGCCAGTCCACGGACTCGGCGTCCAGGTGGTTGGTCGGTTCGTCGAGCAGCAGCATGTCCGGGCGCGACAGCAGCAGGCGGCACAGCGCCACGCGGCGCTTCTCGCCACCGGACAGATGGCCGACCTTGGCTTCCCACGGCGGCAGGCGCAGCGCATCGGCGGCGATATCGAGCTGGAGGTCGACGTTGTTGCCGTCGCTGGCGGCCAGGATGGCTTCGTATTTCGCCTGGTCGGCGGCCAGGGCGTCGAAATCGGCGTCCGGCTCGGCATAGGCCGCGTAGATCTCGTCAAGCTTCTTGCGCGCCTCGAACACCCCGCCGAGCGCCTCTTCCACGGACTCGCGCACGGTCTGCTCGGGGTCGAGCTGCGGTTCCTGCGGCAGGTAGCCGATGTTCAGGTTCGGCATCGGCGTGGCCTCGCCCTCGATCTCCTTGTCCAGGCCAGCCATGATCTTCAGCACCGTGGACTTGCCCGAGCCGTTCAGGCCCAGCACGCCAATCTTGGCGCCGGGGAAGAAGGACAGCGAAATGTCCTTGAGAATGTGACGCTTGGGCGGAACGATCTTGCCCACGCGATTCATGGTGAAAACGTACTGTGCCATGGAGGTGTGCGGTGTGTGACTAGGAATGGCGGGAGTGTAGCAGGCGGATGGGCGGGGCCGGCGTGCCGCGAGCGCGGCAAAAATGGCGCCCAATTTCAGACTCGTCTCATTGCAGAGGCAAGGAGCGGTTCGGAGAATCAGGCGGGTTCACCACTGGATCGGACCCGACATGGCAAAACTATTGCGCCGCAGCGGCGCGGCAATGGGCGCGCAAATCACGCTCATCGCTGGAAACCAACTCCCTTTCAGGGTCTCGGGCCTGGGCCCGAACCGCAGGCATCTCGCCTTCCGGAGCAGCGACTCCACCTTGAGAATCCTCCCGCTCAAGGTCAATGACCGGGATATCGAGCAACAACTGAAGATCGAAGTCAGCGAAACCGGCATCGTGAGCCGGCGGGTGGTGCATGTCGATGCCTATATATATGGCACCACCCAGCGGGATGCGAATACGCCGAGGCTGACGGTGGAGGTGTTGCCAAGGCTGGAACTACCGGATGCGGGGACCGAGGCGGGGATTCTGGCGCGGATGTTGGTGGTGGAGAACGCGAACCCCGATAGCGACAAATTCAGCAGTCTGGATGAGGCGCTCAAGTGCATGCAATGGATGGTGCATGTCATGCGTAATCGGCTACGCCTCGGGGCAACACATTTTGCAGCGCGCGGTGCCACCAGCTTGACCGATCTTATCAAGGCACCCAATCAGGTAGAGGGTTTCGAAAGCTACCCGATCATTGCGGACCGTCCGGCGCTTCTGCTGAACAAAACCATGAACATTGCGAACGACGGTACGCACGCAAAAAACGCGGCCTTCCGAACCTACGTGGAAAATGCGATAGCGGTCGCCAGTGGAAAGCATTTTGGAAACGACCCATCTGCCGGCGAGATGTACGCATGGCGAACGCTTCCGTCAAAGCCACCGGGGCCCAATTTCGAGCCATTTCAACAACTTGGAGGCCAGCAGTTCTAAACATTGACCAAGTCGTTTCTTGCGCAGTTGAATGCCAAAAAATAGGGCGACTTCCATGAGAAAGACAATCCTGGCTCTCTTGGCCTTCTGCTCGATAAATGCCATGGCCAAAGACAAGCTACCGGACGCCGTTTCGGAAACCGCAACGGGACGCACAAGAGCTTCGACGAACCCCTATTACAGGGATCCCGCTAAAGCCATTCGCTATCTGGTCGCCAGTAGCGGCAAGAACCAACAGCGCAATCGATTTTGCACTGTTGGCTACAGGATGCCGCAAGGATATTTGGTGGTCTGGACCTTGTGGGAGGAGGAGCGAACCCTCCTGCTCTGGCGAGGAAGCTCTGACGCGGACATGCGGCTGGCCGGCTTGGCAATGGCGCGCCACAGCCTAATGCTCGGCCGCGACACCGTAGCCACCGAGAACGACATCAACGGCAGCACCTATCTCGTCACAGTCGACTGGTGGATCTCTATCGCCGATGACTGCCGCAAGCATGGCGAGCAGTACGAAATCGAGCCGTTCGCGATCACGGAGCCGCGTCAATGAAGATAGCGCCTTGGGGCTTCCTGCTATGCGCACTTCTAGGGTGGAGCAGTACACAAGCGAATCATGATCTACCTGATGCTGTTGCCGGCAATGCCTCCGGGCGGTTCAGAGTCTCCGCTGATCCGGGCTACCTAGACCCAAGGGCGACAATCAAGTACCTCCTCGCGATAGAGAGAGCAAACCGAGAGCGGAATCGCTTTTGTGTCGTGGGCTATAAATTCCCCAGCGGCAACGAACTGGCCTGGGTGGTCTGGGAAGAAGAACGGCTGATGATGCTCTGGGACCCCAGCCTCTACGCCGACACCCGCTTGAAAGCCCTGACGATGGCCCGCCGAAATCTCAAACTCGGCCGCGACACCGTTGCCACCGAGAACGACATCAACGGCAGCACGTATATCGTCACGGTGGACTGGTGGATCTCCATCGCCGACGACTGTCGCAAGCATGGCGAGCAGTACGAAATCGAGCCGTTCCGGATTGCCCCGTCGAAAACCAGCGATCCACGCTGATTCGCGGGCATCGTTACAATGTCGCCTTTATCCCGCGAATCTCGCGAGTCCTCCGACAATCGGTCCGAATTGCCATGAAAGCTGCCCTTACCCTGAAGTTCAAGTGCAAGAAGTGCACCAAACCCGTCACGTTGTATCTGCAGAAGACGTCGGCCTGCTCGCACATCCTGCCGTACCAGGGTTTCTGCAAGTGCGGCGAGATGATGCGCCATGCCACCGGGGACAAGGACGCCGTCGAGTCGTTCGTGAACTCGGTGGATAACAGCTGGATGCACCACCACCATCATCACCACTAAATAGGAAGGGTCTGTGAGCGAAGGCTGCCGCCCCGGCGTGAAGGATCCGATGCGCTTCCTGGGTGGTTATCCGCCCGGGGTGCTCGACCAGGTGCGCGCGTTGATCGCGGCGGGCGGGCTGGGGGATCACCTTGCGCGGCGCTATCCGGCGCCGCACACGGTCCAGACGGATCGCGCGCTGTACGACTACACGTCGGACATCAAGCAGGAATACCTGCGCAGCGCGCCGCCGCTGCACAAGGTGGGCTACGACGCGCGCCTCGACACCGCGCAGCACGCGCTCGGCCTGCACACCGCCATCTCGCGCGTGCAGGGCGGCAAGCTCAAGGCCAAGAAGGAAATCCGCGTGGCGTCGCTGTTCAAGGAGGCGCCAGCGGACTTTCTCCGCATGATCGTCGTCCACGAACTGGCCCACCTGAAAGAGAGCGACCACAACAAGGCGTTCTATCGTCTCTGCGAGCACATGGAGCCACGCTATCACCAGCTCGAATTCGATACGCGCCTGTTCCTGGCCTGGCGCGAGCTGGAGAAGACCGGCAAGACGCCAGACTGAGGCACGCCCCGCCGGCCTCCACCGCCCCCCCCCCAATTGCAACAGCCTAGTCGCAGGTGTAGCGGAAGTTATCGTTCAGCTTCAGCGGCAACACCAGCGTGCGCAGGTTCAGCGCCTGGGCCTTCGCGCAGAGCGTGGCGCGCCGCGTGGCGTCCTTCCATTTCGTCGCATATTCCACATTGAACACGGCCTTGCCCTGCGTGGTGAACGCCGCGTAGACCCCGCATTCGTTGTACTGGAAGCACTGCTCGTTGACCGCGAAATCGAAATCGCCAGCAAGCTGGGAGACCTGGTCGATATCGTTCTTGAGTCCGATGGCCAGCCCGCGCGCGTGGGCCTCGGTGGCCAGAAAGCGGTTGTAGTCGAGCTGCGTCGCGGCCGTCAGCGGCAGACCCGGGTTGTTGGTGTAGCCGTCGACGTTATCCGGGTCGATGCCATCGCACCCCTTCGACTTCGCCAGGTCCATCCGCGCCGTCATGATCCTGCGGACGTTGGCGGAACGGGTGTCGAGCCAGCGCTCGCCGGCCCAGCCATCGAGCGGATTGCCCTGGTCAGCGGCCGTGAATTGAGAATAATCTGAACGCCAGTTCTCGCTGCTACCGGCGGAGAAGTAGCAGACCACGCGCTTGCCTTGGGACTTCAGCGTGTCGATGGTGGACTGCGGGGTGTCGAACAGGTCGAAATCGAACACGACGGCGTTGTACGACGTGTTGAGCCTGCCCTGGAGCTGGAGTTGCCACGTGTCCGTGACGGCTGGCATCCAGCGCGTGGTGGGGAGTACGCTGGCGGTGGACTTGCTCGTCGTGGCGGCAACCTCCGAGACGCGGACGACCGAACCGCCGTCGTCATCCCCCCCGCCGCCGCAGGCGGCAAGCGTTGCGACGGCCACCGCCGCGGCAAGACGCGCCAGGCGCGCGAGGCCGCCCATGCTCTGATTGTTTTGCATCATTGACCCTTCCTGTTGTTATCCCAAATGTATGCGACACATTATGCGTGCAAGCATAGGCGATCAGGCAAGGGGGTCGGCTTCGGCGGCACGGCGCTTGACGCGCGGCCGTTTTGGGGCGCTGGCGGCGCGGCGGGCTGTTGGCTCGGCCGGAGTCACAGCACCGGGGTTCATCTGTTCCAGCCACGCCAGACCATCGACATAGGACAGGAAACGCTGGAAATAGCCCGGCGACACGTCCCGCATCAGCGCAAGTGCGCCATGTACAAGATGATTCGTATTGAGCGGCCCGGCGTTCGCCGGCACGCTGTCCAGTGCCTCGCGCAACTGGCGGTCCGCGCTGACGCGCGCCCAGCTGTCGCGGAAATAGTCGATCAGGGCCGGCGCCGGCTCGGGACCGCGTTGCGCACCAGCGACAGGTGGCAGCGCACTGGCCGAGGAGCGCGCCGCGATGTATGCCACAAGCCCGCCGAGCGGGCTGGCATCTGGCTTGGCTGGCCGGTCGGCGCGCGGGGCAGCGTGCGTGAGCGCGTCGCCATACGCGGCCACGAGGTGTGCCAGCCGCGCATCGAGCAGTTCGCGCGCTTCGCCATGCTGGTTCGACGAGCGCCGCGCCAGCGCTTCCAGCAGCCGAAAGCGCACCGGGTCGATCCGGTCGGCGCCGCTCTCGCGCCAGGCGGCGAGACGAGCGCGCGGGTCCTGGCGCGGGTCCAAATCAGCCATGAGACTTTGCCGCCCCCGTGGACACTCTCGGAATCGGCGCGATCTCCACGCGGCGGTTCCTGGCGCGGCTCGCGGCGTCGGCATTCGGCACCACCGGCTGCTCGGCGCCAAACGCGGCCGAGAACACCATCGCGGCGGGAATGCCCGCCTCGATCAGCCCACGCGTCACGGTCAGTGCGCGCTGGGCAGACAACTCCCAATTGTCGGCAAAGCGGCGATTGCTGTCGCGCACCTGGGTGTCATCGGTATAGCCGCTCACCATCAGGATCTCGTCACGCGCATGCAGGTAGGCCCCCAGCGGCGCGGCAAGGCCCTTCAGCAACTCGCGCCCTTCTGGCTGCAACTGGTCCGAATTCACCGCGAACAGCACGTTCCCGCTAATGCCGATGCGCCCGTTCACGAGCGTCACGCGGCCCGCCGAAAGCGGCCCGGCGAGCGCCTTCTCGAGCGTCTCGCGCCGCTGCATCTCCTCCTGCCGCTGCTTGACCTCGGCTTCGAGCCGGGCCGACAGCTCCATCTGGAAGCCGATCACCCCAAGCAGGATCAGCACGAAGCCGCCCAGCAGCACGGACATCAGGTCGCCAAAGACGGCCCAGACCGGCGCGGTTGACTCCACGCCGGCGTCGAGGTCCTCGCTCATGCGGCCTCCGCGCCCGGTCCGTTGGCCGCGCCCGGTGCTGCCAGCCGTTGCAGGTCTTCGAGAATCTGCTTCTGCGAGAGCATGCTGAGATCGACAACCTCCCGCGCCTGCGCCACGTAGTAGGCGAGCTGCTCGTCGCTGCGCGCCATCGACTTGTCGAGCGCAGCCTCGATGCGTTGCAGGTGCGCGACCAGTTGCCCGTTGGCATCGCTGAACACCTGCACGGCGGCGCCAAACGACTCGCCAAGGCTGGCGGTCTCGACAGCGCTGCACGACACCTGCGCGGCAATCGTCGCCATGCGTTCGGTTTCGGACTCGACCGACTCGGCGAACCGGGCGCCAACGCGCTCGAGCAACTCGGCCGTGGTCGTCACGAGCCCGTCAACCGCAACGCGCTGGTCGGTGGAGGCATGGTTCACGGCATCAAGCAGGGTTTCGAGCGATGCCAGCAGGCGGCCGCGTTCGGCGAGCATTGCGTTGTCGCGTACGAGTCCTTCGGACAGTTTCTCCCGCAACTCCTCGATGATGGCGGCCGCCGCCTTGGGGGCCGCTGTCGTCGCCTCGACGAGGCGAGACACTTCCGCAATCGTCTCACTGGCCTGCGCCTGTGTCTGTGTGGCAATCGCGGCGGCCATGGCGCCGAGCGCATCCGTCCACGCGGTCAGACGCTGTTCGTCGCGGGCCTGCAACTGGACCTGAAGATCGGCGTGCGACTGGGTCACCGCCGCCGCCAGCGAAGTCGATTGCGCGGCGAAACTAGACGAAGTTTGAGCCAGTGCTTGCTGATTTTCGCGGACCAGGGCTTCACCGAAAGTATCGAGCGATTGGCGCAGGTCACGGGTCAGGGTTTCACTTGCGTGCCGATGTTCGCCCAACGCCTGTTGCCAGATATCGGCGACATTGGCGGTGGTTGTCGCAAATTCTGTCGAAATGCCCTCGAGTTGTTGCCGCACCGCCCCGGAGACGGTGTCCCGCAAGGCCGACATCTCATGCGCGAGACCGGCCATCGTCTCCCTGACGGCGGGCTCGACCACCGCGCTGACCACGCGCGCGCTATCGGCTATGCTGGTTTTCAAGCTTTCTTCGACAGAAGATGCCAGCCGCGTGTAAGTCGCTTCGGTCGAACCGTGAAACGCCTCCTGGCTCGCGGCAAGGCGCTCGGCCAGGGTCCGGCTCTGGCGCTCCATCGTGGCCATCATGTCTTGCAGACGGTCGACCAGCGTCGGCATGACCTCGGCCTGACGTTGCACAAGCCGGAACATTTCATCGCGCTGATGGCTGCGCGAGAACGGGCGCAGCGTGGTGGCGATCCGGGTGTCGAGCTGCCGCACCGCTTCAATGCGCTCGCGCCGGCACAGCGCGGCGATCAGGCCGAGCATCGCCGACGTGGCAACGCCCGCCACCGAGGTGCCGAACGCGAAACCCAGCCCCTTCACCGGCGCCGCCAGCGAGGCGCGCATGGCTTGCAAGTCCGTCGCGCCTTCCAGGGCCATGCCAGTGCCGCGCAGCGTGGCCACCATGCCGAGGAAGGTGCCGAACATGCCGAGCAGGACTAGCAATCCGACGAGATATGGCGTCAGCGTCGGTGCGGGCAGCGTCACGCGCTCGCCCTCGACGCGCAGCCGGACGGCATCGCGCAGACCGGCGGGGAGCGTGTCCAGCCAGTGGCCGAGACTTGCCGGGCTCTCGGACAATTTCGACACCGCATGCGCCAGCGAGGCCGTCGCCTGTCGATAGCGCTGAAGTTCGAACGCGCCGGTCACGTAGAAGGCACCGATCACGAGCGTTACGCCAAGGGCGAGCGCGTTCGCGCCCGCGTAGCCGGCACCGATCCAGCAAACGACGGCGAGACCCGCCATGAAGGCGACGATATGAGGAAGAATTCTGTTCATGTCTATGCGGTTAGCCAGCGCGCAGGGCGGCGAGCAGCCCTTCGACCGGTTCAAAACGGATGTCCAGTTCGGCCAGCAGAACGGCCTGCATGTCCTTGCGGAACTGCGCGAGCCAGGCGCCGGGCGCATGCCCGGAGGCCTGGCGCAGGTGCTCGAAATGGGTTTCCAACAGCCCCGGCACGCTCGACAGCAGGCTCTGCTCGCGTGCGCCTACCACGCGCTCCATGACCGTATCGACCATCGCCAGCTTCGCCATCACGGGCTGGCGGGCGGTCAATGCTTTGCGCAGCCGAGCTCGCAAAATGCCGATGTCCGTCGCCATGGTTTGTTGCGTAGTCAGATATCTGTGACGATAGACCGCGAAATCGACCGTCGCGTCAGGCGACTCCGCCGGCACGGCTGGCCGCCCCGGCCCACGGCGCCGCGCGCCGGATGCACCGTCATCGACAATCGCATTGGCCAGCGCGGCGCGCACGCGCACGGCATCGCGCGCCTCGGTATTCCCCGGGCGCGGCGGCAGCGACGATCCCGGCGCCGGATGGCTGGTGAGCGCGGCGGACAGGGCGATGGCGTCCGTCCACCCGAGCCATTGGCTTAGCTGGTGGGAGAGGGAACTGGCAGGTTCCGCGGCATCGACGTGGATCAGGCGAGACAGGAGCCGAACGAGCGTCGGGCCGCTATGGGCAGTGCGCCGTGGCAGATGGGACATACCGCCGGTTTCCGATCGAAAAACCAAGCAGTTTACAACGGACAAGGGGTTACAGCGCTTGCTGTAACCCCTTGTTTTATCTGGTGCCGGCTGCAGGACTCGAACCCGCCACCTGATGATTACAAATCAACTGCTCTACCTGATGAGCTAAGCCGGCATTTTGATGCAGACCGCGATTCTACTGCATGCGATCCACTTTGACGATGGCTACTTCACCACCTTCAGCGACGGCTTCTTGCCGCCGATTCGCGGCACCGGGGGCGGGGTCGGATCGTCGTCCGTGCCGCCCTCTTCGGCCGTGACCGGCGTGTCCGCATCCACCGGCGCCAGCTTTGGCGGGGGATTGTTTTCGCGCTCGGTGGCGGCCTGCGTCTCGGGGATGCTGCGCTCCACCGGGAACGCCATGCCCTGGCCATTTTCGCGCGCGTAGATCGCCAGCACGTTTTCCACGGGCACGTCGATCTTGCGGGACACACCACCAAAGCGTGCGCTGAAGCCGATCCACTCGTTACCCATGTCCAGCCCGCTTGTCGCGTCGAAACTCACGTTCAGCACGATCTCGTTGTTCTTCACGAATTCGCGCGGCACGTTCGTATTCCCGTCGACAAACACGGCGACATACGGCGTAAAACCGTTGTCTGTACACCACTCGTAAATGGCGCGGATCAGGTAGGGCTTGGTGGATGTTTCAGACATTACGCTTCCGGTGGCGTCGATACCGTCTTAACGACGCATGACCTTTTCAGACGGGGTCAGCGCCTCGATGTACGCCGGGCGGCTGAAGATCCGCTCCGCATACTTGAGCAGCGGCGCGGCGTTCTTCGACAGTTCGATACCATAGTGATCCAGGCGCCACAGCAGCGGCGCGATGGCGACGTCGAGCATCGAAAACTCTTCACCGAGCATGTACTTGTTCTTCACGAAGATCGGTGCGAGCTGCGTCAGGCGGTCGCGAATCGCGGCGCGGGCGCGCTCGTGATTCTTCTCGGCAGCCTTGCCCTTCTCGTTCTCGAGCACGTACACGTGGGTGAACAGTTCCTTTTCGAAATTGAACAGGAACAGGCGGGCGCGTGCACGCTGCACCGGGTCGGCCGGCATCAACTGCGGGTGCGGGAAGCGCTCGTCGATATATTCGTTGATGATGTTCGATTCGTACAGGATCAGGTCACGTTCGACGAGGATCGGCACCTGGCCGTACGGGTTCATCACCGAAATATCTTCCGGCTTATTGAACAGGTCAACGTCGCGGATTTCGAAATCCATGCCCTTTTCGAACAGGACAAGGCGGCAACGTTGGGAAAACGGGCAAGTCGTACCCGAATACAACACCATCATGGTTGAATTCCTTGGGTGTAAAGTCGCCGGATGCAGTGCATGACGGCGAACTTGGCAGCGCTAGATCGGACAGGGCAAACATTCTGTCAGAACGCCCCATCGAAAAGCAAATAAGTTACAAATAGCGAAAGCGACGCCCAAGCCACCTGCACTGCCGATCCGCAACGGAAAAGGGCCGGCGCGGTGCTGCAACAGTGCAACTTCCGCGCCGACCCTGCCGGCCACTGCAGACGGCTGTTACAACTTACTTCACGTCCTTCCAGAATGCCGCGTTCAGGCGCCAGGCGAAGACCGTGAACACGCCGAGGAACAGCAGCACCCATACGCCCAGGCGCTTGCGGTGGCTCTGCGCCGGTTCGGCCATCCAGTTCAGGTAGTTCACGATGTCGGCTGCGGCCTGGTCATATTCCTGCGTGCTCAGCTTGCCCGGGGTGACCTGCTCGAAGCCGGTGAACTTGTGCACTTTCTGGCCGTGTTCTTCCACTTCGGCGAACTTGGCCGTGCGCTGGCCCTGCAGTTCCCACAGCACGTGCGGCATGCCGACAGCCGGGAAGACGAGGTTGTTCCAGCCCGTGGCGCGCGTGTCGTCACGGTAGAAGGTACGCAGGTAGGTGTAGAGCCAGTCGTTGCCGCGGGCGCGGGCGATGACCGACAGGTCCGGCGGCATGGCGCCGAAGAACGTCTTGGCGTCCTTCGGCGGCATCGCGATCGTCATCGTCTCGCCCACCTTCTCGGCCGTGAAGAGCAGGTTCTGACGGATCTGGTCGTCCGTCAGTGCCAGGTCCTTGAGCCGGTTGTAGCGCATCATCGACGCACCGTGGCAGTTCAGGCAGTAGTTGACGAACAGCTTGGCACCGCGCTGCAGCGACGATACGTCGCTGGTGTCGAGCGGCGCCGGCTCCAGGGGGTAGCCCCCCTCGGAAGCCATCGCGGGCATGGCCGCGAAGCACGCGCCGACCAGTGCGAAGATCGAAAGCAACTTTTTCATCTTGTGTCCTTGTCCTCTTTTGGGGGTCGCGCGGCGCTTAGTGCGGATGGAACGTGACACGCTCCGGCACCGGCTTGAACTCGCCGGCACGGCTCCACAGCGGCATGGTCAGGAAGAAGGCGAAGTACAGCAGCGTACCGAGCTGCGACACCTTCTCACCCACCGGCGACGGCGGTTGTACACCCAGGTAGCCGAGGACCAGGAACACCACCACGAAGACCATCAGAATGGTCTTATGGAAGGCGGGACGATAGCGGATGGACTTGACCGGCGAGCAGTCGAGCCAGGGCATGAAGAACAGCACGACCACCGAGCCACCCATCACCAGCACGCCCCAGAACTTGGCGTCGATGAAGTAGAAGCCCGCCGCCAGGATCACGAGGATCGCCACCGAGCCGATCTTCACGCGCACATCCTTGCTGCGCAGGACCACCATGCCCAGCACCACCGCAAAGAACAGCCACAGCACCGGCAGGAAGTTCGACGTCGTGGCGCGCAGCATCGAATAGAACGGGGTGAAGTACCAGACCGGCGCGATGTGCGGCGGCGTCTTCAGCGGATCGGCCGGGAAGAAGTTGTTGGCTTCGAGGAAATAGCCGCCCACTTCCGGAAAGAAGAAGATCACCGCCGAGAAGAAGAACAGGAAGCCGCCCACGCCCAGCAGGTCATGCACCGAGTAGTAGGGGTGGAACGGGATGCCATCCAGCGGGATGCCGTTCTCGTCCTTCTTGGCCTTGATCTCCACGCCGTCCGGGTTGTTGGAGCCCACTTCGTGCAGCGCGATGATGTGCGCCACGACCAGGCCCAGCAGCACCAGCGGCACCGCAATCACGTGGAACGAGAAGAAGCGGTTCAGCGTGGCATCGCTCACCACATAGTCGCCGCGGATGAACAGCGACAGGTCCTGGCCGATCACCGGGATCGCCGAGAAGAGGTTCACGATCACCTGCGCACCCCAGTACGACATCTGGCCCCATGGCAGCAGGTAGCCCATGAACGCCTCGGCCATCAGGCACAGGAAGATCAGGCAGCCGAAGATCCAGACCAGTTCACGCGGCTTGCGGTACGAACCGTACAGCAGCCCGCGGAACATGTGCAGGTAGACCACGACGAAGAACGCCGAGGCGCCGGTGGAGTGCATGTAGCGCACCAGCCAGCCCCACGGTACCTCGCGCATGATGTATTCCACGCTGGCGAACGCCACTGGAATGCCGGCTGCGTTGAGCGTGCCGTCCGGCTTGTAGTTCATCACCAGGAAGATGCCGGTGACGATCTGGATCACGAGGACCAGCAGCGCCAGCGAGCCGAAGAAATACCAGAAGTTGAAGTTCTTCGGCGCGTAGTACTTGGAGAGATGATCTTCCCAGAGCTGGGTGGCGGGGAAACGGGCGTCGATCCAGCCCAGCAGCCCGGTGGTCTTGACTTCTTTTTCGGCCGCCATGATCAGGCTTCTCCTTTCTCGTCCTTGCCGATCACGATCTTGGTGTCGGACAGGAACTGGTACGGGGGGACGTCAAGGTTCTGCGGGGCCGGCTTGTTCTTGAACACGCGGCCCGCCAGGTCGAACGTCGAGCCGTGGCAGGGGCAGAGGAAACCGGGGTCGGCGCCGAGCTGGGGGTTGGCGCCGGACGCGAACGGACCGGACGGCGAGCAGCCAAGGTGGGAACAGATGCCGACGACGACCAGCAGGTCCTTGTGTTCGGCACGGGAGCGGGTCTCGTTTTTGGCGTAGTCCGGCGTCTCCATCGTGAATGGCACAGCGGACTTCGGATCAGCCACCTCGCTATCGGTTTTCTGGAGCGAGGCCAGCATTTCAGGGGTGCGACGAAGAATCCAGACCGGCTTGCCACGCCATTCCACGGTCATCATCTCGCCGGGCTTGAGGCCACCGACATCGGCCTCGACAGGTGCCCCGGCGGCTTTGGCCTTCTCCGACGGTGCAAAGGTACTGACAAAGGGCACTGCTACAGCTACGCCTCCTACGCCGCCCGCGACAGATGTCGCGATCAACCAATTGCGGCGACCTTTGTCCACGTTCTTCACGTTTTGCTGGTCACTCATTCCAAACCCCAGGGGATGTCATCAATTAGATCTTGCGTCAACCAAAAATTATACCTGAGGCACATCCCGCGACGATAGGCGAACTACCGATAGCCGACTGGTCGATAATCGGTCATGGCAGCGCGAATCCCGCGCGCGGGCTTGCGCTCAGGGGTGCGATGATGCAGTCTTTGTCAAACGCAAACGTTAATCTGAAACAACAAAGCGGAGAATAACCAATGAGCATGATCAGCGAATTCCGTACTTTTGCGATGCGCGGCAACGTGATTGATCTTGCCGTCGGCGTGATCATCGGCGCAGCTTTCGGCAAGATCGTGGATTCCGTCGTCAATGACCTGATCATGCCAGTGATCGGCCGCATCATCGGCAAACTGGACTTCTCGAACATGTTCGTCATGCTTGCGGACCCGCCTCCCGGCGTGCCGCATACGCTCGATGCGCTGAAGAAAGCCGGCGTGCCGGTCTTCGCGTACGGCAACTTCCTCACCATCGTGGTGAACTTCGTCATCCTCGCGTTCATCATCTTCATGATGGTCCGCGCCTTCAACCGGATGGCCGCGAAGCACGAGGAGCCGGCCGCGCCGGCGGCCACGCCCGAAGATATCGTGCTGCTGCGCGAGATCCGCGACAGCCTGAAGACGCCGCGCGCCTGACCGCGCGCCGCGCCCCGGAGCCCAGAGCCCGGCTCAGACCGGGTTCGGAATATCGATGAAAGTATGGCGCAGCCCGAAACGCTGCGCCAGGTGCTCCCCCACCGCGCGGATGCCGTAGCGCTCCGTGGCGTGATGGCCAGCGGCCAGGTAGGCCACGCCGCTCTCACGCGCGAGGTGCGTGGTCTGCTCCGAGACCTCCCCACTCAGGTACACATCGACGCCAGCCGCCACGGCGGCGTCGAAATAGCCTTGCGCGCCGCCCGTGCACCAGCCCACCTTGCGAATCATCTGATCGGGGTCGCCAATCGCCAGCGGCTCGCGCTGGAGCACCGCACCGACATGCGCGGCCAGCGCGTGCAGGGGCATCGGCTGCGGCAGCGTACCGGTCCAGCCCAGTTGATCATCGCTGAAACGGCCGTTCGGCATGAAGCCAAGCTGCAGGCCGAGCTGCGCGTTATTTCCCAGTTCGGGATGGTTATCCAGCGGCAAGTGGAAAGCCATCAGGTTGACGTCGGCGCCAAGCAGCCGTTTCAGGCGCGCATGTTTCTGGCCGATGACCCGGGCGTCCTCGTTTTTCCAGAAATAGCCGTGATGGACCAGGATGGCATCGGCGCCGGCCTCGATCGCCGCGTCGACGAGGGCCAGGCTGGCCGTCACGCCGGTCACCACGTGGGTGATCTCCGATCTACCTTGCACTTGGAGGCCGTTCGGGCAATAGTCCTTGAAACGAGAAACTTCCAGTAGATCGTTCAAGTACAATTCAAGCTCTTTTGTTTTCATTTTCTGCTCAAAACTCCAATATGTTGCGCCGATTCTGGCTTTTTTTCGCCCAGGCTGTCACCGTGGTGCTGGCCGTGTGGTTCGTCGTGGCCACGCTGAAACCCGAGTGGCTGCAGCGCGGGCGGGTGGCCGTGCAATCGGGCTCACCGATTGTGGCACTGAAGGAAGTGGTGCCGAGTGTGACGGGTTCCGCGGCCGAGGGCTCTTATAGTGACGCCGCGCGCCAGGCCATGCCTGCGGTGGTGAATATCTTCACGAGCAAGAACGGCTCGCGGCGGTCGCCCAATCCGCAAACCGAGGATCCCTGGTTCCGGTTCTTCTTTGGCGACCGGCTGCCGGAGCGCCAGGAACCGGTGTCCAGCCTGGGCTCGGGCGTGATCGTCAGCGCCGAGGGTTATATTCTAACCAACCACCACGTGGTGGACGGGGCCGACGAGATCGAGATCGCCCTGACCGATGGCCGCAAGGCCAACGCCAAGGTCGTAGGCTCCGATCCGGAAACCGACCTGGCCGTACTCAAGGTCACGCTCAATGACTTGCCGGCGATCACGCTGGGCCGGATCGAGAACGTGAAGGTCGGCGACGTGGTGCTGGCCATCGGCAACCCGTTCGGGGTTGGCCAGACCGTGACGATGGGTATCGTCTCGGCGCTGGGCCGCAGCCACCTGGGCATCAACACCTTCGAGAACTTCATCCAGACCGATGCGGCGATCAACCCCGGCAACTCGGGCGGTGCGCTGGTTGACGCACAGGGCAACCTGCTCGGGATCAACACGGCGATCTACTCGCGCTCGGGCGGCTCGCTGGGGATTGGCTTCGCGATTCCCGTCTCTACCGCCAAGCAGGTAATGGAATCGATCATTTCGTCCGGCACGGTCACTCGCGGCTGGATTGGTGTGGAGCCGCAGGACCTGACGCCCGAGATAGCCGAGTCGTTTGGGCTCAATGCCAAGGACGGCGCACTGATCGCGGCAGTGGTCCAGGGCGGACCGGCGGACAAGGCCGGGGTGAAGCCGGGTGATGTGCTGGTATCGGTGGATAACCAGGTGATCTCCGATACCACCGCGCTGCTCAATGCTATTGCGCAGCTCAAGCCGGGCGCCGACGTCAAAATGAAGGTGATTCGGCGCGGCAAACCTGCTGACGTCACGGTGACCATCGGCAAGCGCCCTCCCCCGCCACGGCGCGCGATGCCGCTGGATGAGGAAGAGTAGGACTGGCCGGAAGGCTGATGGAATGCTGAAGGAACGCTGAAGCACCTGGTAGCCCTGGATGCAAAAACCCCCGCCGGGTAGCTGGCGGGGGTTTTTTGTTGGAGCGAGGAGCGAGGATCCTGAGCTGAGGGCAGCGCCGGCTGAGCGCTGCAAGCCACGGGCAGGCTGTGCAACCCGCGCCGCGAGTCCTAAGGTAGGGGGGGCCTTACAGGCTTTGCCGATCAAGCCAGGGCACCTGGTGCGCCATCAGCCAGCTCCCATCCCACGTCACAAAACAAAACGCCGGCATCCTTTCGGATGCCGGCGTTCTGATCAAGCCGAATCTGATGCGGGCTTACACCCGCGTCAAATTAGAACTTGTGACGCACACCAACCACAGCGCCGAACTGGTTGGCCGAGCCGTTGGTCGCGCCGAAGCCCGAACCAGCAGCGCCCGTGCCCGACAGGCCCAGGGTCGAACCATCCTTGTTCAGGGCGTAGGCCACGTTCAGGTAAGCGTCAGTGCGCTTCGAGAAAGCGTAGTCAGCCGAAGCCACGAAGCTCCACGGATCCGAACCGGTGTTGTTGAAGTCCTGGTAGTACGCAGCACCCGTCAGCGACAGAGCCGGGGTCAGCTGGTAACCCATGCCCAGCCAGTACAGGTTCGAACGGTCAGCAGCAACCGTGCCGTCAGCCAGCGTGCCGCCCGGCAGACGTGCGCCGTCTTGAGCCTTCGCCCAACGGTAGCCAGCGAACACCTTGGCCGGGCCGAAGGCGTACGTACCAGCAGCCGAAGCGCGGCGGATCTTGGCGTCGCCCGGCAGAGCAGCGATACCCGGATTCGTCTCGTCATAGATCACGCCCAGGGAGAACGGACCTGCTGCGTAGATCAGGCTGGCCGAGTACGAACGACCCAGCTTGTAGTTGCCCGGCACTTCACCAGCCGTGCCTTGGTAGGCCGTAGCCGACGTAGCGGTAGCACCGGTATTGGTGCCTTGGCTATACAGCAGGCTACCGGTCAGGCCACCGAACTTGCCGATGTACTTGATCGAGTTGTCAGCACGCGACTGGAACTCGGTACCTTGCGAGGTGATCGAGTAGTTCGAAGCGATGGCCATCGGATCGAAGGCCAGGCCGAAGTCATAGAACGGCGTCTGGTGACGGCCCAGGGTCAGCGTGCCGTAGTTGCTTTGCACACCAACGAAAGCCTGACGACCGAACAGACGGTTGCCTTGACCCGACGTGCCGGTGTCAACGCTGAAACCGCTTTCCAGGACGAAGACGCCCTTCAGGCCGCCGCCCAGATCTTCCACGCCACGCAGGCCCCAACGGCTGCCGGACATGTTGCCCGAGTTCAGGCGCACAACGTCGTGGCTACCGGACACGTTCGGCTGGTGGTTCTGGTATTCAATACCAGCGTCAACCACACCGTACAGGGTCACGCTCGACTGGGCATACGCACCGCCGGCGGCCATGGCGGCAACGGCAGCTGCAAACAGTTTCATCTTCATATCGACACTTTCCTTGTCAACTGATTGGGAAATCTTGGTTGCCCAAGTGCTTGGGCGACGCATTAACCTTCACGTCTGCGTCGTATTATGTGACACCCCCCCTGCCCGCCAGAAGACTTTTTCGCCGTAAACACGGTTTACCAACGTGGTTTGTTGTCATCAAGCAACAACAAACGCAGCATTTTTCCCCAAATTGGTGCAAAACCGCCCATTCGGACGTGGCAGAAACATCTCCGTTACAAGTAACGGGGAACTCAGTCGGCGGGATTTTCGCCCGGAGCGGGCGTTCCAAGCGGCTGCTTGGTCACAAATCGGGCGAGCAACAGGCCCAGTTCGTAGAGCGCGATCAGCGGCACCGCGAGCAGCAACTGCGACATCACATCGGGCGGCGTCACCACGGCGGCGACGATGAAGGCCCCGACGATCACATACGGGCGGATCTGCTTCAGTTTCTCGAGCTCCACCACGCCAAATCGCACCAGGACGATGACCACCACCGGCACCTCGAAGGTAATCCCGAACGCCAGGAACGTCGTCATGGCGAAACTCAGGTATTTATCGATGTCCGTGGACATATCCGCGCCCAATGGCGCGTTGTAATGCGCCATGAAATGGAACACGGTGGGAAACACGAGGAAATAGGCGAATGCCACGCCACACAGGAACAGCAGGTAACTGCTGCTCACCAGCGGCATGATCAGCTTCTTCTCATGCTGGTACAGGCCCGGCGCCACGAACTGCCAAACTTGGTAGAGCACCCACGGGAGCGCGATCAGGAACGCCACCAGCATTGTCACCTTCATCGGCACGAAGAACGAGCCGGTGACATCCGTCACGATCATCCTGCCGCCCTTGGGCAGCGATTCCATCAGCGGCGCGGAGAACAGGTTGAAAATCTGCGGCGCCCAGTAGATCAGGCTGAGGAAGACGATGATGACCCCCGCCACCGCCTTGACCAGCCGCTCGCGCAGCTCGATCAGGTGGGAGATGAAGGTTTCCTGCTGGGATTCGTCGTTGGGGTCTTGGGAGGGGGAGTCGCTCATGGCGTAGCCGCTTCAGCCGCGCTGGCTGGCATCGTAGTTATCGTGGCGGCCGCCGCCAGCCTGCACGGCAGCGGGACGGCGCAGCACGGCATGGTTACTCGAAGAACGAGCGGGAACGTCCGGTGGGCGGGCGGTGCCGCTTCACACGTGCGGCACCAGACTGCACCCACACGCGCGTACCCTGCTGACGCTTGAACCAGATCGGCCGCGCGCCCTGCTTGACGCGCCAGCTCTTGCGTCCGTTGTGCGACTTGTGCGCGGCGTCCCAGCTTGGCACGTAGCCGCCACCCACGCCGGGGCTGCCGGCGTCGGAAGCCGCCGTGTCGGTGCCGCCCAGGGCCTCGTTGAGCGCCTGGGTCTGCTCGTTCACTTCCTTGTGGATCGTGCGCTCGACGTCGCGCGCGGCGTCCTCGAACTCCGTGCGCATCTTGCGCAGTTCGTCCAGTTCCACCTCGCGGCTGACTTCCGCCTTCACATCATTGATATAGCGCTGCGCGCGCCCGACGAGCGCGCCCACGGTGCGTGCCACCTTGGGCAGCCGTTCGGGACCGATCACGATGAGCGCCACGGCGCCAATCAGTGCCAGCTTGGAAATGCCGAGATCGATCATGCGGACATGGAGCCAGGGACACGAGGGGGGCGGACCGCATCGAACGCGGCCGCCATGAGGAATTCAGGCAATTCGGCTTACTGCTGGCGCGACTTGTCCTTGGCTTCCACGTCGATCGTGGTGGTATCGCGCAGTTCCTTGGCCGGGGCGCCCGGCTCCTCGGCCGCGTTGCCATTGCCGTCCTTCATGCCATCCTTGAAGCCCTTGACCGCGCCACCCAGGTCGGTGCCGATGTTGCGCAGCTTCTTGGTGCCGAACACGAGCATGACGATGACCAGCACGATCAGCCAGTGCCAAATGCTAAACGAACCCATTTCTTGCTCCTGATGAAGCCGCGGGCGATGGAGATTGGCCGCCCGGCCCCGTAGTTCCGTCCCTCAAAGGCCGCGTCGGGCGACGGTTGCCGACGCAGCACATGGCCGGGACGCGAGTCCCGGTCCGCTGATACCCTGGCTGCCCCGATTGCTCAGGGCGCCGGTGCCTTCCACTGTTCGCGCGGGCCGCCGAGCACGTGGACATGGAGGTGGTACACCTCCTGCCCGCCGTCCGGGCCGGTGTTGATCACCGTCCGGAAGCCGTTATCGCAGCCAGCCTGGCGCGCCAGTTCAGGCACCTTGAGCATTATTCTAGCAAGCACATCCCCCTCGCCGGGTCCGCAATCCGCCAGCGAATCGACGTGAGTCTTCGGAATCAGCAGGAAGTGTACCGGCGCCTTGGGATGGATGTCGTGAAATGCCAGCAGTTCGTCGTCCTCGAACAGCTTGTTCGACGGGATCTGGCCGGCCACGATCTTGCAGAAAATGCAATTGTCCTGAGATTTCATGACGTTTTTGTTGCGGGATGTCGGATCGTCGCGTTCTCAGAACTGCTGGTCCGGGTACATGGGCTTGCGGTCGTTCAGGTACAGCCAACCCTTGACGATACGATACAGCATCCAAAGTGACAACACGCACCACATCACCCATGCCACCGGCGCCAACAGGATGGTGAAGAACAGGACCCAGCTCAGCGCGAACCAGAGCACCGACCACCAGAACGTGCGGATCTGCCAGGCGAAATGCGAGGCATACAGCGTGCCGCGCGTGTCGTCGCGCTTCACATAGTTCACCACGATCGCGATCAGCGCCGTGATGCCGCCCGTCAGCCAGAAAATGGCGTAGAGCGCATACAGGATATGCGTGAGCTTGCGCAAGCCGCTCAACCTGTCGTCTTCAGCCGTGGTAGTGACTTGCGTGGTGGTGTCAGTCGACATCGTACCCTCCAGCGTCCGTTGCGTGCATGGCGCGCGGCGCGGGACGATTCCCGCGCCCACATGCGCATTATGCTACGCCTTGCGGCTCGCCTTCTCGGCCAGGCCGGAAAGTCCCTCGCGCCGCGCCAGTTCGCCGACCACGTCGGCCGGACTCAGCCCGAAGCGCGCCAGCAGCACCATGGTGTGGAACCACAGATCGGCCACCTCGTAGACCACCTTGCCGGTGGCCTCGGCGCTCAGGCCAGCGGCGCGGGCGTCCTTGGCGGCCATCACGGTCTCGGTGGCTTCCTCGCCAATCTTCTTCAGGATGGCGTCGTCGCCCTTGTGGAACAGCCTGGCCACGTAGGACTTGTCCGGATCGCCGCCGTTCTCGGGCTTGCGGGACTCGAGCGTAGCGGCCACGCGCGCCAGCACATCGGCCAGGTCCGCCGGGACGGCGGGGTTCGGGGTATCGCTCATGGTTATTTGGCGTAGATGGTGGAGGGGTCCTTGAGCACCGGCTCCACGGTCTGCCAGTCGCCCGACTCCACATCGCCCTCGAATTTCTGGAAGAAGCACGAATGACGGCCGGTGTGGCAGGCGATGCTGTCCACCTGGGTCACCTTGAGCAGCACCACGTCCTCATCGCAATCCAGACGCATCTCATGGACCTTCTGCACGTGGCCCGATTCCTCGCCCTTGTGCCAGAGCCGCTTGCGCGAGCGCGACCAGAACACGGCCTCGCCCAGTTCCACGGTGCGCTGGAGCGCCTCGCGGTTCATGAACGCGAACATCAGCACATCGTTCGAGCCGACTTCCTGGACGATCACCGGCACCAGGCCGTTGTCGTCCCACTTCACCTTGTTCAGCCACTTCTTCGCCATGATCACATCCGGACGGGAATGCCCTCGCGGGCCATGAATGCCTTGGCCTCGCCCACCGTGTGCTGGCCATAGTGGAAGATGCTGGCCGCCAGCACGGCGTCGGCGTGGCCCAGGCGGATGCCGTCGGCCAGGTCCTGCAGGCCGCCCACGCCGCCCGAGGCGATCACGGGCACCGGCACCGCGTCGCTGACGGCACGGGTCAGTTCCAGGTCAAAGCCGCTCTTGGTGCCGTCGCGGTCCATGCTGGTCAGCAGGATCTCGCCGGCGCCGCGCGCGGCCATTTCCTTCGCCCATGCCACGGCGTCCAGGCCGGTAGCCTTGCGGCCGCCGTGCGTGAAGACTTCCCAACGTGGCGGCTCGCCCGGCGCGGAACTGCGCTTGGCGTCGATGGCCACCACGATGCACTGCGAGCCGTACTTGCCCGCGGCATCGGATACCAGTTGCGGATTGGCGATGGCCGAGGAGTTCACGCTGATCTTGTCCGCCCCGGCGTTGAGCAGCCGGCGCACGTCTTCCACGGCGCGCACCCCGCCGCCCACGGTCAGCGGAATGAACACCTGCGAGGCCACCGCCTCGATGATGTGGAGGATCAGGTCGCGACCGTCGCTGGTCGCCGTGATGTCGAGAAAAGTGATTTCATCGGCACCTTGCTCGTCATAGCGGCGCGCGATCTCGACCGGGTCCCCTGCGTCGCGGAGTTCGACGAAGTTGACCCCCTTGACCACCCGCCCGTTGGTCACGTCCAGGCAGGGGATGATACGTTTGGCTAACATGGGTTTCCTTGCCGCCCGCCCCTTGCCGGGTGGCGGCGTCTTGCCCGGCGCACCCGCGCCGGGGCGGCTTACTCTTCGCCCAGCTTGTCCGCGCGCGCCTGCGCCTCGGTAAAGTTGAGGTCGCCGGAGTAGATGGCACGGCCGCAGATCACGCCTTCCACGCCTTCGCGCTCCACCGCGCACAGTTGCTCGATGTCGGTCAGGTTGGACAGCCCGCCGCTGGCGATCACCGGGATCGACATCGACTGCGCCAGCTTCACGGTGGCGTCGATATTGATGCCCTGGAGCATGCCGTCGCGGCCGATATCGGTGTAGATGATGGCCTCGACGCCGTAATCCTCGTACTTGCGTGCCAGATCCGCCACTTCGTGGCCGGTCAGCTTGCTCCAGCCATCAGTGGCCACCTTGCCGTCCTTGGCATCGAGGCCGACGATGATGTGGCCGCCGAAGGCCGAGCAGGCGTCCTTCAGGAAGCCGGGGTTCTTGACCGCCGCGGTACCGATGATGACGTACGACAGCCCGTCATCCAGCCAGCGCTCGATGGTGTTGAGGTCGCGGATGCCGCCGCCCAGTTGGACGGGGATCTCGTCGCCCACCTCGGCGATGATGGCCTTGATGGCGGCCTCGTTGCGGGGCTTGCCGACAAAGGCGCCGTTGAGGTCGACCAGATGCAGGCGACGCGCGCCCTGGTTGACCCAGTGACGTGCCATGGCGGCGGGATCTTCGGAAAAGACGGTGGCCTGGTCCATGTCGCCTTGTTTGAGGCGTACACACTGACCGTCCTTCAGGTCGATGGCCGGAATGAGCAACATAAGCGTGACGAGCGTGGTGGTTGTGTAAAAAGGAAAAAGGCAGCGATGCCGGCACGGGCGCCGGTGGGCTCAGGTCATGTCAGTTTGGCAGTTGGATGCGCAGTCTGGTCGGTGGCTCTGAACGATCGCTGGTCAGTATCGGGGCGCTTCGGTTCTCGGGATGCTTCTCACGCGCTTCACGGCGCGTTACGGATTCCAGTGCACGAAATTCCGGTAAAGCTGCAAACCCATCGCGGCGCTCTTCTCCGGGTGGAACTGCGTGGCGAAAATATTATCGCGTGCCACCGCGCTGGTAAACACGCCGCCGTAGTCGGTTTCGCCCGCGATGTGCGACGCATCCTGCGCGCGCACATAGTAACTGTGGACGAAATAGAACCAGCTTTCGTCCGGAATTCCCTGCCAGAGCGGGTGCGCGCGCGACTGCCGCACGCGGTTCCAGCCCATCTGGGGCACCTTGAAGCGCGAGCCGTCGGGCTGCGTCAGCCCTTCCAGCTCGAAACGCACCACTTCGCCCGGCATCAGCGCCAGGCAAGGCGTGGCGGCATTGCCAGTGCGACTTTCGGTGCTACGGTCGAACAGCATCTGTTCGCCAACGCACACGCCCAGCAGCGGCTTGCTCGCGGCCGCCTCCACCACGGCCTCCTGCAGCCCGGACGCGCCCAGCGCGCCCATGCAGTCGGGCATGGCGCCCTGCCCCGGCAGCACCACGCGGTCCGCCGCGCGGATGGCCTCGGGCCGATCCACCACCTGGACATCCGCTTCCGGTGCCGCGGCGCGCAACGCCTGCGCCACCGAGCGCAGGTTGCCCATGCCGTAATCCACAATTGCTATGGTAGTCATGATTTCAAAACAGGCAACAATGTCTTCAGCCCGTCCACAATGAACTCGACGGCCAGCGCCGACAGGATCAAACCCATCAGACGCGTGCCAATATTGATCCCGGTGCGCCCCATCACCCGTGCGATGGGGTCCGCCGCGCGGAACGTCAGGTACACCACGGCCCCCAGCACCACGCCAATCCCCACCAGCACCAGCGACTGCCACCAGTGCGCCGACTTGCCGGCATAGACGATCACCGTGCTGATGGACCCCGGCCCGGTCAGCAGCGGAATCGCCAGCGGCACCACCGCGATGCTGGCCTTGGCGTCGGCCTCGTCCTCTTCCTCGGGCGTGGCCTTGGTGCGGCTGGTCTGCGCGTTCAGCATGTTCATGGCCATCATGATCATGATCAGCCCGCCACCCACCTGCAGCGACGCCACCGAGATATTGAAGAACTCGATGATCTGCTGCCCCAGCAGCGCCGAAACCGCCACCACGATCGCCACCGACATCGACGCCGTCTTGATGGTACGCAGCTTTTCCGCTTCCGTCTGCTGACTGGTCAGGCTGATGAAGAACGGGATCGCCCCGATCGGATTGATCAGCGCCAGCAGCGAGATAAAGGACTTGAGCGTATCCATCGGTTGCGCGGTCGGGTGAGCGTCAGCGGGCGCCGCAACCGGCCGGCACGCCCTCAGGTTCGGGTCGGGCCCGGTAGCGGGCCCCTCGCCTTATGCCTTAAAGCGTCCCTTTTGTCGATGGAATCGTGTTGCCGGCACGCGGGTCGAGCTCCACCGCCATGCGCAGCGCCCGCCCGAAGGCTTTGAACACCGTTTCGCATTGATGATGGGCATTGATGCCGCGCAGGTTGTCGATATGGAGCGTCACACCGGCGTGGTTGACGAAACCTCGGAAAAATTCGATGGTCAGGTCCACGTCGAAGCTGCCCACGCGCGCACGGGTGAACGGCACGTGGAATTCCAGGCCGGGGCGGCCCGAGAAGTCGATCACCACGCGCGACAGGCACTCGTCCAGCGGCACGTAGCTGTGGCCGTAGCGGGTGATGCCCTTCTTGTCGCCGATCGCCTTGGCCACGGCCTGGCCGAGCGTGATGCCGACGTCTTCCACGGTGTGGTGGTCGTCGATATGCAGGTCGCCGCGGGCCTCGACTTCGAGGTCGACCATGCCATGGCGGGCAATCTGGTCCAGCATGTGGTCGAGGAACGGCACGCCGGTGGCCAGCTTCTGGCGACCGGTGCCATCAAGATTCAGCGAAACGCGGATCTGCGTTTCCGAGGTATCGCGGGTGACCTCTGCTACACGCATGGTGGGGTTAATCCTGCAATGAAGCGGCAAATGCTTCAAGAAACTGCGCGTTTTCTTCGGGTGTGCTGACCGTCACGCGCAGACAGTTGGCCAGCAATGCGTGCATTTTACTCACGTTCTTGATCAATACCTTCCGCGCGAGCAGCCGGTCGAACGTCTGTGCCGCATCCGCCACGCGGATCAGCAGGAAGTTGGCGGCGCTCGGGAACACGGTCACGCCCGGCTGGGCAGCCATCGCCTCGGCCAGCCGGCCGCGTTCGGCGCGCAGCTGGGCCGCCTGCTCGTCGAGCACATCCACATGTTCAAGCGCGAACAGCGCGGTGGCCTCGGTCAGCACGTTGACGTTGTACGGCGGGCGCACCTTGTCCAGCTGCGCCAGCCACTCGGGTGCGCCGGCCACGTAGCCGAGGCGGATCCCGGCCAGGCCCAGCTTCGACACCGTGCGCATGACCAGCAGATTGCCGAATTCGGTCAGGCGCGGCATCCAGCTTTCCTGGGCGAACGGCTGGTAGGCCTCGTCCACCACCACCAGGCTGTGGCAGACCTCGCCCTGGGCGGCGCGGACGATGGCCTCCATGTCGGCCGCATCGAACAGGTTGCCGGTGGGGTTGTTCGGGTAGGCGAGATAGATGATGGCCGGCTTGTGCTCGGCCATGGCGGCCAGCATCGCCGCGCGGTCCAGCGTGAAATCGGCGCGCAGCGGCACGCCGACGAATTCCAGCCCGGCGAACTGCGCCGACATCGCATACATGACGAAACCGGGCACCGGCGCCAGCACCTTGGCGCCGGGGCGCGCGGCCGCCAGCGACAGCATGCTGATGATCTCGTCCGAGCCGTTGCCCAGCAGCACGTCCATGCCGGCCGGCACGTCCATGACGGCGCGCAGCCGGGCGCGCAGCGCCTCGCTGCTCGGCACCGGGTAGCGGTTCAGCGCCACCTCGCCGAGCCGCGCGGCCAGCTGGTCGCGCAGCGCGGGCGGCAGGCGGTACGGATTCTCCATGGCGTCCAGCTTCACCAGACCGTGCGAGTCCGCCACGTGGTAGGCGCCCATGGCGCGTACGTCGTCACGGATGATGCGTTCGATCAGGGAAGGGTCTGCGGCCGACATGAAAAATCCTTTATGTTCAAAGAGTTGCGCGCGCTGGCATCAGCCGCGCTTGAAACGGTATTCCGCGCTGCGGGCGTGGGCCTGGAGGCCCTCGCCATAGGCAAGTTCGGCGGCGATCTGCCCCAGCATCTGCGCGCCGCCCTCGCTGACCTCGATCAGGCTCGAGCGCTTCTGGAAGTCGTACACGCCCAGCGGCGACGAGAAGCGCGCCGTGCGCGAGGTCGGCAGTACGTGGTTCGGGCCCGCGCAGTAGTCGCCGAGCGACTCGCTGGTGTAGCGGCCCAGGAAAATGGCGCCGGCGTGGCGGATCTTCTCGCTCCACTGGCGCGGGTTCTCGGCGGAGATCTCCAGGTGTTCCGGGGCGATGGCATTGGCGATCTCGCACGCCTCCTCCATATCGCGCACCTTGATCAACGCGCCCCGGCCCGCCAGCGAGGCATGGATCACCTCGCGGCGCGGCATGGTCGGCAGCTGGCGGCGGATGCTCGCCTCCACGCGGTCCAGGTATTCGGCGTCCGGGCAGAGCAGGATCGACTGCGCCAGTTCATCGTGCTCGGCCTGCGAGAACAGGTCCATCGCCACCCAGTCCGGGTCGGTGGTGCCATCGCAGATCACCAGGATCTCGGACGGCCCGGCGATCATGTCGATGCCGACCGTGCCGAACACGCGGCGCTTGGCCGCCGCCACGTAGGCGTTGCCGGGGCCGACGATCTTGTCCACCTGCGGCAGCGTGGCCGTGCCGTAGGCCAGCGCGCCCACGGCCTGGGCCCCGCCGATCGTGAACACCCGGTCCACGCCGGCGATCTGCGCGGCGGCCAGCACCAGCTCGTTGCGCACGCCGCCGGGCGTGGGCACGACCATGATCACTTCCTTCACGCCGGCCACGCGGGCCGGAATGGCGTTCATCAGCACCGACGACGGATACGCCGCCTTGCCGCCCGGCACGTACAGGCCCACGCGGTCCAGCGGGGTCACCTTCTGGCCCAGCATCGTGCCGTCGGACTCGGTGTATTCCCAGCTATGGCTGCCGCATTCGATCTTCTGCTTCTCGTGGTAGGCCCGCACGCGCGCGGCGGCGGCCTCCAGCGCGGCGCGGCGCTTGGGCTCCAGGTCTTCCAGCGCGGCTTCCAGTTGGGACTGCGACAGCTCCAGCGCGCCCATCGATGCCGCCTCCAGGCGGTCGAAGCGGCGCGTGTATTCGAGTACGGCGTCGTCGCCGCGCTGGCGCACATCGGCCAGGATCTCGGCCGCGGCGCGGTCGATGGCCTCGTCCTCGGAGGCCTCGAACGCCAGCACCTGGCGCAGCGCGTGCGCGAAGCCCGGCTCCGCCGCGTCCAGCCGGCGTATCGACAGGTTATCCATTTCGCTTTCGTTCATGACTTCCTTCCTCACGGGCACCCCGGGTGCGGCAATGCCTCAGGCGAGCGCTGCCGAGGCCCGTTCAAATGCTTCGAGAATCGGCGTGAGCCGTTCCCGCTTGAGCTTGAGCGCGGCCTGGTTGACCACCAGCCGCGACGAAATCTGCACGATCTCTTCCACTTCGACGAGGTTGTTGGCGCGCAGCGTGCCGCCCGTGCTCACCAGGTCGACGATGGCATCGGACAGGCCCACCAGCGGGCCCAGCTCCATCGAGCCGTACAGCTTGATCAGGTCGACGTGCACGCCCTTCTTGGCGAAGTGCTCGCGCGCGGTCTGCACGTACTTGGTGGCCACGGCCAGCCGCGCGCCCTGGCGCACCGCATTGGCGTAGTCGAAGCCGGCCGGCACCGCCACCGACATGCGGCAGCGGGCGATATTCAGGTCGATCGGCGCGTACAGCCCGGTCATGCCGGTTTCCATCAGCACGTCCTTGCCCGCCACGCCGAAGTCCGCCGCGCCGTACTGCACGTAGGTCGGCACGTCCGAGGCGCGCACGATGATCACGCGCACCGCCGGGTCCGACGTCGGCAGGATCAGCTTGCGCGACGTCTCCGGGTCCTCGGTCACGTGGATGCCGGCGGCCGCCAGCAGCGGCAGCGTCTCGGAGAAGATGCGGCCCTTGGACAGCGCCAGCGTAAGCTGGTCGGGCGAGGCGTTGAAAGCTGGGCTCATCGTACGTTCTTCAATTCTTCTTGCAGTGTTTCAGGGGCCGTCTCAGGCAATGCGGCGGATCTTCGCGCCCACGGCCGACAGCTTGGCTTCCATGCGGTCGTAGCCGCGGTCCAGATGGTAGATGCGGTCGATGACGGTCTCGCCATCGGCCACCAGGCCGCCAATCACCAGGCCGGCCGAGGCGCGCAGGTCGGTCGCCATCACGCTCGCGCCCGACAGGCGCGGCACGCCGGTCACCACGGCCGTGTTGCCTTCGGCGGTGATGTTGGCGCCCAGGCGGTTCAGTTCCTGCACGTGCATGAAACGGTTCTCGAAGATCGTCTCGGTGATCCGCGCGGTGCCTTCGGCCACGGCGTTGAGCGCCATGAACTGGGCCTGCATGTCGGTCGGGAAGGCCGGATACTCCGAGGTGCGGAAGCTCACGGCCTGCGCGCGGCGCGGCATGGCCAGGCGGATCCAGTCGTCGCCGGTCTCGATCGTGGCGCCGGCTTCGCGCAGCTTGATCAGCACGGCGTCCAGGATGGTCGGCGGGATGTCGCGCAGCGTCACGTCGCCCAGCGTGGCCGCGGCCGCGCAGAGGAAGGTGCCGGCCTCGATGCGGTCTGCCACCACGGCATGGCGCGCGCCATGCAGGCGGTCCACGCCCTGCACCACCAGGCGGTCAGTGCCGATGCCATCGATCTTCGCACCCATCTTCACCAGCAGGTTGGCCAGGTCGGTCACCTCGGGCTCGCGCGCGGCGTTCTCCAGCACGGTCTCGCCCTCGGCCAGCGTGGCGGCCATCAGCAGATTCTCGGTGCCGGTCACGGTGATCATGTCCGTCACCACGCGCGCGCCCTTCAGACGGCTGGCGCGGGCGTGGATGAAGCCGTGCTCGATGGAGATCTCGGCGCCCATCGCCTGCAGGCCCTTGATGTGCTGGTCCACCGGCCGCGCGCCGATGCCGCAGCCGCCCGGCAGGGAGACGCGGGCCTCGCCGAAGCGCGCCACCAGCGGCCCCAGCACGAGGATCGACGCGCGCATGGTCTTCACCAGCTCGTACGGGGCCTCGGGCGCATTGATGTCGGCGGCGGCCAGCGTGGCCGTGGCGCCGTCAATGTCGGCCCGGGTGCCCATCTGGCGCAGCAGCTTGAGCATCGTGCGCGTGTCCTGCAGGTTCGGCACGTTGTCGATGGTGATGGCATCGGCGGTCAGCAGGCTGGCGCACAGGATCGGCAGCGCCGCATTCTTGGCGCCCGAAACCCGGATCTCGCCCTTGAGCGGGCCGTTGCCCTCGATCTGGAATTTGTCCATGTTGTGTCGGTATTCGTTATGCAGCGTTAGGCGGCGTGATGCGTCCCGGGACGGGCATCAGGCAGCGCCCGACCCGGCCTTCCATTCGGCCGGGGTCAGCGTCTTCATCGACAGCGCATGGATCTCGGCGCGCATGCGGTCGCCCAGCGCCGCGTAGACGCGCTGGTGCCGCTGGATCAGGCGCTTGCCGTCGAACTCCGCGCTGACGATGGTGGCAAAGAAGTGCTGGCCGTCGCCTTCCACTTCCAGATGGTCGCAGGGCAACCCTTGGGCAATGTATTCCCTGACTTGTTCCGGTGTAGGCAGCATGTCTGTCTCTTGTGAATTTGTGTCGATCGCGTGCGGGGTAGCGTCAGTGGCGCAGCTTGTAGCCGGTGCTGAGCAGCCGCAGCGCCAGCCCGGCCAGCACCGCGAAGGACACGGCCACCACGGCCAGGCTGTGCAGGGGCGGCACGTCCGATACGCCAAAGAAGCCGTAGCGGAACCCGTCGATCATGTAGAAGAACGGGTTGGCGTGCGACACCGCCTGCCAGAACGGCGGCAGCGAGTGAATCGAATAGAACACGCCGGACAGGAACGTCGCCGGCATGATCAGAAAATTCTGAAAAGCGGCCAGCTGGTCGAACTTTTCGGCCCAGATACCCGCAATCAGCCCCAACGTACCGAGAATGCCGGCCCCGCCCAGTGCGAAGACCAGGATCCAGGCGACGTTGTACACATGCAGGTGCGCGAACCACGCCGTCACCAGCAACACGCCCAGCCCCACGCTCAGGCCACGGATGACCGACGCCGCCACGTAGGCGCCGAACATTTCCCAGTGGGACAGCGGCGGCAGCATGATGAACACCAGGTTTCCGGTGATCTTGGACTGGATCAGCGACGACGAACTGTTCGCAAACGCATTCTGGAGAATGCTCATCATCACCAGCCCCGGCACCAGGAAAGCGGTATAGCTGATCTGGTCGTACACCCGCACGCGGTCTTCCAGCACATGGCCGAAGATCAGCAGGTACAGCACGGCGGTCAGCACCGGCGCGGCCACGGTCTGGAACGCCACCTTCCAGAAACGCAGCACTTCCTTGTAGAGCAGCGTGCGGAAGCCGACGAAGCCGCCCACCGCCATGGCATCCAGCCGGGCTTTGTCGGTCAGGTCGGACAGCTCCGAGGCGCGATTGTCGAGTTGGTCGATAGGTCGGGTCATGCCGCAGCCTCCAGGGACGCATCGGGCACCGCGCCCGGCATGTGCCCTTCTCGCCGCATGATCTGGACGAACACGTCTTCGAGGTCGGCCTTGCTGATTTCCATGTCTTCCACTTCGCAGCCAGCCTCGCGCAGCGCGGCCAGGATCGGTTCGACGGCTTCGTAGCCCGAAAGGCGCAGCCGGTGGGCGCGCTCGCCGGGGTTGGACGGCGTGCGCAGCGCCTCCAGCGCCGGCGGCAGCGTGCCGCGCGACAGCGTGAGCACCAGCTGCAGCCCCGCGAACTGGGTCAGCAGGTTGCTGGTGCGGTCCAGCGCCACCACCTCGCCAAACTTCAGCATGGCGATACGGTCGCACAGCGCCTCGGCTTCCTCGAGATAGTGCGTGGTCAGGATGATCGTGTGACCTTCCTTGTTCAGGCGCGAGATGAACTTCCAGAGCGTCTGGCGCAACTCCACGTCCACGCCGGCGGTCGGCTCATCGAGCACGATCACGGGCGGCCGGTGCACCAGCGCCTGCGCCACCAACACGCGCCGCTTCATGCCGCCGGACAACTGGCGCATGTTGGCGTCCGCCTTGCTGGTGAGGTCCAGGTTGGCCATGATTTCGTCGATCCAGTCGTCGTTGCGCGTCAGGCCGAAATAGCCCGATTGCAGCCGCAACGTCTCCCGAACCGTGAAAAACGGGTCGAAAACCAGTTCCTGGGGCACCACGCCGAGCATGCGGCGCGCCATGCGGTAGTCGTCCACCACATCGTGCCCGAGCACGCTCACGCGGCCCGAATCGGCGCGGTTCAGGCCCGCGAGGATCGAGATCAGCGTGGTCTTGCCGGCACCGTTGGGACCGAGCAGGCCGAAGAACTCGCCGCGCTCGACGGTGAAACTGACACCCTTGAGCGCCTGCAGGTTGCGGTAGCGCTTGCGGACATCGGTAATTTCGATGGCTTTCATGGCCGATGGTCTTGTGAGGGGCGCCTGGGCGGGCCGCCTCACTGGAGTTGGGGGGAACGTCCTTGAGGTTAGCCGCGCAGCACCTGGTGGAGCCGTGTCAGGACACTTGGGGGCGACTTGGGGACGAACAACCCGGAATTATAGGGGATGCGGGGGGTGTCTCGCTTTGGCCCGACTGGCCCCGCTACCGTTCCGACGCGGCGCCGGCCGCAGCCTGACGCCGGGGCATCGCATCGGCCGCGCCAATCACGCGCAGCCATGGATGCCGGTTCAATGTCGGTGGTGGTGGTGTTCCGGGTGGGAGATCGGCGCGGGCGGCAGGCCCAGCAGGCTTTCCACGCCGTAAAGCGTGGCCAGCGAGGCCAGTTGCGGCGGCACGCCATGCAGCGCCAGCGCCTGACCCCGGGCGGCGGCGGCGCGTTGCCACGCCAGCAGCACGGCCACGGCAGCCGAATCGACCTGCGCCAGCGCGCTGCAATCGACGGCCACATCACCCTGGGACACGCGCGACAGCCCCTCACGCAGCACGGCGGCGGCGTTGCGGTTGGTCAGCGAAGGGCCGAGCGCAGGCATCAGATCGATCGAAGAAGGGAAATCGAGGTCGGGAAACCGGCGCCCACGCATATTTCTACGAGAAACAGGTTGGCGCCGAGCGGCCATTGTAGACCGGAATGGCTGCGGCGTGCTGCGCCGCAACCAGATTCCGCATCAGCTCTTGGCGTTGGCCAGTTGCCGGTTGCGGTCCTGCAGGGTCTTGATGACGCCGTCCACACCCTGCTGCGTCACGATCGTGTTGAAGCTGCCCTTGTAGGCTTCGGTCAGCCACGCGCCGAGTACGTTGATGTCGTAGACCTTCCAACCCTGGGCGGTCTTCTCGAGGCGGTAATCCATCTGGATCGGCTCGCCCTTGTTGATGACCTGTGTACGGATCGTGGCGTCAGTGTCCTCAGCCGTGCCGCGGTACGGGCGGAACTGCACCTGCTGGTCGCGGATCTGGGCGATGGCGCCGGCATAGGTACGGATCAGCAGCGTCTTGAACTCATCGGTGATGATCTTCTGCTGTTCCGGCGTGGCCTTCGACCAGTTGCGGCCCATCGCGATCTGCGTGGTCTTGCCGAAGTTGGCGTTCGGCAGGATCTTCTGCTCGACCAGCGCCGTGATCTTGCCGAGGTTGCCGGCCTGCATGTCCTTGTCAGCGCGCACGGAGGCCATGACGTCGTTCACCACGGTCTTGACCAGCGCGTCCGGCGAGGACGCGTCCGTGGCCTGCTGGGCCTGCGCGGTGCCGGTGAAGGCCAGCACGGTGAAGACGGAAACAAAGGGGACCAACAGTCGCTTCAGCATCGTAAATATCCTTATCTATCAAGGGCTTCGCGTCGGCCAACGCATGACGCCAGGTGCCCAGGAAACCGCTGCGGCTGGCGTGGAGCTGCCAAACCGCGCACTCATTGAAACATAGGCGCCCGGGAAGCGCTTGGCATCCAAGCGCCTCAAACACCACTTTCAAACACTTTGTTGCAGGGCTCACAGCGCTGGCACAGTCGCCGCAAACCCCAGCCAGCACGGGGCTGGCAAATCGATCACCGGCCGAAACGGAGCGCGCCGCCCGGACCAATCAGGTTCGGGGTCGGCACGGGCATCGGCTGGGCCGGCTGGGTGCCCTGGTCGGCCGGGGCTTCGCTGGCGGGCTTGTCCTGGGCCGGCGCCGCGTCGGACGGGGCTGTCGAACTCGCCGGGCTGGCCGATGAAGCACCCTCCTGGTCCTGATCATCCTGGGATGGCGGATTGCCGTCATAGATCAGGTACTGGCGGCGCTGCATATAGGAGTCGCGCAGGAAGGCATAGCGGTCCAGCGCAGCCGCCTCGATCAGGTTCGAGGCGCCCATCAGCTGCGAGCGGCCATCGACGATGCGCACGCCGGCGGCGGTATTGCGCGCCCACACCGGGTAGATATAGGCGGACGGGTCCATCAGGCGGTCCACCAGCATGCCGCCGGTGTCACGCACGGTGCTCGGGCCGAACAGCGGCAGCACCAGGTACGGGCCGGACGGCACCCCCCACACGCCGAGCGTCTGGCCGAAGTCTTCCTTGTACTTGGGCAGCCCGGCCGGCGTGGCGATGTCGATCAGCCCGCCAATGCCGAGCACGCTGTTGATGGCCACCCGCATGGTGTCTTCCGCCGCGCGCGACGGCTTGCCCTGCAGCAGGTTGTTCGCCGCCGAGTAGACATCGGACATATTCGAGAAGAAGTTGCCCACGGCGGTCCGGACCGGCGACGGCACATAGTCCGCGTAGACCGTGGCAACCGGCTTCAGCGCGTACTTGTCCACCTGCTCGTTGACCGTCTGCACGCCCCGGTTCAGGGGTTCGAGCGGGTCCTTCGGATTGGCGTCGGGGCCGGTGGCGCAGCCCGCCAGCATCAGGGCAGCGAAGGCGGCGGCACACAGTTGTCCAGGCGCCCGCGGGCGCCGATGCCTGACACGGCGGCTCATTTCGCGCCCTCCGTGCCCGGTGCGGCCGGCAGCGCGGCGGCGCCGGAAGACGGCGCGGCAGCCGGAGCCGTCGAGGCGGAACCCCCGCCGGCGCCGGCGTCGGCGGCCTTGTTGTACAGGAACTGACCGATCAGGTTTTCAAGCACGACTGCCGACTGGGTCATCGTGATCTTGCTGCCCTGGGCCAGCATGGCGGTGTCGCCGCCGGCCTCGAGGCCGATGTACTGCTCGCCCAGCAGGCCGGACGTCAGAATCTTGGCCGAGGTGTCCTTCGGAAACTGGTACGACTTGTCCAGGTTCAGCTCCACCGTGGCCAGGTAGGACTTGTCATCGAAGCGGATGGACGCCACGCGCCCCACCACCACGCCGGCGCTCTTGACCGGCGCACGCGCCTTCAGCCCGCCGATGTTGTCGAACTGCGCCTGGACCGAGTAGGTCTCCTGGAACGAGAAGCTGCTCATGTTGCCGGCCTTGAGCGCGAGGAACAGCAGCGCGACAAACCCCACCACCACGAACAGCCCCACCCAGTAGTCGAGTGATTTTTTCTTCATGCGAGTCTCTTGTCGAATGCGTTTCGTTTGCCGCCGCGTCAGCTGAACATCAGCGCGGTCAGCAGGAAATCCAGGCCCAGCACGGCCAACGAGGCCATCACCACGGTACGCGTGGTGGCCCGTGACACGCCTTCCGGCGTCGGGCGGGCCTCGAAGCCCTGGTACAAGGCAATAAACGTCACCGCGATACCAAAAATGAAGCTCTTGATCACGCCATTGAGCACGTCGGCGCGCACATCCACGCCGCCCTGCATCTGCGACCAGAACGCGCCGGCGTCCACCCCGATCAGCTGCACGCCCACCAGGTAGCCGCCCAGGACGCCCACGGCGCTGAAGATGGCCGCCAGGACCGGCATGGCAATCACGCCGGCCCAGAAGCGCGGCGCAATCACGCGCTGCAACGGGTTCACGGCCATCATTTCCATGGCGGTGAGCTGCTCGCCCGCCTTCATCAGGCCGATCTCGGCCGTCAGCGAGGTGCCCGCGCGCCCCGCGAACAGCAGTGCCGAAACCACCGGCCCCAGCTCACGCACCAGCGACAGCGCCACCAGCAGCCCGAGCGCCTGCTCCGAGCCATAGCGGTTCAGCGTGTAGTAGCCCTGCAGGCCCAGCACGAAGCCGACGAACAGCCCGGACACGGCGATGATCACCAGAGACAGGTTGCCGACGAAGAACACCTGGTCGGTGACCAGCCGGGGCCGGCGCAGCAACGCCGGGGACAGCGCCAGCAGCGCGAAGAACATGCGCGTGGCGTGGCCGACGCCGCCCACGAAATTGCGCACGGCGGCGCCGATGCTGGTGAAGAAGGCGGTCAACGGCTACCTCCGGCGGCGAAGTCATCGGCCAGCGAGGGGCCCGGGTAATGGAATGGCACCGGGCCGTCGGCCTCGGCATGGACAAACTGGCGCACGAACGGATCGGTCGAGGCACGCAGCGCGTCCGGCTCGCCCTCGGCCGCGATCCGGCCGTTGGCGATGAAATAGACGTAGTCGGCAATCAGAAACGTCTCCTGCACATCATGGGAGACGATGATCGTGGTGGCGCCCAGCGCGTCGTTGAGGCTGCGGATCAGGTTGGCGGTGAGGCCGAGCGAGATCGGGTCAAGGCCAGCGAACGGCTCGTCATACATCAGCAGCGCCGGGTCCAGCGCGATGGCCCGCGCCAGCGCCACCCGCCGCGCCATGCCGCCGGAGATCTGGGCCGGCATCAGCTCCCGCGCGCCGCGCAGGCCCACCGCGTTGAGCTTCATCAGCACGAGGTCGCGGATCATCGAATCGGGCAGGTCCGTGTGCTCACGCAACGGAAACGCCACATTATCGAAGACCGAGAGGTCGGTGAACAGCGCCCCGAACTGGAACAGCATGCCCATCTGGCGCCGCACGGCGTAGAGGCCGGGCTGGTCCATGGCATCGATGTCGGCGCCGTTGAAGGTCACCCGTCCGCTGGAGGGGCGCACCATGCCGCCGATCAGGCGCATGACCGTGGTCTTGCCGCAGCCCGAGCCGCCCATCACGGCCACCACCTTGCCGCGCGGGAAGCGCATCGACAGGCCGGCGAGCACCGGCTTGTCGCCCGCCGCATAGGCGAAATCGACATCGGCGAGTTCGACGATGTCCGGGCTGATCAGGGACTGGGCAGGGAGGTTCGGTACGGTAGCGGTCACGTTGGCACCGGATTGGGCAGGGCGCCATTATAAGGGCTACCACCTAGACGCGCGGGTTGCTGTGTGGCGACCGCTACATTCCAGTCCGGACAACAGTGTTCCCGAAATGGAACAAATCGCCGGCTGGCGGCCAGTCAGGGCTCCGCGCCCTGCGTCGACTGGCGCACCAGCATCTGCCACTGGAGGGTCTCGGCGCGGATGGCCGTGGCGAACGCCTCCGGCGAATCGCGCACCGCCGTGAGCCCGGCAGCCATCAGCCGCGCACGCACTTCGCGCTCGTTGGTGACGTTATCCAGCTCCGTGGCCAGGCGGGCAACGATGGCGCGCGGCGTCTTGGCCGGGGCCATCACGCCGTACCAGGCCGTGGCGCCATAGCCATCCATGCCCGCTTCCTGCAGCGTGGGCACCTGTGGCGCCAGCGGCGAGCGCTGGCCGCCGGTGACGCCAAGCAAGCGCAGCGTGCCGCTGCGCACGTGGTTCTGCACGGCTGTATAGGAACAGAAGCAGGCGCTGATGCGGCCGGCGAGCATTTCGAGAACCACGGCGGCCTCGCCCTTGGCCGTCACCAGCGGCACCCCGCTCGGGATGCCGCGCACCGCGTATTCGGCATAGAAGTGGGCCGGGCTGCCGGGCTGGCCGTAGCCATAGCTATAGGAGCCCGGGCTCGACCGCACCGCCGTGACCCATTGCTGCGGCGTCTGCATCGGCAGGCGCCCATCGATCACGAGGAACAGCGGCATCGTGGCCACACGCGCCACGGGCGTGAAGTCGCGCACCACGTCGTAGGGCACCGGCTCCAGGCCGGGCTGGATCAACATGTTGGCCTGGTGGAACAGCAGCGTGTGACCGTCGGAACTGGACTTGGCGACGACATCGCCGGCCATTGTGCCCGCCGCGCCGGGGCGGTTGTCCACCTCGACCGGCACGCCCAGGCGCACCGCGAGGCGCTCGGCCACCAGCCGCGCCGTGGCATCGGCCACACCGCCGGCCGGGAACGGCACGATCATGCGGATGGGCCGCGCCGGGAAGGACACGGGACGGTTCAGCAGTTCGGGGCGGCTGCCGTTGGGAATGGCGGCGAATTGTGCGGTGGCCAGTCCGGCGGGAGGCTGCGCGAATGCCACTGCCGCACCGAGGAAGGCGGGCAGCATCAGGACGGCCCGCCACGAAGGGCGCGGGGCCGCCGGGGAGGCAGCGAGTGTCGGCAACTCCGTATTACCTCGCCAAAGCCGCGACCTTTTGCGCACTTCGGGCATCAATTTCCTCCGGACCACGACGCAAGGCCATGGCACCAAATCGGCTGAAAGGGATTTCGAGGCAGTCTCTTGTTATCGCTTTTTGGGCATTGTACGAACAACGCTCAGGACGGCACAGACCACGTAAACCATAGCCGGGTGGACCCCAATGGGTGATCGTGGGGCGCAATGGATCCCTCTTTTATAATCGCCCGATGTCTGAAATTGTCCTGCGGCGGATGCTGGCCGCCGACCTGCCCGCCGTGCTCGCCGTCCAGGCGCAGTGCTATGCCTCCACGCTGATCGAATCCGCCGACGCCCTCGCCAGCCGCCTCGCGCTGTCGCCCGGAACCTGCTGGGTGGCCGCGCTGCCCCAAAGCCGGCTGGCCGCCTACCTGTTCACCCACGCCTGGCCGCAAGCCACGCTGCCACCGCTCGACGGCGTGCTGGCGCGCGACTGGCCGCCCGCCACTCCCCTGACCTGGTTCGTCCACGACATGGCCGTGGCGCCCGCCGGCCAAGGCGCTGGCCTGGCCGCCCGCCTCTACACCGCCGCCGAACAGTCGGCCCGCACGCTGGGCCTGACCTCATCGCGCCTGATCGCCGTTCAGTCCGCCGCCGCCTGGTGGCGCAGGATCGGGTACGCCCCGCTGACCGCACACGACGCCGCCCCGCATGCCCAAAAACTGGCCGCCTACGGCGCAGATGCAATCCTCATGGAGCGTAGGTTTGGCGGCTGACGGGAGGCTGACAGGGTGGGCGGTGGCAAGCGCGTCGCGCGTGTTTGACGTGCAGCAAGCCCGACCGGGAACTCGATGAAGTCCGATTTCTTCACCGGCGGTGTGGCGATACGGTTTCCAGCTCAACAGAGTTGGAGATCTACGTATGGGCAACACTTATCGCTATGGCATCCACGAAAACCTTTCGCCCGGAGAATTGTTCCTGCTGGTCACCATCGACGAAACCTGCAAGCAGCTTGGGATTGAAGATTTCGCTACTGTTGGAGCGATTCTGGCGGGCCAGAACTGGGTGCCCACGCGAGGTAAATTTCACGGGGCCACGCCGCGACCCTCCGTGGCTTCAAAACTCGCGCGAACCTACCTGAATTACGATCTGAAGCGAAAGATCTTGCCGACTGTCACGAATGCGAGCGTCAGACAACTCAAAGTGTTCATGACGCGAAACCTTGGCACTTTCGTCGGCCGCTCCGTTCCGGTTCTCGGCTGGGCACTCTTCGCTCGAGACGTAGCCATCATCACTGCTAACTCAGTGGGCCAGTACAACCGTTTGGTCAAAAGCGAAGACAGGGCCTTCTAATGACAGACGCCACGCTTGCGGCAGTTACTGCCTTTATCCGGCAAAGCACCGGCCTTCCGGAAGGCCAGCGCATTTCCCGCACCGACAGCCTTGAGCGCGATCTGGACCTGACCGGCGACGAAGCCTTTGATTTCATGGAGGAATTTCTCACGCACTTCGGCATCGAGCGTGGCGACTATGCGTTCCAGCGTTACTTCTGCGAAGAGGGCTTCAGCCTGCTCGAGATCCTCGCCATGCCGTTCTCACGGAAGCTTCGTCTGAAGTACGAAAAGATGCCGCTGACCGTCGGCATGCTGGAACGGGCGATCGAGTCGGGCGCCTGGGAAACGCCATGAGATCCGCGATCCGCTGGCTTGCCCAAGCTTCTTGCATCTGGGGAGTGCTTCTCCTGGCGGCTCTAGCGGGCAACTCGTATAGCTGGATGTACGAGATGGCCCCCTCGATTCCGCGTGGCGCAATCGAGGACGCCTCAGGCAACGAGGCGGTCCTGGCAACCATGGTCTTCCTGGCGATAGCGGCATGGCATGCCGGGCGAGACGCGCATCGGCGAGATGGATGGCGGTGCTGACGATCGCCGCCGCCGCTGTACCGTGGACCATGACGCTCTAGTCCACCCCGTCCACAAAACAAAAAGCCCGCCCGAGAAACCCCGGGCGGGCTCTTTACCTGGAACGCCTGCAATCAGCGCGGCAGTACCGTGTGGCCCATCAGGAAGGCGTCGACCGAGCGGGCGGCCTGGCGGCCTTCGCGGATGGCCCAGACCACGAGGGACTGGCCGCGGCGCACGTCGCCGGCGGCGAAGACCTTGGGCACGTTGGTGTAGTACGCGCGATCGCCTTCGGTGGAGGCCTTGGCGTTCTTGCGGGCGTCCGTATCCACGCCAAAGGCCTCCAGCACCGAGCCCACCGGGTTGGTGAAGCCCATGGCCAGCAGCACCAGGTCTGCCGGCAGCACGAATTCGCTGCCCGGCACTTCCTGCATGCGGCCGTCCTTCCACTCCACGCGGCAGGCTTTCAGGGCCGTGAGCTTGCCGTTCTCGCCGATGAATTCCTTGGTGGCCACGGACCAGTCACGCGAGCAGCCTTCGTCGTGGGACGACGACGTGCGCAGCTTGATCGGCCAGTACGGCCACACCAGCGGCTTGTTTTCCTCGTCCGGCGGCTGCGGCAGCAGTTCGAACTGGGTCACCGACACCGCGCCATGGCGATTCGACGTACCGACGCAGTCGGAACCCGTATCGCCACCGCCGATCACGATCACGTGCTTGCCATCCGCGCGGATGTCGTTCACGGCGTCGCCGGCCACTTCCTTGTTCTGCGGGATCAGGAATTCCAGCGCGTAGTGCACGCCGGCCAGCTCACGGCCCGGCACCGGCAGGTCGCGCGGCACTTCCGAGCCGCCGGCCAGCACCACGGCGTCGAACTGGTCCATCAACGACTGCGCGGACACCGTCTCGCGGGCGTAGTTCACGATACCGGCGGGCAGTTCGCCTTCGGTCACCATCACGCCCGCCCGGAACGTCACGCCTTCGGCCTGCATCTGCTCGATGCGGCGGTCGATCAGCGTCTTCTCCATCTTGAAGTCGGGGATGCCATAGCGCAGCAGGCCGCCGATGCGGTCGTTCTTCTCGAACACCGTCACGTCATGGCCGGCGCGGGCCAGTTGCTGCGCGGCAGCCAGGCCAGCCGGGCCGGAGCCGACCACGGCCACGGTCTTGCCGGTCTTGTGCGCGGGCACGTGCGGCGCCACCCAGCCCTCTTCCCAGGCCTTGTCGATAATGGCGTGCTCGATCGACTTGATGCCCACCGGCAGCTCGTTGATGCCGAGCGTGCAGGCCGCCTCGCACGGTGCCGGGCAGATCCGGCCCGTGAACTCGGGGAAGTTGTTGGTCTGGTGCAGGACCTCGATGGCCGTCTTCCAGTCCTGGCGGTACACCAGGTCGTTGAAGTCCGGAATGATGTTGTTGACCGGGCAGCCGTTGTTGCAGAACGGGATGCCGCAGTCCATGCAGCGCGCACCCTGGATCTTCGCCTCGCTGTCGGACAGCGCGAAGACGAACTCCTTGTAGTGCTTCACACGCTTGACTACCGGCTCATAGCCTTCGTTCTGGCGGGGAAATTCGAGAAAGCCAGTCGCCTTACCCATGTTGCGTCCTTGGTCTAGCTGGGCGCGAGGCGGCTGGGCCGGCCTCGCGTGGGGTCAGTATCTTGTTGGCGCCGCGGGGCATGCCGCGCGGCGCCATCTCGTGGGGTGGCCGATGCGCGCCGTCAGGCGGCAATCGCCTCGCGGTCGTTGTCGCGGGCGGCCTGCTCCTTGGCGTACATCTCGCCCAGGGCGCGCTTGTACTCGGTCGGGAAGACCTTGACGAACTTGCGGCGCGCCGTGGTCCAGTCCGCCAGCAGCGCCTTGGCGCGCTCCGAACCGGTGTAGCGGAAATGCTGCTCGATCAGGTTGCGCAGGATCACTTCGTCCAGCTCGCGCTTGCCGCCCTGCTTGTGCCACTGTGCCTTGGGCTGGCCCTTCTCCTGGTCGGCCGAGGCGAGCACCGCCTCCAGCGCCACCATCGAGGTGTTGCAGCGCTTGTCGAACAGGCCATCCTCGTCATAGACGTAGGCCACGCCGCCGGACATGCCCGCCGCGAAGTTGCGGCCCGTGCCGCCCAGCACGACCACCGTGCCGCCGGTCATGTACTCGCAACCATGGTCGCCCGTGCCCTCGACCACCGCCACGGCGCCCGAGTTGCGCACCGCGAAGCGTTCGCCGGCCACGCCGTTGAAGAACGCCTCGCCGGCGATGGCGCCGTACAGCACCGTGTTGCCGACGATGATGTTGCGCGTCGGGTCGCCACGGAACTCGTGCGGCGTGCGCACGATCACGCGGCCGCCGGAGAGGCCCTTGCCCACGTAGTCGTTGCCGTCGCCCACCAGGTCCAGCGTGATGCCGTGCGCCAGGAACGCGCCGAACGACTGGCCGGCCGTGCCTTGCAGCTGGATGTGGATGGTGTCGTCAGGCAGGCCCTCGTGGCCGTACTGCTTGGCGATCACGCCGGACAGCATCGCGCCCACCGTGCGGTTCACGTTCTTCACCGGCTGGATGAACGACACGCGCTCACCCTTGTCGATGGCCTGGCGCGCCTTGGCGATCAGCACATGGTCCAGCGCCTTGCCGGCTTCCACCGACAGGCCGTGGTCCTGCACGTCCGTGTGGAAGCGCGGCACGTCGGCGGCGAACGCCGGCTGGTAGAAGATGCGGCCGAAGTCCAGGCCGCGCGCCTTCCAGTGCTCGATGCCGCTGCGCATGTCGAGCAGGTCGGCGCGGCCGATCAGCTCGTCGAAGGTGCGGATGCCCAGTTGGGCCATGATCTCGCGCGCTTCCTCGGCAACGAAGAAGAAGAAGTTCACCACGTGCTCGGGCTTGCCCTGGAACTTCTTGCGCAGCGCCGGATCCTGCGTGGCCACGCCCACCGGGCAGGTGTTCAGGTGGCACTTGCGCATCATGATGCAGCCCTCGGCCACCAGCGGTGCCGTGGCGAAGCCGAACTCGTCGGCGCCCAGCAGCGCGCCGATCACCACGTCGCGGCCGGTCTTCATCTGGCCATCTGCCTGCACGCGGATGCGGTTGCGCAGGCCGTTGAGCATCAGCGTCTGCTGCGTCTCGGCCAGGCCCAGCTCCCAAGGCGTGCCGGCGTGCTTGATCGACGACCACGGCGAGGCGCCGGTGCCGCCGTCATGGCCGGCGATCACCACGTGGTCGGCCTTGGCCTTCGCCACGCCGGCCGCCACGGTGCCCACGCCCACTTCGGACACCAGCTTGACCGAGATGTCCGACACCGGGTTCACGTTCTTCAGGTCGTGGATCAGCTGCGCCAGATCCTCGATCGAGTAGATGTCATGGTGCGGCGGCGGCGAGATCAGGCCCACGCCCGGCACCGAGTAACGCAGCTTGCCGATGTAGTCCGACACCTTGTGGCCAGGCAGCTGGCCACCCTCGCCGGGCTTGGCGCCCTGGGCCATCTTGATCTGGATCTGGTCGGCCGACGCCAGGTACTCGGCGGTCACGCCAAAGCGGCCCGACGCCACCTGCTTGATCTTGCTGCGCAGCGAATCGCCTTCCTGCAGCGGCAGGTCACGCTCGATCACGTGGTCGCCCAGCAGGCCCTTGAGGGTATCGCCCTGCTTGATGGGGATGCCGCGCAGTTCGTTGCGGTAGCGCTTCTCGTCCTCGCCGCCTTCGCCGGTGTTCGACTTGCCGCCGATGCGGTTCATCGCCACGGCCAGCGTGGTGTGGGCTTCGGTCGAGATCGAGCCGAGCGACATGGCGCCCGTGGCGAAACGCTTCACGATGTCCTTGGCAGACTCCACTTCCTCGAGCGGAATGGCGCGCGACGGATCGACCTTGAACTCGAACAGGCCGCGCAGCGTCATGTGGCGGCGGCTCTGGTCGTTGATGATGTTCGCGTATTCCTTGTACGTCTGGTAGGCACCCTTGCCGTCATCGGCGCGCACCGAGTGCTGGAGCTTGGCCACCGAATCCGGCGTCCACATATGCTCCTCGCCCCGCACGCGGTAGGCGTACTCGCCGCCGGCCTCGAGCATGGTCTCGAGCACGGGGTTGTTGCCGAACGCGTCGCGATGCAGGCGGATGGCTTCCTCGGCGACCTCGAAGATGCCGATGCCTTCCACGTTGGACGGCGTGCCGTGGAAATACTTCTGCACCAGTTCGCGCGACAGGCCGATGGCCTCGAAGATCTGCGCGCCGGTGTAGGACATGTACGTGGAGATGCCCATCTTGGACATCACCTTGAACAGGCCCTTGCCGATGGCCTTGACGAAGTTCTTGACCGCCTTCTCGGGCGACAGGTCGCCAGACAGGCCGGTGGCCATGTCGGCCAGCGTTTCCATCGCCAGGTACGGGTGGACTGCCTCGGCGCCGTAGCCAGCCAGCAGCGCGAAGTGGTGCACCTCACGCGCCGAGCCGGTTTCCACCACCAGGCCGGCGGACGTGCGCAGGCCCTTTTCCACCAGGTGATGGTGGATGGCGGACGTCGCCAGCAGTGCCGGAATCGCCACATGATCGGCATCGACGCGGCGGTCGGACACGATCAGGATGTTGTAGCCCGAGCGCACGGCATCCACGGCCTCGGCGCACAGCGACGCCAGGCGCGCCTCGATGCCTTCCTTGCCCCATGCCGTCGGATAGCAGATGTTCAGCTCATAAGCGCGGAACTTGCCACCGGTGTAGTGCTCGATGTTGCGGATCTTTGCGATGTCCTTGAAGTCCAGCACGGGCTGGGACACTTCGAGGCGCATCGGCGGGTTGATGTTGTTCAGTTCGAGCAGGTTCGGCTTCGGGCCGATGAACGACACCAGCGACATGACCATGTTCTCGCGGATCGGGTCGATCGGCGGGTTGGTCACCTGGGCGAACAGCTGCTTGAAGTAGTGGTACAGCGTCTTGTTCTTCGACGACAGCACGGCCAGCGGCGAGTCATTGCCCATCGAGCCGGTGGCTTCCTCGCCGGCCAGCGCCATCGGCGCCATCAGGAACTTGACGTCCTCCTGCGTGTAGCCGAAGGCCTGCTGGCGGTCCAGCAGCGGCGCCGCGGGCTTCTTCTCGGCGGCCACGTCCTCGGGCTTGGCCTCGAGCTCGTCCATCTTGATGCGCACGGCATCGATCCAGCTCTTGTACGGCTTGGCGTTGGCCAGGTTGTCCTTGAGCTCCTTGTCGTCGATGATGCGGCCCTGTTCCATGTCGATCAGGAACATCTTGCCGGGCTGCAGGCGCCACTTCTGCACCACGCGCGACTCGGGGAACGGCAGCACGCCGGCTTCCGAGGCCAGCACGACCACGTCGTCTTCGGTCACGTAGAAACGGGCCGGACGCAGGCCGTTACGGTCCAGCGTGGCGCCGATCTGGCGGCCATCGGTGAAGCAGATGGCGGCGGGGCCGTCCCACGGCTCCATCATGGCGGCGTGGTACTCGTAGAACGCCCGGCGGTTGTCGTCCATCAGCGTGTGCTGTTCCCAGGCTTCCGGGATCATCATCATCATCGCGTGGACGAGCGGGTAGCCGGCCATCGTCAGCAGTTCGAGGCAGTTGTCGAACGATGCCGTATCGGACTGGCCCGGATAGATCAGCGGCCACAGCTTGGGCAGGTCGTCGCCGAGCACCGGCGACGAAATGGCGCCCGTGCGCGCGTTGACCCAGTTGACGTTGCCCTTGACCGTGTTGATTTCGCCGTTGTGGGCGACCATGCGGTACGGGTGGGCCAGTTCCCAGGCCGGGAAGGTGTTGGTGGAGAAGCGCTGGTGCACCAGGGCCAGGGCCGAGACGGCGCGCGGGTCCTGCAGGTCGAGGTAGTACTCGCCCACCTGGTTGGCCAGCAGCAGGCCCTTGTACACCACGGTACGGGCCGACATCGACGGCACGAAGTATTCCTTGCCGTGCTTGAGCTTGAGCGCCTGGATGGCGTGGCTGGCGGTCTTGCGGATGACGTAGAGCTTACGTTCCAGCGCGTCCGTGGTCATGATGTCGCGGCCACGGCCAATGAAGATCTGGCGGATCACCGGCTCGGTGGTGCGCACCGTGGGGGACATCGGCATGTTGCAGTCCACCGGCACGTCACGCCAGCCCAGCACGACCTGGCCTTCCAGGCGCACCGTGCGCTCGAGCTCCTGCTCGCAGGCCAGGCGCGAGGCGTGTTCCTTCGGCAGGAAGATCATGCCCACGCCGTACTCGCCGTTCGGCGGCAGGGTCACGCCCTGCTTGGCCATTTCCTCGCGGTAGAACTGGTCCGGGATCTGGATCAGGATGCCGGCGCCGTCGCCCATCAGCTTGTCGGCGCCCACGGCGCCGCGATGGTCGAGGTTCTCGAGGATCTTCAGGCCCTGCGAGATGATCTCGTGCGACTTGCGGCCCTTGATGTGCGCAACCATGCCGACGCCGCAGGCGTCGTGCTCGTTGGCCGGGTCATAGAGGCCCTGCGCTTGCGGGCGGGCGGCGGTATCGATGGGATCGGCGGGGTGTTGCGAGTGGTCCACGGGCTGAATTCCGGTGAAGGCAGCGCGCGCGGCAAGGCAGACCGAACGGGGTGGCTGGATGCAGGCGCCTCTTTGACGGGCGGGTGGCAGGCAGCGGGGCCGCAGCGGCGTACACGAGCGTGACGCGCCGCACAATGACTGTGGGTGGAGCAACTATATGAGAATCGGGAATGTATCGCAAAAATTTTAAATGGGGTCAGAACACATTAAAATCGCCCCGGTTCAGGGCGCATTTTTAATGGGGACACATTAGCTTTGCCGCACTTAGGCGTCAGGCTGGTGCATCGCCGGCCGTTGCCTCGTCGAGATCTTCCTCGCCGGCCCGGCGCGGCCGGCCCTTCGGCAACGGCTGCACGCGCCGTGTGGCGTGACGCTCCAGCTGCGTCAGGAAGGCCGCGTGGCCGAGCGGCCATCCGCTATGGGCATGCTGGCGCAGCGTGGCGAGCGTCTTTCCCGACAGTCCCTCGGCAGTCAATGCGCGATAGTTCGACTGGCGCTCAAAAGGCGTATTGCCAAGCTCCCAGTAGGCGGAGTGATCGCTCACAAGCGGGCTCGACTCGATGCCCGCGTGATGCCGATAGCTGCTCCAGCGGTCGGCCTCGGCCGTCATGACATCGCCAGCGCGCAGCGCATTACCTTCGACATAGAGCATCGCCGGCAGCAGCCAGGCATTGGGTTCGATCACGGCCGAGCGGAAGCGCCCCTCCCAGAGCGTACCCGTGCGATTGGCCACCCGGTTGAAGTGGCGCGCATAGCGGCGGCCGACCGCCTGCATCGCCAGGCTCAGGGAATCGGGCCCCTTGGGCGTGGCCACCAGATGGATATGGTTCGGGCGCAGCGCGTAGGCATGAACGGCCAGTTCATGCTCGCGCGCGGCCATGCGCAGGCAATCGAGGTAATGGAGGTAATCGTCCGGGCCCAGGAACACGGGCTGACGGTTGTTGCCGCGTTGCAACACGAGGGCCGGCAAACCGGCTGGGGAGAATCGGGGAAGGCGCGCCATACGGGGATTTGGGGAACCTGCATCAGCAATCCCCGCATGATAGCCTGATCCGTCCCCATTTAATTCGGGGACGTGGCGGGATCAGTCGCTCTCGCTGACGGCGAAGATGCGGCGGTGCTCGCGAATCGCGTAGCGGTCCGTCATGCCGGCGATGTAATGGGAGATCAGGCGCGGCTGGTCGCCGCCATGGCTGGCCTGATACTGCGGCGGCAGCAGGCGGGAATCCTGCATGAAGGCGCCAAACAGGTCCGAAATGATCCGCTGGGCCTTGGCGGACATCCGCATCACCAAGTAGTGCCTATATAGATGACGGAACAGGAAGCGCTTGAGCGCCGCCGCCTCCTCGTGGACCTTGGGGCTGAAGGCGACCAGCGCACCGGCGGCGCGCACGGCATCGATATTCTTGGGGTTGGCCGCGGCGATATTGCGCCCGGTTGTCTCGATCAGGTCCACGATCAGCGTGTTGATCATGCGGCGAACCGTCTCATTGATGGCGCGCCGGCCATTGATGCCCGGGAACGCGGCCGTGACCTCGGCCCGGTGGCGGCCCCACATCGGCACTTCGTCCAGTTGCTCCAGCGTCAGGAGCCCCGAGCGCAGGCCATCGTCGATATCGTGGTTGTTGTAGGCGATTTCGTCGGCCAGGTTGGCCAGCTGGGCCTCCAGCGACGGCTGCGCGCCCTCGAGGAAGCGCCGCCCCAGCTCCCCGAGCGCTGCCGCGTTGACCCGCGAGCAATGCTTGAGAATGCCCTCACGGGTCTCGAACGTCAGGTTCAGCCCATTGAAGCCGCCGTAGCGCTCCTCCAGCTCGTCCACCACCAGCAGGCTCTGCAGGTTGTGCTCGAAGCCGCCGTGGTTCTTCATGCAGAGGTTCAGCGCATCCTGCCCGGCATGGCCGAACGGGGTGTGGCCAAGGTCGTGGGCCAGCGAGATCGCCTCGACCAGATCCTCGTTGACGCGCAGGTTGCGCGCGATGGACCGCGCGATCTGCGCCACCTCCAGGCTGTGCGTGAGCCGGGTGCGGAACAGGTCGCCCTCATGGTTCACGAACACCTGGGTCTTGTACTCCAGGCGCCGGAACGCGGTGCTGTGGATCACGCGGTCGCGGTCACGCTGGAATTCGCTGCGCGACGACGACGCCGATTCGGCATGCACCCGCCCCCGCGACTGCGTCGAGTGGGCGGCGTACGGGGCGAGGTGGGATTCGAGGTCGGTCATGCGGCAATCCGGTGGCGGGGCTTGGGGTTGCAAGGCATGGCCGATCGCTTGGGTTCAGGCGACCGGTGCCTCGGTTGGGGGTTTCAACGTGGCATGGCGCAGCGTCTCGCGCAGGTCCGCGTCGGGCACGGTGGTGATGAAGGCTTCGCCAAGCTTCTTCAGCAGGATGAACTTGATGCTGCCCGCCTCGGCCTTCTTGTCCACTTTCATCAGTTCGATATAGCGGTCGATGCCGAGTTCCGGCGCCACCACGGGCAGCATGGCCGCCCGGGTCAGTTCGCGGATGCGCGCGCGCGTCTCGGTGTCGATGAAGCCCAGCCGGTGCGACAGGTCGGCAGCCATGACCATGCCGCAGCCCACCGCCTCGCCGTGCAGCCACTCGCCGTAGCCCATGCCCGCCTCGATGGCATGCCCGAAGGTGTGGCCGAAGTTCAGGATCGCCCGCAGGCCGCCCTCGCGCTCGTCCTGGGCCACCACGGCGGCCTTGATCTCGCAGGAGCGGCGCACGGCCTCGGCCATCAGGCTGGTATCGCAGGCATTCAGGCCGGCGATATGGCTCTCGATCCAGTCGAAGTAGGCCGTATCGGCAATCGCGCCATGCTTGATGACCTCGGCCAGGCCGGCCGCCAGCTCGCGGGCCGGAAGGGTGCGCAGGGTGTCGATGTCGGCGATCACCGCGTTGGGCTGGTGAAACGCGCCAATCATGTTCTTGCCGAGCGGGTGGTTGATGCCGGTCTTGCCGCCCACCGAGGAGTCCACCTGCGCCAGCAGCGTGGTCGGCACCTGCACGAACGGCACGCCGCGCATGTAGCAGGCAGCGGCAAACCCGGTCATGTCGCCCACCACGCCGCCGCCCAGTGCGATCAGCGTGGTCTTGCGGTCGGCGCCGGCGCCCAGCAGCGCATCGAAGATCAGGTTCAGGGTTTCCCAGTGCTTGAAACGCTCGCCGTCCGGCAGCGTGACCACGCGCACGGTCTTGCCGAGCGCGGCCAGCGTGGCTTCCACCCGGGCGGCGTACAGCGGACCGACCGTCTCGTTGGTGACGATGACGGCGTGCTGGCCACGCACGTGCGGGGCCAGCAGTTCGGCGCGGTCGAGCAGGCCGCTACCAATATGGATCGGGTAGCTGCGCGTCCCGAGGTCGACTTCAAGCGTAATCATGAATGGGTGTCCTGCGCCGGCTGGTCCGGCGCCGCGGGCGGGGCCGCATCGGCGTCCGGGGTGGCTTCCGCGGGCGGAAACACAAAGCCGGCCATCTCAAGTTGCATCAGAACCATATTAGCAAGCTGTGCCACGGACGGCTTGCCGGTTTCGATGATGAAATCCGCCACTTCGCGGTACAGCGGGTCGCGCTCGGCGTACAGCGCCTCGAGCCGGCCCTTGGGGTCCTGGGTCTGGAGCAGCGGCCGGTTACGGTCGTGGCGGGTGCGCAGCCAGAGGTCGTGCGGGCTCGCGCGCAGGTAGACCACGGTGCCATTGGCACTCAGCACCTCGCGGTTCTCCGGGCGCAGCACAGCGCCGCCGCCCGTGGCCAGCACAATGCCCTGGCGCGAAGCCAGCTCGGCAATCATATGCGCCTCGCGGTCGCGGAAGCCTGCTTCGCCCTCGTGTTCGAAAATGATCGGAATCCGCACGCCGCAACGCGCCTCGAGCTCATGGTCGGAGTCGAAGAACGGGTAGTTGAGACGCCGGGCCACGGTGCGGCCGACGGTAGTCTTGCCGGCGCCCATGAGGCCAACGAAAAAGAGATTCGGGCGAGTGGCTTGCGCGGTCACTGGGGTATCGAGGTCAAGCAGGCGTGGTGCCTGGCGGCTTCGCATTATCGCCCCGGCCGGGACTTTCGCAAAACAGGTGATGACAATACATCACGCGGCATCGCGCGCTTCCGGCCATGGCTGCCTGACGACACCGCCAATGAAAAAAGGCCGCGTCGGCAAGCGACGCGGCCTCTCAGTCTACTGCATCCGGGCCCGGTACTGCACCCGGTGCGGTTATTTCAGCGACACATTGTCGTTCAGGATACGCGGCGTCAGGAACACCAGCAGCTCGGTGCGGTTGTTGACCTTGGCGTTGTTCTTGAACAGGTAGCCGAGCACCGGGATATCGCCCAGGAACGGCACCTTGTTGTAGTTGTTGCTCTCTTCCTGGCTGTAGATACCGCCGATCACCACGGTGCCGCCGTTCTCCACCAGCACCTGCGTCTGCACGTGCTTGGTGTCGATGGCGAAGCCGTTGGTGGTCTGGATACCCACGCTGTCCTTGTTCACGTCCACATCCAGCAGCACGTTGCCTTCCGGCGTGATCTGCGGCGTGACCTCGAGCTTCAGGTTGGCCTTGCGGAACTGCACCGAGGTGGCACCGCTCGACGTGGCGGACTGGTACGGCAGCTCCGTGCCCTGCTCGATCAGCGCCTTGATGTTGTTGGCGGTGACCACGCGCGGGCTGGAGATGATCTTGCCCTTGCCGTCGGCTTCCAGCGCCGACAGTTCGAGCGCCAGGAAACGGCCCGCACCGGCGTTGAAGATGCTGAACGCCACCGATGCCGGGTTCGTGCCGTTGATCGCGGCGGCCGGCAGGCTCAAGGCCGGGCCGTTATCCCACGTGGCGTCCTGGGTGACCGGGCTGACCACGTTGGTGTACGAGTTGCCGTAGCCCGCACCCGACCGCTGCGAGGCAAAGCCCAGCTTCACGCCGAGGTTGCGGCTGAAAGTGTCGCTGGCCTCGACGATACGTGCCTCAATGATCACCTGACGCACCGGGATGTCGATCTTCGTCAGGAAGTTCTGCACTTCCTCGAGCTTGCTCGCCACGTCCGACACGAACAGCTGGTTGGTACGCGGGTCAGCCGTCAGCGAGCCTCGCTTGGACAGCATGCGCGTCGCGCCCATCGTCCCTGCCGCACCACCCGAGGCCACGCCACCCGAGCTGGCGCCCGCACCGCCGGTGCTCTGGCCCAGCAGCATGCGGCGCACATCGTCCGCCCGCTGGTAGTTGAGCTGGTAGACCTGGCTGCGGATCGGCTCAAGCTCGGTGATCTGCTGCGCCGCCTCGAGTTCGAGCTTTTCCTTGGTGGCCAGTTCCGCCTTGGGCGCCACCCACAGCACGTTGCCGTTGCGGCGCGAGGCCAGCCCCTTCGAATCCATCACGATCTGGAGCGCCTGGTCCCACGGCACGTCCTTGAGACGCAGCGTCAGGTTGCCCTGCACCGTGTCGCTCGTGATGATGTTCAGGTTCGTGAAGTCGGCGAACACCTGGAGCAGCGAGCGGATGTCGATGTTCTGGAAGTTCAGCGACAGGCGCTCGCCCCGGTAACCCTGGCCGGCGATCAGCTTGTTCGGGTCGTCCTTGACCGGACGCACTTCCACCACGAACTGGTTGTCGGTCTGGTACGAGCTGTACTCCCAGTTACCGCGCGGCTCGATGGTCAGGCGGGCGTTGCCGTTGGTGTCGCTGGCGCGCATGCCCTGCACCGGCGTGCCGAAGTCCGTCACGTCGAAGCGGCGGCGCAGATCCTGCGGCAGCGAGGTGCCCATGAAATCCACCACCAGGTTCTGGCCCTGCTGCTGGATATTGATGCCCGAGTCGCGCGAGGACAGGTCCACGACCACCCGGCCCGCACCGTCGGTGCCGCGCCGGAAGTCGATATTGCGTAGCGCCGCGCGGTTGGCCGCCTGGGCCGGCGCCGGGCTGGCCGCGAACGTCGGTGCCGCCGTCGTGCCGGTCTGCGTCACGTTGTCCAGCAACACCACGAACTGGTTGCCGCGCACTTCCGTGCGATACGTGGCCGAACGGCTCAGGTTCAGCACCACGCGGGTGCGGTCCCCGATCTGCATCACATTGGCGCTCTTGAGCACCTTGCCGGCGTACTCGTACTGCGCACGGCCGGCAGGGAAGCCCGTATCGAAGAAGTCGATCGCGATCTTCGCCGGATTCTGCGTGGTGAAGTCCGCAGGCTTCTGCGCGAGCGGCCCTTGCAGGTCGACCGTGAACACGGTCTGCTCGCCAACGACGTTGGCTTCCACCTGCTTGAGCTGGTTAGTCTGAGCGTGTGCGGCCGGAGAGGCCAGCACCAATGCCATCGCTGCCGCGCCCGCAAGCGCCCGGTACCATCGTGCCGTGATCATGCGGATGCCTCCAGCTTCAGGCTGGTCATTTTCTCTTTCCAATCTGAGACCCCTTCCCGAACCAATTCGCGCAACACGATCTCTTGATCGTTGATGCGGACCACCCGGCCATAACTCTGGCCGAGATACTGACCCACTTTGACGTGGTGGATCTTGTTATCTACGCGTACGACACCGTAGGTCTCGCCGTGTTTTTTCAGCATGCCGAGCATCTTGAAGTTTTCCAGCGGGAATTCCTCAAGCGGCTCGCGTCGCCGTCCGGCCTCCGGCGACTCAGACATCGTCTTGTTCAGTTCACCGATCTTGGTCTGCGCGAACGGCTCCGGCGACGTGCGCCCGCCGTACTCGCGCGGCACGTACGGCTTGACCTCGGGCAGCGGCTCCGGCGGCGGCGCCTTGGCGGCGCGCGTCTGGCTCATCCATTGCTGCAGCCCTTCGTCCTCGCTGGCGCCACAGGCGGTCAGCGTGGTGGCGGCGAGCACCGCGACGGCGGCGGCGGCCAGCCGGCGCGGCGTGCGGGATGTGCGTGACATCATGGCAATGCGATGCGGGGGGCGATGTGTCAGCCGGCTCACTTGGCACCTCCCTTGGCCTTCTTGGCAGCGGCGTCCGCGGCGGCGCGGCGCTGGGCGGCCTGCTCGTCCGGGTCCAGGGCGCGGTAGGCCATGGCCTGCGCTTCCATCGACAACGTGCCGTCCTTGGCCACCGCCATGTTCAGGTTGCGCATCGAAACGATCCGGGAGAGCGCCGCCACGTCCGCGTTGAACAGCGCGACGTCGTGATAGCGGCCGGTGACCTTCAGGTTCACCGGAATTTCGGCGAAATACGGCTTGATGGAGGCGGGCTGCGGCTTGAACAGCTCGAACTGGAGACCGCGCGCCACGCCGGCGTGATTCACGTCGGCCAGCAGCGCATCCATCTCGGTGCTGTTCGGCAACTGGCGCTCGGCCAGCGCCACGCGCTTTTCCACTTCCACCTTCTGGGCGCGCAGCGCGTCCAGGTTGGCCACCTGCGCCACCTTGGTCTTGAACGACTGCTTCAGCGTCTCGTGCTCCGCGTGCTTGCGGTCGAGTTCGGTGTTCTTGTCGCTCCAGTAGAACTGCCAGCCGAGCACCAGCACGATGACGGCGGCCAGCGTCGAGAACAGCAGGCGCGGCGCGGCCGGCCAGGTCTCGGGCTCGTTCAGGTTCAGGCCGCGGAACTGCGCGGTGATGTCCTGCAAGGAAATATCCGAATTGAGTGCCATGATCAGACCTTCCCCGCTGCAGGTTTGGCCGCGGCATCGGACGCGGCGCCCTTCTTCTTGTCGCCGGGCACTTCCGGCGCGCGATAGGAGAACCGCATCGAGAAATCAAACAGCCGGCGCTGCTCGCGCAGGTTGTTGGTCATCGTCACGGCCTTCGATTCCACCAGTTCGGCGCGGTCGAGCCACGTCACCTGGTCGATATTGCGCAGCAGTTCGGACACGCGCTCGTTGGACTGCGCCACGCCTGCCATGACAAAGCTGTCGCCGGTCTGCTTCAGGCTGGTCAGGTAGACGCCTTCCGGCACCTGGCGCACCAGCTCCTCGAGCAGCTGCACGGGCAGGTTGCGCTCCGCCTGCAGGCTTTCGATGGCGCGCTGGCGGTCCAGCAGGGCCTCGATATCCTTCTTGAGCGTGTTGACCTCGCGAATCTGGCCGTCCATCTGCGCATTGGCCTGCTGCAGCACGGCATTGCGCGCCGTCACGGCCTCGATCTGCGAGTCGATATAGAACCCGCCGATCAGCACGATGACCGCGCCGGCGGCTGCCGCGCCGCCCAGGAGCGAATAGACCTTCTTGCGCCGCGCGGCCTTGCGGGCCTCGTGATACGGCAGCAGGTTGACCGACGGGATGGTGTTCGTCGTCGTGGACATGCTTCTCCCCCCGTGGGTTATTGCAGCCCGCGCAATGCCAGTCCCGCACTGACGATGTAGGCCGGCAAGTCGCGCTGGAGATAGCGCTCGTTGACGTTGCCTGCGGTCATCATGTTGGCGAAAGGATTGGCCAGCGTGGTAGTGATCTGCGTCTGCTGCTGGATGGCGGCCTGCACCCCCAGCAGCGAGGCATGTCCGCCCGAGAGCAGGATCTCGTCGACCCGGCCCAGGCTGGAACTGGCTACGAAGTTGCCGATGGCGCCCTGCACTTCCATCGCCAGGGCTTCCAGCGACGGCTTGAGCAATTGCGCGCGCCACGCCTCAGGCAGCGTGTTCTTGCGCTTCTTGATCTCGGCCTTGAGGGCATCCAGCGTGAACATGCGCGCGGCGCTCTGCGTGAGCTGGTCGCCGTAGCTGTTCAGGGGCTGTTCGTAGAGTTCCTTCCAGCCCTGGTAGAAGATCGCCTTGGAGCGACTGCCACCGAGGTGGATGACGGCGACCACGGGGAGATCCTTGGCGTCGGTCTCGGTCAGGGAGGACGGCACGCCGAGCATCTGCACGACCGAGCGCTGCACGGCGTACTCCTCGACATCCATCACCTGCGGCTTCAGGCCAGCCATTTCGGCCGCCGTTACCCGCTCCTGCACGCGATCGCTGTTGGCGGCCGTCACGCGCACGCCAATCCCGCCTTCGGTCTCGTTGGGGCCAATCACCGCGAAGTCGAAATTCACCGCCTGGGAAGGCGGATAGAGGCGGTGCGCCTCCGATTCGACCTGCGAATAGAGTTCGTCCTCGGACAGGTTGTCCGGAAGACTGACAGTCTGAGATTCCGTCAGCATGGACGGCACGCCAAGGACAACGTCCTTGGTACGAATACCGGCCTTGCCAAGGGCTCGCTTCAGCGCGATGCCCACGGCCTCGATGTTGACGACGTTGCCATCGGCAACGGCGTTGCGGTCCAGCAGTTCGCTGGCGCATTTTTCCAGCCTGAAGTCGTGTTTGCCCGCCCCAACGGACAGCTCCACGACCTTGACGCTGGACGACCCGATATCCACGCCGACCGTAGTCCGGCGCAGAAGACCCGACAAGATGCCCCGTCGCAAGGTGACCCCCTGACATTTGAACTCGCCCACGGCATGACTGCTCTAATGGGGCGAGCCAGTTAGTTTCTTGGATGAAACGTTTGCTCTTTTATGTTCGTGGATTCTCACAAAAAGCAGAGGCGCGCGCAATGTGCCGATCTGACCACGCTTTCTTTTTCAGACGGGCCGCGCGAAAGCGTTGCCAAAATCCCACGGTCCACCTCAGGCCCGTTACATAGCGTCGCGCCACAGCATCGTTGGCGCCAGATCGGCCTCCCGGCTGCCCCCTCCTCCGTAACACCCGCCAACCCGCCCTGCGCCGAAGACCTGCGCGCCGTGACAACCTGATCTCAACAGGATTACATCTTGTAACAGCGCGATAGCGCCTTTTGCGGCACGGCGCACCGGGGGCGCCCCATCCCCGACGATATAATCCGGGCACTCTGATTAGGTAAACCCTTATGGCCACAGCACAACAGAAGCCGTCCCTTCCCGTCCGCCGTCCGCTCTGGGCGCGGATCATGTTCGGGCTGATCGGACTGCTTGTCGCCGGGCTCGTCGCCGTGGCGCTGCTGGTGGGCTATGCGCTGGTGGTGGCCGCGCCCAACCTGCCGTCGCTGGACACCATCACCGACTACCGCCCGAAGATCCCGCTGCGGATCTACACGGCGGACAACGTGCTGATCGGCGAGTTCGGCGAGGAGCGCCGCAACTTCGTGCCGATCACCGAGATCCCGGACGTCATGAAGAAGGCCGTGCTCGCGATCGAGGACGACCGCTTCTACGAGCACGGCGGCGTGGACTTCGTGGGCGTGCTGCGCGCCGGGCTGGCCAACCTGCGCGGCGGGCTGTCGCAGGGCGCCTCCACCATCACCATGCAGGTGGCGCGCAACTTCTTCCTCTCGAGCGAGAAGACCTACACGCGCAAGATCTACGAGATGCTGCTGGCGTACAAGATCGAGGCGAACCTGACCAAGGACCAGATCCTCGAGCTGTACATGAACCAGATCTACCTGGGGCAGCGCGCCTACGGCTTCGCCAGCGCCGCGCGGGTCTACTTCGGCAAGTCGATCAAGGACGTGACGCCGGCGGAGGCCGCCATGCTGGCCGGCCTGCCGAAGGCGCCGTCGGCCTACAACCCCGTGGTGAACCCGCGCCGCGCCAAGGTGCGCCAGGAGTACATCCTCCAGCGCATGCGCGACCTCGGCTACATCACGCCGGAGCAGTACGACCAGGCCGTGCGCGAGGAGCTGAAGGTGCGTGGCGAGGGCAACGAGTTCTCCACCCATGCCGAATATGTCGCGGAAATCGTGCGCCAGCTCATGTACGCACAGTATCGCGAGGAAACCTATACGCGCGGCCTCAACGTCTACACGACGCTGAACAAGGCCGACCAGGATGCCGCCTACGACGCCGTGCGCGGCGGCATCATGACCTACGAGCGCAAGCACGGCTATCGCGGCCCGGAGGCATTTATCGACCTGCCGTCGAATCCGTCCGAACGCGAACAGGCCATCGACGACGCCCTGGTAGAGCACCCGGGCAGCGACGACCTGCGCTCGGCCGTGGTCACCAGCGTGACGCCGAAACAGGTGCGCGCCACGCTGCTCTCTGGCGAGGTGGCGACGATCGAAGGCACCGCGCTGCGGTTTATCGCGCCGTCGCTGTCGGCCAATGCCCAGCCGAAGGTCAAGATCCGCCCCGGCGCGATCATCCGCGTTACGCAGGATGCCAAGGACAATACGTGGTCCGTCACGCAGCTGCCCGAGGTGGCGGCCGCCTTCGTCTCGTTGAATCCTGAAGATGGGGAGATCCGGGCGATGGTCGGCGGCTTCGATTTCAACCGCAACAAGTTCAACCACGTGACGCAGGCTTGGCGCCAGCCGGGCTCGAGCTTCAAGCCGTTCATCTACACGGCCGCGCTGGAGAAGGGCTTCTCGCCCGCTACGGTGATCAACGACGCCCCACTGACGATCGGCCCTGACACCGGCGGCCAGGTCTGGGAGCCGAAGAACTATGACGGCAAGTTCGAGGGCCCGATGACGATGCGCCGCGCGCTGGCCAAGTCGAAGAACCTCGTATCCGTACGAATTCTGCGCGCCATCGGCACGCAGTACGCGCAGGACTACATCACGCGGTTCGGCTTCGAGGCCGACAAACACCCAGCCTACCTGCCGATGGCGCTGGGCTCCGGCGCGGTGACGCCGCTCCAGATGGCCGGCGCCTACTCGGTGTTTGCCAACGGCGGCTATCGCGTCAACCCGTACCTGATCCAGCGCGTGGTGGATTCGCGCGGCAACGTGATCTCCGAGACCCGTCCGCAGAAGGCTGGCCAGGACGCCGTGCGCGTGCTGGACGCCCGCACCGCGTTCATCGCCGACAGCATGCTGCGCGAGGTGGTGCGCAGCGGCACGGCCAACCCGGCCAAGCAGCGCCTGGGCCGCAACGACATGGCCGGCAAGACCGGTACCACGAACGATGCCGTGGATGCCTGGTTCGCCGGCTACACACCGAAACTCGTGGCGATTGCGTGGATGGGCTACGACCAGCCCAAGAGCCTGGGCGTGCGCGAGACCGGTGGCGGCCTGGCGCTGCCGATCTGGGTCAGCTATATGAGCAAAGCGCTCAAGGGCGTGCCCGAGAGCCCCGAGCGGCAGGCGCCGGAGGGCGTGGTGATGGTGGCCGGCGACTGGACGCTCGAGGAGAACGCCGCGGGTGCCGGCGTGGCCTCGGTGGGGCTGGGCGATCCGTGGCCCGGCAAACCCGACGAGAGCGCGCGCCCAGTGCAGGATACCGAAGCCGAGAAGCGCAAGATCCTGGAAATGTTCGGCGGCGCCTGAATCCCAGAACGGCATCCGGACGATTATTTTCGCCCCAACAAAAAACCGGCCCTCGTGGCCGGTTTTTTGTTGGCCGGGACCGGTGCGGTCTCAGCCGAGCGTCAGCGTGGCGCCCGCCTGCTGGCTCATATAGGTGGAGAGCGCCGCATAAAGTTCAGCGCCGCTGCGCGTGTCCATCCACTTGGCGCCGTCGTGGCGGAAGTGGAAACCGCCGGCCTTGGCCGCCACCCACAGTTCCTGCATCGGCGCCTGGCTGTTGACGATGATCTTCGAGCCATCCTCGAATTCCAGCTCCATGACATTGCCGGTGCGGTTGATCTCGACATCGGCATCGGCCGCATCGGCGGCGGCTTCGATATCGGCTTCAAGCCGGTCAAGGGCCTTGCCGGCCAGTACCAGGAACTCGCTTTCGGTGAGGGGGGGCATGCTACACTCCAAAGCCGCCGGCAGCGCGCCCGGACAGACGTCCCGGAGCGCGATCCGGCTGGCGGAAAAATGGAAAATTGTCGGGATTTGCCGCGGATTCCTGCGGATTCCGGGCCGTTTCACCAGCCATCCAGAAAGTCACCCCAAGCCATCCAAGGCATTCAGACAATGAAGGACTCCCCGAAGCTGCGTCGTGGTGCGATTGTATCGGCGTTTGCCGCCACACTCGTGATGACCCTGGCCGGATGCGGCGTTCGCGGCCCGTTGACCATGCCCCGGGTACCGCCCGCCCCGACCCCGCCCACCGTGCCCGATCCGGGTCTGGGCCAGGCAGGCGCCGTGGCGCCGGCACGGCCGATGGGCGAACCCGCCACCAGCGCGCCGGTTCCCGCCGAACCGGCCACGACCACGAATTCGACGAAGTAACCCGGGCGCCTCGCCCCTCCGCACGCTGAACATGACTGATTTCTTTACCCGCCGCGACGGCGCCCTGGCTGTCGAACAAGTGCCGCTGGCCCGTATCGCGGCCGAGTTCGGCACGCCGACCTACGTCTACTCGCGCGCCGCACTGACCACGGCCTACCAGGCCTACGCCGCCGCCTGCAAGGGCCGCAACGCGCATGTGCAATTCGCCGTGAAGGCCAACTCGAACCTGGCGGTGCTGCAGGTTTTCGCCCAGTTGGGCGCCGGTTTCGACATCGTGTCCGGCGGCGAACTGCTGCGCGTGCTGGCCGCCGGCGGCGACCCGCGCAAGGTGGTGTTCTCGGGCGTGGCCAAGAGCGAGGCCGACATGGCGCTGGCGCTGGCGCACGACGTACGCGGCTTCAACGTCGAATCGATCCCCGAACTGGACCGGCTGAACGCCGTGGCCGGCCGGCTGGGCAAGCGCGCGCGCGTGTCGCTGCGGATCAATCCGGACGTGGATGCCAAGACGCACCCCTATATCTCAACGGGTCTCAAGGGCAACAAGTTCGGCGTGGCGTTCGAGGACGTACTGCCGACCTACCGCGCCGCGGCTGCACTGCCGCACCTCGAAGTGGTCGGCATCGACTGCCATATCGGCTCGCAGATCACGGAAGTGGCGCCCTATCTGGAAGCGCTCGACAAGGTGCTCGACGTGGTGGAAGCGCTCGAGCGCGAAGGCATCCGCCTGGACCATATCGACGTGGGCGGTGGCCTGGGCATTACCTATGCCGACGAAACCCCGCCGGACATCACCGGCTTCGCCACCACGCTGCTGGACCGCGTGGCCGCCCGTGGCCACGGCCACCGCGAGGTGCTGTTCGAGCCCGGCCGCTCGCTGGTGGGTAACGCCGGCGCGCTGCTGACGCAGGTGGAATTCCTGAAGCCCGGCGCGGCCAAGAACTTCTGCATCGTCGATGCGGCGATGAACGACCTGGCCCGCCCGGCGATGTACGAGGCCTACCACCGGATCGAACCCGTGGCGCCGCACGCCGACGCGCCCGTGACCTATGACGTGGTAGGCCCGGTGTGCGAATCGGGCGACTGGCTCGGCCGCGACCGCGCGCTGGCCGTGCAGCCGGGGGACCTGCTGGCGGTGATGTCTGCCGGCGCCTATGGCTTTGTGATGAGTTCCAACTACAACACCCGGGGCCGCGCCGCCGAGGTGATGGTCGACGGCGACGCCGTGCACCTGGTGCGCGAGCGCGAACTGCCGGCCGACCTGTTCAAGGGCGAGCACCTGCTCAAGGGCTGATCCGGCGGCGCCCCTCTCCCCACGGCGGGGGGGCGCAGTACTCGCTACGCGGCGCGCTTGCGCGCCCACCACCACATCCGCAGGCCCAGCAGCACGAACACCACGGCGGCGTAGATCGATACTTCGCTGAAGTCGTTCTTGCCCGCCTTGTGCCACCAGAAATGCAGGATGCCGAGCACGGCGATCGCATAGACCGCCTTGTGCAGCGCCTGCCACCGCTTGCCGCCGAGCCGCTTGACCATGCCGTTGGTCGATGTGGCCGCCAGCGGCACCAACAGCACGAACGCGGCAAACCCCACCGTGATAAATGGACGTTCTGCAATGTCCTTGATCATGTACGCGACGTCGAACCCACGATCCACGCCCAGCCACAGCAGGAAGTGCTGCACGGCGTAGAAGAACGCGAACAGCCCGAGCATGCGCCGCAGTTTGATCAGCCAGTTCCACCCCGTGAAGCGGCGCAGCGGCGTGATGGCCAGCGTGGCGCAGAGCATGACCAGCGTCCAGGTTCCGGTGGATCGCGTGACGAATTCGAGCGGATTGGCGCCGAACTGCGCCGTGGCGCCGAGGTAGAGCAACCGGGCGAACGGTAGCAGCGCCAGGATCCACGCCAACACCTTGATGGCGCGCACGCCCGAAGGCGACAGCGTCGCCAGCCCGCCGGCGCGTGGCGCGGGCGGCGCGCGTGACACCGTGGCTTGATTCGCGATCATGTCCGGCTCCGCCATCAGAAGTTCTTCTTCAGATCCATGCCCTGATACAGCGACGCCACCTGCGCCCCGTAGCCGTTGAACGGCAGCGTCTTGCGCTTGGGTGCGAACAGCGCGGAGAACCCGCCGCCGCCCTTCTCTTCGCCGATGCGCCGCTCGGTGGCCTGGCTCCAGCGCGGGTGATCGACGTCCGGGTTCACATTCGAATAGAAGCCATACTCGTTCGGTGCGGCCAGGTTCCAGCTGGTGGGCGGCTGCTTGTCCAGGAAGCGGATCTTGACGATGGACTTGGCGCTCTTGAAGCCGTACTTCCACGGCAGCACCATGCGCACCGGCGCGCCGTTCTGGTTCGGCAGCACCTCGCCGTACAGGCCGAAGGTGAGCAGCGCCAGCGGGTGCATCGCCTCGTCCATGCGCAGCCCTTCGCTATACGGCCAGTCGAGCACGGAGCTACTGATACCGGGCATCTGCTTCTTGTCAGCCAGCGTAATGAACTGGACGAACTTCGCCCCGGGAAGCGGCTCCACGCGACGGATCAGTTCGGCGAGCGGATAGCCGATCCACGGAATCACCATCGACCACCCCTCCACGCAGCGCAGCCGGTAGACGCGCTCCTCCTGCGGGGCGAGCTTCACGAGTTCGTCGATGTCGTAGACCTTCGGCTGCTTGACCAGCCCTTCCACCGACACCTGCCACGGCCGGGGCCGCAGCGTGCCGGCATTGCGGGCTGGATCGGACTTGTCCGTGCCGAACTCGTAGAAATTGTTGTACGTCGTCACGTCCTCGTAAGGCGTGCGCTTCTCGGTGATCACGTAGCTGTTGTTCGGCGTGGCCGCCAGGCGCTGGCCCTTGCCCGGGCCGGCCTGTGCGAACGCCTCCCGCGCGAACCACGGTGTCAGCGCGCTGCCTGCGGCGCCGGCGGCGGCCAGCGCGAGCAGGCGACGACGCGATTCGAAAATATGGCGCGGGGTAATCTCGGACGTGGCGATATCGTCACCACGAAGCCATTTGGGGGAAGGGATCAACATGATGGGAGCGTTCCTGATGGCCGCATGTTCTGTTGGACATGGGGCTTGGTCGGATGGTGCGGGGAAACCTGACAACTATTTCCCCACCGTTTGCCGCCCGACATCTCCCCGGACGTGGCCCGGGGAGCCATGCGTGGACGGTCAGGGCTTGGCCACGTGCCAAACGTTGTTGAGGTTGTCGCCGGTACGGTCGCCAGCCTTGGCGTCCTTGGCGAAGCGGTACAGCGGCATGCCCTTGTAGGCCCACTGGCGGGTGCCGTCGTCACGCGTGATGATGGTGTAATTGCCCGAGCCGCTGGTGCCCGGTTCCGCAAGCAGCGGCGGCCAGTTGGTCGCACACGTGGCATTACAGACACTCTTGCCGCCGTTCGCCGGGTCGCGGTCGAACGTGTACAGCGTCAGGCCCTGCGGATCGGTCAGCGCGCCGTTCGTCACCTTGACGGTCGGAGGCATGCTGCCGCCGCCCATGCCCATGCTGGAACACGCGCCCAGCAGCACGACGGACGCGGAAGCCACGGCCAGCAGGGCGGGACGCAGCAGCGATGCAGCGGTGTGACGATGAGTGGTCATCATTGGGTCTCCTTTTCTCCAGGCGGCGCCGCCAGTCGACGCCGTACTTCCTCAGTAAACACCTGATGTGATCCGTTTATTCCCGAAAAGTTAAAAAAATGTGGTGCAGACGCCAACAAGAGACGAATACGTCATGTTTGTGGGCGAGCCGCAAAGAAAAAGGCCCGCTACGGAGAGCGGGCCTTTGTCGATCCAACCGGGAATGTCGGGTCAGAGTTCGCCGTAGCTGTGCAGACCCGAGAGGAACATGTTGACGCCCAGGAACGCGAAGGTCGTCACCAGCAGTCCGACCAGCGCCCACCACGACGCCACCGTGCCGCGCAGGCCCTTCATCAGGCGCATATGCAGCCACGCCGCGTAGTTGAGCCAGACGATCAGCGCCCAGGTCTCCTTCGGATCCCAGCTCCAGTACCCACCCCAGGCCTCGGCGGCCCAGAGCGCGCCCAGAATCGTGGCGATGGTGAAGAACGCGAAGCCGACCGCGATGGCCTTGTACATGACATCGTCGAGCAGCTCCAGCGAAGGCAGCCGCTCAGACAGGATCCCGCGCTCCTTGAGCAGGTACGCCACCGATACCATCGCAGCCAGCGCGAACGTGCCGTAGCCGATGAAGTTGGCCGGCACGTGGATCTTCATCCACCAGCTTTGCAGCGCCGGCACCAGCGGCTGAATCTCCTGCGCATTGCGGCTGACCGTGTACCAGAGCAGGAAGCCCACCGCCGCCGACACCACCAGCATCACGAACGGCCCCATCGCGCGCGTGGCGTAGTGGCTTTCGTAATAGAGGTAGAACAGCGAGGTGATCAATGTGAACAGGACGAAGACTTCGTACAGGTTCGAGATGGGAATATGGCCGATGTCCGCGCCGAGCAGGTAGGACTCGTACCAGCGCACCAGCAAGCCAGTGAAGCCGAGTACCACGGCTGCCCACAGCAGCTTGCTGCCGAGGCTCGACCCGGTATCGGACCGCGCCGTGAAGCCAATCCAGTAGAACAGCGTGGACAGGAAGACCAGCGCGCTCATCCACAGGATGGCCGACTGGCTCGACAGGAAGTACTTGAGGAAGAAGGCCTGCTCGGCGCGGGCAAGGTTGCCCTGATAGAGCTGGATCGCGAACAGCGCCAGCACGGCCATGCCGACCATCAGCGGCCGCACCGGCTTCCAGTGCCAGCCAAGCAGCGCGAAGGTGGGCACGGCGGCCACCAGCACGGCCTTGTCGTACACATTCATCCAGGCGCCGTAGCGGGTGAGCGCAAACCCCGCGCCCACCACCAGCAACAGTGCGAAGGCCCAGTCGAGCCAGCCCAGCCGGCGCAGGAACGAGGGTTCGAGGTAGGCCTCGGACGCGTCCATCGCCATCGTGGCGTTGGCGACATTGGCGGCGTTAGTGCTGGCGCGCGACGGGCTCAGGCCCGGGTTGGCGTGGTTGACATTGGACGACATGACATTCCTGCTCTATTTCCTGCGCTTTTGGGAGTTATGCATATGTACTATATCGATCGCACCTGCATATCACCGGGCATTGATGCCGTGAATCCCAGTGATCGATGCGCATCAATGTACCGACGGATCGGCTGACGGGTGCGTCTCCGGCGATGGCCCGGCGCCGGCTGCGCGCCCGATGTCGTCGCGCAATGCCGTGAACTCCTTCTCGAAATCCATCGTCCGGCGCTGCGTCGACATGGCCATCAGCACATGACTGGCGGCCTGCTGCGCCGCACTGTCCGGCCCCTGCGCGGCACTGTCCTTGATCCAGATCCACACGCGCCGCTCGCGGATGTAGAACATCGCAAAAACGCCAAGAACCAGTAGCAAACAGCCAAGATACACGATGTTTTTGCCCGGCGCACGCGTCATCTGGAACACGCTGGCCTTGATTTGCTGGAAGTCGTCAAGCTGCAAGAAAACCGGCGCGCCGTAGAAGAAACTGTCCGACAGCGTGTTGATGGCCTGCTGCAGGAAGGCGCCGCTTTTCGCATCGTTGGCGATCGCCGGCAGGTCGTCGCGTTCGCGTGACAGTTGCCACAATTCCCACATCGAGCCATTGAGAATCCTCAGCAGCACATCGGCCGCCTTCTGTTGCTCGGCGGGCGGCACGGACTTTTCGAGGAACGCGGCGATGGCGGTAAAGCCGCCAGGCGGCGCATCGGGCGCGCTGCGCGTGGCGCCGGCGAACAGGTCCATTGCGCGCTGGGCGCTCTCGGCGAGTTGCTTGCGCAGCGTGTCCTTGTCGGCGCCGGGCATCGAGATGGCCGCAAAGCGGCGCGCGGCCTCGCCACGCATCGCGCTGTCCTGCAGCGCGGCACGCAGGCGCATCCAGTCGGCCACGCTGTTCTGGTCGTCGGCCGGAATGCGCAGGTAGCGGAACGCCTCGCTCGGCGACTCCCGCATGCCCGCCAGGAACACCGACTGGCCCTCCAGCTGCACCGGCACCATATAGTTGTTGTATTCGCGCGCCTGGCCGGTACGGTCACGGAGCTTGTATTGCACCGACGGGCCGACGTTGCGCAGCGTCTTGTCCTTGTCCGTGCTGGCCGCCGCGCCCAGATGCTGCTCGAGCGTCTGGTTCAGCGACTTGCGCGCCACGCCACGGGCATCGGGCTTGCCCGAGGCATCGGTGACGTTCTCGATGTTCATCAGTCGGAAATCGCTGAATTCGACGGTCAGATCATCCTGGTCCGCCCCGGTACCGGTGCCGGCCAGCTTGGCATTGCCGCCAACCGTGCCGGCCAGCGCGAAGGTGCCGTGCGCGGCGCCCGACATTGGATAGCCCACGAACTTGAGCTTGGAGCCGCCATCCTCGAAGCTCGACTGGTAGATTGCCACGCCATCGACGATCAGCGGCTCATTGACCTTGATCGTCGCCTCGGTCTGCTTGCCCGTGGCGCGGTCCGTCACCACCACGTCCGAGGCGAACAGCTTAGGCATGCCCGTGGTGTAGTAATCCACCGAGAATTTCTTGAGCGTGATCGTGAACGGCAGGTCCTGGACCAGCGCGCCGTCGGCAATGTTCAGGATGGCTGTGGACACCGTGGCGCCCTCGGGCACGAAGGCATTGCCCCGGAACCCGGGATTGCTCGCCGACAGCCGGTGCTTGGCCGGAATCTCGCTGATGATGGCGTTGCCGTCGATCGGGCTCTTGCCGCCGAACCACATCTGGGCGCGAATCAGCATGTCGCCATCGAGCAGGCCGCCAATGCAGATCACCACGATGGCCGTGTGCGCCAGGATGTAGCCGAGCTTGTTCGCCGCCCCGGCCTTGGCCGCCAGGAGCGTGGCGCCCTCGTGCGCCACCGGCTTCACGCGGTAGCCACGGTTGCGCAGCAGTGCGGTCAGCCGGTCCACCGCCTCGTCACGGCTGCGCGGGGCCTCGTACTCGGCACGATGGTGGAACGCGCGCAGGCTGCGTTCGCGCACATGATCCTTCCACGAGCGCATGTCGGCAATCATCCGCGGGCCGTTGCGGGTGATGCACAGGGACGTGGATATCACGAGGAAAGCCAGGATCAGCAGGAACCACCAGGAACTGTAGACCTTCTGGAGCGACAGCGCGTGGAACAGGTCCGCCCAGAACGGCCCGAACTGGTTGACGTAGTTCGGATACGGCTCGTTCTGCTTGAGCACCGTGCCGATGATGCTGGCGATGGCGATCACCGTTAGCAGCGTGATGGCGAAGCGCATCGAGGACAGCAATTCCACGCCGTCGCGCAGCACGCGGTGAGGGGTCTTCAGGTGCAGCCCTGAAGTGGATGGGGTGGACATGGGCGGTGACAGGTTTCTGGGTAATGCCGGTGCAGCATGCGGCTGATGTCGCAAAACATGAAAAAAGGGTGGTCCCGCTTGCAAGCAGGCCACCCTCTTCGATTGTTGCCCGCGCGTCCGGTTCACCCCTGGAGGTGCCGCGGCGCGCGGGCCGGTACGACTTTAACGGACGCCAGCGACGTAATCCGCCACGGCCTTGATCTCGGCATCCGACATCCTGGCTGTGATCGTGCTCATGACCGAATTATTCTTGCGGGTGCCCTGGCGGAACGCCACCAGTTGCGCTTCGGTGTACTCGGAGTACTGACCGCCGATGCGCGGGTATTGGGCCGGAATGCCGGCGCCGGTCGGGCCATGGCAGGCCGCGCACGCGGGCACGCCCTTGGCTGCGATACCGCCGCGGTAGATCTTCTGACCAGCCTCGATCGTTTCCTTGTTCTTGGCCGTGGCCGGCTTCAGCTGCTGCTTGGCCAGGTACGCGCCGACGTCCTTCATTTCCTGGTCGCTCAGGGCGGACGCATACGGCGTCATGATGGCGTTGGAACGTGTCTTGGCCTTGAAATCGGCGAGCTGCTTGTGAGTGTACTCGGCCTGCTGGCCTGCCAGCTTGGGATTGGCGGCCGCGCCGCTATTGCCGGCGGCGCCGTGGCAGGAAAGACATGCGGGAACATTGCGATCGGGCGCGCCCTGGGTATACAGCGTTTCGCCCTTGGCGGGATCAGCCTTGGCGGCGGCCTGCTCTGCGGCAGATGCCAGCCCTGTCATCGCGGCAGCCGGAACAGCCAGCGCCATGACTCCCAGAAGTTTCGCAATGCGGTTCATTCGCACACCTTGTCAGAATTGTTATGAACACCGTAATGCATGCCGATCTGCCCCTGCTGGCGGTGAGGACGCGCCTTATTGCAAGAGCCTGAGCATCGTGCATCCGACCACGATGGAACCGGATACACGAAGGTGCCCCGGACCGGACAGGGCACCCTGCACTACAACCCGCAAGGATGCCACACGTCACCCGCTCAGGAGACCGTAAACCGGGTTATTGTACAATAAATCGCTTTCCGGATTGACTTGGCTCAGGTCTTGGCCCTGCCCGTGTGGCTCCGGCGCACCAGCCGTCCCGGCTCTCCTTCCCGCGGCGCGAGCAAACCGCCCGCGCGCCCACGGCGCGCGCGCTCGTCCGCCTCAACGCCTCACCGTGCTTCAACGCACCGCCCGCATGTCGCTCCTACACCAGGCTCGCTTCTTTATTACCGTCAACCACCTCCGCGACCTGCCCGCCACGGCCGTGCCCGAGGTGGCCTTCGCCGGCCGCTCCAACGCCGGCAAGTCCACGGCCATCAACATCCTGTGCAACCAGAAGCGGCTCGCGTTCTCCTCGCGCACGCCCGGCCGCACGCAGCACATCAACTATTTCTCGGTGGCGCCGGTGAAGGCGCCGGACCCGCTGGCCTTCCTCGTCGACCTGCCCGGCTATGGCTACGCCGAGGTGTCCGGTTCGGCCAAGTTCCACTGGCAGGGCCTGCTGTCCGACTACGTGCAGACACGCCAGCAACTGGCCGGCCTGGTGCTGATGATGGACGCACGCCGCCCCTTCACGGACCTCGACTGCCAGATGGTGGAGTGGTTCCTGCCCACGGGGCGGCCGATCCACGTGCTGCTGACCAAGGCCGACAAGCTGACGAACAACGAAAACGCCAATGCGCTGCGCGAGACGCGCCGCATCCTGGCCGAATACTCGGCCCAGATGAACAATCCGCCGCCGATGAGCGCCCAGCTGTTCTCGAGCCTCAAGCGTCGCGGCATCGAGGAAGCCCAGCGCGTGGTGGCCGGATGGCTGTCCTTGCCCGAGGCCCAGCCGCCGGTGGCCCCGGAGGCGCCCGCCGCCTGAATCGCTCTCCATCGAACCGGCAAAAAAAAGCCCCGTTGCAAGCAACGGGGACGAACTTTCCCACCGGTTCAGGGCGGGTACCCGCTCAGGGAGGAGTAGCGGGGGACATCCGCGCTGCGCGAAGCAACACAAGGTGTCCGCGAGTATGATAGCGGGCAGGCACAAAAGTTTAGTTTTTCTTTCGGCGCGCGATCGAGATGGCCGGCCGCGGGGTTTCGCGGTGATGCGCCCCGCGCATTCGTCCCGCTTTCGTCCCGCTTTCGTCCCGCTTTCGTCCCGCTTTCGTCCCGCTTTCGTCCAGTTATCTGCCTCGATCCCGACATGTCCACTTTCCCCGAGTACCGCCCCCGCCGCATGCGTCGCGACGATTTTTCGCGCCGTCTGATGCGTGAGAATCGTCTCTCGCCCGACAACCTGATCTATCCGGTCTTCATCCTGGAAGGGCAGAACCAGCGCCAGCAAGTGGCGTCGATGCCCGGCGTGGAGCGCGTGTCGGTGGACCTCCTGCTGCCCATCGCCGAGGACTGCGTGAAGCTCGGCATTCCGGTAATCGCGCTGTTCCCTGTGATCGATCCGTCGATCAAGACCCCGGATGGCATCGAGGCGACGCGCCCCGAAGGCCTGGTGCCGCGTGCGGTGCGGGCGCTGAAGGACCGCTTCCCCGAGCTGGGGGTGCTGACCGACGTGGCGCTGGACCCGTATACCAGTCACGGCCAGGACGGCGTGCTCGACGACAACGGGTATGTGATCAACGACATCACGGTGGAGATCCTCGTCAAGCAGGCGCTCGTGCAGGCCGAAGCCGGCGTGGACATCGTCGCACCGTCGGACATGATGGACGGCCGCATCGGCGCCGTGCGCGCGGCGCTGGAAGACGCCGGACACATCCACACGCGCATCATGGCGTACTCGGCCAAGTATGCGTCGGCGTTCTACGGCCCGTTCCGCGACGCGGTGGGCTCGGCGGCCAATCTGGGCAAGGGCAACAAGATGACCTACCAGATGGACCCCGCCAACACGGACGAGGCGCTGCGCGAGGTGGCCCAGGACATTATGGAAGGCGCCGACATGGTCATGGTGAAGCCCGGCATGCCCTACCTGGACATTGTGCGGCGCGTGAAGGACGAGTTCCGCTTCCCGACTTACGTCTACCAGGTGAGCGGCGAGTACGCCATGCTCAAGGCGGCGGCGCAGAACGGCTGGCTGGACCACGACAAGGTCATGATGGAGTCGCTGCTGGCGTTCCGTCGGGCCGGTGCCGATGGCATCCTGACCTATTTCGCGCGAGACGCCGCGCGGCTGCTGGCCGGCTGATCCCCGCGCATGCAACTGCTTGGCTTCTCGGCCAGCCAGGTCCATCCGCTGGCTACGCTGGACGAGGCCCACGACTTCCTGGCCGGCAACGCCGCCGCGCGCTTTGTCTGGGCCGACTTTCTCTTCGACGAAGTCAGCCCGGCGCCAGCCGCGTGGCGCGATCGTCTGGCGGGCCTGACCGGCTCGCCGATCCACGACCTGCACCTGGTCGATGCCATCAATCCCACGCATCCGTCGTTCTTCGACACGACCAATGCGTACGACATGATGATCTTCCGGAAGCTCACGTTTGAAACGAGCAGGCTCTTCGCGGAAGCTGACGCCGCGAGCGGCGTGGCAGCGGGCGCAGCGGTGAGTACGCCCGGGGCCTCGGTCGAGCCGGCGGCGGGGATCGCTCCCGTGGCGGGCTCGCCTGCGGCACCCGCGCCTGTGGCGGCTGTGCCCGTAGCACCGGCCAGCACGTCGCAGAAGCCCGCACGCAAGTATCCGGCCGGCTTCCTGCCGGCGCTAGCCCGCATCGACACCCAGCCCGTGACCTTCTTCGTCTTCGACAGCGTGCTGGTGACGGTGCGCCCCGGGCCCTCCAGAACCGTCGATCAGGTCCGGCAGCGGCTGCTCGAACTATGCGGCGCCCCGCGCCCCGCCTCCGCGCGCGCCAATGGCCAGACGCCGCTCGTGCACGGCGTGCGGCCGCCCACGCGCCCCGAGGACCTGATGCTGCGGCTGCTCAATGCGATGGTGGACCGCTACCTCGACCTGCGCGCGCCACTCACTCGCCAGCTGGACCGCTGGCAACGCGCCCTGCTCAGCACGCAGAAGAATTTTTCGAGTTGGGAGGGCCTGCTCGACGCGCGGATCCAATTGCGCCGGCTCGAGCACCTGAGCGAGGAGCAACGCGACGCGCTGCAGGAGTTCCGCGACAGCCTGCTCGACAATCGCTACAGCAACAATGATCCCCAAGCCGCCGACGGGAGCGAAGGCACCGTGGTGGCAGGCCGGGATGAGGTCCTGCTGGTCCGCATCGCGGACCTGATGGAGCACATCCTGCGCGTGCTGGCCCACGCGCGGCGGCTGGAGGACTCGATCGAGTCGGCGGTGCAGATCCACTTCTCGGCGGTGGCCCACCGGACCAATCGCACCATGCGCACGCTCACCGTCATCACCGCGCTGTTCATGCCGCTGACCCTGATTACCGGCGTGTTCGGCATGAATTTCGACCGGATGCCGTGGCTGCGGGAAGCGAATGGGTTCTGGTGGTCGATCGGCCTGATGGGCGGCGTGGTGGCCACCATCGGCGCGATCTGGGCGATTGGTCGCTGGCTGGACCGCTGACGCGGGTTCAGGTACGCGTCTTGGGGCCGAGCGCGCGTTCGAGGCTATCCAGGAAGCGTGTGGCCGATTGATAACCGATCACGCGAACGGGGCGCTCGCGCCCGTCAGGGCCGAACAGGATGATGCCGGGGGGCCCGAACAGCCCGAAGCGCTTCAACAGCGCGCGGTCGTCGGCATTGTTGGCGGTGACGTCAGCCTGCAACAGGACAACGTCGGCAAGCCGGGCGCGCACCTTCGCATCGGGAAACGTCAGTTTCTCCATTTCCTTGCAACTCACGCACCAGTCGGCATAGAAGTCTAGCAACACCGGCCGGCCGCTGGCGGCTGCCTGCGCCACGCGGGCGTCGAGTTCCGCCACCGACCGGATGCGCTCGAAGCGAATGTGATCCGCACGCACCTGCGACGCGGCACCAGCGCTCACCAGCCCAAGATGAGACAACGGCTGCAGCGGGTCACGCCCGCCCGACGCAAGCCCCACCAGTTGAATAGCGCCCGCCAGCGCGGCCAGAAGGCCAAGGCCCTTGCCCAGCCGCATCAGCCCACGCGGATCAGGGCCCAGCGCATCGAAGGCCCCCAGGTAGACCGCCGCCACGATCAACAAGGCGGCCCAGGCAGCCATCACGGCCCATACGGGCGCCACGGGCGTCACCATCCAGAGCGCGACGCCAAGTAGCAGAAATCCGAAAAAGCGCTTGGTAGCTTCCATCCACTTGCCCGCGCGGGGCAACAGGTTGCCAGCGCCCACGCCCACCAGCACGAGGGGCACCCCCATGCCAATGGCCATCGCAAACAACGCTGCACCGCCGGTGAACGCGTCGCCGGTCTGGGCGATGTAGGCCAACGCACCGGCCAGCGGCGCGGTGACGCACGGGCCGACGATCAGGGCCGAGATCGCCCCCATGGCCGCCGCCCCGAAGATCTGCCCACTCCGGCGCTGGTTGGACGATGCAGCAAGCCTCGTCTGCCAGCGCTGGGGCAATTGCAGTTCATAGAGGCCGAACATCGACAGGGCCAGGGCCACCATCAGCGCAGCGAATGCGCTCAGCACCCACGGGTTCTGCAGCGCGGCGGAAAGCCCTTCCCCGGCGAGGCCGGCCGCCACGCCCACGGCAGTGTAGACCACCGCCATCCCCAGCACGTAGGCCAGCGAGACCAGCAGCGCCCGGCCGCGCGTCACATGCTCGCCTACGACGATCGACGACAGGATCGGCACCATGGGCAGCACGCACGGCGTGAAGGTCAGCAGCAGGCCCAGTCCGAAGAACAGCGCGGCGATGAGACCGAGGTTGCGGCTAGCCAGCGCCCCGGCGATCCGATCGTTGTCGTCCCGCAGCGCGACGGCGGCCCCGGTTGTTTCCTGCGGCATTGGGGCGGATGCGGCAGGTGGTTCGGGCGCTGCAGGCGCCTGCGTTGCAGGCGCGGGGGTCGCACGGTCGCCGAACAGGTTGCCGAGCACCGACCCGCCCACCTTGTAGATGCTCTCCATCGGCGGATAGCAGAGCCCCTTGTCCGCGCAGCCCTGCGAGGTCACCACCAGGGACCAACGGCCATCGCCAGGGGCCTGGATCACGGGCACGCGCACCACCACGCTGCCACGATAGGTCTCCATGTTCTTGCCGAAGTTCTCGTCGAAATGGACCTGACCTTGCGGCAACGCCGGCGGCCCGAGCTTGACCGTGGCCGGCTGGGTGGCGAACGCAAATCGCTCACGGTACATGTAGTAGCCGTCCGCCACATCAAAGCGGACTTCGATCGTCTGCGGGTCCAACTGTTTCGCCGCGAACTGGAACGCCTTCTCTGGCGGCAGGAAATCCTCCTCGGTCGCGGCATGGGCCACGTGCCCGAGCAGCAGGTAGGCGCACAGCATCAGCAGCATTGCGACGATTTGCCGCACTCGCCGACCCCGCATTTGCCATCCCGCTCCGGCGCTCCACCCCATGCCGATGCCCGTTCCCGTCGATCCCATGTCGCTTTTCCGATGCTTCAATGTGTTAGCGCGGTGCGGTCGCGTCGCCAGCGGGCTTGCCGCTGGCCTCCTCCCGCACCCACGCCAGATACGGCGCAAAACCTGCTCCAACCGGCCAGGTGACTATCTCCGGGACATCATAAGGATGCTCCGTGCGGATCACCGCTTCGAGGCCCGCATACTGGGCGCGCGTAGTCTTGATCAGCAACGGCCACTCCTGCGCCTGCTCCAGCCTTCCCTGCCACCAGTACTCGGACTGACACGGCGCGAGCCGGTTCACGCACGCCGCCACGCGAGCCTCCAGCACAGCGCGCGCCACACGCGCTGCTGAAGCCTCGTCGGGCAGGTTCGTCATCGCCACGAGTATCGATTCTGCCGCCTCGCCGGCCGGCTGGATATGAGCGGATTCTGAAACGGTCATGTGATTCTCGGAAAACGTCGCCAAAAACAAAAGAGCCAGGCAAAAAGCCTGGCTCGATTGTAAAGCGGTGCTCGATTGCCCGTCAGCGAGGACGGGCACGGCCATCACTTATTCCGCAGCTTCTTCAGCCGGAGCTTCGGTGATTTCCGGACGATCCACCAGCTCGACCAGCGCCATCGGCGCGTTGTCGCCCTGACGGAAGCCGAACTTCAGGATACGGGTGTAGCCGCCCGGACGAGCGTTGTAGCGCGGGCCCAGTTCGGTGAACAGCTTGGTGACCATGTCGCGGTCGCGCAGACGGGCAAAAGCCAGACGGCGGTTGGCAACGGTGTCCTTCTTGGCCAGCGTGATGAGGGGCTCGACAACCTTGCGCAGTTCCTTGGCCTTGGGCAGGGTGGTCTTGATCAGCTCGTGCTGGAACAGCGAGTTGGACATGTTGCGCAGCATCGCGAGACGGTGCGAAGAGGTGCGGTTCAGTTTCCGCAAACCATGACGGTGACGCATGATGATTCCTTTCGATTTCAGTGTTTGACCAGCTCTTCTATCGCCAATGCGTGGGCACGGGCGCGGGCCGGTAGTGCTTCAATGCCGCGGGCGACATGCCCTTGGCGCGATGACAGGCGGGACCCCGTTACCGGAATCCCGCACCGCCAATTACTTCTCCAGACCTGCGGGCGGCCAGTTCTCGAGCTTCATGCCGAGGGTCAGGCCACGGGAGGCGAGGACTTCCTTGATCTCGTTCAGCGACTTGCGACCCAGGTTCGGGGTCTTGAGCAGTTCGTTCTCGGTACGCTGAATCAGATCGCCGATGTAGTAGATGTTTTCGGCCTTCAGGCAGTTGGCCGAACGCACCGTCAGCTCGAGGTCGTCCACCGGGCGCAGCAGGATCGGATCGATCTGCGGCGTGCGGCTCGACGCGGCCTCGGCGGCCGACTCGGTGCCTTCCAGCGCAGCGAACACGGACAGCTGGTCAACCAGGATACGAGCCGACTGACGAATCGCTTCCTCGGGCGAGATCACGCCGTCGGTTTCGATGTTCATCACCAGCTTGTCCAGGTCGGTACGCTGTTCCACACGGGCGGATTCCACGGCGTACGACACGCGGCGGACCGGCGAGAACGACGCGTCCAGCACGATACGGCCGATGACCTTGCCCGACTCGTCGCCGAACTTGCGCACGTTGCCCGGCACATAACCACGGCCTTGCTCGACCTTGATCTGCATGTCCAGCTTGCCGCCGGCAGACAGATGGGCGATCACGTGACCCGGGTTGATGATCTCGACGTCGTGCGGCAGCTCGATATCGGCAGCCGTGACCACGCCTTCGCCATCCTTGCGCAGCGACACCGTGACTTCGTCGCGGTTGTGCAGCTTGAATACCACGCCCTTCAGGTTGAGGAGCAGGTTGACGACGTCTTCTTGCACGCCATCGATGGTGGAATACTCGTGGACCACCCCAGCGATCGTGACTTCGGTCGGGGCATAGCCGACCATCGACGACAGCAGCACGCGACGCAGGGCGTTACCGAGCGTATGGCCGTAGCCGCGCTCGAACGGCTCCATCACGACTTTGGCGTGATGGTCGCCAAGCGGTTCGACGGCGATGATTTTTGGCTTGAGGAGTGCTGTTTGCATTAGGTTGTCCTTTTCAATACCCTCGGCTCGTTACACCGATAAGGCTGACGTTTGGAACCTGAAAATCCCATCGCACGATGGGCAATAAGCCCGGCGCGCCAAACGGCGCGTCGGGCTGAAAGCGAAGCCTTGCGGTAGGGGCAAGCGCTGAATCGTCCGATGATCGATTCGGCGATTAACGCGAATACAATTCGACGATCAGGCTTTCGTTGATGTCGCCCGAAATATCGGTGCGATCCGGGGCTTGCTTGAAGGTGCCTTCGAACTTCTTCGAATCCACGGCCACCCAGGTCGGGAAACCCGACTGTTCGGCCAGCGACAGCGCTTCAGCGATACGCACTTGCTTCTTCGACTGTTCGCGCACGGTGATGATGTCGCCCGACTTGATCTGGGCCGACGGCACATTCATGGCCACGCCGTTCACCAGGATCGCCTTGTGCGACACCAGCTGGCGTGCTTCAGCGCGGGTCGAGCCGAAGCCCATGCGGTACACGACGTTGTCCAGACGCGATTCCAGCAGTTGCAGCAGGTTTTCACCCGTGTTGCCCTTGCGGCGGTCGGCTTCGGCAAAGTAGCGACGGAACTGGCGCTCGAGCACACCGTAGATACGCTTGACCTTCTGCTTTTCACGCAGCTGGTTGCCGTAGTCAGACGTACGGGCACCCGAGGTGCGGCCGTGCTGGCCCGGCTTGCTGTCCAGCTTGCACTTGTCAGCCAGCGAGCGGCGGGCGCTCTTCAGGAACAGATCGGTGCCTTCGCGGCGGGAAAGTTTGGCCTTCGGGCCGGTATAACGTGCCACTTTATCTTCCTTTGATCGATCGCGACGCCATTCGGACGCGCCGCGAGTCCGTCATCTGCATGTGACGGACGGTGGGCTTATGGTTCTTCATCCGCAGCGGCCGAGGCCACGCGGAGGCAACGCAAAAGCATAACGATATCGCCCACGCCGAGCGCACCAGTTGCCTGGCGCCCTGCAAAGCGCGAACGCAAAACGAAAACCTGCCGCAATGAATTGCAGCAGGTCAACGCGCGATACTACCACATCTCGGGCGACGAGCGAGAAACCTTGCTCGCCTCCCGACCAACCGGGCGCTTAGATACGGCGGCGCTTCGGCGGACGGCAGCCGTTGTGCGGCACCGGCGTCACATCTTCGATCACGGCGATCTTAATGCCCAGCGCGTTCAGCGCACGGACAGCCGATTCGCGGCCAGGACCGGGGCCCTTGATGCGCACTTCCAGGTTCTTGATGCCCTGGTCTTGCGCCACGCGGCCGGCGTTCTCGGCAGCAACCTGGGCAGCGAAGGGGGTCGACTTGCGCGAACCCTTGAAGCCCTGGCCACCGGCGGTCGCCCACGACAGGGCGTTGCCCTGACGGTCGGTGATCGTGATGATGGTGTTGTTGAACGAAGCGTGGACGTGCGCAATGCCGTCGGCAACATTCTTCTTGACCTTCTTACGCGCGCGCTGGGCGGCGTTGTTCGGACCTTTTGCCATTAGTTTCTTCCTATGCCTTCGGCTTTACTTCTTCAGAGCCACGCCGGCCTTACGCGGACCCTTGCGGGTGCGGGCGTTCGTGCGGGTACGCTGGCCGCGCATCGGCAGGCCCCTGCGGTGACGGACGCCACGATAGCAACCAAGGTCCATCAGACGCTTGATGTTCATCGTGGTTTCACGACGCAGGTCACCCTCGACCGTGACCTTGCCCACTTCGTCACGAAGCTTTTCCAGGTCGGCGTCGGTCAGGTCCTTGACCTTCTTGTCAAACGGAACACCGGTGGCCTCGCAAATCTTGCGAGCGCGCGAGCGGCCGATACCGTAAATAGCCGTCAGGCCGATTTCGGTATGCTTGTGGTTCGGGATGTTAACCCCTGCGATACGTGCCATTCGTCAATCCTCTTTCCGATTAGCCTTGGCGTTGCTTGTGGCGGGGATCCGACGAGCAGATCACGCGCACGACACCGTTGCGCTTGATAATTTTGCAGTTGCGGCAAATGCGCTTCACAGAAGCCAGCACTTTCATGATTTTCCTCTTTCCTTCAATTCCTGTTCGCTTCACTTCGTCCGGAAGACGATGCGTGCGCGTGACAGATCATATGGGGTCAGCTCGACAGTCACCTTGTCACCCGGAAGTATCCGGATGTAGTTCATTCGCATCTTGCCCGAGATATGCCCGAGTACTACGTGGCCGTTCTCCAACTTGACGCGGAACGTCGCGTTGGGGAGATTTTCCAGGACCTCCCCTTGCATCTGGATGACGTCGTCTTTTGCCATACCTAGAGCCTGTTCCGACCCGGCATCAACGCAAGGTCAGATTACCCTTGAAATTCGCCTTCTTCAGCAGCGACTCATACTGCTGCGACATGACATAGGACTGTACCTGGGCCATGAAGTCCATCGTGACGACCACGATGATCAGCAGCGAGGTTCCGCCGAAATAAAACGGAACGTTCCAGCGCAGCACCAGGAATTCCGGCAACAGGCAGACCAGTGTGATGTAGATCGCACCAGCCAGCGTCAGGCGCACCAGGATCTTGTCGATATAGCGCGTCGTTTGCTCGCCCGGACGGATGCCCGGAATGAAGGCACCGCTTTTCTTCAGGTTATCCGCAACTTCCCGGCTGTTGTACACCAGAGCCGTATAGAAGAAGCAGAAGAAAACAATTGCAGCAGCGTACAGCAGGATGTAGACCGGCTGGCCCGGCGAGAGCGTGGCGGCCAGGTCCTTGATGAACCGTCCCACCGCGCCCGTCGATTCGGACGTAAACCAACCCGCGATCGTCGCCGGGAACAGGATGATCGACGATGCAAAGATCGGCGGAATCACCCCTGCCATGTTCAGCTTCAGCGGCAGGTGCGACGACTGACCGCCGTACACCTTGTTGCCGACCTGACGCTTGGCATAGTTCACCAGGATCTTGCGCTGGCCCCGCTCGACAAACACCACGGCGAAGGTCACACCGATCACGATCGCTACGATGACAATCGCCGCGAACGCACTCATGGAACCCGTGCGGACCAGTTCAAACAGTCCGCCGATCGCGTTGGGCAGGCCCGCTGCGATACCGCCAAAGATGATGATCGAGATGCCGTTGCCCAGACCACGCTCGGTGATCTGCTCACCCAGCCACATCAGGAACATCGTACCGGTCACCAGCGTGATCACCGCCGTCGCTCGGAACATCAGGCCCGGATCGATGACCAGACCTGGCTGCGACTCCAGTGCGACCGCAATCGACAGCGCCTGGAACGTGGCCAGAACCACAGTGCCGTAGCGCGTGTACTGCGTGATCTTGCGTTGCCCCGCCTGCCCTTCCTTCTTCAGCGTCTCCAGCTGCGGCAGCACGATCGTCAGCAACTGCATGATGATCGACGCCGAGATGTACGGCATGATGCCGAGCGCGAAGACGGTAAAGCGCGACAGCGCACCGCCCGAGAACAGGTTGAACATCCCGAGGATGCCACCCGACTGACTCTGGAAAAGCTTCGCGAGCTGTTCCGGATCGATTCCCGGCACCGGAATATGTGCACCGATGCGGTAGACGATCAGGGCCAGCACCAGGAACATCAGCCGGCGCTTCAAATCGCCGTACTTCGCCGTGTTCCTAGCCTGCGCGCTTGCATTGGGTTTCGCCGTGGCCAAACGATGCTCCGACTGTGACTTCGCCTATGCTGCGAATACTGCTGCAGAATTACTCAGCGATCTGGCCGCCAGCGGCTTCGATCGCGGCCTTGGCACCAGCGGTGGCGCCCAGACCCTTGATCGTTACCTTGCGGGTCAGTTCGCCAGCCTTGATGACCTTGGCGTTCTTGACCAGGTCGCCCACCAGGCCAGCTTGCTTCAGGACCAGCAGGTCCACTTCAGCAGCTTCCAGGCGTTCGATGTCACGCAGGGTCACCTCGGCGTTGAACGCCTTGGTCAGCGAGGTGAAACCACGCTTCGGCAGGCGGCGATACAGCGGCATCTGACCGCCTTCGAAACCCACCTTGTGGAAGCCGCCCGAACGCGACTTCTGACCCTTGTGACCACGACCGGCGGTCTTGCCCAGGCCGGAACCGATACCACGGCCGACGCGACGCTTGGCGTGCTTCGAACCGGAGGCCGGCTTCAGGTTATTCAGTTGCATGTTGCTCTCCAAGTCCCCGGGATCAGGCCAGAACCTTCACCAGGTACGAGACCTTGTTGATCATGCCGCGCACGGCGGGCGTGTCCTGCAGCTCCGACACCGAGTTGATGCGGCGCAGGCCCAGGCCACGGACGGTGGCGCGGTGATCCTCGCGCGTGCCGATCAGGCTGCGCACGAGTTGCACTTTTACGGTTTGTTGCGACATATCGTTCACCTTAGCCGAGGATGTCTTCAACCGACTTGCCGCGCTTGGCAGCGATTTCCGCCGGCGTGCTCATCTTTTGCAGACCATCGATGGTGGCGCGAACCATGTTGTACGGGTTCGTCGAACCGTGCGATTTGGTCACCACGTTCGTCACGCCCATCACTTCGAAGATTGCGCGCATCGGGCCGCCGGCGATCACGCCGGTACCTTCCTTGGCGGGCATCATCAGCACCTTGGCAGCGCCGTGCTTGCCGATGACTTCGTGTTGCAGCGTGCCGTTCTTGAGCGAAACCTTGACCATCTTGCGACGGGCTTCGTCCATTGCCTTCTGCACGGCCACCGGAACTTCCTTGGCCTTGCCCTTGCCCATGCCGATGCGGCCATCGCCGTCACCCACCACGGTCAGCGCAGCGAAACCGAGAATCCGGCCACCCTTCACCACCTTGGTGACACGGTTGACCGAGATCATCTTCTCGCGGAGGCCGTCGTCGCGTTCGTCCTGCTGGACTTTTGCTTGCATCTTTGCCATGACGTATCTCTCTTTGTGCGCTTAGAACTTGAGGCCGGCTTCGCGCGCAGCGTCAGCCAGGGCCTTCACGCGGCCGTGGAAGCGGAAGCCGCCACGATCGAACGCGACGGTTTCCACGCCGGCTGCACGGGCCTTCTCGGCCACGCGCTTGCCAACCACGGTGGCGGCGGCAACAGTCGCGCCGCTGCCGGTCAGTTCCTTGCGCACTTCTGCTTCGGCGGTCGAGGCCGATGCCAGCACTTGCGTGCCGCACGGCGAGTACACCTGAGCGTAAATGTGCGAATTCGTACGGAACACGGTCAGACGATTGACTTTCAGTTCCGCGATCTTGGCGCGGGTCTGACGTGCACGGCGCAAACGAGCGTCTTTCTTGTTCATCATTGCACCCCTTACTTCTTCTTGGTTTCTTTCAGGATGACGCGCTCGTCAGCGTAGCGAACACCCTTGCCCTTGTAGGGCTCAGGCGGGCGGTACGCGCGAACTTCAGCGGCAACCTGACCGACTTTCTGCTTGTCCGCACCCTTGATGATGATCTCGGTCTGCGTCGGCGTTTCCGCCTTCACGCCTTCCGGCATCTCATGGATCACGTCATGCGAGAAACCAAGCTGGAGCTTCAGCGCAGCGCCTTGCAGCTGGGCACGGTAGCCCACGCCAACGAGGTTCAGCTTGCGCTCGAAACCAGTGGTCACGCCCTTGACCATGTTTGCCACCAGGGCGCGCATGGTGCCTTGCAGGGCGTTTGCTTCACGCGATTCGTCAACCGGCGCGAAGGTCAGCGTGTCGTTCTCGACATTGACCTTGACCAGGCTGTGAATCGGCTGGGACAGCGTACCGAGCGGGCCCTTCACGGAGAGCACGCCAGCCGCCACATTCACTTCCGCGCCTTTCGGCAGCGAGATGGGAGCCTTACCTACACGGGACATGTTTGCTCCTTAAGCGACGTAGCAGAGAACTTCGCCGCCCACGCCGGTGGCACGTGCCTTGCGGTCGGTCATCAGACCCTGGGGGGTCGAGATGATCGCCACGCCGAGGCCGTTCATCACCTGGGGGATCTCGCTACGGCCCTTGTACACGCGCAGGCCGGGCTTCGAGACGCGCTCAATGCGCTCGATGACCGGACGGCCGGCGTAGTACTTCAGACCGATGCTCAGTTGTGCCTTGCCGCCTTCTTCCTGCACTGCGAAGTCGTCGATGTAGCCTTCGTCCTTCAGGACCTTGGCGATCGCCGCTTTCAGCTTCGACGAGGGCATGACCACCGACGCCTTCTGCACGCCCTGGGCGTTGCGGATGCGCGTCAGCATATCGGCGATAGGATCGCTCATGCTCATACTGTTTCTCCTGTAGCCTGTGCGTAATTACCAGCTGGCTTTCGTCAGACCCGGAATTTCGCCCTTGAAGGCGATTTCGCGGATCTTGTTACGCGCCAGGCCAAACTTGCGGAAGGTACCGCGGGGACGACCGGTGATCGCGCAGCGATTACGCTGGCGGGTCGGGTTCGCGTTGCGCGGGAGCTGTTGCAGCTCCAGGCGCGCCAAATAACGCTCTTCTTCCGACTTTTCTTGGTCGTCAATAATGGCCTTGAGGTTTGCGCGCTTGGCGGCGTACTTCGCCACCAGCTTGGCGCGCTTCTTCTCACGTTCAATCAGAGCCAGTTTAGCCACGGTAACCCCTTAATTGCGGAACGGGAACTTGAACGCGTTCAGAAGAGCCTTGGCTTCCTCGTCGTTCTTTGCCGTCGTCGTGATGCTGATGTTCAGACCACGCAGTGCGTCGATCTTGTCGTACTCGATTTCGGGGAAAATGATCTGCTCTTTCACACCGATGTTGTAGTTGCCACGGCCATCGAACGAACGACCCGACACACCACGGAAGTCACGCACGCGCGGCAGGGCCACGGTCACGAAACGATCGAGAAATTCGAACATGCGCTCGCCACGCAGGGTCACCATCGCACCGATGGGGTAGCCCTGGCGGATCTTGAAACCGGCGATGGCCTTCTTGGCCTTCGTCACAACCGGCTTCTGACCAGCGATCTTGGTCAGGTCGCCCACGGCCAGCTCAATGACCTTCTTGTCATTGATGGCTTCGCCAAGACCCATGTTCAGGGTGATCTTGGTGATGCGCGGCACTTCCATGACCGACTTGTAACCGAACTGCTCCATGAGCGCCGGCACAACCTTCTCTTTGTAAAACTCTTGCAGACGTGCTGCCATGCTCAACTCCTATCTGTGCCCAGAATCAAGCGGCCACGACGGCGCCGGTCGACTTCAGGAAGCGCACGCGCTTGCCGTCTTCAACCTTGATGCCGACGCGCGACGGCTTGCCATTGGCATCCACGAGCGCAACGTTGGAAATATGCAGCGGCATGACCTTGTCGACCACACCACCGGTGGTGCCCAGCATCGGGTTCGGGCGAGCGTGCTTCTTGGCAACGTTCACACCTTCCACAACGACCTTGTCGCCGAGCATGGCTTGCACGGTACCGCGCTTGCCCTTGTCTTTGCCGGTCAGGACGATGACTTCGTCGCCTTTACGAATCTTGTTCATGGCGGCTCCTTACAGCACTTCCGGTGCGAGCGACACGATCTTCATGAAGCGCTCGGTACGGAGTTCACGAGTCACCGGCCCGAAGATACGGGTGCCGATCGGCTCGAGCTTGGTGTTCAGCAGGACAGCGGCATTGCTGTCGAACTTGACGAGCGAACCGTCTGCACGGCGCACGCCCTTGGCGGTACGTACAACAACGGCGTTGTAGATATCGCCCTTCTTCACGCGACCGCGCGGCGCTGCGTCCTTGACGGTCACCTTGATGATGTCGCCCACGCTCGCATAGCGGCGCTTGGACCCACCCAGCACTTTGATGCACAGCACTTCGCGCGCACCAGTGTTATCGGCCACTTCGAGCCGGCTTTCTGTCTGAATCATGGTGTTATCTTCCCAACTTAATCCGCCGGATTTCTCAAGATGGAAGTCCGCCGGTCAGTCTTGGTCCCGTCGGCCCCGGCTTTGCGCCAGTACCGCTTGGGTTGATCAACTTGGAAGTCGGTAGTCACCAGGCAGCCCGGACAACTCCAGGACCACCAGGCCTTGGCTCGCTTCAGAGGTACGCCGTGTTGGTGAAGCTTCGACGAACGCTACAAAGCGGAAGTCCAGGATTATAGCAACATAATCCTGGACTTGCAAGTCAGCGAAGAACTGTTGTTCTTAGATGACGCGCGCAGCTTCTACCAGCCGGGAAACCACCCAGGACTTGGTCCGCGACAGCGGACGCGATTCCTGGATCTCGACCTTGTCGCCTTCCTTGTACTGGTTGGCTTCGTCGTGTGCGTGGTACTTCTTCGAACGCAGCACGTACTTGCCGTACAGAGGATGCTTGACGCGGTTTTCGATCAGGACCGTAACGGTCTTGTCCATCTTGTCGCTAACGACACGGCCTACGAGAGTCCGGCGAAGCGACGTTTCAGTCTTTGCAGCTTCAGTCATTTCGCGTCTGCCTTTTCGCTCAGCACGGTTTGCACACGCGCGATGTCCTTGCGCACCTTCTTCAGCTGGCTGGTGTTCTGCAGCTGTTGGGTGGCCTTTTGCATGCGCAGGCTAAATTGGGCCTTCAGAAGCTCGGAGAGCTCCTGGTTCAGCCCTGCGGCGTCCTTGCCGCGAAGTTCGGATGCTTTCATCCCTGCTCTCCTTACGTCCCGACCTGACGCACCACGAAATTCGTGGCGATCGGCAGCTTGGCGGCCGCAAGGCGGAATGCCTCACGCGCCAGCTCTTCGCTCACGCCATCCATCTCGTACAGCATCTTGCCCGGCTGAATTTCAGCCACGTAGTATTCCGGATTGCCCTTACCGTTACCCATACGGACTTCGGCGGGCTTCTTCGAGATCGGCTTGTCCGGGAAAATCCGGATCCAGATGCGGCCGCCACGCTTGATGTGACGGGTCATCGCACGACGTGCCGACTCGATCTGGCGCGCGGTCAGACGACCACGGCCCATTGCCTTCAGGCCGAATTCGCCGAAAGACACGGCGTTGCCACGGGTAGCCTTACCCGTGTTGCGGCCTTTCTGCTCCTTGCGATACTTCCTACGCTTCGGTTGCAGCATTCTTATTCTCCACTCTTCGCATCGCCAGGCGCAGCGCGGCGACCAGCGCCAGCACCTGCACCACCGCGGCGGTTGCCACCCGGACGGCCACCTTCGCCTTCACGGCGACGGCCTTCCGGACGACCCGGGCGACGACGACGGTCTTCTTGGGGCTCTTCCACCACAGGCGCGTCATTGCGGCCCAGGTAATCACCCTTGTAGACCCACACCTTGACACCGATGATGCCGTAGGTGGTCTCGGCTTCGGAGAAGCCGTAGTCGATGTCGGCGCGCAGGGTGTGCAGGGGCACACGACCTTCGCGGTACCACTCGGTACGTGCGATTTCGATACCGTTCAGACGACCCGAGCTCATGATCTTGATACCCTGGGCACCGAGGCGCATCGCGTTCTGCATCGCGCGCTTCATGGCGCGGCGGAACATGATACGGCGCTCGAGCTGCTGGGTGATCGAGTCGGCGATCAGCTGCGCATCGGTTTCCGGCTTGCGGATTTCCTCGATGTTCACGTGCACGGGCACACCCATGCGGCGTTGCAGCTCGGCCTTGAGCAGTTCGATATCCTCACCCTTCTTGCCGATCACCACGCCCGGACGCGAGCTGTAAATGGTGAGACGGGCATTACGGGCAGGACGCTCGATCACGACGCGGCCAACCGATGCGTTCTTGAGCTTCTTCTTCAGGAACTCGCGAACTTCGATGTCTTCTTTCAGCATGCCGGCGAACTTCGTGTTGTTGGCGTACCAACGCGAAGCCCAGTTACGGCTGACGGCCAGACGGAAGCCAGTCGGATGAATCTTCTGTCCCATCGTGACTCCTTAGTTGCCGAGCGTCACAGTGATGTGACAGGTTTGTTTCTCGATGCGGTTGCCGCGGCCCTTTGCCCGTGCGGTGAAGCGCTTGAGCGAGGTTGCCTTGTCGACGAAGATCGATTTGACCTTCAGTTCGTCGATGTCGGCGCCTTCGTTATGCTCGGCGTTGGCGATGGCCGATTCGACCACCTTCTTCACGATCCCGGCAGCCTTTTTCGGGCTGAACGTCAGGACGTTGAGCGCGCGCTCGATCGGCAGACCGCGAATCTGGTCAGCAACCAGACGCGTCTTCTGGGCGGAGATACGGGCACCGCGATGAATCGCTTTCACTTCCATGATGGCACCTTACCTCTTGGCTTTCTTGTCAGCCGCGTGGCCCTTGAACGTGCGCGTGAGCGCAAATTCGCCGAGCTTGTGGCCAACCATGTTTTCCGTAACGTACACCGGCACGTGTTGACGGCCGTTGTGAACGGCGATCGTCAGGCCAATGAACTCCGGCAGAATGGTCGAGCGACGCGACCAAGTCTTGATGGGTTTCTTATCCTTGCCGCCTGCAGCCGTTTCCACCTTCTTCAGCAGGTGGGCGTCACAGAACGGACCCTTTTTTGCGGAACGTGTCATGTTCTAGGCTCCTACCTACCGATTAACGCTTGTGGCGCTTCTGCACGATCATGCTGGCAGTGCGCTTGTTGCTGCGGGTACGGTAACCCTTGGCCGGGGTACCCCACGGCGAAACCGGATCGCGACCAGCGGCGGTCTTGCCTTCACCACCACCGTGCGGGTGATCCACCGGGTTCATCACCACGCCGCGGACGGTCGGGCGAATACCACGCCAACGCGTCGCACCGGCCTTGCCGATGACGCGCAGGCTGTGCTCTTCGTTACCCACTTCGCCAACGGTGGCGCGGCACTCGATGTGCACGCGGCGCACTTCGCCGGAGCGCAGACGCACCTGGGCGTACACGCCTTCGCGGGCCAGCAGCACAGCGGAACCACCAGCAGCGCGGGCGATTTGCGCACCCTTGCCAGGCAGCATTTCCACGTTGTTGATCGTGGTACCAACCGGGATGTTGCGGATCGGCAGGTTGTTACCGGCCTTGATCGGCGCTTCCGAGCCGTTCATCAGCGACTGGCCAGCCACCATGCCCTTCGTGGCGATGATGTACCGGCGCTCGCCGTCGGCGAACAGCACGAGCGCGATGTTGGCGCTACGGTTCGGATCGTATTCCAGGCGCTCGACCTTGGCGGGAATACCGTCCTTGTCGTTGCGCTTGAAGTCGACCACGCGATAGTGGTGCTTATGACCACCGCCCTTGTGGCGGGTGGTGATATGACCATTGTTGTTACGGCCCGACTTCTGGAATTGCTTTTCCAGCAGCGGAGCGTGCGGGGCGCCCTTGTGCAGGTCGTTGTTCACGACCTTCACCATCGAGCGACGGCCCGGGGAAGTCGGCTTGGTCTTGACGAGTGCCATGATTACTTGGCCTCCGCTTCAAAATTGATTTCCTGACCCGGCTTCAGCGACACGTAAGCCTTCTTTACGTGGTTGCGGCGGCCCATGAAGCGGCCAAAGCGCTTTTGCTTGCCCTTCTGGTTCAGGATCTGAACGGACTGCACCTCGACCTTGAACAGCAGTTCAACGGCGGCGCGCACTTCTGCCTTGTTGGCATCGCGAGCCACTTCGAACACGACTTGTTCGTTCTTGTCGGCGACCAGGGTTGCCTTTTCGGAAACCACCGGCGCGAGCAGCACCTGCATCAAACGATGATCGTTCTTGGCTACTTGCGTCATTTCAGCAACTCCTCGATCTGCGCGACGGCGGCCTTGGTCACGAGCACCTTCTTGTAGTGCACGAGCGACAGCGGGTCGGCCTGGCGCGGCTCCACGACTGCCACGTGGGGCAGGTTGCGCGAAGCCAGGTAGAGGTTTTCGTCGAGGCTGTCGGTGATGATCAGCACCGAGTCCAGGCCCATGGCCTTGAACTTGTCGGCCAAGAGCTTGGTCTTGGGCGCGTCGACAGTGAAACCGTCCACCACGTTGATACGACCTTCACGTGCGAGCTGCGAGTAAATCGAGCGCATACCGGCACGGAACATCTTCTTGTTGACCTTCTGGGTGAAGTTCTCTTCCGGCGAATTCGGGAAGATACGACCACCCCCGCGCCACAGCGGTGAGGAAGACATACCGGCACGAGCACGGCCCGTACCCTTCTGGCGCCACGGCTTCTTGGTCGTGTGCTTGACCTCTTCACGATCCTTCTGCTTACGGTTACCGCTACGCGCGTTGGCCTGGTAAGCGACGACGATCTGGTGAACGAGGGCTTCGTTGTAGTCACGGCCGAACACTTCGGGCGACGCGGCAACGCCGGCGCCGATCTGGCCGTTGTCCTGGAGGAGCTTGAGTTCCATTACATGCGCTCCTTAAGCTTTGGCTTTGGCCTTGACGGCCGGGGTAACGACGACCTTGCCGCCCTTGGAGCCGGGAATGGCGCCCTTGACCAGCAGCAGCTTGCGCTCTGCGTCGATCTTGGCGATTTCCAGGTTCTGGACGGTGCGGGTGACATCACCCAGGTGACCGGTCATGCGCTTGCCGGGGAACACACGGCCCGGATCCTGCGCCATACCGATGGAACCCGGCACGTTGTGCGAACGCGAGTTACCGTGGGTGGCACGACCCGATGCGAAGTGATAGCGCTTGATGGTACCGGCGTAGCCCTTACCGATGCTCACGCCCTGCACGTCGATCTTCTGGCCAACCTGGAACAGGTCGACGGAGAGCGAGCTGCCAGCTTGCAGCTCGGCAGCCTTGGCTGCATCGATGCGGAATTCTTTGATGACTTCACCGGCTTCCACGCCGGCTTTGGCGAGGTGACCCGCCAGCGGCTTGGTAACGCGGCTTGCGCGGCGGCTGCCGAAGGTGACTTGAACCGCGGTATAACCGTCGGTCTCGTCCGTCTTGATTTGCGTCACGCGGTTGTCGCCGACCTCGACCACGGTAACGGGAATCGAATCACCGTCGTCCGTGAAAATACGGGTCATGCCAACCTTGCGACCTACAAGGCCAAGGCTCATGGTTTGCTCCATTCCCAGCTGCGATTGGCCGGGGCTGATTGATACACGAAAACTGTGCGATGTGCGGGTTGCGCGAAAAGGATTGCGCACGACCAAAACGGTCCCCACTACCCGGATAAACGGGTAGCCTTACACTATATCGCAGTAGTTTGGAAAGGGCAACATGCACCGCGCCTTTTCTTGAGGGTGCCAGCCTTCTTCCGCCTGAAAGTGGGCCGATTCCCGCACTTCCGAGCAAATTTCGACACGTTGCGTGCCGATACGGGCGCCATCCGGGTAGCACTCGTGTTGCCAATAAGCAAAAACGGCGAACTTGCGTCCGCCGTTCTGTGCTGCAGCGAGCCGGCGAACCGGCCCGGGTCAGGCAAGCTTACACCTTGATCTCGACGTCCACGCCGGCCGGCAGGTCCAGCTTCATCAGCGCGTCAACGGTCTTGTCCGTCGGGTCGACGATGTCCATCAGGCGCTGGTGGGTGCGGATCTCGAACTGATCGCGGCTGGTCTTGTTGACGTGCGGCGAACGCAGGATGTCAAAACGCTGGATGCGGGTCGGCAGGGGCACCGGGCCCTTGACGATCGCGCCCGTGCGCTTGGCGGTATCCACGATTTCGGCGGCCGACTGGTCGATCAGGCGATAGTCGAAAGCCTTCAGGCGGATACGGATCTTCTGGTTCTGCATGATATTTCCTTGAAAGAGCGATGAGCGCGTGCGCCCAGATAAAAGGGGACATGCCCGAAGACATGTCCCAGGAACAATTGCTTAGTCGAGAATCTTTGCCACGACGCCGGCGCCGACGGTACGGCCGCCTTCACGGATGGCGAAGCGCAGACCTTCTTCCATGGCGATCGGGGCGATCAGCTTGACGGTGATCGACACGTTGTCGCCCGGCATGACCATTTCCTTGTCCTTCGGCAGCTCGATCGAGCCAGTCACGTCGGTCGTACGGAAGTAGAACTGCGGACGGTAGTTGTTGAAGAACGGCGTGTGACGGCCACCTTCGTCCTTCGACAGGATGTACACCTCACCCGTGAAGTGCGTGTGCGGCTTGATCGAACCCGGCTTGCACAGCACTTGGCCGCGCTCCACGTCTTCGCGCTTCGTGCCGCGCAGCAGCAGGCCCACGTTGTCGCCAGCCTGGCCTTGATCCAGCAGCTTGCGGAACATTTCCACGCCCGTGCAAGTCGTCTTCACCGTCGGGCGGATACCCACGATTTCGATTTCTTCGCCGACCTTCACCACGCCGCGCTCGATACGACCCGTCACCACGGTACCGCGGCCCGAGATCGAGAACACGTCTTCCACCGGCATCAGGAACGTACCGTCAACCGCGCGCTCCGGCGTCGGGATGTACGTGTCCAGCGCGTCGGCCAGGTTCATGATCGCCACTTCGCCCAGCTCGCCCTTGTCGCCTTCCAGCGCCAGCTTGGCCGAACCCTTGATGATCGGAGTGTCGTCGCCCGGGAAGTCGTACTTCGAGAGCAGCTCGCGCACTTCCATTTCCACCAGCTCGAGCAGTTCGGCGTCGTCCACCATGTCGCACTTGTTCAGGAACACGATGATGTAAGGCACGCCAACCTGACGGGCCAGCAGGATGTGCTCGCGCGTCTGCGGCATCGGGCCGTCAGCGGCCGAGCACACCAGGATCGCGCCGTCCATCTGCGCAGCGCCCGTGATCATGTTCTTCACATAGTCAGCGTGGCCCGGGCAGTCAACGTGGGCGTAGTGGCGGTTGGCCGTCTCGTATTCCACGTGTGCGGTGTTGATGGTAATGCCGCGTGCCTTCTCTTCCGGCGCTGCGTCGATTTCGTCGTACTTCTTGGCTGCGCCGCCAAACTTCGCAGCCAGCACCGTGGCGATTGCTGCCGTCAGCGTCGTCTTGCCGTGGTCAACGTGACCAATCGTACCTACGTTCACGTGCGGCTTGGTCCGCTCGAACTTTTCCTTTGCCATTTTTCAGCTCCTAATGGAATGCAGTCTTGTTGTTTCATCGCGCCGCCGCACCGGCAGGCGCGGCGGCAAACTTCCAATTACTTGCCCTTGGCCGTGATCACGGCTTCGGCGATGTTCTTGGGTGCCTCGGCGTAATGCTTGAATTCCATGGTGTACGTGGCGCGGCCTTGCGTGGCCGAGCGCAGCGACGTGGAATAACCGAACATTTCCGACAGCGGGACTTCGGCCTTGATGATCTTGCCACCACCCACCATGTCGTCCATGCCCTGCACGATGCCGCGGCGGGACGACAAGTCGCCCATCACCGTACCCGTGTAGTCTTCCGGCGTTTCCACTTCCACGGCCATCATCGGCTCGAGCAGAACCGGGCTGGCCTTGCGCATGGCTTCCTTGAAAGCCATCGAGCCGGCCATGCGGAACGCGTTTTCGTTCGAGTCCACATCGTGGTACGAACCAAACGTCAGCGTGACCTTCACGTCCACCACCGGGAAGCCAGCCAGAATACCGGCCGACAGCGTGTCGACGATACCCTTTTCAACCGCCGGAATGTATTCGCGAGGAATCACGCCGCCCTTGATGGCGTCGATGAACTCGAAGCCCTTGCCCGGCTCTTGCGGTTCCAGCGTAATCACAGCGTGACCGTACTGGCCGCGGCCGCCCGACTGCTTGACGAACTTGCCTTCGACGTCTTCGGCCTTCTTGCGAATGGTCTCGCGGTAGGCCACCTGCGGCGCGCCGATGTTGGCTTCCACGCCGAATTCGCGCTTCATGCGGTCGACCAGAATTTCGAGGTGGAGCTCGCCCATGCCCGAAATGATGGTCTGACCCGATTCTTCATCGGTGCGCACGCGGAACGACGGATCTTCAGCGGCCAGGCGGTTCAGGGCGATGCCCATCTTTTCCTGGTCAGCCTTGGTCTTCGGCTCAACGGCCTGCGAGATCACCGGCTCCGGGAACACCATGCGCTCGAGCACGATCGGGGCAGCCGGATCGCACAGCGTATCGCCCGTGGTGGCGTCCTTCAGGCCCACCGCAGCGGCGATGTCGCCGGCCAGCACTTCCTTGATTTCTTCGCGCTGGTTGGCGTGCATCTGCAGAATACGGCCCAGACGCTCCTTCTTCTGCTTCACCGGGTTGTACACGGTGTCGCCCGAATTGATCTTGCCCGAGTACACGCGGAAGAAGATCAGCTGGCCAACGAACGGGTCGGTCATGATCTTGAACGCCAGCGCCGAGAACTTCTCGCTGTCGTCAGCCTTGCGCTCGAGCTTCTTCTCGTCGTCGCGTTCGTCCACGCCCGTAACCGGCGGAATATCCACCGGCGACGGCAGGAAGTCGATCACGGCGTCGAGCATACGCTGCACGCCCTTGTTCTTGAACGCGGTGCCGCACAGCATCGGCTGGATTTCGCAGGCGATGGTACGGTCACGCAGCGCCTTGACGATCTCGGCACGGGTCAGCTCTTCGCCGCCCAGGTACTTTTCCATCAGCTCTTCGCTGGCTTCGGCGGCGGACTCGACCATCTTCTCGCGCCATTCTTCAGCGGTGGCTTGCAGTTCGGCCGGGATGTCCTGGTACTCGAACTTCACGCCCTGGCTGGCTTCGTCCCAAATGATCGCCTTCATTTCCAGCAGATCGACGACGCCCTGGAAGCCGTCTTCAGCGCCGATTGGCACCACGACGGGCACCGGGTTGGCCTTCAGGCGGTTCTTCAGCTGGTCGTAGACCTTGAAGAAGTTGGCGCCGGTACGGTCCATCTTGTTCACGAAGGCCAGACGCGGCACGCCGTACTTGTTGGCCTGGCGCCACACGGTTTCCGACTGGGGCTGCACGCCACCCACTGCGCAGTAGACCATGCAGGCACCGTCCAGCACGCGCATGGAGCGCTCCACCTCGATGGTGAAGTCCACGTGGCCCGGGGTGTCGATGATGTTGAAGCGATGCTCGGGATAGTTCCCGGCCATGCCCTTCCAGAAGGCGGTGGTGGCAGCGGAGGTGATCGTGATGCCACGCTCCTGCTCCTGCTCCATCCAGTCCATGGTGGCCGCGCCATCGTGCACTTCACCGATCTTGTGGTTCACACCGGTGTAGAACAGGATCCGCTCGGTCGTGGTGGTTTTACCCGCGTCAATGTGAGCCGAAATACCGATATTGCGGTAGCGCTCAATGGGAGTCTTACGAGCCACTTTAATCCTCTATTCGTCCGTGAGGCGCCGGCATCTCATCGCCCGCGCCCCTAACACAAACGGGCGAGATGTGTAGCAACACAGCCCGCCCGGCAACCAACAACGTGTCTCGCTCGCTTTAGAAGCGGAAGTGCGAGAACGCCTTGTTGGCTTCGGCCATGCGGTGCACTTCGTCGCGCTTCTTCATCGCGCCGCCACGGCCTTCCGATGCTTCCAGCAGCTCACCTGCCAGGCGCAGCGCCATCGACTTCTCGCTGCGTTTCTTCGCGGCCTCGCGCAGCCAACGCATCGCCAATGCCAAACGACGCGACGGACGGACTTCGACCGGAACCTGATAGTTGGCGCCGCCCACGCGACGGCTCTTCACTTCCACCACCGGCTTCACGTTGTTGATGGCAACGGAAAACACTTCGATGGGGGCCTTGCCTGCCTTCTTTTCGATCTGGTCGAACGCGCCGTACACAATGCGTTCGGCAACCGACTTCTTGCCGTCCAGCATCAGCACGTTCATGAACTTGGCAACTTCAACGTTGCCGAACTTCGGATCAGGCAGAACTTCCCGCTTGGGGACTTCACGACGACGTGGCATCTTCTTTCCTTTAGATTCAGTTGAGAGCGCGTCACTTATCGCGGCTCTCCGGCCACCAACTAGCTTGCCTGCATGGCAAATTCGCCGGGTGACCACTTACTCGACGGCACGGCGCATAACTCTCCGTTGTACCGCCGCCTGGTGACAGCACCATGACTCGCGCCACAGGCCATCTTCTTGTTGCTGCTGCGGGCAATCGCTTGCCCAGGTGCCCTGAAAACGATCAGGCAGCCTTCGGACGCTTCGCGCCGTACTTCGAACGAGCTTGCTTGCGGTCCTTCACGCCTTGCAAGTCGAGCGAGCCACGGACGATGTGGTAACGCACACCCGGCAGATCCTTCACACGGCCGCCGCGGATCAGCACGACCGAGTGTTCCTGCAGGTTGTGGCCTTCACCGCCGATGTACGAGATGACCTCGAAACCGTTGGTCAGGCGCACCTTGGCGACCTTACGCAGTGCCGAGTTCGGCTTCTTCGGCGTCGTGGTGTACACACGGGTGCACACGCCGCGACGCTGCGGGCAGTTCTCAAGCGCAGGGCTCTTGCTCTTGACGACTTCAGAGACACGCGGCTTGCGAACCAGTTGGTTGATAGTTGGCATTGTTCAATCCAGCTTGGTTTTACAAAAACACCCCTCCGCCGGCTCCATATCAATGAACTCGGCCTGAGGGGCAACTACGGGTTTCGGACGGGAATGGAGAGCGGGCGCTCAAAAGGAAGGGCTGTGAAGTGACAGACTTGCCAAAGAGCGCGAGCTCGCCCGGATCCCGCTTGGCTATCCTGCCGGGCTGCGCCGCAAGGATCACTCCACGGGCGCGCGTCCGACGGACGAGCGAAATCCAAAGCCAAAAACTCGAATCTGGCATCCTAGCAGGGGTGTTGACAATGGTCAAGCGGTATACCCGCCCTGTATACGCTTGGGGCGGGCGCCCCGGTCAGACTCGGACCGCGCGCAGTGTCTCGAGGATTTCCTCGCCGTAGCGTTCGAGCTTCGATGCACCGATACCGGGCACTTCGGCCAGTTCGTCGAGCGATTCGGGCGCGCTGCGCGCCAGTTCGGCCAGGGTTGCGTCGTGGAAAATGACGTAGGCCGGCACGCCGTGCTCGCGCGCCGCGGCCGTGCGCCAGCGGCGCAGCGCTTCCCAATGCGCGAGCGCGTCGGGATCCATCGTGGCACTGTGGTCGGTACGCGTGCCACGCGCGGCACGGTCGCCGGACTTGGCTGGCTTGTTGACCTGCCGGCGCAGCGTAATGGGCTGCTCGCCCTTGAGCACCGCCCGGGCGGATTCGCCCAGCAGCAGCGCGCCATGGCCACCGTGGTCGATCACCAGCAGCCCGTGGGCGATCAGCTGGCGGAAGATCGCATGCCACTCCGACACCGATCGGTCCTTGCCAATGCCGAAGGTCGAGACCTTGTCATGGCCCCACTGCCGGATCTTCTCGTTGGCGTTGCCGCGCAGGATGTCGATCAGATGAGTCGCGCCGAAGTGGACGCGGCTTGCCTGGGCCGTGCGATAGACGCAGGACAGGGCCATCTGGGCCTCGCGCGTGCCGTCCCAGGTCGCCGGCGGCTCAAGACAAGTGTCGCAATTGCCACACGGCTCGGCATTTTCGTCGAAGTACGCCAGTATGCGCACGCGCCGGCAACCCGCCGTCTCGCACAAACCCAGCAGGGCGTCGAGCTTGGAGGACGACACGCGCTTGTGGGCGTCGTCCGCCTCGGACTCGTCGATCATCCGCTTCTGCTGCACCACGTCGCCCAGGCCGTAGGCCATCCACGCGTTGGCGGGCAGGCCATCGCGGCCGGCGCGGCCGGTTTCCTGGTAATAGCCTTCCATGCTCTTGGGCAGGTCCAGGTGGGCGACGAACCGGACGTCCGGCTTGTCGATACCCATGCCGAAGGCAATCGTCGCCACCATCACGATGCCCTCTTCCTCGCGGAAGCGCGCCTGGTGATGCTGCCGCACCTGGGCATCCATGCCGGCGTGATACCCCAGCGCCTGGATGCCGTGGCCGGCCAGCCAGGCGGCGGTGTCCTCGACCTTCTTGCGCGACAGGCAATACACGATGCCGCTGTCGTGCCCGCCGTCGCCGTTCATGTGCTCGGCCTTGATGAAGGCGAGCAGCTGGTTGCGCGCGTTGTCCTTCTCGACGATGCGATAGCGGATGTTCGGCCGGTCGAAGCTGGAGATGAACACGCGCGCGTCGTCCAGCGCCAGCCGCTCGACGATTTCATCGCGCGTGAGCGTATCGGCCGTGGCGGTGAGTGCAATACGCGGCACCTGCGGGAACCGCTCGTGCAGCACCGACAGCTGAATGTACTCGGGCCGGAAGTCGTGGCCCCATTGCGACACACAATGCGCCTCGTCGATCGCGAACAGCCCGACGCGGGTGCGTTCGAGCAGGTCGAGGAAGCGCGGCGTCATCAGCCGTTCGGGCGCCACATAGAGGATTTCCAGCCGCCCCGCGAGCAGATCGCGCTCCACGGCGGAGGCCTCGCTGCTGGTCAGTGTGGAGTTGAGCACCGCTGCGCGCACACCGGCCTCGGTCAGCGCAGCCACCTGGTCCTGCATCAGCGCGATCAGCGGCGAGACGACGATACCGACACCCTGCCCCGCCTGCTGGCGCAGCAGCGCCGGAATCTGGTAGCAGAGCGACTTCCCGCCGCCCGTGGGCATGAGCACCAGGCAATCGCCGCCCTCGGCCACATGGTCGATGATCTCTGCCTGCCGGCCGCGAAAGGCGTGGTAGCCGAAGACTTCTTTGAGGATCGCCAGTGCGCGCGACATGGACAGCGGAATTCGGGAAAGCCGTAACCTTACCACTAAGGCGCCCGGGCTCGGCGTCGATGCTGCCGAGATCGCTATTTCGGATAACGGCGATTGCGTTCTCGACGGTTGCAGAGTTCCATGGGCATTGCCAGACTCTCAACAAGGGGCGATGCAATGGGCAATTGGCAGGATCGACTCAAACGCATCAGCAAGCCGGCAGCATCGGAGCGTGAAGTACTCGAGAGCATCGAGACGACCGCCGCGATGCTCGGCTTCGATATGGGGAACCGCAGCATGACATTCTCGGCGAGCCAGCTGTGGAGCGAGGCAAGGCTGCTGGGCCTGTGCCACGGTCTGTCGGAGGAGGACTTCACCCTGGCCATGCGCGGTGGGCCCCTATCCTCCGCCCCGTCGCCGACCCCGCCGGTCAACGGCAAGCTTGGCCGTCGCGAAATTCGCATGCGCTGGTTCGCCTTCGTGGTTCATCTCGTGCTGGACCAGCAACGCATGGCGCGCCCCACCGGGCAAGGACAGTCGCCCCTGACCGAGCGCGAGCTCGAAGTCCTGAAACTGACTGCCCAGGGCAAGACCTCGTCGGAAATCGCCGCATTGCTGATGGTCTCCGGCAACACCGTCAATTTCCACATTCGCAATGCGATGCTCAAGCTGCAGGCCAGGAACAAGACGGCAGCGGCCGTGTGCGCTGCCTTGCAGGGGTGGCTCAACGGGTGAGTTGACTTGGCGCAAACGTAGCCCACGCGCCTATCAGATTTGGTAGTTACTGCACTTCGCCATGTCTGTTGCAATGCGCCATCGACATTGCGAGGAATGGCAGATGACATCGATTGCATCGCCGCAGCGCCCGGTTGCACTGGTCAGCGGCGGCTCACGCGGGATCGGCCGGGCGATATGCCTGGCACTGGCCGACGCTGGCTACGCAATCTCCTACTGCCATCACGCATCAGGCGATGCCGGCCTCGAGACACTCGCCCAGCTGCGCGCCGCAGGCATCCCCTCGCTGGCCCTGCAATGCAACGTTGCCGACGCGGGCGCCTGCGAGCGCTTCTTTGCCGAGACCATCGAACATCTCGGCCAGGTCGACGTGCTGGTGAACAACGCCGGCATCACCCGCGATGCGCCGCTGGCGACAATGCGCCCCGATGCATGGGCCGCGGTCATCGACACCAATCTCACCGGTACCTTCCACTTGAGCCGGTCCGCCGCCTTCCACTTCATGAAGCGGCGCACCGGCGTCATCATCAACGTGGCGTCCATTGCGGGCGTCTACGGTAACGCTACCCAGACCAACTATTCGGCATCGAAGGCCGGCATGATCGGCTTCACCCGGGCGCTGGCCAAGGAGGTTGCGCCCTACGGCGTGCGCGTCAATGCCGTGGCGCCGGGTTTCATCGAATCCGACATGACGGCAGGCCTTTCCGACAGCGTCGCGTCGGCCGCACTGGCCCGCGTGCCGCTGCGCCGCTTTGGCAAGCCCGAGGAAGTCGCGGCGTTGGTCCGCTTCCTGGCCTCCGCCGACGCGGCCTACGTCACGGGCCAGGTCTTTCAGATCGACGGCGGGCTCGTCCTCTAAGGCGCCAGGGCGATATCGTGGACGACATCCTCCCGCCTCTCATCATGGCCCGCAGCGTCCGGGGCTTTTCGGACTGTCGCCGGCCCGGCCTCCGCGAATGGGAATTCGACTGGCGTTTTGCGGACGACGACGACAGCTTTCAGGGCCACTTTCCGACGTACCCCATCCTGCCCGGGGCATTTCTGCTGGAGATGGCGCAGCATGCCGCCAACCATGCGCTCGCGCAGAGCGGCCAGACGGGGCGCCGCGTCACCAGTGTGACGCGCCTGCGCTTCCAGAACCCGGTCCTGCCGGGGGACACCTGCACATTGCAGGTCGCCTGGGATGACCTCGATGCGGTGCAGATCCGCTTTACCAAGCCTGGTGGCGCGGTGGCGCACGGCATCCTCGGCACTGGCCCGGTGCCACGCCATGCAGGCGCCCCGGAAGTATCCGCGGCGGAATTGCCGCGCGATCCGACCGTCGCCCTCAAGGTGCTACCGCATGGTCATCCCATGCGGCTGGTCGATCGTGTGGCGCTGGATGGCACTGCTCGCGCAGTCGCCTACAAGAACATCACGCTCAATGAGCCTTGCTTCAGCGCCGCGCATCGCGGCATGGACGAGGCGCAACTGGCATATCCGTTGGCGCTGCTGGTGGAGTCCTTCGCCCAGGGCGCGGGGCTGCTGCTATCCCGGCGCGGCTTCTTTGCGGACGCTGGCGGCGCCGCCTCGCTGACCGTGTTCGGCGAGTTTCGCGGCATCCATCTGCTTGGCCGGGCCCTGCCGGGGGACCAGCTTCGCCACGACGTCCATCTCCTGGAATGTGGGCGCAACGTGGCCCACCTGGCGGGACAGACCAGCGTCGGGGGACGCACTGTCGCCCTGTTCGACGATCTGATGGCCTTCTCCATTGGCGCGACGACACTCGGCGCCGCTGGAGGCCAGCGATGACACAGCGGCGCGATGTCCTGCTGGCCGGATTCGGCGCCTGCTCCGCCGCAGGTCCGGATGTCGAAGCCTTCTGGCGTGCCCTGCAACGCGCACCCGAGGCGCCATCACCGAACGCCATCGTCCCGCGGAGTACCGATGGACGGACGTGGCGCCATGGGCATTGCCTGCCCGCGTCGGCCTCTCATGTGCATGCCGACTTCGACAGCCTGATCGCAGATGTTGCCCTGCAAGCCCTCGATGACGCCCGCAGACGCGGCCATGCACTCGACACCCTGCACACCGGTCTCGTGCTTGGCACGGCGGCCGGGGACAGCCGCCGTGCCGAACGGCACCGCCTAGAAGACGCCGTGGCGCCGTATGCCACGAGCCACCCGTACCGCGCCATCGACACGCTGCCCCACGTGCTGCCCATCCAGGTGTCCGGACCGGCTTTCGTCGCCGCCAACGCCTGCTCGGCCGGCCTTCATGCCCTGGTCCATGCGGTGGACATCATCCGGGCCGGCATGGCCGACGCGATGATCGTGATCGGCGCCGACCTGCTTTCCCACGTCACCCAATCGGGCTTTCAACGCATGACGGCGCTCGATCCGCAGGGGTGCATGCCCTTCGACGTCCGCCGCCTGGGCACCGTGCTGGGCGAAGGCGCCGCCGCGCTGGTACTCGTGGCCGACAGCGAAGCTGCCGCGCACGCCGGATCCGCCGGACGCATCCGAGGCATCGGCGTGAGCTGCGACGCCTTCCACCCGACCGCCCCCGAACCCGGCGGCCGGGACATCTCCCGGGCCTTGCGTGAGGCGCTGCGCGATGCGAATGTCGGCCCCGACGGCATCGACGTCATCGTGCCACACGGCACCGGCACGCCCCCCAACGACCGCATCGAAGGCAACATTCTGGCGGCAGTGCTTGGCCCAAGCGTCGTCATGCCGCCGGTGCTGTCCGTCAAGGCGCATATCGGACACACCGCAGGCGCGTCCGGCCTGTTCTCCCTGCTCGCGGCGGCGCTTGCACTGGCACATCGGAAGGTGCCGGCAGGCTACTGCGAGCGCCCTGATCCGGCCACGCGCATCCGGCTGCCCAGCCGTGAAACGCCACTGCGGGCAAGACGGCCGCTTCGGGCACTCATCAATGCCTGTGGATTCGGTGGGAACAACGTGTCCCTGGTCTTGCAGGAAGGGACGCCATGAGCGCCGTCAATCTCCTGACCTGCGCGGCCGTGGCGCCCGGCATCGGGGAAGATCTTCTCCCGTGCTCGCCTGGCACGCTTGCGATCGTCGACCCGGACTGGTTCGATCCGGCCCTGTGGCTGCCGGGTACGCGGCACCGCTACCTCAACGACACCACGCGCTACGCGCTGGCCGCGGCGCGCCGGTGTCCCGATCCATGCACGGATGGCGGCGTCGCCCCTGAGCGGCTCGCGCTTTGTTTCGGTACAAGTGTCGCGGATGTCTCAGTCCGGCACCTGTTCGATCAGGCCGTGGCCCACGGCGGACTGGATGCCGTCAGCACCGTCAGCGCACCCAATATCTCGGCCAATATTGCCGCCGCCCACGTCGCCATCGACTGTCAGGCCCGCGCGCTATGCAGCACCGTCACGTCGCCGTTCCTGGCCGGCTTCGAAGCCCTGATGCTGGGCATCCAGGCGATCCAGGCCGGTCGTGCCGACCAATCGCTGGTCATTGCCGCCGAAGAGGCGATCCCCGAGGGGGCCGGCGCAGCCATCCTGCCGGGCGCCGTCGCGCTCCGGCTGGGCAGGCGCGCGACGGAGAACGGTCATTGCCTGCGGCCCCTCGGTTGGGGCCGGGTCGAGACGCCCGGACAACTGCCGCAGCGGCTGGTCCACGCGCTGACGCGCGCCGCCTCCGGGTTTCCCGGACCGACGCGGCTTGTTGTCCCGGCCCGCACGCCGCTCAGCTGGCCCAAAGGCCTTCCGCCCCCAGACATCCTCACGTGCGACGACGCAGGCGCCCTGGCACCCCTGCTGTGCGCCCTGCCGACGCTGCGTGACGTCCACCCCTTCATCCTCGTCGCCATACACGAGCACCGCTACATGGCATTTGTTTCCCAATGCTGACCGCTTTCCACCCAAGAAGGAGCACATCCATCATGACTTCCCCCGACCGCATCGCCGCCATCAAGCAGATCGTTTCCGAAATCCTTGAGATCGAGCCGGCCGACATGACCATGACCAGCCGCTTCAAGGAAGACCATGACGCGGATTCGCTGCGCGCCATCGAAATCCTCGCCAGCCTGGAGAAGGCTTTCGGCGTGACCATCTCGCAGGACGGGCTGGCCCGCATGGTGAACCTGGAGGGCGTCTGCCAGGTGGTGGATGAAGCCGCCTCGGTCAAGTCCTGAGTCACGCACCGGAGCCATCATCATGCGACGTGTCGTCGTGACCGGCATTGGTGCCGTGAGCAGCATAGGTCTTGGCGTGAAGGCGTTCACCGACGCGCTCCGTGCCGGGGCGTGCGGCGTGTCCGAGATTCGCTCCTTCGACACGTCGGGCTTCGCCAGCCATCGCGGATGCGAAGTCCGGAATTTCGACCCCGCCACCTGGATCGCCGGGATCGATCCGAGCACACTGGGCCGCAGTGCACAGTTCGCGGTCGCGGCGGCCGGCATGGCGATACGTGACAGCGGGATCGATACAACCCGACTCAAGCAGGCCCGCTGCGGCGTGTCCATCGGGACGACCGACGGCGAATCGCAGGTGATCGACCAGCTCACCGAGCAGGCGGTACGCCATGGCTATGCCGGCATTGACCCCGCGTTGCTCCAGCAGGTGCCTTCGCACCACATCTCATTCGCGGTGGCGCGCGCGCTGGGCTTGCGCGGCGGAGCCATCACCCTCCCCACGGCATGCTCGGCCGGCAACTACGCCATCGGCTATGCCTATGACTGCATCGGGCTCGGCGATGCGGACGCCATGCTGTGCGGCGGCGCGGACTCGGTATGCCGCAAGACATTCGCCGGCTTCTACCGGCTGGGCACCATCGCGCCGCAGGTCTGCCAGCCATTCGACAAGGACCGCAAGGGCATCCTGACGGGCGAAGGGGCCGGTCTGCTTCTGCTCGAGTCGCTCGACAGCGCCCTGGCCCGTGGCGCGCGGATCTACGCCGAGGTCCTGGGCTACGGACTGACCTGCGACGCGGACCACATGGTGGCGCCGAATCGGGACAGCATCGTGCGCTGCATCCGGCTCGCACACCGTAACGCGGGCGTCAGCGCGGCGCAGATCCAGTACATCTGCGCCCACGGCACCGGCACCATCGCCAACGACATCACGGAATCCGGTGCCATCGCCGAGGTGTTCGGCGCCACCAAGCCGCCTGTTTCCTCCATCAAGTCGATGATCGGACACACCATGGGCGCCGCCAGCGCACTGGCCAGCATCGCCTGCGCGGTGGCCGTCCGGGACGGATTCCTGCCGCCGACCATCAACCATGGTGAGACGGACCCCCGCTGCCCGCTCGATTGCGTACCCAACCACTCGCGCGCCGCCGACCTGCGCGTGGTGCAGAACAACGGCTTTGCCTTCGGCGGCAACAACGCCATCACCGTGTACGCGAGGTACCCCCAATGAGGAGCAGCGCATGACCGCACATGGCATCTCGATTGTTGGCTGGCAGGCGATATCGGCCCTGGGGGTGGGGGCGGATGCGTTGCGCACGGCCGACCCAACGGCACCCCCGGTGACTGAACTGCCGCAATCGACCGACCCGTATCCGCAGGACGTCGCCTATCGCCCGGCGCACTTCGACGTCTCCGCACTGATTGGCGCCAAGGGAACCCGTTCCATCGACCGCACCACGGCGCTCGCGCTTTGCACGGCGCGCCTGCTGCATGGCGACCAGCCGCCTTATGAAGGGGAGCAAGCCGAACGGACCGGATTCGTGCTGGGCACCAGTACCGGCAGTATCCGCAGCACCAGCGATTTCACGCGCGACTCGCTGGTCCAGGAGCGGCCATTCCTGGTCAATCCCGCCCACTTCCCGAACACCGTGATGAACTGCGCGGCGGGACAGTGCGCCATTCGCTTCAAGGCGCGCGCGGTGAACGCAACCATCTCGGGAGGGCGGCTGTCCGGACTGCTCGCGCTGCAGTACGCCTCGCAGATGCTGCGCCGGGGCTATGCGGACCGGCTTCTGACAGGTGCCGTCGAGGAGCTTTGCGTGCAGACGGCCTGGGCACATCGCGGCCTGATCCAGCTGGGCAAGCGGCAAGCCGTGCCCCTGGGCGAAGGCTGCGCGATGTTCTCGCTCGAGCGCACCACGCCGCAGCATGAAGGGGTGGCCATCCTGGCCTTGCGTTACGGGCGCTACAGCGAACCCGTCGACGGCCCGGCCGGTGATCTGGCGCTGGACCACGCGGTGGAGGGCGCACTGGCCTGCATCGGCGAAGCCCTGACGCAAGCCGGCCTCGATGCGTCCGAGGTGGTCGCTTGTTGCCTGTGCGGCGCGGCCGAGCCTCGCATTGCCGACATCGAACGGCGCGCCATCGCGCGGCTGCCCGGCGCCAGCATGACCGTCCACCAGGCGGCGCTCGTCGATCGGTTCGGCGACACCTACAGCGCCACCTTCGCGCTCGCGCTCTGCCATCTGCTTGCCTGTCTCGAACAGGCCCCCGCCGGTGCGGCGGGCATGGTCCTGGCCACCACCGACGACGGGCACGCGGGCTGCCTCATCGTGCGCCGCGCGCCTGCGGCTAAGGAACTTCCATGACATATGCGATCACCGGCTCGGCCATGAAGACCAGCCTCGGCGAAGACAAATGCACGTGTTTCGAGAGCCTGTGCTCAGGGCACTCCGGCCGCAAGCGCCTGCAAGCATTTACCGCCGACCATTTCAACGTGCGCAACGCCTATGAGATTGACGACCGCCCCGGCGGCATCGACCGGGCGCTGCGCGCCACCGAACTGCTCTGCGATGCGGTACAGGCCGCCGTGCAGGAGGCCGCACTGCCGCCGGACGCGCGTTGCGTCGTCGTGGTGGGAACCGGCCTGCGGGAGCTACGCACGCTGGAACTGTTCTGGACGGTCGGCACGCCGATGACGATCGACCAGTTGCATTTCGAGCGCGCACTGAACCGAAGGCTGCACACCAGTTTTCCGGTCATCACGCTCGCCAATGCCTGCTCCGCCTCCAGCTTCGCACTCGCGGTTGCCGAGGACTTCCTGCGCGATGGCGCCTTCGACTTCGCGATCGTCGGTGGCTGCGACACCATCACGAAGAGCATGTTCGGCTTGCTGGATCGCGTGAATCCCTCGCACCCCGACGCAGTCCGGCCATTCGATCGAGACCGGCGCGGCGTGCTGATGGGCGATGGCGCCGCCGCCGTCGTGCTGGAATCCCGCGCGAGCGCCAACGCGCGCGGCGCGCCGGTGCTGGCAACGTTGCGGGCCGTCGGCACGAGTTGCGATGCGGCGCACGAGACGGCCCCAGATCCGGCGGGCATCGCCCGTGCCATCGAGGATGCCTACCAACGCGCCGGCCTGGCGCCGGAGGACATCGACATCATCATGGCCCACGGCACCGGTACGCCGCTCAACGACAAAGCCGAGGCCGAGGCCATGCAACGCGTGATGCGGCAACACGTCTCGCATCCACGCATCTGTGCGATGAAATCGATGACTGGGCATACCTCGGGGGCGTCGGGGCTGGTTGGCGTGGTCACGGCGATCGAAGCCATCGAGTGCGGCATGCTGCCGCCCACCGTCGGGCTCGAGCACCTGATGCCGGAGGCGCGCGCGATGAATATCGTCAACGAGGCCACCCCGGTCAATGCGCGGCTGGCCCAGGTGAATGCGTTCGGCTTCGGCGGCGTCAATGCCGTGGCCATCCTGGAGTGCGAATCATGAATCCCCGCACGCAGGCCATCCTCATCTCGGGTCATGGCTGGGAGATCCCGGCCTTCTCCACCCACGACAGCCTCGCGGAGGGGTTGCTGGCCGGTCCCACCGCGCCGCATTTCACGCCCGAGCGACTGCTGGGCAAGAAGGGGCTTCGCTACAAGGAGCGCTCCACGTTGCTGGCCCTCTGCGCAGCATCCAAGGCGCTGGCCGACGCCGGCTTCGTGAAGGCGGACACCGTGTCCTTGCACGATGACGGGTTCGGTGTGGTGGTCGCTACCAACACGTGCAATCTGGATACGGTCTGCCAGGCAGCGGAGACCATCCATCGCCAGCACGTCAATGCCACCAGCGCAATGGATCTACCCAACGCCTCCAGCAATGTCGTCTCGGCCGCTATCGCCATTCGCTTCGGACTGCGTGCGCTCAACCTCACCGTCTGTACCGGGGCTTCGTCGTCGCTCGATGCCATCGTGCTGGCCGCCAATGCCATCCGCAACGGCCGCGCCCGGCGCATGCTGGTTGTCGCGGTGGAAGTGGATGGCCCGGCGGCGCGCAGCCTGCTGGCCGGCCGCCGGCTTGCCGAAGGCGGCGGGCTGCCCGCCTTGCTGGAAGGCGCAGGTGCCTTGGTGCTCGAGCGGACCGATGATGCCAACGCCCGTGGCGCACGCCACCATGGTGCCCTGGCCGGCTACGCCTATTGCCATGCCGATGCGGCACGTTCGCCCGCCCTAGACGCCCTGCTGACCGATCATGCGAGCAAGCCTTGTTACGTCGCCGGCGACAGCTTTGCCGCCCACGCGGTCACCGCACTCCATCAGCGCGAGGGCGCGCAGCGCGATCTCGGCATACTGTCCGGCCCGGCCTATGGGGCCAGCACGCTGTATGCGCTGATCCATCATTGCGAACAGGCACGCGCCGCGGAGCCGGAGTCGGCTTGCGGGGCGGTCGTCCTCGGCGGTGGCAGCTGGGGAGACCGCCGCGCCGGAGCCATCGTCGTTGAAGCGGGCGGCGTCGGGCAATGACGACGCTGCTGGCATCACTGGGCGGCTACACGCTTCAGGCGCGGGTGTGCGGGCCCGTCGGCGCCCCGCTGGCCGTGCTGGTCCACGGGATGATGGAAGCAGGCAGCGTCTGGGAACCGCTGCTGCCGCGCCTGGCCGCCACGCATCGGTGCGTCGTGCTGGACCTGCCCTGGAACGGGTTGCAGTCTGGCCTCTGGGGCCGGGTGCTGCCACCCGAGCGGTGGCTATCCGCTGCGCTTGAGCGCTTTCAACTGTGCCCGGACGTCTGGATTGCCCACTCTTTCGGCGCCAACACCGTGCTGACGCTGCTTGCCCAGCACCCGGCCACACCCGGGGCCACCGCACCCGCCGCGCTGGTCTCGCCGTTCTACAAGGCGTTACACCGGGAGGTGACCTGGTCCCTGTTCCAGCAGCACGTCAACGCATTCCCGGATTTTGTCCAACAGAGCATCCGCGCCCGCACCGCGCGCCCGCTGGCGCCGGACGTCCTGCAGCGCATGACACGCACTGCCTGCGAGCACTTCGGTTGCTACGTCTGGACCGAATTCTGGCGCCTGTACGCCGGGATGCCCTTCCTTCCCCTGCACGAGGTGCGCCAGCCACTTCTCGTGTTGGCCGGCGGCGATGACCAGTTTGCGCGATTGCCCGACGTCCGCGCGATGGTCGACACCCTGCCGGCAGGCCGGCTCCGTGTCTTTCGCGATGCCGGCCATTTTCTGCTGAACGATCTCCGGCACGACGCTGTCGGCGCCATCGCGCAGTTCCTGCAGGTGCGCGGCGATCCAATGCCGGCCACGCCTCGCCAGGCTTGTGCTGGCGCCACCCCTTCCTTCCACTCCACGGAATCCACGCCATGACCTTGCATCACTCCGACACGACTGGCTTCGACCGCACCCACACCAGGGTCCGGCCCCGCTTCGAAGGCTGCAACATCTGCACCTGGATCGGCTTCAAGCACGTCATGTATTGCATCGAGGAAGCCGTTGTCGATCATTTCCGCGCGCACGGCTTCGGACCGCGCGAACTCTATGAGCAGAAAGGTCTCTGTCTCGAGATCGTCGATTCGAGCGTACGGATCCTCCATGCGCTTCACATTGACGATACGGTAGATATCGAGGTCGTGCCGTCGCCGAAGGCACCGGACGGGGTGCTGCGCGTCGCCGTGACACTGACGGTGCCGCGCGACGGCAAACCATTGAAGGCCGTCACCGGTTACGTGGACGTGCTGTTCCGCCTGGACGACAGCGTCGTAACCCCACAGCCAGCCAGCGGGGAGCCGCGCCTCGCGCCATACACCTGTACCCGGATCCGGCGAGGGCCGCAGCGCTCCATTCCCGATGCCGGCCTGGACACGGCGCGCCAGGCCGGTAACCCGCCGCTGGACGTGCGTCGCGCGCTGGCTGCCGATGAAGGCAACCGCTTCGTCTGGCAATGGCGGGTGCCCTATTTCTACTGCCACTTCAACGATCGCCTCCAGCATTCGGGCTACCTGAGACTGATGGAGGAGGTGCTGGATCTCTTTGTCGCCGAGCGTGGAATCTCCATCCGCACATTGCTGGAGAACAAGAAGTGGATTCCCGTCGTACCGCAGGCGAGCCTCCAGATCCTCGACGAAGCGATGATGGAGGAGACCATCCACACCGTCTTCACCGTCGAGGATATTTTCAAGGACACCACCTATCGGTCGCGCATGGACTGCTATGTCGAACGGCATGGCGGACTGGTTCATACGGCGACTGGCCTGATCACCCACGGCTACGCGGTGGTCGAGAACCGCCGTGACTGGTCGCTCGTGACCTTCGACGCCGAGGTCTCGGCCGCCCTGCGCGGCAGGCAGCGCGCGGACTGAAGGAGGCGGCATGCAGGCAGCACATCCCGTCTTCTATTTCTCGCTGCGCAGCCCCTACTCGTGGCTGGCCTTGCACGATCTCAGGCAGACACGGCCCGATCTTCTCGCCGCCGTCCAACTGGTGCCTTTCTGGGAGCCGGACGCGGACTACCAGGCGCAACTGAGCATGGTCGGCAGCACGTTCCTGTATCACCCGATGTCGCGCGAGAAGCATCTCTACATCCTCGCCGATGTGCGGCGCCTTGCGGCGCGGCGCGGGCTCCGGCCAGTGTGGCCACTGGATCGCGCGCCGCGCTGGGAGGTGCCGCACCTCGCATGGATCGTCGCCGACATGCATGGGCAGGGGCTGACCTTCCTCGAGCGGGTCACGCTGGCGCGCTGGCAGGAAGGCGCGGACATCTGCGATCCCGACGTCATCGCACGACTGGGCAGTGCGCTGGGGCTGGACCCCAACGCGCTCTCGTCGGCCCACACGGATGCAGCCGTCCGGGAGGTCGGACTGACCCGGCTGCAGGACTGCATCCACACGGGCGTGTTCGGCGTGCCGTTCTTCACCGTCGGCAGGGAGAAGTTCTGGGGCGTCGATCGCCTCCGGGACTTCATGGCCGCCGCCACGGGCATGCCTGCCATCGATCTGTCCGACCCGTTGAGCAGCGATGACAGCCCGCCGCCGGCAATCCTCGACCATGCCGGCGGCTGCGGCTAGGAGCATTCGTCATGGAAGCAACCCCTACCGTTACCGTCCTGCTCATCGAGACGCACTCCCCCGCAAACCCCGGCGGCACCGAGTGCATCCGCCTGGCCGAGGCGCTGCTGAAAGCCGGCGATTCGGTGCAGTTGCACCTGATGCAGGACGGCGCGACCTGGCTGCAGCAGGACCCGGACACGATCCGCACACTCGGACGCCGGCATGGCGGGCAATTGCGCATCACCGTGGACGATGTCTCGCTGGCCCTGCGCGGCGTGGCGGCGACGGTCAGCCATGGCGTTGCCACCGTCATCGATGCAGACACCCTCGTGCGCGCTATCTGCGAGCCGTCGACCAAGACCATCTGGCACTCCTGACATGACCGCATCTCTCCCCCCGGACGCCGCGCCGGGCTCCGTCTTCTTCGGCATGATGGGCACACCGTTCCGGTCCGAGACCGTGACCTCCCTGTTCCGGATGGTGGATGCGGCCTTGCGGCAGGGCCGTCACGTCACTGTGTGGAACTGCGGCCACGCAACCGGGCTGTCGCAGATCTCGCTGTGCCGCCCACCGGACCTCTTCGCGCCGGACGCACCGGCGGGCACGACAACCGCCACATTGGTCCAGACGCTGAAGCGTCGCTACGGCGACCAGCTCGAGTGGCTGGTATGCCGCTATTGCATGGAAGAGCGCGGCAACACCCAGCAGATCCCCGAGGCGATGGTGAAGATTCCCTTCAGCTTCCAGCACTACCTCAGCGCTGCAGACAGCGCGATGGTCCTCGGAGTCAAGTCATGACGGCAACCGCCGGCCGGGGCAGGCGCCGCTCCCGCAGTTCACTCGCCATTGTCGAGCAAGCCTATCGCGGCAGTCTGGAGGAGCAGTACGGGCACATCGTCTGGCTGAGCCGGGTCATGCGGCAGATGGGGGCCGACCATGCCCTCCTGCTCAAGGCCGATACCGTGTTGTTCGCGCGACGCGACCAGCCGGCGCCGTTGCTGACGTTGGGCGGCCTGACGATAGACGGACTTTCCCACCACGAGTCCGGCGTCGCCGCGTTGGTCGCCGCCAACGTCCCGGTGTACGCATGGCGACCCGACCTGCACCGCCTGCGTCTTTCTCCTGCGGACCTCATCGATGGCGTCGAGTCCGTCGACGAGGCGGACATGCCGACCCTCATTCATCACTTCAACAACGTCTGGTACTGGTGACGATGCCACCCTCCTCCCCTTCCGCCACACTGGGCGAAGCGCTGCTGGTCAGCGGCACGGACCTTTTCGCGCTGGGGCACTATCCCGGTGCCCCGATCTATCCCGGCGTCCTGCTGCTGGACCAGTTGCTCGCCCTGGCGGAACGCCTCGCCACGCGCACGGCGGGGCACCCCATGCGCGTCCGGACGGTGGCGCGGGTGCAGTACCTCGACGCGCTCCTGCCCGGTGACGTCGTCAACCTCGAGGCAACTGTCCGGACGTCCGGGCCGGACGGACTCTCCCTGGCAGCCACGGCGAGTGTTCGCGGCAAGCCTTGTGCGCGGGCCAGCTTCGCCTGTGGCGCGCCGTGTGCCGCCATCGAACATCCTGCCGTGGCGCCGTCTCAGGCGCCACCGGTCCTGACACACCGCCAGGTCGCGGCACTGCTGCCGCATCGCTACCCCTTCCTGTTGGTCGATGCGGTCCAGAGCTACACCGCCGGCGCCCAGATCTGCGCGTGCAAACTCGCTACCCGCCAATCACCGCTGTTCGCCGCACAGGCACCGGCCGTGTACCCGGCGGGGTTGGCTATCGAATCCCTCGGGCAAGCCGGCATCGCGCTCTTCTTCCTTGGCCAGGCCGGCGGGGCACCGAGGGAGGTGGTACTCGGCGCCATGACCGGCATCGAACTGATCCACGACGTGCCCTTCGACTCCGTGCTGACGCTGGACGCCCGGATAGACCGGCTACTGCCCAATGCGGTGGTGTTCGGTGGTGAGGTCCGTATTGGCCCCACGCCGGTGATTCGCGTCGGCAGTCTGGTCGCGATGATCGACCCACGTCACGCGCCGGCATGACCCCCTTTTCCCGACCGCGTTCACCAGGAGGCCCCAACCATGCGCATCGATGGCATTTCCTTTCTTCCGGCATCCCGCAGGATGGACAACGAGGCCGTGCTGGATGAGATCCGCCGTCACAGCACACCCGGATTCGACGGCAACGTCGAGCACGCGCTTACCTACATCCGCTGGAAGCTCAATGAGACGCAGGTGAAGACGCGCTACTGGTTCGACGAGGGCGAGCGGCCGCTGGACCACATGGTCCGCGCCGCCGAACAGGCGATGGCGCAGGCCGGCTGCGGCCCGGATGACGTGGATCTGCTGATCTACGCGGGCAACACCCGGGGCTTCATCGAGCCCGGCGATGCGTACTTCGTTGCGGACGCGCTGGGCATGGACAGCGTGGACTGCTTCGACATCGTCGACGCCTGCATGGCGTGGACGCGCGCGTGCGACGTGGCGCAGAGCCATTTCCTGTCCGGACGTTACCGCACCGCACTAATCGTCAATGCCGAGTCGTACTACGTACCTGGCGGCGTCTCGTATCCCAGCAACTTCACGCTGGGTTCCCTGCGCGACATCGCGCACTGTTTCTCCGCTTACTGCGGGGGGGACGGGGCAACCGCCACGCTGCTGCGCGCCGATACAGAACAACCCTGGGTCTTTCACTACCTGTCGACGAAGCGGGGCGTCGATCTCTGCACCATTCCGCTGCCGGGCCACCTCGGGCGCGCCCGGCCCAGCGAGCGCATCGGCCTCAATGGCCTTGGTGCCTTCACCTCCTTCAGCTCGCTGGTCTTCGGCTATAGCCAGCACATGACGGACTCGCTGAAACTGCTTGCGCCCTATCGCGACAGCATCCGCCTGCTTTTTCCGCATACCGGCGGCTCTGTCCCCGCATTCCAGGGCTGGGCGGACGAGGCCGGGTTCGGGCACTGCATCCGCCACATTTTTCCGGACTACGGCAACGTGGGCGCGTGCTCCATTCCCGCCGCCATTGCCCTGCACGCGGGCGATGGGTCGCTGGCACGCGGCGACCGGATCGGATTCTGGATCGGCAGCGCCGGCATGTCATTCGCATCCTCGACGTTCATCTACTAGATCGGAGCCCGACCATGCTCTACGCCATGACGCTGCTGCCTTCGATGGCCTGGTTCGCCGCCTCGTACCGGCTTCGCGCCGCACGCCGCCCTCCCGCCGACCGGGCCAGCCTGCTTGGCGAGTGCATCGCCCGCTTCTGCATCGCCTCGGGCCCGCTGTACATCAAGATCGGGCAGATCCTCTCGACCCGCTCCGACCTGTTCGGGCCTGACACCATCGCCGCGCTGCAACGACTGCAGGACGATGTCCCGGCAGCTGACGAGCCGGCCGTTCGAAAGCTCCTCGCCGAGGCGTTCGGCAGCGGGTATGAATCCGTCTTCGAATCCTTCAACTATGTTCCGCTTGCCAGCGCGTCCATTGCGCAAGTCCATGAAGTGCGGCTCGAGGGTGGCGAGCGCGCGGCGGTGAAGCTGGTCAAGCCTGGCGTCTCGCGCCGCCTGCGCAAGAGCCTGCGATCGATTGCCCGGCTCGCGGCGCTGGCACATGCCATGGTGCCCTCGTTGCGCCATTTCAACATGCCGGTACGTGTGGCCGAGTTGCGCGAGTTACTGCTGCCACAGGTCGACATGGAGGTGGAGGCGCGCAACATGACGGCGCTCGCGCGGAATTTCGCCAATCACCCCTTTGTCATCATCCCGCGGGTGCACACCGAACTGACCCGCCGGAGCGTGCTGACCATGGAATATATGGAGGGCATTCCGGGCCGGGACTTCGAACGAGTGGGCATCCCCCGGGCGCAACTGGCGCGCCGCTTCCAGGATGCGATCTACACCATGCTCTACATGCATGGCGTCGCCCATGGCGACCCCCATCCCGGCAACGTGCGTTTCACGGCGGACGGCAAGATCATCTTTCTCGACTTCGGCATCACGGTCTACGTGACGGAGGCAGAGAAATGGGGATTGGCGTCGTTCTTCTTCGCGTCGATCCGGCATGAATGGGACCTCGCCACCACCCGCTTCCTGAGTCACTTCGTCGTAGACAAGGAGGCTGTGCGTGACCATCGCCAGCTCTTCGAGGACGTCAAGGCGGTGATCCTGCGGCACTTCTACGAGATCGCGGATCAGTGGAAGACCGACGAGTTCTTCTGGGACATCAGCCAGGCACTGCGCCGCCACGGTGCCAACTACACCCCGAACTTCACCAAGGTCGAATTGACGTTGACCACCTGCGAGGGCTTCGGCAAGCAGATCGATCCGGACATCGACGTCTGGGCCAATTCCCGACGGTTCTCGGACAAATACTCGCCCTACATGAATGACGATGTGCGCCAGCGCTTCGACGGCCACTTCCACCGGGCAACGCCAAAGACACTGGCGATGCGTGACGACGCGCAGCGATTCATGATCGCGTCCATCCACATGAACCGCTACTTCTTTCCCTGCACCTATCCGATGTTCGCGCGCCGGGCCCAGGGATGCCAGATCGAAGACGTCGACGGCAATCGCTATATCGATCTGACCGGTGGCTACGGGCCGCACATCCTCGGCTACGCGCATCCGGCAATTGTCGCCGCACAGCAGGCGGCCGTGGCGGACGGTTGCCTGAACGCTGTCGGCAACCCGTCGGAGGTTGAACTTACCCGGCTGCTGGTGGATGCGTTCCCGGGTAGCGGTTACGCCTGCCTCTCGAATTCGGGAACGGAGGCCGTCATCCAGGCGCTGCGCATTTGCCGCGCCTACCGGCAACGGGGAAAGGTGGCGAAATGCGAGGGCCAGTACCACGGCTTCTCCGACCAGGCCATGGTCAGCTCGTGGTTTCAGCAACGCGGGCCGGTAGAGCGGCCCGAGCCGGTGGCAGGCTGTCCCGGCACCCCGGACGAAACGGTGAACAACACCGTTGTCCTCCAGTACGGCCATCCAGAAAGCCTGCGCGTGCTGCGCGAGCGTGCCGAGGAAATCGACTGCGTCATTCTCGAACCCCTGCCGTTTTCCGTGGGGAGGCTCGACACCGAATTCCTCCAGCAATTGCGTGCGGCCTGCTCCGAGCTCGACATCCCGCTGGTGTTCGATGAGGTCGTGAGCGGCTTCCGCGTCTGCTACGGCGGCGCCCAAACCCTGGCGAACGTCACACCGGACCTGACGGTACTGGGCAAGATCATTGGCGGCGGCATGCCGTGCGGCGCCGTGGTGGGGAGCCGGAAGCTGATGGAGATCGCCCGCAGTACTGCCGACCCCTTCCGCGACTACGAGACGCGGGTCTTCCTGGGCGGCACCATGAGCGGCAACTCATTGAGCGCCGCGTCTGGCGCCGCGATGCTGACATATCTCCGCGACCATCCCGAGGTCTATCAGACGCTGCATGCGAAGAGTGAATGGCTGCTTGAGCAGCTGACAAGCATCGCCCGCGCCCTGCAAGTGCCGGCCCGCATCAAATCCATGCGCTCGATCTTCACGGTGAGCTTTTCGCATCGGGAAACCCGCTTCTATCGCGAGATCCAGGGCGGCAGCGACTACAAGGCCAGCATCGCACTGGCCTATTACATGCGCACGCATGGCGTCTATATGCCGGAGCTGCACTTCCTCGCCCTGAGCGACGCCCACATGCCCGCCGATCTGGAACAGGTCTGCGAGGCGTTCCGCCAATCACTCACCGAGATGAAACGCGATGGCTTCTTCGTCGACTGAACCCCGCCTGCGCGACCCGGACGCGTCCCATCACGCCTTGGCCATACGCTATGCGGCATGGCTGGTCAGGCGGCGATGGATGGTGATCGTCGCGACGGTGCTACTTTGCGTGGCGGCCAGTGCGGGACTCGAGCGCATCGCCTTCAGCAGTGACTATCGCGATTTCTTCCGTTCGGACGATCCGCAACTGCTCGCCAATCAGGCACTGCAAGACGCTTATGCAGACGACAACCAGGCGCTGGTGGCCTTTGTCCCCCGAGACGGGACGGTGTTTACGCCTCGCGCGCTGGACGCAATGGCGCGCTTCACCGAACTGGCATGGCGGCTGCCCCATGTGCGACGCGTGGACAGTCTCACGAACCATCAGCATGCCGAAGCCCACGACGATGACCTCCGGGTGCGCCCCCTATACCAGCCGGGGACGGGCCAGACACCCGAAGCGATCGCAGCCATCCGCGCCATCGCACTCAGCGAGCCGCTATTGGTAAAGCGGTTGGTCTCGCCCGATGGGTCCGTGGCGGGAATCAGTATCAGCTTCACGCTCCCCGCGCCAACGGAGACAACCTTGCCGGAGGCCGTGCATGCACTGCGCGCCCTGATGGACCAGGCGCGCGCGCTGGACCCCGATATCCGCGTTATGGCCACGGGCGGCATATTGCTCGACAACGCCTTCGACGAGGAAGCGAAGGCCGACCTGGCCACGCTGACGCCACTGATGTACGCGCTGATTCTCGTCGTCATGTTCGTGGCGTTGCGCAGTGCGTGCGGCGTGGCGGCTGCGTTGCTGACGATGACGTTGGCGATCTTCGCCGCGCTCGGCATGGTCGGCTGGTTTGGCGTCAAGCTCACGGCCATCTCCGTCTCCACGCCGACCATCCTCACCACCATCGCCGTCGCGAACTGCTTGCACGTAATCGTCTACACGATCCGGCGGATGGGGGCCGGCGCGTCACGGCATGATGCCGTACGGGATGCCGTGGCAGCAAACGCCCCCATCATGCTGGTGGCCTGTGGCACGGACGCGCTCGGCTTCTTCAGCATGTGCCTGTCGGACGTTCCACCGGTCGCCAACTTCGGCGTGATGCTGGGCATTGGTGCCATCGTGGTGCTGCTGTTGTCAGCGTCGTTCCTCCCGGCGTGCCTGGCCGTGCTGCCGATCTCCGGGCAGCAGCGGATGCTGCGGCAGGGGCATGCCATCGGCCGCATGGCGGGCGCCCTGGTGGCGTGGCGAAAGCCGGTGTTCATCGGGGTGGCGCTGCTCAACCTCGCTGCCGCCTGGTTCGTCACGCGCAATCAACTCGAGGACAATTTCGTCGACTATTTCAGTCCGGCCGTCGAGTTCCGCCGCGATACGGACTTCATCCAGTCGCATCTGTCCGGCGTCCATACCGTGTACTACGCGGTGCCGTCAGGTGCCGGGGGTACGGTAGGTTCGGCCGCGTACCTGCGGGATCTGGACAGGTTTGCCGACTGGCTACGCGCGCAGCCCGAAGTCTTCCAGGTCAGTTCGCTCGCCGACGTGGTCAAGCGCGTTCACCGCACGCTGCATGGCGATGCGCCGACCGCATATCGCGTGCCTGATGATGACATGGCGGCGGCCCAGGTATTACTCGTGTACGAGCTGTCCCTGCCACCGGGGCTGGATCTGAACGATCAGATTCGGATCGACCGCTCGGCCAGCAAGCTGACCGTGGTCCTGCGCGACATCACGTCCACGGCATTGGTGGCCTTCGACCAGCGCGTGCAGGCGTGGATGCGCGCAAACCTGCCGGCCGGCATGCAGGCGTCTGGCGCTGGGCCGTCCATCATGTTCTCGCATATCGGCGAGATGAATGTCGCCGGTACGCTGCAGGGGTATGTGCTGCAGATCCTGCTCGTTTCCGTCGTCATCGGGCTGGTGTTGCGCAGTGTCCGACTGGGCTTTGCCAGCCTGCTTCCGAACGTCCTGCCGTCCTTGATGGCTTTCGGGCTTTGGGGAACGTTCGTCGGGCAAGTCGGCCTGTCGGTGGCGGTGGTGGGGGTGCTGACCTACGGGATCATCGTCGACGACACGATTCACAGCGTCTTCAAGTACCACCGGGCCCGCACGGTGCTGGGTCTGTCGCCCCGGGCCGCGGTGGAGAACGCGTACAGCATTTCCGGCATGGCGGTGCTGTTCACCACCTCGGTACTGGTGGCCGGCTTCGGCGTGCTGATCTTCTCGCACTTCGACCTGAACGCCGACATGGGAATCATGTCCGTGTTGACGATCGCGATTGCCGCCATCGTGGACCTTGTGCTGCTGCCGCCATTGCTATTTGCCATCGACCGGGACACCCCGAAGCCGGCTTCCGCCCCCCACTCCCAACCGTTGAAAGGCATTTGACATGATGAAGCTCCGGATGCGCCTTGTGGCGCTTGTGTTCTGTCTGATCGCGGTATCGCCCGTGGCTGCGGCGGCGGAAGACGCCACCCGCGGCGAAGCCATCGTCGCGGAGATGTACGCGCGCGAACGCGGGTTCAGCAGCTATCGCATGGATATGGAAATGATCCTGCGTGACCGGCATGGCCAGCAAAGCGTGCGCAAGATGCGTGGCGCCGTGCTCGAGACGGACGGCGACGGTGACAAGCACCTGATGCTGTTCGAGTCTCCGGCCGACATCCGGCACACGGCCTTCCTGAGTTTTGCGCATGCCGACAAACCCGACGATCAGTGGCTATACCTGCCGGCCCTGAAGCGCACGCGGCGCATCGCCTCGGACAGCAAGTCGGGCTCGTTCATGGGCAGCGAGTTCTCATTCGAAGACCTGACCTCGCAGTTGCCGCGCAAGTTCAGCCACCGCTATCTGGGCGACGAAGACACCGGCGGGACCCCGTGCTTCAAGGTCGAGCGCACGCCCCGCTACGAGGGCTCCGGCTATACGAAGCAGGTGCTGTGGATCGACCGCGAGCGGTACGTGACATTGAAGGCGGAACTGTACGACCGTCGCGGGGCCTTGCAGAAGACGCTCGAGAGCGGCGACTTTGCCGCCTACGGACAGCAGTTGCTGAAGCCAGGGTGGATGAACATGGTGAACCATCAGACCGGCAAGTCGACCCGCATCAATATGTCTGGCTACAAGTTCCGGGATGGCGGCGTCGACAAGCGGGATTTCGAGCCGCAGCGGCTGGAGTATGTTCGCTAAACGGGGATGCGTCCGTTGGCTCGCTACCCTGTGTCTCGTCTGGCATGCGGGCACTGGCCACGCGATGCCAGTCGTCGAGACAAGCGGGAGTATCGGTCCGGAAGTCTGGCTGTTCAATCGCCCCCCCGCATTTCAGGCACAGCACCAACATGCCGCGGCCTTGGTCCTCAATCTCGGCTGGGTTGTCACACACCCCATGTACCCGGGCGTCACCGGCCGGCTGACCCCTTACGTCCGCCTGGACGTTTCCGATCCGGACATGCGTTACTTCGATTTTCGCGAAGCCACCGTCCGTGCCGAGCGCGGCGACAACCTCTGGCAAGCCGGGATGGAGACATTGGACTGGAGCGTGATGGAGTCACGCCATCCGGTCAACATCATCAACCAGATCGATACCCGCGCGGACATCGATCTGGAGGCCAAGCTCGGCCAGCCGATGCTGTCTTACACGCGCTTCAGCGCGGCGTACGGACGTCTCGCCGTGTACTGGATGCCGTGGTTCCGGCCACGCCCCCAACTGGGCCTACGAAGCCGGCAACGCATGGGGCCGCTGGCACCGGAGGCCCCCTCCCACGGCCTGGCGCCCTGGCAGCAGACCAACGATATCGCCGTACGCTGGTCGGGGACCATCGCGGATGCCGACGTCGGTGCCTACTACTTCGATGGCTTGTCACGCGAGCCCACCATCGCCCCCGACTTGACGACGGCCTACCAGCGCATCCGACAGTTGGGGCTGACCGGTGTGTTGCCCGCTGGCAGCATGCTGTGGAAGGGCGAGGCGATCTTTCGTTGGGGGCAGGGTGCGCCTTTCGGTGCCTATATCGTCGGTGCGGAATACACATTCGCCAGGCCCGACGGCGACCTTTCACTGCTGTTCGAATACCTGCGCGACCACCGCGACGCCAGCGCGCCGTTCACGCCGTTCACACACGGCCCCTTCGCCGGCGTGCGTATTCGCCTCAACGAGTCCGGTGATGCGGAACTGCAATACGGCGTGCTGCACGACCGTGCGACCCGCATCCTGATGCACAAACTCGAGTTCAGCCGTCGGTTCGGCAAATCCGCACGGCTGCGTCTGGTAGCCCGTAAGGCGAGTTGCGACGGCGACAGCGTTTTTGAGGCGCTGTGTCGCGACAGCATGTTGCAGGTCAATCTGACCCACAACTTTTAGCCCTACGCTTTTGATCCCAACCCTATCCGAGGCCATGATGATCACGCCTATTCTCGCCACTTCCGCCGCAGCTTGCAGCGCGCTTGTCGCCTTCCTGCATATCTACATCATCGCCAAAGGGCCGCAGGCGTACCGTGCCTTCGGCGCCGGCGAGGCCCTCGCAGGCATGGCGGAGCGCGGCTCCTGGGTGCCGGGATTGCTGACAGCGGGCATCACCGGGGTGTTCTTCGTCTTTGCCGCCTACTATGCGGCGGCTGCCGGGTTGCTGCCGACGCTCCCCCAGATGCGCATCGCGGTGATCGGTATTGCAGCAATCTATACGCTGCGGGGCGGCCTCATCGTAGTGGGATGGGCGCTCCGGCAACCCCTGTCCACGTTCGACATCCAATCCTCGTTCGCATCTCTGGCTATCGGGCTCCTTCACTGCGCGGCCGCCTGGTGCTGGCTCGCAGCGACCGATGCTGTCGAGACGGCGCGCTAAGGGGGCGTCGGCAATGATTCGCATCGTTCCCGCCTGCGTGTTTCCTGGTCAGGGGTCACAATCCGTCGGCATGCTTTCCGCGTGGCGGGGTGAGCGTGTGTTCGTCGAGACGATCGACGAAGCCTCGGATGTGCTTGATCTGGACCTCTGGCACCTTAGCCAGCATGCCGATCCAGCGGAACTCGCCCGCACGGTCAACACGCAGCCATTGGTGGTGGCGGCGTCGATCGCGATCTATCGCACCTGGCAGGCCCAGTCTCCAGTAGCCGTGCCATGGGCGATCGGACACAGTGTTGGGGAGATTTCGGCGCTGGTTGCCGCCGGTGCCCTGGCGCTGCCGGATGCCCTGCACATCGCGCGCCAACGGGCGCTGGCGATGATGGCGGCGGTGGCGCCCGGGATTGGGGGCATGGCAGCGGTCATCGGTCTCGATGACCCGACAGTGGAACGACTCTGTTCCGCCTGCGCCGGAGATGGCGTACTTGAGCCGGTGAATTTCAACGCGCCCGGGCAAGTGGTGGTGGCCGGTCATGTGCCGGCCATCGAGCGTCTCAAGGTGGCCGCCCGGGAGGCCGGCGCAAAGATGGTGTTCGTGTTGCCAGTCAGTGGCCCGTTCCATAGCTCGCTGATGCAGCCGGCGGCGGCAGCGCTCGCCCGGTGTCTGGACGACATCCGCGTCGCGGCCCCTTCGTTGCGCGTGCTGCACGGCAATAGCCTTGAAGTCGCCACGGAGGCGTCGATCAAGCCGGCGCTGGTGGCGCAACTGACTGCCCCGGTGCGCTGGACGGCAATGGTTCGGCACCTCGAGGCCGACGGCGTCACGCACATCGTGGAATCAGGACCCGGGGAGGTATTGACGAATCTGTGCCGGCGCGTCGCTCCCGCGTTGTCCGTACTGCCCCTGCATCTGCCCCAAGGCATGGAGGCCGCCGTGCTGGCCCTGTCGTGAGCAGCCAATGGCTGCGGATCGCGCAGACGAAAAAAAAACCCGGCTCGAAAGCCGGGTTTTTCACTTCCAGTACAGCAACGATCGTGATCAGACCGCGTCGCTGTCGCCCTCGGTCGCCTGCACCACGGGCGGCTCGATGAAGAGCGATTGCTCTTCGTCCGAGATCGCCTGGGCGCGTTCGCGCTCGGCCGCCTCGCGTGCCTTGCGGGCACGGTGGTAGGCCAGGCCGGTACCGGCGGGGATCAGACGACCCACGATCACGTTTTCCTTCAGACCACGCAGGTCGTCGGTCTTGCCCATGATCGCGGCCTCGGTCAGCACGCGCGTCGTTTCCTGGAACGATGCCGCCGAGATGAAGCTGTCCGTGGACAGCGACGCCTTCGTGATACCCAGCAGCAGGTTCTCGTGCGTGGCCGGACGCTTGCCGTCGGCAATCATGCGGTCGTTCTCGTCCAGCAGCTCCGAGCGCTCCACCTGCTCACCCGGGATGAAGCGGGTGTCGCCCACGTCCTGGATCTGCACGCGGCGCAGCATCTGACGAACAATCACTTCGATGTGCTTGTCGTTGATCTTCACGCCCTGCAGACGGTACACGTCCTGCACTTCGTCCACGATGTAGTGCGCCAGTTCCTCGATGCCCTTCAGGCGCAGGATGTCGTGCGGGTCCGCCGGACCTTCCACGATCATTTCGCCCTTGTTCACCACCTGGCCATCGTGCACCAGCACCTGCTTTTCCTTGGCGATCAGGAACTCGTGGGCGTTGCCGTCCAGGTCCGTGATAACCAGGCGCTGCTTGCCCTTGGTGTCCTTGCCGAACGACGTGGTACCGGTGACTTCCGCCAGCACGGCGGCGTCCTTCGGCGAACGCGCTTCGAACAGCTCGGCCACACGCGGCAGACCACCGGTAATGTCGCGGGTCTTCTGCGATTCGGTCGGGATACGTGCGAGCACTTCACCCACGTGCACCTGCTGGCCGTCCTTCACGGTAATCAGCGCGCCAACCTGGAAGCCGATGGTCACGGAGTGGTCCGTGCCCGGAATCTTGACTTCCTGGCCGTTCGCGTCGAGCAGCTTCACCTGCGGGCGCAGGCCCTTGGTGGCAGCCGTACGGCGCTTGGCATCGATCACCACGAGGGTCGACAGGCCGGTGACTTCGTCCATCTGCTTGGCGACGGTCACGCCCTCTTCGACGTTCTCGAACTTCGTCATGCCGGTGTATTCCGACACGATCGGGCGCGTCAGCGCGTCCCACGTGGCCAGCTGCGTGCCAGCCTTGATGGCCTGGCCGTCCTGCACCAGCAGCGTGGCGCCGTACGGGATCTTGTGGCGCTCGCGCTCGCGGCCGTGGTCGTCCGTGATCAGCGTCTCGCCCGAACGCGAGATCACGATCAGTTCGCCCTTGGCGTTCGTCACGTAGCGCATGGTCGCCGTGAAGCGGACCGTACCGGTCGCCTTGGCTTCCACGCTCGAGGCCACTGCCGCACGCGATGCCGCACCACCGATGTGGAACGTCCGCATGGTCAGCTGCGTACCCGGCTCACCGATCGACTGCGCGGCAATCACGCCCACCGCTTCGCCGGAGTTCACCAGCACGCCGCGGCCCAGGTCGCGGCCGTAGCACTTGCCGCACAGGCCGTAACGCGTGTCGCACGACAGCGGGGTGCGGACCTTGACTTCGTCCACGCCGAGGTTGTCGATCAGGTCGACCAGGTCTTCGTCCAGCAGCGTGCCGGTCTCGATCGCCGTTTCCTGCGTTTCCGGGTTCACCACGTCAGCCACGGTCACGCGGCCGAGGATACGGTCGCGCAGTGCTTCGATCACTTCACCGCCTTCGACCAGGGCCTTCATGGCCACGCCGTTGGTGGTGCCGCAATCGTCTTCCACCACGACCAGATCCTGCGTCACGTCGACCAGACGACGGGTCAGGTAACCCGAGTTCGCGGTCTTCAGTGCCGTATCGGCCAGGCCCTTACGCGCACCGTGGGTCGAGATGAAGTACTGCAGAACGTTCAGGCCTTCACGGAAGTTCGCCGTAATCGGCGTTTCAATGATCGAGCCATCCGGCTTGGCCATCAGGCCACGCATGCCCGCCAGCTGGCGGATCTGCGCTGCGGAACCCCGCGCGCCCGAGTCGGCCATCATGTAGATGGAGTTGAACGATTCCTGCTTGACCGTGTTGCCTTCGCGGTCGACCACGTCTTCGTGCTGGAGCTGCTCCATCATCGCCTTGCCCACCTGGTCGCCGGCGGCGCCCCAGATGTCCACGACGTTGTTGTAACGCTCCTGGTCCGTCACCAGACCCGACATGTACTGCTTGTCGTATTCCTTCACCTTGGCAGCTGCGTCGGAGATGATCTTCTCCTTCTGCGGCGGCACCAGCATGTCGTCGATGGCGATCGAGATACCGGCGCGCGTGGCCAGGCGGAAGCCCGACTGCAGCAGCTTGTCGGCGAAGATCACGGTCTCGCGCAGACCGCACTTGCGGAACGCGGTGTTGATCAGGCGCGAGATTTCCTTCTTCTTCAGCGGCTTGTTCAGCACCGAGAACGGCAGGCCCTTCGGCAGGATCTCGGACAGGATCGCGCGGCCGACCGTGGTGGCCTGCAGCGTGATCTTGGGCGCGAAGCGGGCATCGCCCACGGCGTCCTTGTCGACGAGCACGTACTCGGTGATCCGCACATTCACGCGCGAAGCGAGTTCGACTTCCTTGTTCTCGTAGGCGCGGATGACTTCGCTGATGTCAGCGAACGTCATGCCTTCACCCTTGCCGTTGATCTTGTCGCGGGTCGTGTAGTACAGACCCAGCACCACGTCTTGCGACGGGACGATCGACGGATCGCCGTTGGCCGGGAACAGCACGTTGTTGGAGGCCAGCATCAGCGTGCGGGCTTCCATCTGCGCTTCCAGCGACAGCGGCACGTGAACAGCCATCTGGTCACCGTCGAAGTCGGCGTTGAATGCCGCGCAGACCAGCGGGTGCAGCTGGATGGCCTTGCCTTCGATCAGCACCGGCTCGAACGCCTGGATACCCAGGCGGTGCAGCGTCGGCGCACGGTTCAGCATCACCGGGTGCTCGCGGATCACCTCTTCGAGGATGTCCCACACCACCGGCGTCTGGCTTTCCACTTCCTTCTTCGCCGCCTTGATCGTGGTGGCGATGCCCATCGTTTCCAGCTTGTGGAAGATGAACGGCTTGAACAGCTCGAGCGCCATCAGCTTGGGCAGGCCGCACTGGTGCAGCTTCAGCGTCGGGCCCACCACGATGACCGAACGGCCCGAGTAGTCCACGCGCTTGCCCAGCAGGTTCTGACGGAAACGGCCGCCCTTGCCCTTGATCATCTCGGCCAGGGACTTCAGCGGACGCTTGTTGGCGCCGGTCATCGCCTTGCCGCGACGGCCGTTGTCCAGCAGCGAATCCACCGCTTCCTGCAGCATGCGCTTTTCGTTGCGCACGATGATCTCGGGCGCCTTCAGCTCCAGCAGGCGCTTCAGGCGGTTGTTACGGTTGATGACGCGACGATACAGGTCGTTCAGGTCCGAGGTGGCGAAACGGCCGCCATCCAGCGGTACCAGCGGACGCAGTTCCGGCGGGAGCACCGGCAGCACTTCCAGGATCATCCACTCGGGCTTGATGCCCGAACGCTGGAACGCCTCGAGCACCTTCAGGCGCTTGGCGAACTTCTTGATCTTGGCTTCGGAACCGGTGGCCTGCAGCTCGGCGCGGATCTGTTCGATCTGCTTCTCGATGTCGATGCCGCGCAGCAGTTCACGGATGCCCTCGGCGCCCATCATGGCGACGAATTCACCCTCGCCGTACTCGTCGCACTTCGCGATGTAGTCGTCCTCGGACATGATCTGGCTCTTCTTGAGCGGGGTCATGCCCGGTTCCAGCACCACGAATGCCTCGAAGTACAGCACGCGTTCGATGTCGCGCAGGGTCATGTCCAGGACCATGCCCAGACGCGACGGCAGCGACTTCAGGAACCAGATGTGCGCGGTCGGCGCAGCCAGTTCGATGTGGCCCATGCGCTCGCGGCGCACCTTGGCCAGCGTGACTTCCACGCCGCACTTCTCGCAGATCACGCCACGATGCTTCAGGCGCTTGTACTTGCCGCACAGGCACTCGTAGTCCTTGATCGGGCCAAAGATCTTGGCGCAGAACAGGCCATCGCGTTCCGGCTTGAACGTCCGGTAGTTGATCGTTTCCGGCTTCTTCACTTCACCGTACGACCACGAACGGATCTTCTCGGGCGAGGCGAGGCCGATCTTGATCGCGTCGAACTGCTCTTCCTGCTGAACCTGCTTAAAGAGATCGAGCAATGCTTTCATTGCAACTCCTTGTTTCGCCGTGGCACCGAAGTCTGTTCGGGGCCACGGCATTCATCCTGTGGGAAACCTGCTCTTCCGGGTCGACCGGGCCGGCGCCCGCCGCAGCGGGACGCCGTCATCGCGCCGATCAGTAACGATCGAGGTCGATGTCGATACCCAGCGAGCGGATTTCCTTCACCAGCACGTTGAACGATTCCGGCATGCCGGCGTCGATCGAGTGCTCGCCCTTGACGATGTTTTCGTACACCTTGGTACGGCCGTTCACGTCATCGGACTTGACCGTCAGCATTTCCTGCAGCACGTACGACGCGCCGTAGGCTTCCAGTGCCCACACTTCCATCTCACCGAAACGCTGGCCACCGAACTGGGCCTTACCGCCCAGCGGCTGCTGCGTCACGAGCGAGTACGGACCCGTCGAGCGCGCATGCATCTTGTCATCGACCAAGTGGTGCAGCTTCAGCATGTGCATCACACCCAGCGTGACCGGACGCTCGAACGCTTCGCCGGTGCGGCCGTCGTACAGCGTGACCTGCTGCTTCGACGGGGTCAGGCCCTTCTCCTTGGCGATCTCGTCCGGGTAGGCCAGGTCCAGCATGCGGCGGATTTCATCCTCATGCGCACCATCGAACACCGGCGTTGCGAACGGCACGCCCTTCTTCAGGTTCGTGGCCAGTTCCAGCACTTCGGCGTCGGTCAGGCTGTCCAGGTCTTCCGGCTTGCCGCTCTCGTTGTAGACCTGGGCCAGCAGCTTGCGCAGCTCCTGTGCCTTGGTCTGCGCCTTGAGCATGTCGCCGATGCGCTGGCCCAGACCGCGCGCGGCCCAGCCCAGGTGGGTTTCCAGAATCTGGCCCACGTTCATCCGCGACGGCACGCCCAGCGGGTTCAGCACGATGTCGGCCGGGGTACCGTCCGCCATGTACGGCATGTCCTCGATCGGCACGATCTTCGACACCACACCCTTGTTACCGTGACGGCCAGCCATCTTGTCGCCAGGCTGCAGGCGACGCTTCACGGCCAGGTACACCTTGACCATCTTGATCACGCCCGGCGGCAGTTCGTCGCCCTGCGTGAGCTTCTTGCGCTTCTCTTCGAAGGCCAGGTCGAACTCGTGACGCTTCTGCTCGATGGCTTCCTTCACTGCCTCGAGCTGGGCGGCAACTTCCTCGTCGGCCGGACGGATGTCGAACCAGTGGTATTTGTCCAGGTCGGCCAGGTACTCGCGCGTCAGCTTCGCACCCTTCGCCAGCTTCTTCGGACCGCCGTTGACGGTCTTGTCGAGCAGCAGGCGCTCCAGACGCTGGAATGCATCGCCTTCCACGATACGCAGCTGGTCGTTCAGGTCCAGGCGGTAGCGCTTCAGTTCGTCGTCGATGATCGACTGGGCACGCTTGTCGCGCGTCACGCCTTCGCGGGTGAAGACCTGGACGTCGATCACGATGCCGCTCATGCCCGACGGCACGCGCAGCGAGGTGTCCTTCACGTCCGAAGCCTTCTCGCCGAAGATGGCGCGCAGCAGCTTCTCTTCCGGGGTCAGCTGGGTCTCGCCCTTCGGCGTGACCTTGCCCACCAGCACGTCGCCAGCCTCGACTTCGGCACCGATGTAGGTGATGCCGGACTCGTCCAGACGCGCGAGTTGCGCTTCGGCGAGGTTCGAGATGTCGCGTGTGATTTCTTCCGGTCCCAGCTTGGTGTCACGGGCCACGACCGACAGTTCCTCGATATGGATCGAGGTGTAGCGGTCTTCGGCCACCACGCGTTCGGAGATCAGGATCGAATCTTCGAAGTTGTAGCCGTTCCACGGCATGAACGCCACCAGCATGTTCTGGCCTAGTGCCAGCTCGCCCAGGTCGGTCGAGGCGCCGTCAGCGATCACGTCGTTACGCGCGACGATATCGCCAACCTTCACCATCGGACGCTGGTTGATGTTGGTGTTCTGGTTGGAACGCGTGTACTTGATCAGGTTGTAGATGTCCACGCCGACTTCGCCAGCAACGGCTTCTTCGTCGTTCACGCGGATCACGATACGCATCGCGTCGACGTAGTCCACCACGCCGCCACGCATGGCCTGCACGGCGGTACCCGAGTCAACGGCCACGGTACGTTCGATGCCGGTACCCACGAGCGGCTTGTCCGGCCGCAGGCAAGGCACGGCCTGACGCTGCATGTTCGCGCCCATCAGTGCACGGTTCGCGTCATCGTGTTCCAGGAACGGCACCAGCGAGGCAGCGGCCGACACGATCTGCGACGGCGCCACGTCGATGTACTGCACGCGGTCCGGGGTCACCATGCGCGTTTCGCGCTCGGAGCCTTCGCGGGCCGATACCAGTTCATCGATCAGGTTGCCATCGGCATCCACGGTCGCGTTGGCCTGGGCCACCACGTACTTGCCTTCCTCGATGGCGGACAGGTAGTCCACCTGGTCGGTCAGCTTGCTGTCCACCACCTTGCGGTACGGCGTTTCCAGGAAGCCGTATTCGTTCAGGCGGGCGTACAGTGCCAGCGAGTTGATCAGGCCGATGTTCGGGCCTTCCGGCGTTTCGATCGGGCACACGCGGCCATAGTGGGTCGGGTGCACGTCACGAACTTCAAAGCCGGCGCGCTCGCGCGTCAGACCACCCGGGCCCAGTGCGGAGACACGGCGCTTGTGGGTGATTTCCGAGAGCGGGTTGGTCTGGTCCATGAACTGCGACAGCTGCGACGAACCGAAGAACTCGCGAATCGCCGACGAAATCGGCTTCGAGTTGATCAGGTCGTGCGGCATCAGGTTCTCGGTCTCGGCCTGGCCCAGACGTTCCTTGACGGCACGCTCCACGCGCGACAGACCAGCGCGGAACTGGTTCTCGGCCAGTTCGCCCACGCAACGCACGCGACGATTGCCCAGGTGATCGATGTCATCGACCTCGCCCTTGCCGTTACGCAGGTTCACCAGGATCTTGATCGTCTCGAGGATGTCCTCGTCCTGCAGCACCATGCTGCCCTCGCCGCTCGGGCGCGACAGACGGCTGTTGACCTTCATGCGGCCAACGCGCGACAGATCGTACGACTCTTCGCTGTAGAACAGGCGCTGGAACAGCGCTTCCACGGCTTCCTCGGTGGGCGGCTCGCCCGGGCGCATCATGCGGTAGATCGCGATACGCGCGGCGGTCTGGTCGGCGGTCTCGTCCACGCGCAGCGTCTGCGACATGTACGGGCCCTGGTCCAGGTCGTTCGTGTACAGCGTCTGGATCTGCTTGACGCCCGCTTCGCGCAGGTTTTCCAGCAGCGTCTCGGTCAGCTCGTCGTTGGCGTTGGCAATCACCTCGCCCGTGTCCGGGTCGATGATGTTCTTGGCCAGCACGCGGCCGAGCAGGTAGTCTTCCGGCACGCTGATCAGCTTGGTGCCGGCGGAGTCCAGGTCACGGATGTGCTTGGCGTTGATCCGCTTGTCCTTCTCCACGACCACGCGGCCGTTCTTGTCGGCGATGTCGAAACGCGCCACTTCGCCACGCAGACGCTCGGGCACGAATTCGAGCTGCGCGCCTTCCGCCTGCAGCGTGAAGTTGTCGAACACAAAGAAGTGCGCCAGGATTTGCTCCGGCGTCAGGCCGATCGACTTCAGCAGGATCGTCACCGGCATCTTGCGGCGGCGGTCCACACGGAAATACAGGATGTCCTTCGGATCGAATTCGAAGTCCAGCCACGAGCCACGGTACGGAATGATCCGTGCCGAGAACAGCAGCTTGCCCGAGCTGTGCGTCTTGCCCTTGTCGTGCTCGAAGAACACGCCCGGCGAACGGTGCAGCTGGCTAACGATGACACGCTCGGTGCCGTTAATCACGAAAGAACCGGTCGACGTCATGAGCGGAATTTCGCCCATGTAGACTTCCTGCTCCTTCACTTCCTTGACCTTGCCCGGGTTCTCGCGATCGTTGATGATCAGGCGAACCTTGGCACGCAGCGCCGAGTGGAACGTCAGGCCACGCTGCTGGCACTCCTTGACGTCGAACGGCGGGTTGGACAGGTGATACGAGACAAACTCCATACGGGCGAGCCCGTTATGGGAGGAGATTGGGAAAATCGCGCTGAAAGCGGCCTGCAGACCCTCGGTTTTGCGACGCGCGGTCGGCGTTTCCGCTTGCAAGAACTGGGTGTAGGATTCAATCTGGGTGGCAAGCAGGAATGGAACCTGATGAACCGTCGCGCGCTTCGCAAAGGATTTGCGAATGCGCTTCTTTTCGGTGAAGCTGTACGCCATGGGATCTCCGAATCATCGCAGGGCAGGCTGGACCTGGCCGGCACCTGTGGTGTTCAGCGACTGGGAGGGGATTTGGCGGTTGGCCGCTACCAACCTCTGGCTGACGGTGTCCGCACGCTGCGGGCGGTGTGGTCATTGCACGGCGCAATGCCTGTACTCGCCCGGGGGACACCCGACCAAACTTGTCTTCTGCAGTCGGTTCAGAAGACAAACATCAGCAACCACTTAGTGTGCCACTGATGTTTGGCTTCTGCTGAAGCAGCGAATGATTTCGCGCATCAAGCAGCCTACACATCACTTTATTTGCGCCCTGACCGATACTTCGGTCCGCCGGGTGCCCAATCAAACACACCCACAGAAGCGCAAAAAGGCTGGCGCCGGGATTTCCCTTTGCCAGCCCCATCCGCGTGCCACGAGGGCACGCGCGGTACCACTTACTTGACGTCGACCTTTGCGCCTGCGTCTTCCAGCTTCTTCTTGGCGTCGGCAGCAGCAGCCTTGTCCACGCCTTCCTTGACAGCCTTCGGAGCGCCGTCAACCAGATCCTTGGCTTCCTTCAGGCCCAGGCCGGTGATTTCGCGAACAGCCTTAATCACGCCGACCTTGTTGGCGCCAACTTCGGCCAGGATCACGTTGAATTCGGTCTGCTCTTCAGCAGCGGCGGCACCGCCAGCGCCCGGGGCAGCAGCCACGGCCATAGCAGCGGCGGACACGCCAAACTTCTCTTCGAACGCCTTGACCAGGTCGTTCAGTTCCATCACGGACATCGAGCCTACGGCTTCGAGGATGTCGTCTTTAGTGATTGCCATTTGGAATACTCCTACTAGATGTGATTCGGTATCGGTAATGCGATCTGTCTTTGCGAGGCCTGCGTCGGCTTAAGCAGCAGGGGCTTCCGCTTCCGCGGGAGCACCTTCGCTCTTCTTGGCAGCCAGGGCGGCCAGCAGACGGGCGAAGCCCGACACCGGTGCCTGCATGACGCCAAGCAGCTGAGCAATCAGTTCTTCGCGGCCCGGGATCGAAGCCAGCGCCTTGACGGCAGCAGCATCGAGCACCTTGCCGTCGTACGACCCGGCGCGCAGGACCAGCTTGTCGTTGGTCTTGGCAAAGTCGTTCAGAACCTTGGCCGAGGCCACTGCATCTTCGGAAATCCCGTAGATCAGCGGACCGGTCATTTGCTCTGCGAGGCCAGCAAACGGCGTACCTTCGACGGCACGGCGAGCCAGCGTGTTCTTCAGAACACGCAGGTACACGCCTTGCTGACGAGCGTTGGCACGCAGCTTGGTCAGATCGCCAACCGCAATGCCGCGATATTCGGCCACGACGATGGTCTGGGCCTTGGCGACTTGCGCCGAAACCTCAGCAACGACGGCCTTCTTATCTTCAATATTGAGTGGCACGGTTAAGCTCCAAAACGATGCGGTGCGCGGGAAATCTCCTCTGCAATCGCATCAGTCCAAACGAACGGCGTCCGATTGGCCCGAATCACCCGGGACAGGCCCGGATTCATCAATCCCTTCGGGTGCGCCATCTGCGCTGGCGGGGCGGCTGCCATCGGGCGATGCCCGTATGTGCCGACCGATTAAGTCCACGCTGCCTGATTGCTGCGGCATGAACACCAGCGGTCTTTGATAACCAGCGGTACCTGCCGTCGCGCTACGTTGCCGCTGCGCGTTGGCGGGCACCACTGCCCAAAGCCTTGCTCCGTCGCCCTTCGGCGCCGAAACCGACCCCGGCGATACCGGGATCCTTTATTCCTGCCCTGGCCGGCGTTATCGGGAACCGGTCAGGTGAGTGCCGTCTGGCTTAGGCCGACAGCGAGGTCTGTTCGACGCGAACGCCAACGCCCATGGTGGACGACACGGCGATCTTGCGCAGGTACACACCCTTGCTGGTGGCCGGCTTGGCCTTGACCAGCGCGTCCAGCAGCGCGGACAGGTTGCTCTTCAGCGCGGTGTCTTCGAACGAACGACGGCCGATGGTGGCGTGGATGATACCGGCCTTGTCGACACGGAATTGCACCTGACCAGCCTTGGCGTTCTTCACAGCCTGGGCTACGTCGGGCGTCACGGTGCCAACCTTCGGGTTCGGCATCAGGCCGCGCGGGCCGAGAATCTGGCCCAGCGTACCGACGATACGCATCGTGTCCGGCGAAGCGATCACGACGTCGAAATTCAGGTTACCGGCCTTCACTTGCTCGGCCAGGTCTTCCATGCCGACGATGTCAGCGCCAGCAGCCTTGGCGGCCTCGGCCTTTTCGCCCTGGGCGAACACGGCCACACGCACCGACTTGCCGGTGCCGGCAGGCAGCACCACGGAGCCACGCACGACCTGGTCCGACTTCTTGGCGTCGATGCCCAGTTGCACGGCCACGTCGATCGACTCGTCGAACTTCGCCGAAGCGCAGCTCTTCACCAGGCCCAGGGCCTCGTCGATCGGGTAGAACTTGGTACGCTCGATCTTCGCCTTGTTGGCGGCGACGCGCTTGGAAACCTTAGCCATTTACAGACCCTCCACGGTGATGCCCATCGAGCGAGCCGAACCGGCGATAGTACGCACGGCGGCGTCCAGATCGGCGGCGGTCAGGTCAGCGTTCTTGGCCTTGGCGATGTCTTCAGCCTGGGCGCGGGTGATCTTGCCAACCTTGTCGGTATGGGGCTTCGGCGAACCCTTGGTGATGCCGGCTGCCTTCTTGATCAGCACGGTCGCGGGCGGCGACTTCATCACGAAGGTGAAGCTCTTGTCGGCGAAGGCGGTAATCACCACCGGCACCGGCAGACCAGGCTCCATGCCTTGGGTCTGGGCGTTGAACGCCTTGCAGAACTCCATGATGTTCAGACCACGCTGACCCAGTGCGGGACCAACGGGCGGGGAGGGATTTGCCTTACCAGCCGGAATTTGCAGCTTGATAAAGCCAATAATCTTCTTGGCCATTTCTACTCCAATCCAGATCCGGATTCCTTGGAAAAACGGATCCTGTTGAGTCGTAACGCGCTATCGCCATGCCTGTCGGCACAACCTCACGCTCCTCTTCGGGCAGGCCTTTCGGCCTGCCCTCTCTGTCCGCCCTGGCACTCGCGCGCCGCGACGGTCAATTCCTTAAACCTTCTCGACCTGGCCGAACTCGAGCTCGACCGGCGTTGCGCGACCGAAGATCGTGACCGAGACCCGCAGGCGCGACTTCTCGTAGTTCACTTCCTCGACGTTGCCGTTGAAGTCGGTGAACGGGCCGTCCTTGACACGCACCATTTCGCCCACTTCGAACAGCGTCTTGGGACGCGGCTTCTCGACCCCTTCCTGCATCTGGGTCATGATCTTGTCGACTTCGCGCTGCGAAATCGGACTCGGGCGGTTACGCGCGCCACCCACGAAGCCGGTGACCTTGCTGGTGTTCTTCACCAGGTGCCACGTCTCGTCGGTCATTTCCATTTCCACGAGCACGTAGCCCGGGAAGAAACGGCGCTCGGTCACGGACTTGTGACCACCCTTGATTTCCACTACTTCCTCGGAGGGCACCAGAATGCGACCGAACTTGTCCTGCATCTCGGCGCGCTCGATGCGCTCCTGCAGCGCGCGCTGCACGCTCTTTTCCATGCCGGAGTAGGCGTGCACCACATACCAGCGCTTCTTCGACGAAGGCGATTCGGCTGCCGTGGTTTCCTGCTGAGCGTTATCCGTCATGTGCTACCTCTTATTTCCAGCCCAGCACGAGGGAGAAAATCACCCACTCGATGAGCTTGTCGGCCGACCACAGGAACAACGCCATGATCACTACAAAGGCAAACACGAGCCCGGTCATCTGACCGGCTTCCTTGCGCGTCGGCCAGACGACCTTTTTGACTTCCCGATACGATTCCTTGGCGAACCCCACGAAATCCTTGCCGGGAGCGGACACGAGCGCCACGACGACGCCCAGTGCGAGGCCGGCGAACAGCGCCGCGCCACGCACGTACGACGGCTGCTGCGCGAGTACGTAGAAGCCGATCACTCCCGCAACCACCAGGAGCGCCGCGACGACGAGCAGCCATTTGCCGCTCGAGGCGCCTACGGTTTCGACATTGGGATTGGCCATGTTTCGCAAACGAGACTAAGCCGCGTCACGATTCATTCTCGCGACGCGGCTGATTGATTTGGCAGGGGCAGAGGGAATCGAACCCCCAACCTTCGGTTTTGGAGACCGACGCTCTGCCAGTTGAGCTATACCCCTAAAAACAACTTCGGGGTCGACGATTCCGCCAACCCCTCTGGCAGACGAACGCGGCCGGTTGGTGCCGCGCTCGCCAGTATTACTGCTTAGTCGAGAATCTTTGCCACGACGCCGGCGCCGACGGTACGGCCGCCTTCACGGATGGCGAAGCGCAGACCTTCTTCCATGGCGATCGGGGCGATCAGCTTGACGGTGATCGACACGTTGTCGCCCGGCATGACCATTTCCTTGTCCTTCGGCAGCTCGATCGAGCCAGTCACGTCGGTCGTACGGAAGTAGAACTGCGGACGGTAGTTGTTGAAGAACGGCGTGTGACGGCCACCTTCGTCCTTCGACAGGATGTACACCTCACCCGTGAAGTGCGTGTGCGGCTTGATCGAACCCGGCTTGCACAGCACTTGGCCGCGCTCCACGTCTTCGCGCTTCGTGCCGCGCAGCAGCAGGCCCACGTTGTCGCCAGCCTGGCCTTGATCCAGCAGCTTGCGGAACATTTCCACGCCCGTGCAAGTCGTCTTCACCGTCGGGCGGATACCCACGATTTCGATTTCTTCGCCGACCTTCACCACGCCGCGCTCGATACGACCCGTCACCACGGTACCGCGGCCCGAGATCGAGAACACGTCTTCCACCGGCATCAGGAACGTACCGTCAACCGCGCGCTCCGGCGTCGGGATGTACGTGTCCAGCGCGTCGGCCAGGTTCATGATCGCCACTTCGCCCAGCTCGCCCTTGTCGCCTTCCAGCGCCAGCTTGGCCGAACCCTTGATGATCGGAGTGTCGTCGCCCGGGAAGTCGTACTTCGAGAGCAGCTCGCGCACTTCCATTTCCACCAGCTCGAGCAGTTCGGCGTCGTCCACCATGTCGCACTTGTTCAGGAACACGATGATGTAAGGCACGCCAACCTGACGGGCCAGCAGGATGTGCTCGCGCGTCTGCGGCATCGGGCCGTCAGCGGCCGAGCACACCAGGATCGCGCCGTCCATCTGCGCAGCGCCCGTGATCATGTTCTTCACATAGTCAGCGTGGCCCGGGCAGTCAACGTGGGCGTAGTGGCGGTTGGCCGTCTCGTATTCCACGTGTGCGGTGTTGATGGTAATGCCGCGTGCCTTCTCTTCCGGCGCTGCGTCGATTTCGTCGTACTTCTTGGCTGCGCCGCCAAACTTCGCAGCCAGCACCGTGGCGATTGCTGCCGTCAGCGTCGTCTTGCCGTGGTCAACGTGACCAATCGTACCTACGTTCACGTGCGGCTTGGTCCGCTCGAACTTTTCCTTTGCCATTTCGCGACTCCTGTCTCGGTAGCAATTGCCAGTGCGGGTATAGATGGTGCCCATGGGCAGGATCGAACTGCCGACCTCTCCCTTACCAAGGGAGTGCTCTACCACTGAGCCACATGGGCGAAACTTGACTTACTTCTTTGGCGGCAACCGCGGTGGTGGAGCGGGTGAAGGGAATCGAACCCTCGTCGTAAGCTTGGAAGGCTTCTGCTCTACCATTGAGCTACACCCGCCCGGTTACTTCCTTCACCGGCACATCGCCTGGTTGCTGCCTTGCATTCTGGTGGAGAGGGCTGGATTCGAACCAGCGTAGGCGTAAGCCAACAGATTTACAGTCTGCCCCCTTTAGCCACTCGGGCACCTCTCCGCAGAGAACTTGTGATTATGGTGGAGCTCGCCTGGGCTGTCAAGCACTTTCCCTTGCGGTAAGTACCTTTGCGGTAGCCTGGCCAGCTCTGCGAACAGCACGCTTTGCACGGCTGTCGCGAACCAGAATCATCGATTGAAAAATCGACGCTCTCACCCTATAGGGGCTCCGAAATCCAGCGCCGGCGCGGCATTCCGGGCTTCGGCTGGGCAACGCCGGCGGCAACATCAATCTGGCGCCGCAAAAGCAAAACCCCCAGCCTTTTGGGGCTGGGGGTTTTGGGTATAAGAGCCTGGCGATGACCTACTTTCACACGGGTAGTCCGCACTATCATCGGCGCAAAGTCGTTTCAC
>NZ_CAJPVH010000007.1 GCF_905397395.1 Cupriavidus campinensis
GGCCGCCACGGCTTCGCGGGACGCCGGCGCCTCCGGCGCGGCGCCGCCGATGCGGCGCTCGCGCAGGTGCGCCTTGGCACGTTGCAGGCCAGCCGCGACGGTGTCCGCGCGTTCCAGCGCCACGCCGGCGGCAAGCACGTCGCCGAGCACGAGGTGGCTGATGCGGGAGGTCATCGGCGTGTAGACCTCGCTGTCCTCCTCGACGTCGGAGAACACGCAGACGTCGGCCAGCCGGGCCAGGGGCGAGCCGCTGTGGGTCAGCGCCAGCACGCTTGCGCCGCTGGCGCGGGCGAGCGTGGCGGCGGTCAGCATGTCCCAGGTGCGGCCGCTGTTGGAGACCAGCACCGCCACGTCGCCAGGTTGCAGCAGTGCGGCGGACATGCTGAAGACGTGCGGATCGGAGTAGGCCGTGGTGGGAATGCCGAGGCGGAAAAACTTGTGCTGGATGTCGAGCGCGACGATGCCCGAGTTGCCGCAGCCGTAGAACTCGATGCGGCGCGCGCTGGCCAGTAGCCGGATGCCGTGCTCGATCTGGTCGGCCGACAGGGCGTTCCGGACGGCCATCAGCGTGGCGATGGTGCGGTCGAAGACCTTGCCGGCGATGTCGGCGGGGCGGTCGTCGGCCTCCACGTCCTGGTGGACGAACGGCGTGCCACCGCCCAGGTTCTGGGCGAACTGGAGTTTGAACTCCTTGAAGCCGTCGTAGCCCAGCGCGGCGCAGAAGCGGGCGATGGTCGGCTGCGAAACGCCGGCGCGTTCGGCCAGTTCGGGCATCGACAGGCGGATCACGCTGGCGCCGTGGCGGGTGACGTAGTCAGCCAGGCGGCGTTCGGACGGACGGAGCGTGTCGTAGACGGCAAGGATTCGGTCGCGCATGGTGGTGCGGGTCTCGGCTGGCCATCGACGTGGCCATTCTGGATTGAAAGTGTAGAGATTCTACACAAAATGAAGTGAGGATCGATCGGGAATCGGGGCTGTGCCACCTTAGGGCTTTCCCGTATTTGCTTTGACAAAGCCATATTTCTGTCAGAAAGTGGCTTCCAGCAGGCTAAGGGCCAAGGCTATAATGTAGAAAATCTACAGATCAACGGGCGTTTTTTGCCCTGCGCTCCCCACGAGGAACATGTCCGCCATGACCCAATCCGTTCATGCCGAGGTGTCGGCCGTTACGCAACGCATTGTCGAGCGCAGCCGCGCGAGCCGCGCCGCCTATCTGGCGCGCTGCGAGCGCGCGCAGCGGGAACTCGGCCCGCTGCGCGGCATGTCGTGCGCGAATCTGGCGCACGGTTACGCCGCGCTGCCGGCTGACGACAAGCTCAAGCTGCGCGTCGAGCACGCGCCGAATCTCGGCATCGTTACCGCGTACAACGACATGCTGTCGGCCCACCAGCCCTACGAGCGGTATCCGAACGTGATTCGCGAGGCGGCGCGCGCGGTGGGTGGCGTGGCCCAGGTGGCCGGCGGCGTGCCGGCGATGTGCGACGGCATCACGCAGGGCAATGCCGGCATGGAGCTGTCGCTGTTCTCGCGCGACGCCATTGCCATGGGTACGGTGGTCGCGCTCTCGCACAACACCTTCGATGCGGCGCTGATGCTCGGCGTGTGCGACAAGATCGTGCCGGGCCTGCTGATGGGGGCGCTGCAGTTCGGGCACCTGCCCATCGTCTTCGTGCCGGCCGGCCCGATGGCGACCGGCCTCTCGAACAAGGAAAAGGCGCGCGTGCGCCAGCTCTACGCCACCGGTCAGGTCGGCCGCGACGCCTTGCTGGAGGCCGAATGCGCCGCCTACCACAGCGCCGGCACCTGCACCTTCTACGGCACGGCCAACAGCAACCAGTTCCTGATGGAAATCATGGGCTTGCACGTGCCGGGCTCGGCCTTCGTGCACCCGGACAGCGGCCTGCGCGATGCGCTGACGGCGGCCGCGGCGCAGCGCGCGCTGGCGCTGATTGCGCGCGGCAACGCGTACACGCCGCTCGCCCAGATCGTGGACGAGCGCGCCATCGTCAACGCCATGGTCGGCCTGCTGGCCACGGGCGGCTCCACGAACCATACGATCCACCTCGTCGCCATGGCGCGTGCCGCTGGCATCGTCATCGACTGGAATGACTTCGACCGCCTGTCGGCGGTCACGCCGCTGCTGGCGCGCGTCTATCCGAACGGCTCGGCCGATGTGAACCACTTCCACGCGGCCGGTGGCGTGGCCTATGTGATTGGCCAGCTGCTCGAGGCGGGGTTGCTGCACGAGGATGTGCAGACCGTGATGGGGCAAGGGCTGGCGCGCTACACCGAGGAGCCGGTGATGACTGACGGCACGCTGCGTTGGCGCGATGGTCCGGCCACCAGCGGCGATGCAGCCGTGCTGGCCCCGGCGTCGGCGCCGTTCTCGAAGGAGGGCGGGCTGCGCCTGATGGCCGGCAATCTCGGCCGGGGCGTGATCAAGGTGTCGGCCGTGGCCGACGAGCATCGGATCGTGGAGGCCCCGGCCCGCGTGTTCGACTCCCAGGAGGCGCTGCAAGCCGCCTTCGAGGCCGACGAACTGAATCGCGACGTGGTGGCGGTAGTCCGCTTCCAGGGGCCGAATGCCAACGGCATGCCCGAGTTGCACCGCCTCACGCCGGCGCTCGGCGCGCTGCAGGATGCCGGCCACAAGGTGGCGCTGGTGACCGATGGCCGCATGTCGGGCGCGTCAGGCAAGGTGCCGGCAGTGATCCATGTGGGGCCGGAGGCGCTTGTCGGCGGACCGCTGGCGCGGGTGCGCGACGGCGACCGTATCCGCGTAGATGCCGTATCCGGCACATTGACCCTGGTTGGCGATGCCGGCGTGCAGGCCGAATTCGCTGCGCGCATCCCGGCGACCGCGCCGGACGACGAGTTTGCGCGCTTCAGCATGGGGCGCGGCCTGTTCGGACTGTTCCGGCGCCATGCCCGGATCGCCGAGGAAGGCGGCAGTGCCCTGGACTTGTCCGAGGCCGACGCCGCGCCCGCTGTCCAAACGGCCAGCGCGGTCGCACAATAGGCAAACGCTCACCTTGCCCTGCACGCACTTAGTCGTCGTTTAATCGTCGTTTAGTCGTTTTACGATTTTCAGCAATCGCCGCGGCCCGGTATCTCCATGCCGCGGTGCACCTTCGCGCCACGTTTTTCGCGCCCGAAGGCTACCGACAAGGATGGCCCGACCATCCGACCATGATCGACGGAGCAGACATGATCTATATCCTGATGGGCGTTTCCGGCAGCGGGAAAACCACGGTCGGCCAGCTGCTGGCCAGCCAGTTGCACTGCGGCTTCCACGATGCGGACGCCTTCCACAGCGAGGCCAACAAGGCCAAGATGCACAACGGCATTCCGCTGACCGACGAGGACCGCTGGCCCTGGCTGGCCGCGATGCGCGCCGCCATCGACACCGCCCGGGCCGAGGGCCGCACCCACGTTTTCACCTGCTCGGCGCTGCGCCAGACCTACCGCGACCGCCTGACCCCGCCGGACGGCGGCGTGACCTTCGTCTTCATGAAGGGCGACGCCGGCACCATCGGCAGCCGGCTGTCGGCGCGCACGGACCATTTCTTCAATCCGGCGCTGCTGCAAAGCCAGTTCGATACCCTCGAGGAGCCGCGCGACGCGCTGGTACTGGATATCCGCCGCACGCCCGAGGCACTGGTCCAGGACATTCTGGACAAGTGCCCGCCCGAGTCGGCCGCCTGCAGCGGGAAGCCCGCCGCCTGACTTGGGCTGACCGGAGCTGACCTGACACCGCCAGCCCAGCCTCGGGGCGCCGTGCCTTCGGCGGCGCCTGGCTGGCAAGCATCTTGCTAAACCGAATTCACGTGCCGGCGCGCGTGACCCTTGCGGGTTTTGCCGGCGCGGATATGCTGAAAGAGCCAACTCGACAAGGCATCGACAAACGGGCGACCGGGGAGACGGCACGGCACGGTCAGTACGAGGCCGGCGCGGGCGCCCATTTCACGAAGGAGCGGCCATCATGGCGGCGCGGTTTTTCGACGAGATGCTGGAAGGGCGGGAGGACGGCGTGGTGGCGGCCATCGAGGCCGGACAGACGCTGCCGTCCGGGGCGGTCAGGGCCCACTATCGCAATTTTGCGGACTGGATCGGGCGGCAGTCCGCATCGACAATGGACAACAAGCGCGCCGAGGCGGACCTGATCTTCCGGCGCGTGGGCATTACCTTTGCCGTCTACGGCGACAAGGACGAGTCGAACAGCGGCACCGAACGGACTATTCCGTTCGATGTGATTCCGCGCATCTTTCCGGCTAGCGAGTGGGCCACGCTAGAGCGCGGCCTGCGCCAGCGCGTGGCCGCGCTGAACCGGTTCATCCACGATATCTACCACGGCCAGGACATCATCCGCGCCGGTGTGATTCCGCCCGACCAGATCTACAACAACGCGCAGTACCGGCCGGAGATGCTCGGCATCGACGTGCCGCGCGACATCTACGCCCACGTGGCCGGCATCGACGTGGTGCGCGCCGGCGAGGGCGAGTTCTACGTGCTGGAGGACAACCTCCGGGTGCCGTCCGGCGTCTCGTACATGCTTGAAAACCGCAAGATGATGATGCGGTTGTTCCCGGAGCTGTTCGCGCGCAACCGGGTGGCGCCGGTGGCGCACTATCCCGACCTGCTGCTGGACATGCTGCGCAGCGTGTCGCCCCAGAACATCGCCGATCCCACCGTGGTCGTGCTCACGCCGGGCATGTACAACTCGGCGTATTTCGAACATGCGTTCCTGGCCCAGCAGATGGGTGTGGAACTGGTGGAGGGCAGCGACCTGTTCGTCGAGGACGAGCACCTCTACATGCGCACCACGCAGGGGCCGCAGCGCATCGACGTGATCTACCGCCGCGTGGATGACGACTTCCTTGATCCCCTCGCATTTCGTCCAGATTCGGCGCTCGGTGCGGCCGGGCTGCTGTCGGTCTACCGGGCCGGCAATGTGACGATCAGCAACGCCATTGGCACGGGCGTGGCCGACGACAAGTCGATCTACCCCTACGTGCCGGACATGATCCGCTTCTACCTGGGCGAGGAGGCCATCCTCAACAACGTGCCGACCTATATGTGCCGGCGCCCGGACGATCTCCAGTTCGTGCTCGACCATATGGCCGACCTCGTGGTCAAGGAGACCCACGGCGCGGGCGGCTACGGCATGCTGGTCGGCCCGGCGGCCACGCGTGCCGAGATCGACCAGTTCCGCGAGGTGGTGAAGTCGCGTCCCGAGCAGTACATCGCCCAGCCGACGCTGGCGCTGTCCACCTGCCCGACCTATGTGGAGTCGGGCATCGCGCCGCGCCATATCGACCTGCGGCCGTTCGTGCTGTCGGGCAAGGAGGTGCGCATGGTGCCGGGCGGGCTGACCCGCGTGGCGCTGCGCGAAGGGTCGCTGGTGGTCAACTCCTCGCAGGGGGGCGGCACCAAGGACACCTGGGTGCTGGAGCGCTGAGCCATGGAATACGCCGATCGCCGGGAGAACCCATCATGTTGAGCCGCACCGCCGACCATCTGTTCTGGATGTCCCGCTATACCGAGCGCGCCGAGAACACCGCGCGCATGCTCGACGTCAACTACCAGACTTCGCTGCTGCCGCAGTCCGCCGAAGTGGCCGAGCAGGGCTGGTGGGCGATGCTCGATATTTCCGAGCTGACCAACGCCTTCGACCACAAGTACGGCCTGCTGCACCGGGACGACGTGATCGACTTCATGGTCCGCGACATGACCAATCCGTCGTCGATCATGAGCTGCCTGCGCGCGGCGCGCGAAAACGCCCGCGCGGTGCGCGGCTCGCTGACCACGGAGGTCTGGGAGACGCTGAACACCACCTGGCTGGACGTGCAGCGCATGATCGCCGATGGCGAACTGCGCGACGACCCGTCCCGCTTCTTCGAGTGGGTCAAGTTCCGCTCGCACCTGGCGCGCGGCGTGCAGTTCGGCACCATGCTCAAGGACGATGCCTTCCACTTCATGCGGCTCGGCACGTTCCTGGAGCGGGCCGACAACACCGCGCGGATCCTCGACGTCAAGTTCCAGGCGTCCGGCCGGCGCGACGAGGACGACCTTGCCTTCCAGGGCGGCCAATTGCAGAGTCAGAATCAGGGCGGGGGCTCCCAGAGCCAGTCCCAATCCCAATCCCAGGACGGCGGCGGGCAGTCCCAGAGCCAGTTGCAGAACGACGACCTGAATCGCGAGCAGAACGATTTCTATCACTGGGCGGCCGTGCTGCGCTCGGTGTCCGGCTTCGAGGTGTATCGCAAGATCTATCGCGCCGTGATCACGCCGCAACGCGTGGCGGAGCTGTTGATCTTGCGGCCGGACATGCCGCGCTCGCTGGTCTCGAGCATGGACGAGGTGGTCGCGATTCTCGCGCTGGTGGCCAACCAGCAGTCGTCGGAGACGGAGCGGCAGGCTGGTAAACTCCACGCCGACCTGAAATACGCGCGCATCGACGACATCTTCGCCGTTGGCCTGCACGCCTACCTGACCAGCTTCCTGGAGCGCATTGGCGATCTCGGCAACGGCATCAGCCGGGACTTCCTCGTCCCGCTGGCTGCCTGACGAGGTGCCGGGCTCGCCACACCGTTGCCGGATCGGGCGGGTGGCGGGCCGGGCACCGGTCGCCGCGGCGCGTGCCCTATCGTGAAATACAAGATCCACCACAAGACGGTCTACCGTTACACCGAGCCGGTGCGCCGCAGCGTGCACGAACTGCGGCTTGTGCCGCGTACGGGGCCGCTTCAGTCCGTGCAGGACTGGACCCTGACTGCACCGGGCAACCTGTCCGAGGCCCGCGACGGCTTTGGCAACATCGTCCATAACTTCACGCTGTCCGGCCCCGCCCAGACGATTTCGATCACGGCGACTGGCGAAGTGGAGGTGATGATTTCGCCTCTTGATGAGGCGGAGTCGCCCGGCCACCATGGCTTCCACGACCTGCCGGATGCCGGCGAGTCGCGCGTATCGCCGCTGTACTTTGCGGCCGCCACGCCGCTCACGCAGGCCCCGGCCGCGCTGCGCGCGTTCGCCGCGCCGTTCCTGGCCGCCGGCCACGACGTGCCGGCGCTGCTGGCGCTGGCCGATGGCATTGCGGACCGCGTGCGCTACAGCGCCAACACCACCCACGTCGGCACCAGCGCCGCCGATGCCTTCGCGCTCGGCAGCGGCGTCTGCCAGGACCAGGCGCAGGTGATGGTGGCCGCGTGCCGCGCCTTCGGCATTCCGGCACGCTATGTCAGTGGTTACTTCTATGACCCGGCTGCAACCTCGATGGCCAGCCACGCCTGGGCCGATGTCTGCCTGGACGCCGCCAGCGCGCTCTGGTGCAGCATAGACGTGACGCACCGGTGCCTCACCGATGGCCGCCACGTACGCCTTGCCGTGGGGCGCGACTACGCCTCCGCTGCACCAATTCGGGGCATTCTGGAGGGCGGGACTGGCGAGACAATGGAAGTCGAGATCGCCATCACGCCCATTCCGCCCATGGCGCCGGTGCCGGCTGCCGACTGACCTTCCCGCGCCGCGCGCCGGCCAATCAGACGGCCGTTCCAGATGGCCGATGCCACCCGAGGCGGCTCGCGTCGCGCCGGGGCGCTAGAATGCAAGCTTGCCCTGAGCGCGCCGCCGAACCGGCGCGCGGCCCAAAACCAACAAGATTCCCATGACGTACTGTGTAGCCATGCGGCTGGATGCCGGCCTGGTATTCCTGTCGGATTCCCGTACCAACGCCGGCGTGGACGCCATTTCCACGGCCCGCAAGATGACCGTGTTCGAAGAGCCGGGCGACCGCGTGATGGTGATGATGACCGCCGGCAACCTCGCCATCAGCCAGTCCGTGCGCCAGTGCCTGGCCGAGGGCCGCGACGAGAAGCGCTCGCTCTGGACCGCGCGGGACATGTTCGAGGCCGCCACCATCGTCGGCGACGCCGTGCGCGCCGTGCACAAGCGCGACGCCCATGCGCTGCGCGATGCCGGCATCGAATTTAACGTGAGTCTGGTCTTCGGTGGCCAGATCCGTGGCGAGCGGCCGCGGCTGTTCAATATCTATGCGGCCGGCAACTTCGTCGAATCGACACCGGAAAACTGCTATTTCCAGATTGGCGAGGCCAAGTACGGCAAGCCGATCATCGACCGCGTGGTGTCGCCGTCGCTGCCGCTGGGCGAGGCCGCCAAGTGCGCGCTGATTTCGATGGATTCCACGCTGAAATCGAATATCTCCGTGGGCCTGCCGCTGGACCTGCTGGTCTATGAGGCCGATGCGCTGCGCGTGACCCGCTTTGTCAATATCGACGAACGCAACGCCTACTTCCGCATGATCCGCGACACCTGGGGCCACCGCCTGCGCCAGGTGTTTGGCGAGATCTGCAACCCCGAGTGGGATGCGGCGGAGCCGGCGGAATTCCCGCTCGCGCGCGATGAGGCGGACCGCTGGGGCCAGCCCGTGCGGGCCCGCCGCGAACACTGATCTCCCCCATTGATCGCCCCCCACTGATCGCCGCTTCCCCGGCATTCCGACCTCCCAAGACGCCGCATGCGCGACATCCTGCTGTTTTCGCACGCCAACGGCTTTCCGGTGCGCACGTATCGCAAGCTGTTCAGCGCACTGGAAGACGAATTCGATATCCGCGCCGTGGAGCGCTACGGCCATGACCCGAAGTACCCGGTCACGCGCGAGTGGCCCCATCTGGTGGAGGAATTGCTAGACGAACTGGACCGCGCCACGCGTGACGGCACCGAGCGCCCGGTGTGGCTGGTCGGCCATTCGCTGGGCGGCTTCCTGTCCCTGATGGCCTCGCTGCGCCGGCCTGCCCGGGTGCGCGGGGTGGTCATGCTCGACTCGCCGGTGATTGCCGGCTGGCGCGCCGGGCTGCTGCGGTTCTCGCAGATATTCGGTCTCGACGAGAAGCCGGGCCCGGCGGCCGTGACGAAGAACCGCCGCACCCACTGGCCGGACGCCGAGGCGGTGCGCCATCACTTCCTCTCCAAGAAGAATTTCGCCATTTGGGATCCAGAGGTCCTGAGCGACTACGCCGAGCACGGCACCGAGCCGACCGGCCGCGCCGGCGAGCGGCGGCTGCGCTTCGATCGCGAGGTGGAATACAAGATCTACCGGACCCTGCCAACCAGCCTGGGCCGCAAGGTGTCCCGGGGCGCGCCGGTGCCGGTGGGCTTCGTCGCCGGCACGCGCTCGCGCGAGGTACGCCAGTGCGGGCTGGGCGCCACGCGCCGGCTGGTGGGCGAGCACTTGCGCTTTATCGAGGGCGGCCATCTCTATCCGATGGAAAAGCCCCTCGAAACCGCTGCGCTGGTGCGTGACCTGATCGGCAAGATCCGGCAGGAATCGCGCTAGGCGACAGTTGGCTCGCAGGCAGGGCGGCGCCAACCCGCGCCCGTGCGGCGCATTGGGCGCAAGGAGGCGCAGCGCGGCGCAACCGGGTAGCACCCGGCCCGGTTTTACCCCGGCTGTCACAATTTCCGGGGCCGCGCGGGACGGCCGCTCATGTATAATCCCGATTTCCCCGGCAAGCTCGGTTTATGACCAAATTCGTCTTCGTCACCGGTGGCGTCGTCTCTTCTCTCGGCAAGGGCATCGCTGCTGCTTCGCTCGCGGCCATTCTCGAGTCGCGCGGCCTCAAAGTCACCCTCCTCAAGCTCGATCCCTACATCAACGTCGATCCCGGCACGATGAGCCCCTTCCAGCACGGCGAGGTGTTCGTGACCGAAGATGGCGCGGAAACCGACCTCGACCTGGGGCACTATGAGCGCTTCGTTTCCGCCAAGATGCGGAAATCGAACAACTTCACGACCGGCCAGATCTATGAATCGGTGATCCGCAAGGAACGCCGGGGCGAGTACCTGGGCAAGACCGTGCAGGTCATCCCCCATATCACCAACGAGATCCAGGCATTTGTGGAGCGCGGCGCGGCCGCCTCGCACGAGGGCAAGGCCGACGTGGCGCTGGTGGAGATCGGCGGCACGGTGGGGGATATCGAATCCCTGCCGTTCCTCGAGGCCGCGCGCCAGATGAGCCTGCGCATGGGCCGCAACCACTGCGCCTTCGTGCACCTGACGCTGGTGCCGTTCATCGCCAGCGCGGGCGAGCTGAAGACCAAGCCGACCCAGCACTCGGTGCAGAAGCTGCGCGAAATCGGTATTTCGCCGACGGCGCTGCTGTGCCGCGCCGACCGCCCGATTCCGGACGACGAGCGCGCCAAGATCTCGCTGTTCGCCAATATCCCGCAGGAAGCCGTGATCTCGGTCTGGGATGCCGACAGCATCTACAAGATCCCGCAGATGCTCAACGAGCAGGGCCTGGACCGCCTGATCTGCGAGGAGCTGCGCCTGGATCCGAAGCCGGCCGACCTGTCGATGTGGCAGAAGCTGGTCAACGCGCAGGAAAACCCCGAGCACGAAATCACGATCGGCATGGTTGGCAAGTACGTCGACCTGACCGAGTCGTACAAGTCGCTGATCGAGGCGCTGCGCCACGCCGGCATGCATACCGCCACGCGCGTGAACATCGAATACATCGATTCCGAGGAACTGGAATCCGGCCACCTGGAAGTGCTCCAGCCGCTGGACGCCATCCTGGTGCCGGGCGGCTTCGGCAAGCGCGGCACGGAAGGCAAGATCCGCGCGATCCAGTACGCCCGCGAGAACAAGGTGCCTTACCTGGGCATCTGCCTGGGCATGCAGCTGGCCGTGATCGAGTTTGCCCGCCACGTGGCGAACATGGCCGATGCCAACTCGACCGAATTCAACCTCGAAACCGAGCATCCGGTGGTCGCGCTGATCACCGAATGGCTGGACCGCGAAGGCAAGGTCGAGCAGCGCTCGGCCGATTCCGACCTCGGCGGCACGATGCGCCTGGGCGCCCAGCGCGTACCGGTGAAGGCCGGCACCAAGGCTGCGCAGATCTATGGCGACGAAGTGAACGAGCGCCATCGCCATCGTTACGAAGTCAACAATCACTACGTGCCGCAGCTCGAGGGCGCCGGCATGGTGATTTCGGCCCGTACCCCGACGGAAAACCTGCCGGAGATGATGGAGTTGCCCGAGAGCCTGCACCCGTGGTTCGTTGGCGTGCAGTTCCACCCGGAATTCACGTCCACGCCGCGTGACGGCCATCCGCTGTTCAAGGCCTACGTGGAAGCCGCGCTGGCCAGCCAGCAGCGCAAGGGCAAGTCCGCCTGAGCGCGCGCAGAGAAGGAGCAGCCATGAAACTGTGTGGATTCGATGTCGGCCTCGACCAGCCGTTCTTCCTGATTTCCGGGCCGTGCGTGATCGAGTCCGAGCAGATGGCGCTGGACACGGCCGGCCAGCTCAAGGAAATCACCTCGGCGCTGGGCATTCCGTTCATCTACAAGTCGTCGTTCGACAAGGCCAACCGGTCGTCGGGCAAGTCGTTCCGCGGTCTCGGCATGGAAAAGGGTCTTGAGATCCTGGCCACCGTGAAGCGCGAGATCGGCGTGCCGGTGCTCACGGACATCCACGAGATCGACGAGATCAAGCCCGTCGCCGCCGTGGTGGACGTACTCCAGACGCCGGCCTTCCTGTGCCGCCAGACGGATTTCATCCGCGCCTGCGCCCAGAGCGGCAAGCCGGTGAACATCAAGAAGGGCCAGTTCCTGGCGCCGCACGACATGAAGAACGTGATCGATAAGGCGCGTGATGCGGCCCGTGAGGCTGGTCTGCCCGATGACGCGTTCATGGCCTGCGAGCGCGGTGTCTCCTTCGGCTACAACAACCTGGTCTCGGACATGCGCTCGCTGGCGATCATGCGCGAGACCGCCGCCCCGGTGGTGTTCGACGCCACGCACTCGGTGCAGTTGCCGGGCGGGCAGGGCACGAGTTCGGGCGGCCAGCGCGAGTTCGTGCCGGTGTTGTCGCGTGCCGCCGTGGCAACCGGCGTGGCCGGGCTGTTCATGGAAACGCACCCGGACCCGAGCAAGGCGATGTCGGACGGCCCCAACGCCGTGCCGCTGTCGCGCATGAAGGAATTGTTGTCGGTCCTGAAGGATCTCGATGCGCTGGTCAAGCGTAGCGGCTTCCTCGAGGACAACTTCAGCTGGCCGGCCTGCGCCTGAGCCAGTGTTGGTCGTGACCGCCCGCGCCTGTCGCGGGCGGAATCGTTTCCGGCCCGCATGGTCCATCCTGCACCGACCGTGACGCGCCGTATCGAAAGACAATACAAAAGATTCGGAGATCGCCCATGGCCGCCGGCTATATCATCGCGTACGTCGACGTGACAGACCCCCAGCAATACGAGCAGTACAAGGTGCTTTCCACACGCGCCATGCAGGCGCACGGGGCCGAGGTGCTCGTGCGCGGCGGCAAGACCGAGCCGCTCGAGGGGGAATGGGCGCCCACGCGTGTCGTGCTGCTGAAATTCCCGAGCTATGAGGCCGCCAAGACCTTCTACGCGAGCGAGGAGTACCTGGCCGCGCGGCAGTCGCGCGAGCACGCGGCGAAGATGAACATGATCGTTGTCGAGGGCGCCTGACCATCGTCGGCAACATTTGTCACGGTTGGCGGGCATTCTTGCGCAGTCACCAGATTCAACAGTCCAGAGAGGAAATATGAGTGCAATCGTAGATATCATCGGTCGCGAGGTTCTCGACTCGCGTGGCAATCCCACGGTCGAGTGCGACGTGCTGCTGGAATCCGGTGTGATGGGCCGTGCGGCCGTGCCGTCGGGCGCGTCCACGGGTTCGCGGGAGGCCATCGAGCTGCGTGACGGCGACAAGTCGCGCTACCTGGGCAAGGGCGTGCTGAAGGCCGTCGAGCACATCAACACCGAGATCTCCGAAGCCATCATGGGCCTGGACGCCTCCGAGCAGGCGTTCCTGGACCGCACCCTGATCGAGCTGGACGGCACCGAGAACAAGGGCCGCCTGGGCGCCAACGCCATGCTGGCCGTGTCGATGGCCGTGGCCAAGGCCGCCGCCGAGGAAGCCGGCCTGCCGCTGTACCGCTACTTCGGCGGTTCGGGCGCGATGCAGATGCCGGTGCCGATGATGAACATCGTCAACGGTGGCGCGCACGCCAACAACAGCCTGGACATCCAGGAATTCATGATCATGCCGGTCTCGCAGACCAGCTTCCGTGAAGCCCTGCGCTGCGGCGCCGAGGTATTCCACGCGCTCAAGAAGATCCTGGCCGACAAGGGCATGTCCACGGCCGTGGGCGACGAAGGCGGTTTCGCGCCGAATTTCTCGTCGAACGAGGAATGCCTGAACACGGTAGTGCAGGCCATCGAGAAGGCCGGCTACAAGGCGGGCGAGGACGTGCTGCTGGCGCTGGACTGCGCCGCCAGCGAGTTCTACCACGAGGCCGAGGACGTCTACCAGCTGGAAGGCGAGGGCCTGAAGCTGTCGTCGACGCAATTCGCCGACTACCTGGCCAACCTGTGCGACAAGTTCCCGATCGTCTCGATCGAGGACGGCATGGCCGAGGGCGACTGGGAAGGCTGGAAGACGCTGACCGAGAAGCTGGGCGAGCGCGTGCAGCTGGTGGGTGACGACCTGTTCGTGACCAACACGAAGATCCTGAAGGAAGGCATCGAGAAGGGCATCGGCAACTCGATCCTGATCAAGATCAACCAGATTGGCACGCTGACCGAGACCTTCGCCGCCATCGAGATGGCCAAGCGCGCCGGCTACACGGCCGTGATCTCGCACCGCTCGGGCGAGACCGAGGACAGCACGATCGCCGACATCGCGGTGGGCACCAACGCTGGCCAGATCAAGACCGGCTCGCTGTCGCGTTCGGACCGCATCTCGAAGTACAACCAGCTGCTGCGCATCGAGGAAGACCTCGGTGACATCGCTACGTACCCGGGCAAGAGCGCGTTCTACAACCTGCGCTAAGTCCCCGAGTCTCCCCCTCCCGCCCCGGGAGCGGGGAGATCTCCCCCGCCGCGACACGTTCGTGTTGCAGAGTGTTGCGTTTTTTCAGGCCGATAATTTTGCATTCTTCGGTCGCATAAGGGATCATTGGGGTGGTCGTCAATCTGACGATATCCAATTTGCCCCGATGCGTCTGATTTCCCTGCTGCTGTTCGTGCTGCTGCTCGCCATCCAGTATCCACTCTGGCTGGGCAAGGGCGGCTGGCTGCGCGTATGGGACCTGAACCGCCAGGTGCAGGAACAGACCACCCATAATCAGGCGCTCAAGCTGCGCAATGCCAAGCTGGAAGGGGAAGTCAGCGACCTGCAGGACGGCACCGGCGCAATCGAGGAGCGTGCCCGCTACGAGCTGGGCATGGTGAAGGAGAGCGAGGTGTTCGTGCAGTTCGTGGCCCCGGCCCCGAAGGTCAGCGCCACGCCACCGTTACCGCCGCCCCCGAATTCCGTTGCCGGCAAGGGCGGTCACTGAGCCGGCCTACCACCAGTACGGGTAGCCACCCCAGCCGCCACCCCAGTATCCCGGGCTGCTCACGCCCACGCCGCCGCCCCAGCGGCCACCACCCCACCCACCGTAGTACAGACTCCAGCTCGTGTTCGGATAGGCGTATGCCCATGCCTCGGCCTGCTGTTGCCGGGCGATGGCCGCCTCCTGGTCGCGCAGGATCTGCTGGTTCAGCTGCGTCAGCGACTGGCTTTCCTCGGGCGTGATCGGGGCTGGCGGCACGCCGTTGGGCATCAGCCGGGCCGTGGCCGGCGAGCCATTGATGTCCCGTGGCACGGGAGACGCGCAGCCGGCCAGCAGCGCCACGGCCAACATCGCCACAGCGCCTGCCGGCCCGAGGCGGGAACAGAAGGGGCGGGGGCGATGATCGGCTTGCATGGCGGTTTTCCTCAGGTCATGGATTCCAGGTGGGGGCGACTTGGTGCTCTCAGTGCTGTTGGTGTGCGCCGTCGCCGGCACCGGTGGCCACGGGCGCGGTGAACAGCTGGGCGCTGTCCACGGGGTCGAATTCATAGCGCTGGCCGCAGAAATCGCAGTGGATCTCCACGTGGCCGCGCTCGGCGATGATGCTTTCCACCTCGGCCTGGCCGAGCGACTGGAGCATGCCCGCCACCTTGGCGCGCGAGCACGAGCACTGGAAACGCGGTGTCATCGGCTCGAAGACACGCAGCCCGGTGGCCTGCAGGTCTTCCCAGAACAGGCGGCGCAGCAGCGTGTCCGGCGACTCCGCCAGCAATTCCTCGTCCTTGAGCGTGGCGCCGAGCTGGCAGGCGCGGTCCCAGGTGTCCAGGTCCTGCGCGCGGCCGGCTTCGTCAAGTGGCGCGCCGGTCTCACCCACTTCCATCGTGCCGCCGTACGACGGCAGCTTCTGCAGCAGCATGCCGGCGGCCACCTGGTCGTTCGAGGCGAGCCACAGGCGCGTGTCGAGCTGCTCGGACGCCTGCATGTAATGCTCCAGCACCGCACCGATCGACGACAGCGGGCCGTGCTCGTCCGACAGCGGCACGATGCCCTGGTAGGCCTGCTGGCCAGGTAGCTTGTCTTGCGGGTCGAGCGTGATCGCGAAGCGGCCCTGGCCGTGCACGTTCACCATCTGCTTGAGCGTGGCGTCGTCGGCAATCGCGGTGTCTTCGGCGATCTTGGCCGTGGCGCGCATCGAGAGGTCCGACAGGCATTCCACCACCAGCATCCGCACCGGGCCGTCGCCATGCAGCTGCATGACCAGCGCCCCGTTGAACTTGAGATTGGCCGACAGCAGCGCCGCCGCCGCCATCATCTCGCCCAGCAGGCGCCGCACCGGCGCCGGATAGGCATGGCGGTTGAGCACCTCTTGCCAGGTGGCCTCCATGCGGACCAGTTCGCCGCGCACCGGGGCGGCGTCGAACAGGAATTTCTGGAGGGTGTCGGGATTCGAGGTTGCGGTCACGTTCGTCATCTATCTAGCGGTAAGGCACGGGTTGCGGGCGCGCGGGCGGGGCCGCGCGCCGGTATGTCATCAGTCGATGCGCTTCAGGTCGGTCTTGTACATCGCCTGGCGCTTCGCGTAGGTCTCGGCGTTGCGGTAGAGGTTGGCCACGTCGGCATCGGTCAGCTCGCGCACGACCTTGGCCGGCGCGCCCAGGATCAGCGAGCGGTCCGGGAACACCTTGCCCTCGGTCACCACGGCGCCGGCGCCGACCAGGCATTCCTTGCCGATCACGGCACGGTTCAGCACCACGGCCTGGATGCCGATCAGCGATCCTTCGCCCACCGTGCAGCCGTGCAGCATGGCCTGATGGCCGACGGAGACCTTGTCACCCAGCGTCAGCGGCGCGCCCGGATCGGTATGGAGCACGGAGCCTTCCTGGATGTTGGTGTCCTCGCCCACCACGATCGGTTCGTTGTCGCCACGGATCACCACGCCGGGCCAGGCACTCGCGCGCGCCTTGAGCGTCACGTTGCCGATGATGGTGGCTTCGGCGGCCACGTAGGCATCGCTGTGGATGGTCGGGGCGAGGTCGCCGATCTGGTAAAGCGCCATGGGGTCTCCTGTGTCCTGCCTGAGGCAGTGGGGCTGGTGAGGCAATCCGGTGTAATTGGGGATGGCCGCCGCGATTAAAAGAGCACTGAAGGACGCGCGCACCCCGGGAAGCGGGGCGTGGCGACACGCCGTGACGCTCTACAATGGCGACTCCCCGGAATTTTACGCCTATGCCAGTCACAGCACCCGCCACCGGCCTTGATTTGCCGCATGCCCGCCTGCCGCGCCACCGCGCGCTGGAAGTGCTATGCATGACCGATGCCAGGGCGAAGGCCGATGCAGCCCGGGCGCTGTTCGAGGCCATGGTGGCCGCAGAAGCGGCCGGGCAGGGCATTGGCGATGCGGATACGGCACTCGCCCCCGCTGCCGGCGTGGCTCTGCCCGGCCGGCCCGCGCGCCCGGAACTGGTGCCGCCCCAGAAGGTGGAGCGCCGCCGCTCGCTGCGCACCCCGGCGGGGCGGGCGGCGATGATTCATGCGCTGTGCCATATCGAATTCAACGCGATCAACCTCGCGCTGGACGCCGCGTGGCGCTTTGCCGGCATGCCGCCGCGCTTCTATCGCGACTGGCTCCAGGTGGCGAGCGAGGAGGCCCTGCATTTCTCGCTGCTGGCCGACCATCTGGCCACGCTGGGCGCCGAGTACGGCGACTTCCCGGCGCACAACAGCCTGTGGGAGATGTGCGACAAGACCGCCGGCGATGTGCTCGCGCGCATGGCGCTGGTGCCGCGCACGCTCGAGGCACGCGGGCTGGACGCCTCGCCGCCAGTGCGGGCCAAGCTGGCCGAGGCCGGCGACGAGGCCGCCGCCGCGATCATCGACATCATCCTGCGTGACGAAGTGGGGCACGTGGCCATCGGCAATCACTGGTACCGCTGGCTGTGCGCGCAGCGCGGGCTGGACCCCGTGCCGACCTACGCCGCGCTGGCCGACCAGTACCGCGCCCCCCGGCTGCGCGGCCCGTTCAACCTCGACGCCCGCCGCGCGGCGGGGTTCGACGAGGACGAACTGGCCTGGCTGGAAGCCTCAGCCGGCTGAGGTGGGCGCTGGCGCGCCGCCGGCCACTTTCGTTTTCTCCGTAGCCTTCTCCTGTTCCTGCAGCCGCAGCACCCGCCGCTGGATCTTGCCGGTGGTCGTCATCGGCAGTTGATCGATAAATTCAATTGCCTTGGGATACTCATAGGGGGCCAGCTGCCCCCGCACGTGCTGCTGCAACTCGGCGATCAGCGCGGCGTCGTTGTCGAACGAGCGCGCCACGGCGGGCGTGAGCACGATGAACGCCTTGACGATGGCCCCGCGCTCGGGGTCCGGCGACGGCACCACGGCGCAGTTCGACACCGCCGGGTGCTTGAGCAGGCAGTTCTCGATCTCGCTCGGCCCGATGCGGTAGCCGGACGACTTGAACACGTCGTCCGCCCGGCCCTGGTACCAGAGATAACCGTCCGCATCCATGCGGGCGAGGTCGCCCGTGCGGCACCAGCGCAGGCCGTCCAGTTCGGTGTACTTGCCCGCCGTGGCAGCCTCGTTCTTCCAGTAGCCCAGGAAGAAAACCGGGTCCGGATGCCCGTGGATGTCGGTGGCGCAGACCGCCACCTCGCCGTCCTCGTCCGGCGGGCAGAGGCGGCCCTCGTCGTCGATCACCGCTACGCGGTGGCCCGGGTAGGGGCGGCCCATCGAGCCCGGCCGCGCCGGCCAGCCGAGCCGGTTGTCGTCGTACTGCGCGGTGCAGTTGCCGACGATGTAGTTGATCTCGGTCTGGCCGAACATCTCGTTGACGATGACCCCGAGGGCGTCGCGGCACCACGAGAACACGGTCTCGCCCACGGCTTCGCCGGCGCTCATGATGGCGCGCAGCTTGAGCCGGTAGCGCGCGGACGGGTCCGGGCACGCCTTCATCATCTGCTTGAGCGCCGTGGGGAACAGGAAGGTGTTGGTCACGCCATAGCGTTCGAGCAATTCGAAGGCACGTTCGGCGGAGAACCGGCCCTGATAGCCGACGATGGGCTTGCCGAAGTACAGCGCCGGCATCAGCGCATCCCACAGGCCGCCGGTCCAGGCCCAGTCGGCGGGGCTCCAGAACACGTCGTCGTCCTGCGGATACCAGTTCTGCGAGCAGACGAAGCCGGTCAGGTTGCCGATCAGTGCCCGGTGCGGAATCAGCGCGCCCTTGGGCGGCCCGGTGGTGCCGCTGGTGTAGATCAGCACGGCGGCCTCGTCGGCCTTGGTCTGCTCGGCGGTGAAGGTGGGTAGCTGGGCGGCCAGCAGGGCGTCCCAGTCCAGGTCGCCCCGGCCGGTGGCGGCGCCGGCGCCGATTACGGTGCGCAGGGTGGGGCAGTCCGGGCGGGCGGCGAGCAGGTTGTCGATGGCGGTCTCGTCGGCAATCGCCACGCGGGTTTCGCTGTGGTCGATGCGGTACGAGAGCGCTTCCGGGCCGAACAGCATAGACAGCGGCATGGCCACGGCGCCCAACTGGTAGACCGCCATGCCGGCAATGACGGTTTCGATGCGCTGGGGCATGACGATGGCCACGCGGTCGCCCCGGCCCACGCCCAGCTCGCGCAGCGCGCGGGAGAGTCGGTTGGCCTCGGCCTGGATATGGGCGTAGGTGTAGGCGTCGCGGCGCCCGTCCTCGTGCTCGGTGTAGACCGCCACGCGGTCCATGGTGGCCGGATCTCGGGCCCAGCGGCCGCAGCAGACGTCGGCCAGGTTGAAGTGCTCGGGCACGTTCCAGTGGAACGCGTCATGTAGCGCGCGATAGTCGTCGCGGCGCGTGGCCGGCAAGGCGGTCATCCGGTTGTCTCCGATGTTTTTGCGGCGTCAGGCCGGGCGGATCGCTATAATCGGCCAGGCGAACGATCGTTCTATTTTTATCCAGGCTGCCGCGTGGCCCCCCTCCGCCCCGTGCCCGAGAAGACCTGGCAATACAAGAGACAGAAGGGTAGAGACACCATGACCATCACGGAAACCTCGCGTTCCGAATTTATCACGCTGCGCGGCCTGCGCACGCACGTTCGCCATTGGGGCACGCCCGGCGCGCCCAAGCTGTTCATGCTGCACGGCTGGATGGACGTGGCCGCGTCGTTCCAGTTCCTTGTCGATGCGCTGGAGCGCGACTGGCACGTGATTGCCATGGACTGGCGCGGGTTTGGCGAGACCGACCTGCCGACGCGCTATCCGGGCACCACGTCGTACTGGTTCCCGGACTACGTGGCCGACCTCGAGGCGCTGCTCGACCATTACCAGCCCGAAGGACAGGTGGATCTGGTGGGCCACAGCATGGGTGCCAACGTGGTCTGCATCTATGCAGGGGTGCGCCCGCAGCGGGTGCGGCGCGTGGTGGATCTGGAGGGCTTCGGCCTGACCCGCACCCGGCCAGACCAGGCGCCGGGCCGGCTGGCGCGCTGGCTGGACGAACTGCGCACACAGCCGGAACTGCGCACCTACGAGAGCGAGGCCGCCGTGGCGGCGCGTCTGCAGAAGACCAATCCGCGCCTGCCCGACGACCGCGCCGCCTTCCTGGCCGCGCACTGGTCGCGCCGCAACGCCGAGGGCCGGTGGGAGATCCTGGGCGACGCGGCCCACAAGATGACCAATCCCACGCTATACCGGATCGACGAAATCATGGCGATCTGGGCCAAGGTGGAAGCGCCGGTGCTGCACGTGGAGGCACGCGACTCCGCCACCCTCCAGCACATCGCCCACAAGCAGCCGCTGGACGAATTCCGAGAGCGCTTCCGTGCCTTCCCGGACTTCCGCGAAGTGACCGTGGACGACGCCGGACACATGCTCCACCACGACCAGCCGCAGGTGGTGGCGCGGCTGATCGAGGCATTTCTCACTGAATGACGAGTTGGGATGGCGCCTCACGCGTGCGTGAGCTTCTCCTTGAGCGCGGCGTTGTTGCTGGTGTGCACATGCACCAGCGACTTCTGCGGGTTGGCGTAGTGGTACGCCTTGCGCAGCGCGAGCGCGGCCTCATGGAAGCCGGAGAGGATCAGCTTTTGCTTGTTCGGATAGAAGCAGATGTCGCCGGCGGCGAAGATGCCGCGGCGCGAGCTTTCATAAGTGGTGGTATCCACCACGATGCGGCCCGCGCGCATGTCCATGTCCCACTGGGCGATCGGCCCCGGCTCGGACACCAGCCCGTACAGGGCCACAAGTTCGTCGGCGGGCAGCGTCTGCTCGCCGTCGCGGGTCTTGATCGTCGCGGCGGTCAGCTTGCCGGCGTCATCGGTCTGCAGGCCGCCGAGCATGCCCACGACGAAGTCCATCTCGCCGGCCGCCACGGCCGCGCGCATCGACGCCACGGTGTGGTCGGCGGCGCGGAAGCCCTCGCGCCGGTGCAGCAGCGTCACGCGCCCGGCCACCTTGCGCAGCGCGAGCGCCCAGTCGAGCGCCGAATCGCCGCCGCCCGCCACGATCACACGGCGGCCGGCAAAGCGCGAGGTGTCGCGCACGGCGTAGTGCAGATGCCGGTCTTCGAGCGCGGCGGCCTCGGGCAGCGCCACGCGTTGCGGCGCGAAGGCCCCGGCGCCGGCGCAGATCAGCACTGCCGCCACGTCGAAGCGTTTGCCGGCGTCGGTGGTGACCAGCAGGCGCGGATGGCCGTCCGCGCCGGCGTGCTCGCTGACGCTGTCGGCCCGCTGGCTGAAGTGCATCGGGAACGCGAACGGTGCGCATTGCTCCATGAGCCGGTCTACGAGGTCCTGCGCCAGGCAGCCTGGCACGGCCGGAATGTCGTAGATCGGCTTCTCCGGGTACAGCTCGGTGCACTGGCCGCCGGGCCGGTCGAGCACGTCGATCAGCTCGCATTTGAGCCCCAGCACGCCGGCCTGGAACGCGGCGAACAGGCCAACCGGCCCGGCGCCGACGATCAGCACATCGGTCTGCGTGGTTTCCTGGGGGGCGAGCGGGGCGGACGTGGCGGGCGTGGAAGACATGATCGAGGCAGGTGCGCGGCGGGCGCCAGGTGGCGCGCGGCGCATGGGGGAGCGGAACAAGGCCCCATCATACCTTGCGTGCCATGGGAATCCGGGCACGCCACCGTTGGCGGCAGGGCTAAAAGACCCTGCCAGGAGTAGAATGATCGCCATGCAAAACCCGCACACAATCAACGCCGATCTGCACTGCCATTCCACCGTGTCCGACGGGATGCTCGCGCCACGTGACGTGGCCGCGCGCGCCCATGCCGGCGGCGTGGCCTTCTGGGCGTTGACGGACCATGACGAGGTGGGCGGCCAGCGCGAGGCGCGGGACGCCGCCGAGGCGCTGGGCATGCGCTACGTGCCCGGCGTGGAGATTTCGGTCACCTGGGCCGGCCAGACCGTGCACATCGTGGGGCTCCAGATCGATCCGTTCCATCCGGGCCTGATCGACGGCCTGGCCCGGACCCGCGACGGCCGCGCCCGCCGCGCCCAGGATATCGGCGAGGCGCTGGCCAAGGTCGGCATCCAGGATGCCTACGCCGGCGCGCTGCGCTATGTCGGCAATCCGGACCTGATCTCGCGTACCCATTTCGCGCGTTGGCTGGTGGATGAAGGCTATTGCGCGACCATCAGCGACGTATTCAGCGAATATCTGTCGGATGGCCGCCCCGGCTTCGTGCCGCACCGCTGGTCGAGGCTGGCGGAGGCGATCGGCTGGATCCGCGACGCCGGCGGCATTGCCGTGATGGCCCACCCGGGCCGCTACAACTACACGGCTACCCAGCACGACGCGCTGTTCGACGAATTCACCCAACTGGGGGGCCGCGCCGTGGAGGTCGTGACCGGCAGTCACACGCCCGACCAGTTCCGCCGCTATGCCGATGTGGCGCGCCACTACGGCCTGATGGCCTCGCGCGGATCAGATTTTCATGGCCCCGGCGAGGGCCGGGTCGATATCGGCACGCTGCCGCCGCTGCCGTCGGACGTCACCCCGGTCTGGCACGACTGGTAGCCGCCCGCTCGCTCAGCCCCCGCCCCCGACGATCCCTGAATGTCCCAGTACTTCGAGATTCATCCGCTCAACCCGCAGCCGCGCCTGATCAAGCAGGCCGCGCAGATCCTGCGCCAGGGCGGGCTGATCGCGCTGCCGACCGACTCCAGCTACGCGCTGGCCTGCCCGCTCGACGACAAGACGGCCGTGGAGCGCCTGCGCCGGCTGCGCGGCATCGACGACAAGCACCATCTGACCCTGATGTGCAGCGACCTGTCCGAGCTGGGCAACTTCGCGCGCGTGGATAACCGCCAGTACCGCTGGATCAAGGGCGCCACGCCGGGGCCGTACGTGTTCATTCTCGAGGCGACCAAGGAAGTGCCGCGCCGGCTCTCGCACCCGGCCCGCAAGACCATCGGCGTGCGCGTGCCGGACCATGTCGTGCCGCTGGCGCTGCTGGCCGAACTGGGCCAGCCGATGATTTCCGCCACCCTCCAGATGCCCGGCGACGACGAACCCATGAACGATCCGGCTGAAATCCGCGCCCGGCTGGAGAAGCAGCTGGACCTGGTGGTGGACGGCGGCCCGGCGCCCGCGCAGCCGACCACGGTAATCGACCTGAGCGGCGGCGAGCCGGAACTGGTGCGGCTGGGCCGGGGCGATGTGGAGCGCTTCGGACTGTCCGCCACGCTTTGAAAATCGGCCACGCTTTGACACAAACCGGACAGCCTGCGGGCGCCATTGCACGGATAGAATAGGGCACATGGATACCTCGCTCATCCAGACCGTTGCGGTCTACGCCCTGCCAGTCCTGTTCGCCATCACGCTGCACGAGGCCGCTCACGGCTATGTGGCGCGCTTTTTCGGTGACGACACGGCTTACCGGCTCGGCCGCGTCAGCCTGAACCCGATCCGGCATATCGACCCGATCGGCACGGTGGCGGTGCCGCTGCTGCTCTATTTCCTCACTGCCGGGCAGTTCGTGTTCGGCTTCGCCAAGCCGGTTCCCGTGGTATTCGGCCACCTGCGCAACCCGCGCTGGCATGGCATGTGGGTGGCGCTGGCCGGCCCGGGCAGCAATCTGGCGCAGGCGTTCATCTGGGCGCTGGTGGTGATCGGGCTGGCCTGGGCGCAGGTCCAGGAGCCGTTCTGGGGCCAGATGGCGCGCGCCGGGGTGATCGTGAACGTGGTCGTGGCCGCCTTCAACCTGTTTCCGATCCCGCCGCTGGATGGCGGGCGCGTGCTGACCGCCTTCCTGCCGCAGCGCATGGCGGCCGCCATCAGCCGCATCGAGCCGTACGGCATCTTCGTGGTGCTGGCACTGGTGGCGGCGGGCGTGATCACGCGGGTCTGGATGCAGCCGGTGATGAGCCTGCTGCTGTCGGTGGTCGAGCTGATGCTCCGGCCCATCATCCTGTTACTGCAATAGCCGCCATGACGCTCGCGCATGCGCCACTGGGCGCACCTTCGTCATGGGTGACCCGCTGGGCCCACCTGATCCGGCCGGGCGGCCGTGTGCTCGACCTGGCCTGCGGCAACGGGCGCCACGCAGCCTGGCTGGCGGGGCAGGGGTTTGCCGTGCTGGCCGTGGACCGTGACGCCGAGGCCGTGGCGGGGCTGCCCGCCGGCGTGTCCGGCCGGGTGGCCGATCTCGAGCAGGGCGGCTGGCCGCTGGCGGACGTGACCGACATGACGGACGGGGCGCCGCTGGACGCCATTGTGGTCACCAACTACCTGCACCGGCCCCTCTGGCCGCACCTGCTGGCGGCGCTGGCGCCGGCCGGGGTGCTGATCTATGAAACATTTGCAATTGGTAACGAAACCGTTGGCAAGCCGTCCCGGCCAGACTTCCTGCTGAAACCGGGCGAACTGCTCGATGTGGCGCGCGGCGCCCTGCGGGTGGTGGGGTACGAGGACGGCGTGGTGGAAGTGCCGAAAACGGCGTTCGTCCAGCGGATATGTGCTGTGCGCGAGCCTGCGGGCGGCGCGCCGGGCACCGCGCCACCACGCTACGGGCTGCCGGCGCGGCCCTAGGCTGGCCGGTCGGGCGGTGTGCCCGGCCCCATGTCAGCGCGCAGGGCGCTTCACACGTTGAAAATCCTGATGTTTTCCCTCACCCCGGGGGAGTCCGGAGCGGCTGACGGTTCCGGTACAATCCCGGATATTCGATTTCCCGAGTTTCCTTAAGCTATGACACAGATTACCGGCAGCATCGTGGCCATCGTCACCCCGATGCATGAGGATGGCAGCCTGGACTACCCCGCGCTGCGCGCCCTCATCGACTGGCATGCGGCGGAAGGCACCGATGGCATCGTGATCGTGGGCACCACGGGCGAGTCCCCGACCGTCAACGTGGAAGAGCATTGCGAGCTGATCCGCGTGGCCGTGGAGCAGTCCAACAAGCGTATCCCGATCATCGCCGGTACGGGCGGCAATTCCACCAGCGAAGCCATCGAACTGACCGCCTTCGCCAAGAAGGTGGGCGCCGATGCCTCGCTGCAGGTAGTGCCGTACTACAACAAGCCGACGCAGGAAGGCATGTACCGCCATTTCCGCACGATCGCGGAAGCGGTGGACCTGCCGGTGCTGCTGTACAACGTGCCGGGCCGCACCGTGGCCGACATGACCAACGACACCATCCTGCGCCTGGCGCAGGTGCCTGGCATCGTTGGCGTGAAGGAGGCCACGGGCAACATCGACCGGGCCGCGCAACTGATCAAGGATGCGCCGGAACACTTCGCGATCTACAGCGGCGACGATCCCACCGCGGTGGCGCTGATCCTGCTGGGCGGCCACGGCAATATTTCCGTGACGGCCAACGTGACGCCGCGCAAGATGCACGAGATGTGCGTGGCGGCACGCAACGGCGATGTGGTGACCGCACGCCGCCTGCACATGGAAATGATCGAGCTGAACCGCGCGATGTTCGTCGAGGCCAACCCGATCCCCGTCAAGTGGGCGCTGCAACAGATGGGCAAGATGGCCGGCGGTATCCGCCTGCCGCTGACCCCGCTGGCCGAAGCGCAGCACGAGACCGTGCGCCGCGCGCTGGCCAACGCCGGCCTGCTCGCCTGACCATAACCTTACCGGCTGAACCTTGGCGTATCGCCGCCTTCTTGAAACCAGGATTACGTGTCAATGAAACAGAAGCTTAACCGTCGCGGCGCGACGCAAGTCCGCCGTGCCGCCATGGTCGCGCCCGTGCTGGCCCTGACCCTGATCGCCGGCTGCAGCAGCATCAACGAGGCCATGCAGCCGGACAAGATCGACTACAAGTCCCAGGGCAAGAAGACGGCATCGCTGGATATTCCGCCGGACCTGACCAAGCTCGACGGCGAGCGCCGCTACACGGTGCCCGATGCCTCCGGCACGTCCACGCTCTCGAACTACACCCAGGCCAACGCCGGCCGTGCCCGCGAGGCCAGCCCGACCGACAATGTGCTGCCGGGCGCCCAGGGCGTGCGCATGGAGCGCGATGGCAACCAGCGCTGGCTCGTGATCAGCAACGGCATGCGTGCCGACCAGCTCTGGCAGACCCTGCGCGGCTTCTGGCAGGAGAGCGGCTTCCTGCTGGTGCAGGACTCGCCCGAGACCGGCATCATGGAAACGGACTGGGCCGAGAACCGCGCCAAGATTCCGCAGGACATCATCCGCAACACCATCGGCAAGGTGTTCGACGGCCTGTACTCGACCTCTGAGCGCGACAAGTTCCGCACGCGTGTGGAACGTTCGCAGAACGGCCAGCTCGAGGTGTTCATCAGCCATCGCGGCGCGCAGGAGCAGCTGACCGGCGTGGACAAGACCAGCACGGTCTGGACCCCGCGCCCGGCCGATCCTGAGCTGGAAGCCGAATTCCTGTCTCGCCTGGCGCAGCGCCTGGGCGTGCAGAAGGAACAGGCCGACCGCATGGCCAAGAACCCGACGCCGGCCGGCATCGGCACGAATGACGCTGCCGCGACCACGGCGGGAGCCGCCGCGCCCGCGGTGGGTACCGCCGCCGCCACGGGTATCGGCGCCGCCGCAGCCACCGGCGCACCGTCGGCCGACAGCAGCAAGTCGTTCCTGTCGCAGGTCAACGGCGCTCCGGCACTGCAACTGCCGGAGCCGTTCGACCGCGCCTGGCGCTCGGTCGGCCTGTCGCTGGATCGCGTGAACTTCACGGTGGAAGACCGTGACCGTGCCCAGGGCCTGTACTACGTGCGCTATGTGGATCCGCGTACCAGCGTGGACGATCGCGGCTTCTTCTCCAAGCTGTTTACGAAGCCGAACGACGGCAAGACGGCCAAGAAGTACCGCGTGGCGCTCAAGGGCAACGGCACCGGCACCACGGTGACGATTCTGAACGACGCTGGCCAGCCTGAGAACACCGAGATCGGCAAGAAGATCCTGTCGCTGCTGGACGAGCAACTGCACTGATGGGTCTTTGTCGCAGTCAGACGGTCCCGACGGCTCCGGCCGTCGGGAGCCACCCCGAGCGAGCGCATCGATGATGCGCTTTGCTTTTTTGGGCAGTGGCAGCGAGGGTAACTCGCTGCTGATCGAGGCTGTCGACGGCACCACGGTGACCCGTGTGCTGCTCGACTGCGGGTTCGGCATCCGCGAGACGGCGCGCCGGCTCGAGCGGCTCGGCGTTACGCCGGACCAGCTCGACGCCGTGCTGGTCACGCACGAGCATGGCGACCACGTGGGCTCGGCCTACGCTTTCGCCGCGCGCCACAAGCTTCCCGTTCATACCAGTCACGGTACCTGGCTCGCCACCGCGCACATGCGCGGCGCCGATGCGGCGGATGTACGCGTGTGCTGCGCCGACCACGCGTTCTCGGTAGGTGGCCTGCGGATTCTGCCGTACACGGTGCCGCACGATGCCCGCGAGCCGCTCCAGTTCGTGCTGACCGATGGCAACGCGCGGCTTGGTGTGCTGACGGATGCCGGCATGGAAACGCCGTACGTCACGGCGCGGCTGGCCGGGGTGGATGCGCTTGTCCTGGAGTGCAACCACGACCGCGAGATGCTGCAGAATTCGGCGTATCCGTACTCTCTGAAACGTCGTATCGGCGGGGATTTCGGGCATCTGGCCAATGAAGTGGCGGCAGCGATCCTGTCGCAGGTGGCGCATGCGGGTCTGTCACGCGTTGTGGCTGCCCATTTGAGTAAGCAGAACAACACGCGGGCGCTCGCCTCGGGGGCGCTTGCGGCTGTGTTGGGGGTGATGCCGGAGGAGATCCTGATAGCGGATCAGGAGGAGGGGCTGGGATGGCAACCGGTCCGTGGCATGTGATTCAAGATTATCTGATGCCGGAACGGTGCTGAAGCCGAGAGGATGCGCCCGACTACCGGGCGCGCCGCGAGTAAATCGCGGGCGATAAAAAAGCCGACCCGAAGGTCGGCTTTTTTATCGGAGTAATCCGATTACTGCTTGGCAGCCGGGGCCGAAGCGTCAGCGGCCGGAGCCGAAGCGTCAGCAGCCGGGGCAGCGGCCGGAGCCGATGCGTCAGCAGCCGGAGCAGCAGCGGCCGGAGCCGAAGCGTCAGCAGCCGGAGCCGTGGCAGCCGGAGCAGCCGTGTCAGCGGCCGGGGCGGCAGCTTCTTCCTTCTTGCCGCAAGCGGCCAGGGCAACAGCTGCCAGCAGGGATGCGATCAGGAGAGACTTCTTCATTTTTCGTCCTTTAACTTTTAATTACTGAAAACAGGCGATGAATAATTACCGGTAATTATCGCTCTTGAACTGCAAATTTGAGGCTCTCCCGGGTGCCGACAATGCAGTGGTACACAGTACTAGCCAGCGGGCGATTATATCCGCGTTTCCCCTGCTTGTGTACAGTCGAAATTTGCTGGTTCTCTTTGTTACGCATTATTACACCCGTACAGGCGCAATCTGCAACCAGCCTTCGAGCGTCCAATCGTGGAATGTGTCCATCAAGTCAGGCAGCGCGGCACATGCACTGACCTCCTCAGCCGTCAGATAACGGTGGTCCGCCAGCCGACGCAGCCATTTCGCCAGGTTTGCCGGCGGTTCGTAGGCCTCGCCGTTGAGGAAGAAATGCGTGCGGTCATAGAGCGCGATGGAACCTGGAGCAAGGACCACGCCATGCGCCTGGGCCAGCTTCGTGTACTTGCGCAGCGGAATCTCCTCGACCTCGGCGAACATTACGGATTGCTTCGGCTCGGACAGGTGCGAGCCGAGGAATTCGGACACCATCGCGCCGTTCCATTTCATCGCCTGGAGCCGCTCGGCTACCGCGCGCGCCAGTCCGGCCGGCATCTGGGCCGGATGCGCCGTGGCGGTCTCGCCGGCGTCCGCATAGCGGCCGTCGAGGCCCTCGTTGCCTTCCACGGTCTCCGACAGCCATGCGAGGAAGTGGCCGGCCAGCTCCCGGTAGGCAGGGGCGCGGAAGCCGATGGATGCGGTCATGCACTCGCCCTCGGCCACGCCGTCGTGCGCGTACTGTGGCGGCAGATACAGCATGTCGCCGGGTTCCAGCACCCATTCCTCCTCGGCCGTGAAGTCCGACAGGATCTTCAGCGGCATGTCGGGAATCAGGTCGAGCCTGGTTTGTGACGAAATGCGCCAGCGGCGTCGGCCCGATACTTGCAACAGGAAGACATCATAGGAATCGAAGTGCGGACCCACCCCACCGCCGTCGGTGGCGTAGCTGATCATCACGTCGTCGAGCCGCGCGTCGGGCACGAAACGGAACTGGCTCATCAGGTCGGCCGCGGCCTGGTCGTGCAGGTTGACGCCCTGCACCAGGAGCGTCCACTTGCCGGTCTTGCGCGACGGGAGGTTGTCCTCGGCAAACGGGCCGTGCTCGAGCTTCCAGCGGTTGCGAAAGTACGACACCAGGCGAGACTCTACGTCCTCGCGGTCGGCCAGATCAAAAAGCGCTTCACGCGACACAGGCGGCACGATTCCGGGCACGGCCTGTCGAATCAGCAAAGGTTTGCGGTGCCAGATCTCGCGCATGAACACGGCGGGTGTCATGCCCCCAAGCAGCGTGAGCGGCGCGTCGGGATCGATGGGGCCCGCAGGCAAGGCCTGCGCGTATAATGCGGAATCGCTCATGGAGTCAAGAATTGAAAATCGCTAAGAACACGGTGGTGTCCGTGGTGTACAAGCTGTCGGACGCGCAGGGTAATCTGATCGAAGAGTCGGATGAGCCCATGGTCTATTTGCACGGCGGGTATGATGGCACGTTCCCGAAGATCGAGGAAGCGTTGGACGGCCACGACGCCGGCTTTGAGACCCAGCTGCAGCTGGAACCCGATGAGGCGTTCGGCGACTACGACGCCGACCTCGTGAAGGTGGAGCCGCGCAATCGCTTTCCGGAGCCGCTGGAAGTCGGCATGCAGTTCGAGGGTGTGCCCGAGGACGGCGACGACGAAGACTCCATCATCTACACGATCACTGACGTGGCCGAAGACAAGGTGGTGCTTGACGGCAACCATCCGCTCGCCGGCATGGCGCTGCGTTTCTGGCTGAAGGTGTCGGAAGTGCGCGAGGCGACCAGCGAGGAAGTCGAGCACGGCCACGCCCACGGTGCCTCGGGCATCGAAGTGGTGGATGAGGACGAGGACGGCGACGACAGCCCTCGCACGCTCCACTGATCTTCCCAAACAATTGAGCGATGCGTGAGCCCGTCCGCAAGGCGGGCCGCAGTGCTGCGATGGGGTCGTCGCAGGAAAACGAAAAAGCCGGCACTTGCCGGCTTTTTCTTTGGTCCCGGTGCTCGTAGTTCCCTTGTTTTCCGTTTCCGCCGAGCTGCCGCTCAGTTGCCCTTCACCCCGTCCCGCAGCTTGACCTGGAATACCGCCCGCGACCCCGGCGACACGGTCAACTCGGTCCAGCGCGACGGCGATCCCACCGGCAGGGCCACCCGCGTGACATTTGACATGGCCTTGCCCGCCGCGTCCCGCAGTGGCTTGTCCACGCTGAAACCGCTGTCGCTCGCATGGACGAGCAACACCTGGCCCTTGTACTTGCCGGCCAGCTCGCGCAGCTGACGCTTGAACTCCAGATAGCCATCACGCGTGCCGCGCCGCAGGAAGCCGTCGAACAGTGTCGGCTTGCCGCGCTTCTCCCAGCCATTGCCGAACATTGGGTCGGCATGGCCCACCACGACCACGCCGTCGAGGTCGCGCTGCTCGGCCAGCGAGAACGCGCGGGAGAGCCATTGTCGATTGGCTTCGCGCCGGTCTTCGAATTCGCCGTTGCGGCCACCCTCGGTGCGGTAATGGTTGTTGTCGCCGGGCAGGTTCATGCCGACGATCAGCACGTTGCCCAGCACCATGCGGGCATTTTCCCGATAGCTGCGGAACATGGCCTGATCCGACTGCCGTGTGACCGGCAGCGTACGGCGCCCGAGCGTGGCGTCTACCGGGAAGTACAGTTCCCGCAACCGGTTCAGCCGCTCCACCGCGTCGAACTCGCCGTTCACCGGTTTCTGGCACTCAGCCCAGTCGTTCTCGCCCGGCACATAGAGCAGCGGAAGTGGCGCCTCGTCCAGCACGCGCTGGCGCACGTTCAGCACGGCATCGCCACACGATTCGGTATCCCCCTTGATGCCGCCAGCATGGACGATCAGCGCCATCTGCTGGTTCGCCATGAGATCGAACAGTGCGGCCGTGTCGGCTTCGGCCGCCGGCCATTGCGGCACATCGGCGATCAGGGCGATCCGCACGGGCTGCACCGCCGCCGACGGGGGTGGCGCGACGCGTCCGGTCCGTGCCGCGTGCGCGAGCCCGGGCGCGGCAAATGCCGTCCAGCAAACCGCGGCCACCGCCATGTGCCGCCACGCCCGCCGATGTGCCGTCATACGGAGTGTTTGCTCTCCGCCAGCGCCTTGAGCCGGTACAGCGCGTCGAGTGCGTCGCGCGGCGTCAGGCTGTCCGGGTCGATGTCGGCCAGCGCGTCGAGCGCCTCCAGGGCGGCTGCATTGACCGCCGAGTGCGCGGCGCGTCCTTCCCCATCCGCTGCATCCTGGTCTGGCGGCGCAGCGGGCGCGGCGAACAGGTCTAGCTGCGGCGTGGGCGTGGCATCGGCGGATTGCTGTTCCAGCCAGGCCAGATGCTTGCGCGCGGCACGGATCACGGGCTGCGGCACCCCGGCCAGCTGAGCCACCTGCAAGCCATAGCTCTGGCTCGCCGGTCCGTCCTGCACGGCGTGCAGGAATACGATGCCGTCGCCGTGTTCCACGGCGGACAGATGCACGTTGGCCGCCTGCGCGAACTCCTGCGGCAGCTGCGTCAGCTCGAAATAGTGTGTGGCAAACAGCGTATGGCTGCGGTTGTGCGAGAGCAGGTGACGGGCGATGGCCCAGGCCAGCGCCAGCCCGTCGAACGTCGAGGTGCCCCGGCCGATCTCATCCATCAGCACCAGGCTGGACGGCGTGGCGTGGTGCAGGATCCCGGCCGCCTCGGTCATTTCCACCATGAACGTGGAGCGGCCACCGGCCAGATCATCCGCCGCGCCGATCCGCGTGAAGATGCGGTCGACCGGGCCGATCACGGCGCGCCGCGCCGGCACCCAGGCACCCACGCACGCCAGCAGCACGATCAGTGCGGTCTGGCGCATGAACGTCGACTTACCGCCCATGTTCGGGCCGGTGATCAGCAGGAGTTTGCGCGCCTCGGTCAACTGGCAATCGTTGGGGATGAATTCGGTCGAATCGGCGGCCAACTGGCCCTCGACCACCGGGTGGCGGCCCTGCACGATGTCGATCACGTTCTCGCTCACGCGCTCGGGCTGGACCCAGTCGAGCGTGCGGGCCCGTTCGGCAAGCGCCGCCAGGACATCGAGCCGACCCAGCGCGCCGGCCACGCGCTGCAAGGCGGCGATATGGGGCAGCAGGGCCTGTAGCAGCGCCTCGTAGAGAATCTTTTCACGTGCCAGTGCGCGGTCCTGTGCGGACAGCGCCTTGTCCTCGAAGGACTTCAGCTCCGGCGTGATATAGCGCTCGGCGTTCTTGAGCGTCTGGCGCCGGCGGTAGTCGTCGGGCACTTTGTCCGCCTGGCCATTCGTTACCTCTATATAGAAGCCATGCACGCGGTTGTATTCCACGCGCAGGTTGGCGATGCCCGTACGCGAGCGCTCGCGTGCCTCAAGGTCGATCAGGAACTGGCCACAGTTCTCGGAAATGTCTCGTAGTTCGTCCAGATCGGCATCGTAGCCGCGTGCGATCACGCCACCATCGCGCAGCACCGTGGACGGCTCCTCGGCGACGGCGCGCACCAGCAGGTCAAGGCAGTCCTCGGGAATTTCCAGGTCGTCGAGGGTCTGCGCCAGCAGCGGGGCGTCGTCGGCCAGCGTCACGGTGGCGCGCACGTCGGGCAGCGCGCGCAGGGTGTCGCGCAGCGACGACAGGTCGCGGGGCCGTGCGGTCAGCAGGGCGAGGCGCGACGTGATGCGCTCGACGTCAGCCAGCCGGCGCAGGTTGGCACGCAGTGCATCCGGGTCCTGGGCGATCAGCGCGCCGATGGCCTGCTGGCGCGCACGCGGCAGCGCGGGGTCGCGCAACGGGTGATGAAGCCAGTGGCGCAGCGCCCGGCTGCCCATCGCCGTGGCGCAGGTGTCCAGCAGCGAGAACAGCGTCGGCGACTCGCCGCCGCGCAGCGTTTCCGTCAGCTCCAGGTTGCGTCGCGTGGCCGAATCGAGGCCGACAAATTCCGACTCCCGCTCGACGGTCACGCCCTGCACGTGACGCAGCGACTGGCCCTGGGTGGCCGCCGCGTAGTTCAGCAGCGCGCCGGCCGCGCCCAACGCCGCGCCGAGTCCCGCGCAGCCGAACGGCTCCAGGCTCGCCACGCCGATCTGCTCGCGCAGCCGGCGCGTGCCGGCGTCCTGGTCGAAATGCCATTCCGGCAGCCGCGTCCGCGCGCAGGTCAGCGCCGGCAGGTCGATGCCATCGGCAAACAGCAGTTCGGCGGGGCGGATCCGTTCGAGTTCGCGGCCCAGTTGCGCCGCCTCGCACTCCATCAGCCGCAACTCGCCGCTGGCGAGGTTCAGCCAGGCGAGGCCGGTCTTGCTGATGCCGCGCCGCGTGGTCTGCTGGTGCACTGCCATCAGGAACGTGTCGACCTTGTCCGGCAGCAGCGCGGCGTCGGTCAGCGTGCCGGGGGTGACGATGCGGACCACCTTGCGCTCCACCGGGCCCTTGCTCGCGGCCGGATCGCCGATCTGCTCGCAGATCGCCACCGACTCGCCCAGCTTGACGAGCTTGATCAGGTACTGGTCGACCGAATGGAACGGGATGCCGGCCATGCGGATCGGCACGCCGCCGGACTGTCCGCGCGACGTCAGCGTGATGTCCAGCAGCCGCGCGGCCTTCTCGGCGTCGTCATGGAACAGCTCGTAGAAGTCGCCCATCCGATAGAACAGCAGCGTGTCCGGATGATCCGCCTTGATGCGGAGGTACTGCTGCATCATCGGCGTGTGCTTCTCGGGTGCGCCGCGCTTCGCGGCGGACTTGGTGTCCGGCGCGGCGGTGGTGTCTCCAGGCGCCGCCTCGGCGGACGTCTCTGGCGTGGCAGGCACGTCAGGGATGGGGCCGAGGGCGTCCCCGGCATCACGATCGGCGGAAAGGGCTTCTACGGACATGCATTCCTCTCGGGCGGCCACGGGCGGCCGCCGGTATATCGATTGCCGTCAGGCGGATTGCCTCCGCCACGGCACAAAGCGGCATTTTACTGCCTGCCCGTGCCCGCACCTTGAGGCAAATTCTGAAAATGCGTGAGAAATGTTCTCAGCGCTGGCCTTCTTGTCGGAAATCACGCCGCGCTCAGCGCGGCAGCATCCGGTGCGTGTGCGCATAGGCGCGCAGGATCTCGTTGATGCGCGTCTGCCAGCCGTCGCCGGTGGCTTTGAACGCCTCCACCACGTCTCGGTCCGCGCGCATGTTCAGCGTGACCTTGCGGGCCTCCGGCGGCAGGGCGGGGCGCCCGCGGCGCGGGGCCGGGCGCAGTTGCTCCAGCTGCGCGTCGGTCAGCGGCGGGTTGTCGGGGTCGCTGAGCGCGCCTTGCGTGATCGCGGCGTCCTCGGCATCGTCAGGAATGTGGATCGTTTGCTTTGTCGACATGGTTCAAGACCTCACGGCGGTTTGCCCTGCGCAGGCTGATCACCCGCATCACATTGCCGCGCATCGTGTAGACCATCACGTAGACCCGTGGACCAATCGGCCCCACCACAATCGTGCGGGCCTCGTTGTAGTCGTGGCGGGTGTCGTTGATGAACTGCGCGGCGTCCAGGTCGAGCATCGCTGCCACTTCCAGCGACACGCCGTGCTTGAAACGGTTGGCGAGATCCTTGGCGGCATCGAACTCGATCGAGACGGAATTAGTGTATGGACAACAATGAAAGGGGTCAACATATTTTTTGCCCATGCATAAAATTTGAGAGTTGTCTGGTGCAGCTCATCGTAGGAGCAGGGCTACCCAGGGTCTTTGGGACGATTCTGAAAAAATGCCGGCGCGCCTGACGAGAATTGTCAGGCGGCGGATGTGTCACGCGGCAAACTGTCACCCAGACCGGTTTGATGAACGGAAACGCGCCAAATCCTGTCACTTTTTGGGGCTTTCGCGCCTGGCACGCAGTTTGGATAGGGGTAGGCGACCAACCCTGCCGGAATCGCCTCATGCCCAACCCTTCAACGGACACCACCCGCCTGCTGCAGCGGCTGCGGCGGGGTTTTACGCTGATCGAAATGATGATCGTCGTGGCCGTCATCGGCATCCTTGCCGCGCTGGCGATACCGGCCTACCAGCACTACATCGTCAAGACGCAGATTTCGCGCGGGTTCTGGGAGGCCTCGAACTACAAGACGGCGGTGGAGGAGCGCCTTCACAACGGCGTGTTCGTGTTCCCGGACCCGGCGGGCACGCTTGGTTATGTGCGCTCGACGCTGACGGCTGCAGACGACACCTTCGCGTTCAATGCCGATGGGTCGGGCGCGATCGTCGTGCTGCTCAATGGTGATGTCCATCCTGTGGTGCGTGGCGCGCGCATCACGGTGGGCCGGCTCACGAGCGGCGGATGGACCTGTGCCGTGCGCGGCGATGGCCTCACGTCGATGGTGCTGCCGCCTGGTTGCACGCTCGACGGTTAACGAAAAACAGGCGCCTGGAGGCGCCTGTTGCAGGGAGAAGCGAGCCGCGTGGGTCGGTTAGATCGCGGCGGACGGCTTGGCGTTGTCCAGCGAGTATGGCGACAACAGCCGCACCATCTGCGCGAATGCCTTCGGGTTGCCGGCGAGCACTTCGCCCTGTTCCATCTGGCGCGACTCACCTGCGTAGTTGCCCACCAGGCCACCAGCCTCGGTGATCAGCAGCATGCCGGCGGCCATGTCCCACGGCTTCAGGCCGCGTTCGAAGAAGCCGTCCAGGCGGCCGCAGGCCACGTAGGCCAGGTCCAGCGCGGCGGCGCCCGGGCGACGCAGGCCGGCGCAGCTGCGCGTCATCAGCGCGAACATTTCGAGGTACTCGTCCATGCCTTCCAGGTCGCGGAAGGGGAAGCCGGTGCCGATCAGGCAGTCGGCCAGCTTGTCGCGGCGCGTCACGCGGATGCGGCGGTTGTTCAGGAACGCGCCGGCGCCCTTGCTGGCCGTGAACAGTTCATCGCGCGTGGGGTCGTAGACCACGGCCTGCACGGGCACGCCCTTGTGCAGCTGGCCGATCGAGACCGCATACTGCGGGAAACCGTGGATGAAGTTGGTAGTGCCGTCGAGCGGGTCGATGACCCACGTGTATTCGGCTTCCGGATCGCCATCGACCCAGGACTGGCCGGACTCTTCCGCTAGAATGGCGTGCTCGGGATAGGCGGTGCGGATGATCTCGATGATCGCGGCTTCGGCGCTGCGATCCACCTCGGTCACGAAATCGTTGTGTTGCTTGCGTGAAACGCGTACCAGATCGACGTCCATGGACGCGCGGTTGATGATGGAACCCGCCTTGCGGGCCGCCTTGACGGCGATATTGAGCATCGGATGCATGAATCTCTCCAGGCGGCGGGGCAGGGGCGCGCACCGGCACGCCAGGCCTTGCGGCGGCGCGTGCGGGGGCCCAGGAACCGGCCGAACAACACAACGAATTGTAGAAGAACGAGGCACGCCGCCCGGACAACCGGCGCCGCACCCACAAATTTGAAGGCTGCATTGTATAGGAAGCCGGCCCACCGCACGAGCCCGGCTACCTGAACTCCACTGAATGAACAAAGACTCCGCTCCGGAAACCGATAAGACCCTGCCAGCCGGGCCGATGCCTGAAAGTGATGCATTGACCATTTTTAACCGTGTCCGCGTGGTGCTCGTCGAAACCAGCCACCCCGGCAATGTCGGATCGGTCGCGCGGGCGATGAAGACCATGGGCTTTGGCGCCGGGGCCTGCAGCCTTGTGCTGGTGAGCCCGCGTGAGCCGGATGTGCTGCATCACCCGGATGCCGTGGCGATGGCCAGTGGCGCCGACGATGTGCTCGCTGGCGCACAAATTGTTCCGGATATTGAAACCGCGCTGGCTGGCGCGGCCTATACCGTGGCGATGACCGCCCGCCAGCGCGAATTCGGCCCGCCGCGCCTGCTGCCGCGCGACGCTGCGGCGCGCGGGTATGACGTGCTGGCTGCGGCACCCGATGCCGTGATCGCCTTCGTGTTCGGCAACGAGCGTTATGGCCTGCCCAACGACGCGGTGGAGCGCTGTGCCGCCGTGACGCACATTCCGGCGAATCCGGCCTACGCCTCGCTGAATCTTGCGCAGGCGGTCCAGCTCATCACCTATGAGATGCGCCTGGCGCTGCTGGCGGCGCCCGAGGCCCGCCCGGACGCCTCGCGCGATATCGGCTATGCTGGGGAGCCCGCCACGGCCGAGCAGATCGAATCGATGTTCGGCCACCTCCGGGCGGGCCTGGCGGCCATCGGCTTTCTCGATCCGACCAATCCGCGCAAGCTGATGCCGCGTCTGCGGCGCCTGTTCGCGCGGGCGGGGCTGGAGCGCGAGGAGGTCAATATCCTGCGTGGCATTGCCAAACGGATGATGATCGCGGCGGGGGACAAATCGGACAAGATCGAAACGTCCCAAACGTCCCCAACGTCCCAAACGCCCGGCGAGACTGACAAGGAACGGTAAGACTGTGACGACGATCGCGGCAGTGTTTTTCCCTGCATCCCCGGTGGCCTCGCCGGCACGATGTTGAACCCAGGCCCCGCGCAAAGTCCCTGACGACGTCGGGGGCGGCGCCCGTGGCCGGGCGGCAGGCTCACAAATCTCTTACACTCCCTGCTCGCGCGCCTGGACGTCCCCCGAGTCCTGTCCCTTGATACCAAAAAAAGCGCTCCGGCCGAACACGGCGCCGGCGGCCGCTCACGACACGATAAAGATGTTCACTCGCCTGAAGGAAGATATCGACACGATCATGCTGCGCGATCCCGCCGCGCGCAGCCGTCTGGAAGTGCTGACCTGCTATCCCGGGCTGCACGCCGTGATATTCCACCGCGTGGCCAACTGGTGCTGGCGCGGCGGCCTGCACTGGCTGGGCCGGTGGATCTCGCACTGGTCGCGCTTTTTTACCGGCATCGAGATCCATCCGGCGGTCAAGCTGGGCCGGCGGGTGTTTATCGATCACGGCATGGGCGTGGTGATTGGCGAGACTGCCGAGATTGGCGACGACTGCACGATCTACCAGGGCGTGACGCTGGGCGGCACCTCACTGTACAAGGGCCAGAAGCGGCATCCGACGCTGGGCGCGGGCGTGGTGGTCAGCGCCGGGGCCAAGGTGCTGGGTGGGTTCGTCGTGGGCGATGGCGCGCGCGTGGGCTCGAACGCCGTGGTGCTGAAGCCGGTGCCGCCGGGCGCCACGGCCGTGGGTATTCCCGCACGCATCATCATGCCCGACGCGCCGGCGCAGCAGCAGGGCGCCAGGCAGGAGTTCTCGGCCTACGGCATCACGCCGAACGCGGATGACCCGGTGTCGCTGGCACTCAAGAGCCTGATCGATAATGCTGCCAAGCAGCATGACCGCATCGAGGCGGTGCTGGCCGCGCTCGACCGCCTTGGCGAGCATCTCGAAAACACGCCCAACGACCGCTTCGACGCGAGCGAACTGCGCAAGATGATGAAGTAGGCGAGGGTGCCTCGGTCGAACTAGTTCGAATTAGTCGACTTGGGGCAGTACCGTGAAGCCATCCGCGCCCAGCTGCAGCACGGCCGCGCGCGGATGGCGGCCGTCGAGATCCCAGTCGGTCAGCACCCAGCGCACGGTCTCGCCGTGGGCATGGCGAGCGGGCCGGTGGGTATGGCCGTGGATGAGCGTGGTGGCGCCGTGGGCGTCCAGCAGCGCGGCGACGGCGGCGGGCGTGGCATCGCCGTAGGTGGGCGGGGTGGCGGCCGGATTGGCCAGTTGCCGTGCGCGGCCTGCTTCGCTGTCCGCGCGCAGCCGTTGCGCCACGGCCATGCGCGCCGAGAGCGGCAGCGCCAGGAACAGCCGCTGCACCCAGCGCTTGCGCGTCCAGTGGCGAAAGCGCATGTAGCGCGCGTCATCGGTGCAGAGCATGTCGCCGTGGCTCAGCACCACGCGCTGCCCGGCACATTCGATCAGCGTGGGATCTGGCAGCAGCGTGGCGCCGGCCGCAGCCGCGAAGCGCGTGCCGATCAGGAAATCGCGGTTGCCGTGCATCAGGTACACGGGCACGCCGGCGTCGGCCAGGCGCCGCAATGACGCGGCCACATCGGCGGCGAACGGCGAGGCCGTTTCTTCGTCGCCGACCCAGAATTCAAAGAAATCGCCAAGGATGAACAGCGCGCGCGCATCTTGCGCGGCGCGGTCCAGCACGCGCCGGAACGCGGCCAGCGTGCGGGGCATGCCCGGCGTGAGATGGAGGTCGGAAATGAACCACGCCGGCGCCGGCACCTGCAAGGGCAGGGGCGCGGCCGCCGGCGGGCGGGGCGTGGCGATCATGCGCGTCGAGGGTTCGGGATCATGCCGCCAGCTGAGGGCTTCAATTGCAACAGGACTGGTGCAAAGACGCTTATTCGACCACGACGGCCTTTTCGATCACCACGTCATCCACCGGTACATCCTGGTGGAAGCCCGAGCTGCCCGTGCGCACGGCCTTGATCTGGTCGACCACTTCGGTGCCTTCCACGACCTTGCCGAACACGGCGTAGCCGAAGCCTTGCGGCGTGGGCGAGCTGAAGTTCAGGAAGTCATTGTCCACCACGTTGATGAAGAACTGGGCCGTGGCCGAGTGCGGGGCGTTGGTGCGGGCCATTGCCACGGTGTACTTGTCGTTCTTCAGGCCATTGCCGGCTTCGTTCTCGATCGGCGCGTCGGTGTCCTTCTGCTTCATGCCGGGTTCGAAACCGCCGCCCTGGATCATGAAGTTCTTGATCACGCGGTGGAAAACCGTGTTGTCGTAGTGGCCCTTGCGCACGTACGACAGGAAGTTTTCGACCGATTTCGGCGCCTTTTCGGCGTCGAGTTCGATGGTGATGACACCCTGGTTGGTGTGCAGTTGTACCTTGGACATGGCGTTACCTCTGTTCTGTGGCGGTTGGTGTTCGGGGTGTTACTTGACGACAGTGACCGATTCGATCACAACCGGCGCGGCCGGCACGTTGCGCATGGCGCCGTAGGCCGTGGTGGGCACCGACTTGATCTTGTCGATCGTGTCCATGCCTTCCACCACCTTGCCGAAGACGGCGTAGCCGTTGCCATCGGGCTGCGGGTAGTCGAGGTTCGGATTATCCACCACATTGACAAAGAACTGCGCGGTGGCCGAGTTCGGGTTGGACGTGCGGGCCATGGCCACGGTGCCGGCCTTGTTCTTCAGGCCGTTCTGCGATTCGAGCGGAATCGGCGCGCGCGTCGGCTTCTCTTTCATGTCGCGGTCGAAGCCGCCGCCCTGGACCATGAAGCCGCTGATCACGCGGTGGAAGATCGTGCCGGCGTAGAAGCCGCTTTTCACGTATTCCATGAAATTGGCGACGGTCTTGGGCGCGGCGTCCGGGTACACCTCGAGGGTGAACTTGCCGGCGCTCGTGACGAACTGCACGCGCTCGGTCTTGGGCGTGGCGGCGGCCGGGCTGGCGCCCTGGGCCATCGCGGCCAGTGGAGACAGGGCGGCGGCGGCCATCAGGCCAGCCAGGACGATGCGGCGGGAAACGGTCATGTTCTGGACTCCGTGAGGCAGGATAAGGGGCTGGCGGCGCTTCACGATCGTTCGGAAACGGTCGGGGGCACCCGCAAGCCTGCTAGGGATGGATGATCAGTGTGCCGCCGGGGCACTGGCCGGCGCGGGTTTGGCGGACGGCGTGCCGGCGCCGCCGGACGGGGCGGGCGCGGCGGCGGCCGGGCGTACCTGCTGCAGCGCAGCGGCAGCGCGGGTGTCCTTGGGATTGCGTTTCACGGCCTGGCTGTAGGCCTGTTCGGCCAGCCGGCGGTACACATCGCCCAGATTGCTGTAGGCGATGGCGTAGTCGGGGCGCGCATCCAGCGCGGCCAGCAGTTCGGCCTCGGCGCGCTTCAGGTCGCCGCGCTTGGCGTAGAGCAGGGCGAGGTTGTTGTGCGGCTCGGGCAGTTCGGGGAAGTCCTGGGCCATTTCCGAGAAAGCCTTGATGGCGTCGTCCTCGCGCCCGGCCTGGGCCAGGGACCACGCACGCTGGAAGCGCGCCTGCGCATTGCGCGGGTTCGCGGCCAGCACGCGGTCGAAGTCCTGCACGGCGTCGTCGTAGCGCTTGTCCTTGACGGCTTTTTCCGCCGGGACCATGCCGGGGTCCGCCGAGCGCGGGCCGCTGCCGGGGGCCGGCGGCGGCGTCAGCGACATCGGGCCGCTCTGCGCAAGCGCCGGGGCGGCGAGCAGGGCGCCGGCCATGGCCAGTACGCCCGCCACGGCGCGGAAGGGGCCGGCACGGCGGCCGGCGGCAGGGGCGGGGCAGGAAGGCATGGTCGGGGTGGGCAGAAGCAGGCTCATGTAAGGGCGGTCCGTTATACTCCGCGGCATTCTAGCAAAGCGGCAGGGCGTGCAGCACAGGCCGCAGGGCCTTCCGGTAAGATATGGGGCCCGCACGCCGTGGCCCGCATCCCGGGGCGCGTCTGCCAAACGGCGTCCCGCGGTGCCGGTGCGTCCTCCTTCACTCTTCGATCGCTTCATGCAGCAACTGAACATCTACAACACGCTCGCGCGTGAAAAGCAGCCTTTCGTGCCAATCGAACCGGGCAAGGTCCGCATGTATGTGTGCGGCATGACCGTGTACGACTATTGTCACGTCGGCCACGCGCGCGTGATGGTGGTGTTCGACATGGTGCACCGCTGGCTGCGCGCCGCCGGCTATGACGTGACGTACGTGCAGAACATCACGGACATCGACGACAAGATCATCCGCCGCGCGGCCGAGAATGGTGAGACGATTGGCCAGCTCACCACGCGCTTCATCCAGTACATGCACGAGGATGCCGCTGCGCTGGGCATCATCCGCCCCGATCACGAACCCCGCGCCACCGACTACGTGCCGCAGATGCTGAACCTGATCGAGAAGCTCGAGGCCAACGGCCTGGCCTACCAGGCGGCCGATGGCGACGTGAACTACTCGGTGCGCAAGTTCCAGGGCTACGGCAAGCTGTCCGGCAAGTCGCTGGAAGACCTGCGTGCCGGCGAGCGCGTGACCGCCAACGACGCCAAGCAGGACCCGCTCGACTTCGTGCTGTGGAAGTCCGCCAAGCCGACCGAGCCGCCCGAGACCAAGTGGGACTCGAAGTGGGGCAGCGGCCGGCCGGGCTGGCATATCGAGTGCTCGGCCATGAGCTGCACGCTGCTGGGCGAGCATTTCGACATCCACGGCGGCGGCGCCGACCTCCAGTTCCCGCACCACGAGAACGAGATCGCCCAGTCCGAGGGCGCGAGCGGCAAGCCGTTTGTCAATATGTGGATGCACAACGGCTTCGTGCGCGTGAACGATGAGAAGATGTCGAAGTCGCTCGGCAACTTCTTCACGATCCGCGAGGTGCTCAAGGCTTACGACCCGGAAGTCGTGCGCTTCTTCATCCTCCGCGCCCACTACCGCAGCCCGCTGAACTACAGCGATGCCCACCTGGACGACGCCCGCCACGCGCTGACGCGCCTGTACACGGCGCTCAAGGAAACGCAGCCCGGCGGCTGCGCGGTGGACTGGGAAGAGCCGCACGCCAAGCGCTTCGCCGAGGCGATGAACGACGACTTCAACACGCCGATTGCGATGGCGGTGCTGTTCGACCTCGCCAGCGAGGTCAATCGCACCGGCTCGGCCCAGATGGCGCGCCAGCTCAAGTCGCTGGCGGGTACGCTGGGCCTGCTCGAACGCGATCCGCATACCTTCCTGCAGGGCGGCAAGGTGGCCGATGGCCCCACCGCCGAGCACATCGAGGCCCGCATCGCCGCACGCAAGGCTGCCAAGGCCGCGCGCAATTTCGCCGAGGCGGATGGCATTCGTGCCGAACTGCTCGCGGCCGGCGTGGTGCTCGAGGACAAGCCGGGCGGTGCCACCGAGTGGAGGCGTGCTTGAACGCTGCCGCGCGCAAGCCGAAGGTAGCCGGGAAGCCGGCTGCCAAGGTGCCCGGCAAGGTGGCAACCAAGGCGGCCGGCAAGGCCGCCAAGCCGGCACTACCCGAAGCCAAGGCGGTGCCGCTGCCGGTGGAGACGGTCGTCGATGCGGTGCGCCCCGCCTATTGGGACGAGGCCTGCGCCGACCTGATGCGCCGCGACCGCATCCTCAAGAAGATGATTCCGACGTACGGCCCCGCGCACCTGATCTCGCGCGGTGATCCGTTCGTTACATTGGCGCGATCGGTGGTCGGCCAGCAAATCTCGGTGAAGGCCGCGCAGTCGGTCTGGGAGCGGCTGGTCACGATGTGTCCGAAGCTCACGCCGGCCCAGTTCCTGAAGTCCGGCGCCGAGCAGCTGGCCACCTGTGGCCTATCTCGCCGCAAAGCCGAATACATCATCGATCTGGCTGAACATTTCAAGGCCGGGCGCGTCCATGTGAAAGAGTGGGCGGCGATGGACGACGAGGCGGTGATCGCCGAACTGATCCAGATCCGCGGCATTGGCCGCTGGACGGCCGAGATGTTCCTGATGTTCAATCTGATGCGGCCTAACGTGCTGCCGCTCGACGACGTCGGGCTGATCAACGCGATCTCCGCCAATTACTTTAGTGGAGAACCCGTCACCCGCAGCGAGGCGCGCGAAGTGGCGGCCAACTGGGAGCCGTGGCGCACGGTGGCCACGTGGTACATGTGGCGCAGCCTTGACCCCGTACCGGTGACTTACTAGGAACCAGGCAGTCCATCAACAGGCAGTGACGGCGTTGATTCTGCGCATAAGTGCTTGAAAATCAACATATCGGGCGGTCGAAACCGGGATTTTTTCCGGTAGAATGCGCCCCTTCACAGACAGGTCCGTGTTTCTATGAAAACCACCTTCCTGGATTTTGAACAGCCGATTGCCGAGCTCGAGGCAAAAATCGAAGAACTGCGCTTTGTGCAGGACGACTCGGCTGTCGATATTTCCGAAGAGATTTCGCGGCTGGCCGGCAAGAGCCAGCAGCTGACCAAAGATATTTACGCCAACCTGACCCCGTGGCAGGTTGCGCAGATCGCCCGCCATCCGCAGCGTCCGTACACGCTGGACTACGTGCGGGAGATCTTCACCGACTTCCATGAATTGCACGGCGACCGCGCTTTCGCGGACGACCTGTCCATCGTCGGCGGCCTGGCCCGCTTCAATGGCCAGGCGTGCATGGTGATTGGCCACCAGAAGGGCCGCGACACGAAGGAGCGCGCGCTGCGCAACTTCGGCATGTCCAAGCCCGAGGGCTACCGCAAGGCCAAGCGTCTGATGGAGCTGGCGGACAAGTTCGGCCTGCCGATCTTCACCTTCGTCGATACGCCGGGTGCGTTCCCGGGCATCGACGCCGAGGAGCGCGGTCAGTCGGAAGCCATCGGCCATAACCTGTTCGTGATGGCCGGGCTGAAGGTGCCGCTGATCGCCACGATCATCGGCGAGGGCGGCTCGGGCGGCGCGCTGGCGATTGCCGTGGGCGACGTGGTGCAGATGCTGCAATTCGCCACCTACGCGGTGATCTCGCCGGAAGGCTGCGCCTCGATCCTCTGGAAGACCGCCGAGAAGGCACCAGAAGCCGCCGAGGCACTGGGCCTGACCGCGCACCGCCTGAAGGCGCTGGGCCTGATCGACAAGATCGTGAACGAGCCGCTGGGCGGCGCGCACCGCGATCCGAAGAACATGGCGACGATGCTCAAGCGCTCGCTGGCGGAATCGCTGCGCCAGTTCCAGGGCATGAGTATCAAGGAACTGCAGGCACGCCGGCACGAACGGCTGATGGCCTATGGCAAGTTCAAGGAAACCGGCGTCCAGGAATGACGGGCGCGCCGGTGTGGTGCCGTTGACCGCACCCCTGACCGACAAGGTCGCACAGGCTCTCCAGGCCGGTGCGGCCTTTGTTGTTTCTGGCGGGGCGGCGCCGGTCACGGTGGCCGTGGCGCTCTCGGGCGGGCGCGATTCGGTCGCCTTGCTCCATGCCACGTGCGCCGCGGTGGCCCAAGGTACGGCGCTGGCCCCGGCCGTGCGCGTGGTGGCGCTGCACGTCCATCACGGCCTGCAGGCGCCGGCCGACGAGTGGGAGCGCTTCTGCGCGGCGCTGTGCGGCGAGGCGCAGGTGCCGCTGGCCACCGAGCGCGTGACCGTGCAGGCGCTGGCGGGCGAGGGTATCGAGGCCGCCGCGCGCCGTGCCCGCTACGCCGCGCTCGGGCGCATGTGCCGGGCGCAGGGCGCCGCGTTGCTGCTGTTCGCCCATCATCGCGACGATCAGGTGGAAACCGTGTTGATGCGGCTGTTCCGGGGCGCCGGCGTGGCCGGCATGGCCGGCATGCCCGCGCGGCGCCCGCTGGACGCGCAGGGCGACGTGCAACTGCTGCGGCCCTGGCTCGAGGTCTCCCGCGACGAGATCGATGCCTATTGCGCCGCGCACGGGCTGTCATGGATCGAAGATCCTTCAAATGCCGATACCCGCTTCGCCCGCAATGCCCTGCGCGCGCAACTGCCGGCGCTGCGCGAGGCCTTCCCCGCGCTGTACGAGAACGTGATCCAGGCCGCCTCGCATTTCGGCCAGGCGGCGGCCATGCTCGACGGGCTCGCGGCGGGCGAGCTGGCCCGTCTCGTCTCACCGGGACGCGATGCGGACACCCTTGCCGAACTCGATCTGGCTGGCCTGCGTGCCTTGCCATCCGGCCATGCCGACGCCGTGCTGCGCCATTGGCTGCGCGACCTCGGTGCACAACCGCCTTCCACGGCGCGGCTGGCCGCGATGCGGGCGCAGCTGATCGAGCGTGACGGCGGCGAGCCCGCCATTGCGCATGACGGCCTGGTGCTGCGGCGCTTCCGAGACAAGGCGCTGGCCTGCCGGGCGGTGCCGGACACCGCGCCGGCAGCGTTCGATTTCGTCTGGCGCGGCGAGGATCGCATCGTCGTGCCGGCATGGCGGGGTGCGCTGCGATTCACGCGCGACGACACCTTTGGCGTGCCGGAAGCGGTGCTCCAGGGGCCGCTGCGGCTTGCGGCCCGGCAGGGCGGCGAACGGATTGTGCTGCGGCCCGGCGGCCCGGCGCGCGCGCTCAAGCAGGCGTACCAGGAGGCGGCTGTGCCGGCGTGGCGGCGTGCCTGGCTGCCGCTGTTGTGGAGCGGCGCGCAGGTTGTGCTGGCGGCCGGGCTCGGCATGCATCGCCGCTGGCCCGCCGATGCGCCCCATGCGCCACGCTGGCGCGTGGAGTGGGTGGAACTCGACTAGGGCACCCCTCGGGAGCTGGGGCTGCGCCCCGCCACAGCCTTGCCTGATAGTCGGCGATCGTGTATTTTCAAGGGCTTTGCACAATCGCTGGCGTCGACAAGAAGATGGCTCTCATCGTTCACAAATACGGCGGCACTTCGATGGGTTCCACGGAACGCATCAAGAATGTCGCCAAGCGCGTGGCCAAGTGGCACCGCGCCGGTCACCGCGTTGTCGTGGTGCCTTCGGCCATGTCGGGCGAGACCAATCGCCTGCTCGGCCTTGCCAAGGAAATTTCCGCGCAGCCGGACCCGCGTGAACTGGACATGCTGGCCTCCACCGGCGAGCAGGCCAGCGTGGCCCTGCTGGCCATCGCGCTGCACGGCGAAGGCATCAACGCGGTCAGCTACACGGGCTGGCAGGTGCCGGTGAAGACCGATTCGGCCTACACCAAGGCGCGGATCGAGTCGATCGACGACGAGCGCATCCTGGGTGACCTGGACGCCGGTCGCGTGGTCGTGATTACGGGCTTCCAGGGCATCGACGACAGCGGCAACGTCACCACGCTGGGCCGTGGTGGCTCCGATACCTCGGCCGTGGCCATCGCCGCCGCCATAGAGGCGGACGAGTGCCTGATCTATACCGACGTGGACGGCGTGTACACGACCGATCCGCGCGTGGTCGAGGACGCCCGCCGCCTGGACCAGATCACCTTCGAGGAAATGCTGGAAATGGCCAGCCTGGGTTCGAAGGTGCTGCAGATCCGCTCGGTGGAGTTCGCCGGCAAGTACCGCGTGAAGACGCGCGTGCTCTCGTCGCTGACCGACCCCCTGATGCCGCTCGAGCAGGAAATGCACTCGGGCACGCTGATTACTTTTGAGGAAGAGTCTGACATGGAAGCAGCCGTCATCTCCGGCATCGCCTTTGCCCGTGACGAAGCCAAGATCACCGTTCTGGGCGTGCCGGACAAGCCGGGCATCGCCTACCAGATCCTGGGCCCGATCGCCGACGCCAATATCGACGTCGACATGATCATCCAGAACCAGTCCGTGGACGGCAAGACCGACTTCACGTTCACGGTGCCGCGTGGCGAATACCAGCGCGCGCTGACCATCCTGACCGACAGCGTGAAGGGCCATATTGGCGCCGCCAGCGTGTCCGGCGACCCGAAGGTGTCGAAGGTGTCGGTGGTGGGCGTGGGCATGCGCTCGCACGTGGGCATCGCCAGCAAGATGTTCCGCACGCTCTCGGAAGAGGGCATCAACATCCAGATGATCTCCACGTCGGAAATCAAGATCTCGGTGCTGATCGACGAGAAGTACATGGAGCTGGCCGTGCGCGCGCTCCACAAGGTGTTCGAACTGGATCAGGCGTGATCTGGTGAGTGTTGTGTCTGGTGGGGTAGGTGTCGCGTTTTTTACGCGATTGGTCATGGAAATGTCATTGACCAGTTGATTCGACCCCGCTAGAATACGCGCTTCGTTGTGTGGCCTCCCTCGCACAACGCAAGTTTGGGAGACGTGGCCGAGAGGTCGAAGGCACTCCCCTGCTAAGGGAGCATCCGGGCCAAAACCTGGATCGAGGGTTCGAATCCCTCCGTCTCCGCCAGAAGACAGCCCGGCCCCTGCGGGGGCCGGGTTCTGGTTTCAATAAGGGCTCTTACGCTCTGACCACCGTACCACGCGACGTACCAGACGGCGTCCCATGCATGGAAAGGTGGCTCACATGAAGTCTCGTCGAATCCCCTCGTATTGACACTGACCCCGGATGGCAATTCCCAGCGTTCCGCTATACGGTTCGCAAGGAAATGTTGCCGTTCTGGAGCGGGCCCAAGGTCATTTGCGTGAGTCTACGCACGGCCGAACCGGCGCGTCGTCGGCAATCGGCGGCCGCTATGTCAACTATCACGTTTCTCAAGACGCGAAGCCTCCTCAAAACCCGGGGCGGTTCATGTTGCGCGGTGGTGGAATCTGCGGGCGGAAAACTTGAGGCTGAGAAGGACGGAGACCAGGATCACCGAGCCGACGATCGCCAGCGACCACTGCACAGGCATGTGGAACCACGGAGCCGCGAGCATTTTCCCGCCAATGAATACCAGCACCAGCGCCAATCCATATTTGAGAAGATGGAAGCGCTCCGACATATCAGCGAGCAGGAAGTAAAGTGCCCGCAGCCCCATGATGGCGAAGATGTTGGACGTGAAGACAATGAAGGGGTCGGTAGTCACCGCGAAGATGGCCGGGATACTGTCGACGGCGAACACGAGATCGCTTGCTTCGATCATCATCAGTACCAGGAACATCGGCGTCGCCCAACGCACGCCATCAATCCGCACAAAGAACTTCTCGCTGTGGAAATCGGGTGTCACACGCATGTGGCCCCTCAGCCAGCGCAACAACGCATTCTTCTCCAGATCGGGCTGCTTTTCGGCAAAAATGAGCATCTTGATGCCAGTCACGATCAGGAAGGCCCCAAAAATATATAGGACCCAGGCGAACTCGCTTACCAGCCACACGCCTGCCAAGATCATGCCGGCTCGCATCACGATGGCCCCCAGCACGCCGTACAGCAGTACCCGCCGCTGCAATTCCGGTGGTACGGCAAAGTAGCTGAAGATCATCACAAAAATAAACATATTGTCGATCGACAGCGATTGTTCGATCAGGTAACCGGTGATGAACTCCATCGCCTTGCTGTTGGCGATTTCGCGGCTGGCATTGATATCGAGATACCACCAGAGGAGGCCTGCGAAAGTGCAGGCCATCGTGACCCATGCCGCGACCCAAGCGGCGGCTTCCTTGACCGAGACACGGTGCGCCTTGTTCCCGCCGAAAACGAACAGGTCCAGCGCCAGCATCGACAGCACGAAGGCGATAAAGCCAGCCCACATTGCAGCGTTTGCGAAAGAGTCCATTGTCATGACAGTAGCTGAAAGCGATGCGAGTCCGGCTCTCCGATACGCCGGAGAACGGCGGATTGACGATGGTGACGAAGCGGCTGGCCAGACTCATACGGGCGTTCCGTTCATCGACATAAGAGTCACGCTTGACTTGCGAGAAGCAATGCCAGGCCGGCACCCACTCCTGCCGGAATGCCAATGCGCTCGATCATGCGCGCGGGGGCGCCGCCGATCACCTCGACCGGTACCGGGCAACTCTCCAGCAGCTGGTTGGTAAGCGAGTGCTCCACCGCGCGTACGAACGCGCTTTTGCGTGCGGTGCCGATGAGAACGCGATCGCAATGCAGTTGCCTCGCCATCTCTGCGATGCAACGTGCCTTGTCGCCAATCCGGAAGTGCGCAAGATTCGGGACGCCGGCGGCATCGAGCATACGCCGCGCCTCGGCAAGCTCCTCATCGGCCCGCTCGCGGTGGAAGTCGGCACGCAGCTGGGGAGCGGTGTAGCGATTCACGTAGTGTGAGAAAGGCGGCTGCACATTCAGCAAATGGATTCGCTGTGCATCCCCCTGGCGGAATTCGGCGATGGCATGCCGCACCGCAAGCAGCGCGCTGGCTGAACCGTCGCAAGGCAAAAGGAGCGTAGCCATGTCGATATCTCCCGAAAGGGATGGGTGATGCACTCGCCCGTGCCGTTGAAAAAAAAGGTACGGTGGCAGGTTCGCGAGTGCGGACCCAATCCAACGACCGCCGAATCCTGGGCACCACTGCAGGTGACATTTGCAATCTAGGATGCGAAACTGCCGGCGAAAAGCAGATTGTTTGGATACCATCATTCGAAAAAATGGGAGGGTTTGCCTGCTCGGCCAGGCTGCGACAAGGGGCGATCCTCATGAACTACAAGCATCTCCACTATTTCTATCAGGTGGCCAAACTTGGGGGCGTGATCCGAGCCAGCGAATGTCTGCACCTGTCGCCGCAGACGATCAGCAGCCAGATCCAGTCCCTCGAAGAGGCGCTCGGCATGCCGCTGTTGGTCAGGAGCGGACGTGGTCTGGCGCTTACCGATACAGGACGCATGGTGTTTGGCTACGCTGAGGCCCTCTTCTCCATTGGCGCGGAACTTGAGGAGGCCGTGCGTGAGTATCCCCACAAAGGCAAGCTGCTCGAATTCCGCGTGGGCGTTGCCGACGCCGTTCCGAAGACGATTGCCTGTCGGCTGATCGAGCCGGCCTCGCAGTTGCCGGAACCCGTTCGCATTATCTGTCGCGAGTGGAAGCTCGACATGCTGCTTGCCGAGTTGGCGCTTCACCGCCTCGACCTCATCATCGCGGATGCACCGATTCCCTCCGCCGTCAGCGTGCGCGCTTTCAACCACCGGCTGGGTGGTTGCGGGATCAGCTTTTTCGCCGCGCCAGCGCTGCGCGAGTTTTGCAACAGGCCCTTCCCGGCGTGCCTCGACGGGGCGCCCATGCTCATGCCCGCCGAGGAGTCCGCGGTTGGCCAGCGCCTGCGACACTGGTTGCAAGCGCGGGCGCTGCGCCCGCAGGTCGTCGGCGAATTTGACGACAGCGCCCTCGCCAAGGAGTTTGGGCGGCGCGGGATGGGCATCTTTATCGGGCTCACTGTCTTGGAGCGGGACATCGAGAAACAATTCGGCGTGCGTGCGCTCGGGGCGGCCCCCGACGTGGCGGAAGAGTTCTTCGCAATCTCGGTAGAACGCCGCATTACGCATCCTTGCGTGACGGCGATTACCGAGGCCGCGCGCAACGAGCTATTTGCACCGGCATCGCGCGAGCGACCGCGCCGAGCCGGAGCCTGAGGCATTTCGCTATCTGGTTCCTGGCGAACAAGCCGCGCGAAACGCACACAAAAGCACGTGGAAGGGTGCGATCGTTCCCCTTGAAATCCTCTGGCCGGCTCCTCCCTTGGGATTGCTCAGTTGCACCCGTACCGTGGTGCGCTGCGTGTTTCGATTTGTTTGTCGCCTGCCGTTAATGCCAAACAGCTCTCGCGCGATAGCCATTGCCGCCGTTGCGGTTCACCGAGAGGATGCGAAAATATGGGCCCACCCGAGGGGGGCGTAGTCATACGTTTCCGTGGCGATGGGAAGTTACCGCGACTGTCGTTGGCGACTCGGCCAACGGCACGAAGCGTCGGGTCGCGCCGTCCAGTGCGTCGATGCTGCCTGCTTCGATGTCGTACACCCAGCCGTGCAGATTCAGTCGTCCCTGTTCGAGCGCTAGTGCCACCGAAGGATGCGTGCGGAGATTCGCAAGTTGCGCGATCACGTTTTCGCGCACGAGCCCGTCGAGCTTGGCGCGAGGCGAGTCGAAATGGTGCGCCGCGTTGATCGCTTTGGCGGCATCTGAATGGCGCAGCCAGCTCGCAACCGCCGGCAGATGGTCAAGGCACGTGCAACGCGAAATGGCGCCCATCGCGCCGCAGTCGGAGTGGCCACAGATCACGATATCCTTCACGCCCAGCACCGCGACCGCATACTCGACGGTGGCCGAGACGCCGCCGGGTTCTGGACCGTACGAAGGCACGATGTTGCCGGCATTGCGAATCACGAACAATTCGCCTGGTTCACGTTGCGTAAGGAGTTCAGGCACCACGCGGCTGTCCGAGCAGGTGACGAACAGCGCCTTGGGATGTTGCGTCGTCGCGAGCTGCTTGAAGAGCTCAACGCGTTGCGGATAGACTTCTCGCTGAAAGCGCAGGAAGCCGTCGATGATGTCACGCATGGCGTTCTCCACGTCCAAATAACAGATGCTGACACAACCCGTTCTATTCGTCGCGCCGAAGGGGGCGCCATTATTAACCGGGATTGGGGGTACTGCCGAAGGGAGGGGGGCGTACCGAGGGTCGAGCCAACCGGAAATATGATTTGAAATAAATATTATCCGTATAAAATCCATAATGTCAAGACGGGGTTATTGTATCCGATCTCTGGTTAAGTCAAAATATACAGAGCGGGCGCACACATTAAATCTCTCGAATGAGCAGCTCGGAACTGTAGAGAGTCAAGGGAAGCTGAGCGCATCCATGATGTACGGTTCCGCACGTTTCAACGCGTGGGGCAGCGCACGCGGCTTCGCCTCAGGTGAAGCGACGGAGATGGCGAAGGAAGAGACCATCAACTATTTTTGTGAGCAATACCGTCTTATGTTTGAGGAAAATATCGATGGCTACATCAAGAATTTCTCCTCGGATTTAAAATAGGCGATGTATTGCTGGATCGCCGCAAGTCAGTGCCCGAGGCGGGCGATAATCAATTGTCGGTCCCGTTATGCAGCCACGGCTGTTGCTGCAGCCTGGTCAGAAGGGGCCCACTCGACGAAGATTCAGTCTCTCTGAACTGACTCGGCTGGCACCTTAGTAAATGAGCTCCGCATTTGCGGAGCTTTTTTGTTGCGGTGGCGTACCTGGAAGCGAGTGGGCTGTTTCGCTGCGGAGAAATAGATCTGCCGAGAGCTAGGGGAAGGAGTACAGTCAATGGCAGTCGCAAAATCCATGACTTTCTCTTTCAAGGCGATTCAAGTATGCACGGCGCCACTCCTCCTTTCAGCTTCCTCTGCACACTAGCGGCCGACGTCGAGCACCTTGCCTACCATGTGGCGGTCAGTTTCCGGGATGGAAACCACCCCACGGGCGTGCAATTCACGAGCTTTGTTGGCACCGGGAGACGTTCCTTTGCGGTGCGAAGCCCCGACAGCGATCTCCAGCCCGCAACCGACCAGACCAGCGAACGGTTATGCCGCATTGCCATTGGCCAGGTCTTGCGCGACCAGCTCTATCACAAGACCGCCGACGGCGACCATGTGCTCGATCTCGACGCGTTGCCATGGGAGGGCGAACTGAAGCCCGTCGGCGCAGGCAATATGGCAAGGCGACCAGCGCGGCGGCACTCGCCGGTCTAAGCCCGGCAAAGCCATCGTGCGTGGTCGGCTCGGAACGATGGCGTCGACAAGCGGAAAGCGTAAATCGGAATGAAAGGCGGCCAGCGCTGATGGCTGGTCACCAGGTCGAAATGGCGTGAGTCGTGGCGAGTGGCATGCCAATGCCGACGGCAGAATCGGTCAGTGCCTCGATTTCGATATAGGGACGTTCCGACTGAACCTTTCCAAATATCGCCGCAAAGGGAACGTCGGCGGCATCCCGGCCGGTGCCAATGCGCAGCAGGCCAGTCGGAATCGACACACCCGAGGGATCAAGCAGGTACCAGCCTCCCGACAGGTACACCTCTACCACCGCGTGGAAATCCGGCGGCCCCATTGCCGGATCCGCGCCGTAGTCCAGGCTGCTGGAAATACGGGCCGGAATACTCAGCGCGCGGCAGATGGCGATCATCAGGTGCGCGAAATCCCGGCACACTCCTGTTCGCTCCACGATCGTATCGATCGCAGACGTTCGCTCGTTGGTTGAGTGCGAGAGAAAGCGGATGTGGTTGCGCACCCATTCCCTGATCGCATACACGCGCGGGTAGCCAGGGCGCATGCCACCAAACTCGCGCATCGCGAATTCCATCAGGCGGTCAGATTCGCAATAGCGGCTCGGCGTCAGAAAGGGAAGTACCTCAAAGGGCAGTTCGGCGACTGGGACCTGCCTGATCGATTCGCCATCGTCGAGCCGATGGTCGATCTCCACCACAGTCTCATACCGGATGGCCAGGTGGCCCTTGTTCGCCCGAATCCGCAGCAGGCGGTTGTGCAGGACCGGATCCGTGTAGCGCGTGGCGGGTGTCTCCGGCGTGATCGCAAGGTGCTCGGAGACGATCGATTGCCGCCCTGTTCTCGCCGCTTCGATACGCAACAGAAAGTCCGCTGTGGGATCCAGGATCTCATAGGACAGGTTCACCAGGTACCGGATGCGATTCATCGTAGACCTTGCGCCGATGCGGAGGGGGGCTTCCGCCCCGGATCGGGACGGCAATTGGAGTGTACCGCTACGGGGCGGCCTCTGTATTGTAAGGACGCTCGCATTTCTTGGGCCAGGACCCCTAATCTTATTAGATGACGTGCCTAAGCAAGGTTCCGCTCTCCGGCCGCCGATAGCCCAACACCAACGCGGAACACCCTTCGGAGGCGAGTCATGCGCACGCTCCTGTATTTCATCCTCAATGATGTTGCCACTGCAAGGCTGGCGCAGACCCGGTTGCACGAACTCGTGGCTGGCCATCGGGAGGCGAATGGCCCGTGGTTTCTATGTCGAGACAAGCAGCCTGTCGAAAACCTCCCTGGAACCGAAGCTGGCCAAATTACCTACCGCGATGAAACGGCAATAGTAGGGTTTGTGGCCGGCGTCATTGCCGGTGTCGCCGTGACCCTTGCCTACGGCACATCATTTGGTCCGGCCGAAAGCAGTATCGCAGTGCTCGGGGTTGCCATGCTCGGCGGCATGCTGGGCTGGGTGCTCGGGGCGAGGCTCGGCGGGAAGTTCCTGCGCGTCGGATTGACAGAACGAAAACTCTCACTGGCGCCGGGGCAACTCGTGATGGTGGCAAGTTGCGACGCGCGCTCTTGCGCGCCGATGCGCAGCGTCGTCAAGGACCTCGGCGGCGTTTGCCTGGCCGGGACGGCGCGCCGCGGCTGGCACCTTTGATCTTGCGGCAACGACGTGTCCGGCGCGCGCGCGGGGTCGCAGACACATCGACCACGCGATCGTAGTAGGCCAAGTTGCGGCTAGGTTGCGGCTTCCGTGACCTCCGGGGCAGGGCCGGAGACGTCGCCTTCCGGCCGAATCGGTTCGCGCACAAGCAGCACGGGCACGGAACACTCGCGTGCCAGGCTTTCTGCCACGCTGCCAACAAGCAGGCGCTGAATCCCACGACGTCCGTGGGTGCCGACGACGATGATCTGCGCGCCGCACGTGGCAGCGATCTTGCGCACCTCGTTGGCGATATCCCCCAGCACGGACATCTCGTCGACGAGCGTCGTGGTGTACGGCACACCGGCCGCCTTGGCGATGGCCGCCGCCCGGGACAAGAGCGTGTTCCCGGCCGCCGCGAGCTGTGGCCGCCGGGTGCTGAGCTCCCCTTGGCCGAGTTCGTGCTGCAGGAAGCCGTAGTCGATCACATGCGTGATCTCCAGTTCGGCCTTGCAGGACGCCGCCAGGTGAATGGCCTCCGCCAGCGCCGCGCGGGCGCAATGGCTGTCGTCAATGGCGACCAGGATTCTTTGATACATGGTGAAGCTCCTCTCGGGCCGTAGCGCCCTGGTGGAATAAGACTTCGGCGTCGAAGCGTCCAGGCGCCAACGGCCCCGGTCCGTCTGAGGCCCGGGGGGTCAGGCTGCGCTTGCCGGGGCCTTTACGAGCACGACCGGGCAGGGCGCACGGGCGATGACCCGCCCCGCCACAGACCCGATGATGGCGTCCAGGAAAGCGCCACGGCCATGCGTGCCCATGACGATGGCGACGGCGTTGACTTCCTTGGCCACGGCCACGATGCGCTCGGGGGCGAAACCTATCAGTGCATGGGTCTCCACTGGAACGGCGCCCGCGCGAAGAATATCCTGCGCGGACTGCATCGCACGCTTGCTTTCGTCGGTATGCCAGGCCGCGATGTCCTCGCGGCTGACAAATTGCTTGACCTCGCCCGACAGGTCGGGTGTGCAATGCACCAGATGGACGGTCACGTCATCCCTGAAGAGGTGCTTCTCGACGATACTCCGCGCGGCGGCATCGGCGTAGGCCGAACCATCTGTAGCGAGAACGATATTGCTCATGTTGGTCTCCATGGACGTCATGCCTCGTTTGGCGATAGCCAGGCTTGTCGGGGGCCGCTGTCAGTTTCCGTCTCGCCCTGGAGCAGGCTCTTGGAAAATGCCGAAAGATCCTGGAAGGCCTCGCCGCTGGCGATATCGCGCTGCAACAGCACCAGCGTTGGGCGGGGCGGCTTGTCGCAGGTCAGCGCGATCTCCGCGGCCGCATCGAAACCACCCCGTGCCGCCATCACGCACACGGCGGCAAGCCTTGCGGAGAATGGCATCTGATCGTGGAGAAAGCTCCGCATCGGGGCGGCCAGATGGCCAATCCACACGGGCGCCAGCACCACCGCCGACCGACAGTTGGCCAGTGGCGGACCGTTGTACCGGTAAGCCGGACGCCGGCGGAACAGGTTGTCCACCACGCAACGCAGATCGCCGATCAGCCCTGCACGGCTTTGCACGTCCTGGATCTCGGCCAACGGCCAACCGGTCTGGGCGGCGAGCGCTTCGGCAACCTGCCGCGTAGTCCCGGTGCGAGAGTAGTAGACGATGACGTTATCAGGCATGACATTCCCCTTTCTCCGGCTTGCTGAACCGATGACGGGGAGCTTCGTCACAGGGCAGCACCTCGCCAGTGCATGATCAGTCTAGAAGCTGCTTCGGCGGCACCCTTGACTTGTGTCAACAGCGCACATCCGGTTTTCAGCGAGGTTCGCCAATCCGGATCGCCGGGTGGCTTGTGGCGTACGCGGCGGCGTAGGCGAGCTCTCCCGAGGCCTGGGCGTGCAGCGTGTAGAGCGTGTCACCACGTCTAACCGCGTCACCGAGGCGTACGCTCATGTCGATCCCGGCCACCTGCCGTTCCGGCGCGCCGGCAAGGCGGGCGGTGCGGGCAAGAAGCCGACAGTCGATCTCCGTCACGATGCCGTCGTTTGGCGAAGTCATGTCCTGCCGGAATACTGCTTCCCCAGGCGCGCGCAAGCCCCCCTGTGCCTCACAGATGGCTTCGAATTTTCGCCAGGCGGCGCCGCTGTCCAACGCGCGGACGGCCAGCGCCGGGCCGGCACCTTCGGGGCAGCTCTCGCAGAACTCAAGCAGCAGCCCCGCAAGCATCACACTGCGTGCGCGCAGGTCCTGCGGTGCGCCGGGCTTGCATTGCAGGACTTCGAGGACGTCGCGGGCTTCCAGCGCCGGCCCGATGCCACGGCCCACGGGCTGGGTGCCGTCGGTGCGGACAACCAGGACGCGGATGCCGCATGCCGCAGCGACGTGCGTCATCAGCTTGCGCAACCGGTTCAGATCCGCTTCCTGCCGGATCTTGGCCGAGGGCCCTACCGGAACATCGATCAGCACGTGCGTCGCGCCTGCGGCAATCTTCTTTGACAGGATGGATGCCACCATTTGTGCGTCGCTATCCAGTTCCAGCGCGCGGGCTACCTGGATCAGTACGTCGTCGGCGGGGCTGAGCGACAGAGCGCCGCCCCAAACGAGGGAGGCGCCGGTTGCCGCCACGACTTCGCGTACGCGGCCGGCGCTCAGCGCCACAGGGGTGAGTACCTCCATCATGTCCGCCGTGCCGGCGGGAGAGGTAATCGCGCGGGAGGACGTCTTCGGAATCATCAGGCCGGACGCGGCGGCAATGGCGACCACGATCGGGGTTGTCCGGTTGCCGGGCAGGCCGCCTACGCAGTGCTTGTCGGCGATGATCGCCCTGTCCCAACGCAGCGTCTCGCCGGTTTCCACCATGGCCCGGGTCAGATCGACCGTCTCGCGCAGATTCATCTTGCCGTGGACGCAGGCAGTGAGGAACGCGGCGATATGCACGTCGGCGTAGCGGCCAGCCGCAACGTCATGCATGATCGCGCAGAGTTGGGCACGATCCAGGTGGTGGCCATAGGCCTTTGCCCGCACCCCGCGCAACGAATCCAGCGTCGGCCCATGAGACACGCGAACGATGTCGCCTTCTCGCGCTTGCAGGATGTTGCAGGCGCCCGTCGATAACGACACCTGCAGGGGACTGAGCAATGCCGAACCCACCAGGTTCAGCGTGGCGACCAGACTACGCGTGCCTATGGTGACCGTGACGCGTGTCTGTGCCGTGAAGCCTTCGGCATGACACACGGCGCAATCGCGGTGGAGATACACGACATGCTCTCGCCACGTATCGATGCCAAGCGGCTTGAATAGCACGTCATGGCTTGATTCCACCGGCGCGGCGGATTCACTGACCGCTTCGCTCATGGTCAGGACGCCCACGTCGCGACGCCGGCATCCGCGAGCAGGATAGCGGGGACGGGGGCAAGCGATATCTCATGGGGTTTCATGACTCCAATATAGAAATGCACGGTGGCGCAGGCTTGATCTGGCGCAATGGCAAAGCCGTCGTCTTTGCCAGTATGAAGTCGCTCGTGTCACTGCGAGCTATCCATCAAGGAGATCTTCATGAGCAATATCCGTTTGTACGACCCGTTTGCAATGGAACCCATCGGCGACATGTTCCATGGCATGTTTCGCGCACTGCGGGGCGGCCCCGACACTGGCCTCGCATTCAAGGTCGATGTCACCGAGTCGGACAAGGACTACACCGTGGTGGCCGAGATCCCGGGCGCCAAGAAGGAAGACATTCAGGTATCCGTCGAGCGTGGCACGGTCATGATCTCCGCCAAGATCGAGAAGGCCAGCGAGGAGAAGGACGGCGAGCGGGTGATCCGGCGTGAACGCTACAGTGGATCGATGCAGCGGGCTTTCACGCTCGACACGAACATCGACGAGAGCAAGGTCGATGCGAGCTACCAGGACGGCGTGCTGCGCCTCGTGCTGCCGAAGCGGGAGGCCACGCCACAGAAGTCCATCACCATCCGCTGAGTGTCGACCCGATGTTCAGCACGGCCGCGCCGGTGAGCCGCCCGCTACGCAGGTCGGAGAGGGCGTCTTCCGCGCGTGCGAGCGGGTAGGACGTGGTGTGGGTGCGCAGCGGCGTGTTGGCGGCGACGCGCATCAGCTCGTGGCCGTCCTCGCGGGTCAGGTTGGCGACCGAGACGATCCGTCGTTCCTCCCACAACAGCCGATAGGGGAAGGTGGGAATGTCGGACATGTGAATGCCGCCGCACACCACCGTGCCACCCTTGCGCACGGCACGGAGTGCGGTGGGCACCAGGGCGCCGACAGGCGCGAAGATCAGCGCGGCATCGAGCGCTACGGGCGCTGCGTCCGTGCTCGATCCGACCCAGCTCGCGCCGACTTCCAGTGCCAGGCGCTTCGCTGCCTCGTCGTCGGGCCGGGTGAAGGCGTAGATCTGCTGGCCCCGGGCGGCGGCAATCTGCGTGACGATATGTGCTGCGGCGCCGAAGCCATAGATGCCAATCCGTCTGGCTGCTTCCCCGGCCATGCGCAGCGTCCGGAAGCCGATCAGACCGGCGCAGAGCAACGGCGCCGCATGCTCGTCGTCGTATCCGGCCGGGATCGGAAAGCAGTACCGGCTGTCGGCGATCACGTACTCGGCGTAGCCACCGTCGCGCGTATAGCCGTGGAACAGGGGCTTGTCACAGAGGTTTTCAAGGCCGGCGAGGCAGTAGGGACACTGGCCACAGGTATGCGCCAGCCACGGTACGCCGACCCGGTCGCCAGGGGCGAGGCCGGTGACGCCGGCGCCACACACATCGACCCTGCCGACGATTTCGTGCCCCGGTATCAGCGCCGGCTTTGGGTGCGGCAACTCGCCATCGACGACATGAAGGTCAGTACGGCAAATGCCGCATCTGGACACCGCAATCCGCACCTCGGCCGGTCCAGGCATCGGAACCGGCACAAGCGCCGCGCGCAGGTGCGCGCTGCCGCCATCGAAGATCATCGCGCGCATCGTGTCATGCATGGCCCACCTCCCGCACGTCGTCAGCCGGGCGCATCGTGCTTCCGCCCATTCACAAGACTAGATGGCCCTGAGACATAAGGGGGAGAGACGGGAGACCCGGGGGCTTGACTTGGCGCAACCCGGCGTAGCGGCCAATGGCTACATTCCAGTGGCGACGAGCTTCCACTCGGCTGATTAAGGGAATGCCATGGACTACAAGACCGTCCTCGTGGATCTGGGGGATGACATTGCGCGTGAAGTGCGCCTGGAGGCGGCGGCCTTGCTGGCGTCGGCGTCTTCGGGGCATGTCGTTGGGCTCACCGCGCTGGGGATGCAGATCGAGCCGTACCGCAGCGCGGGGCAGCAGGCCGGGCTTTACGAGGCGCTGTATGAAAACGGCCGGGAACGCGCCGTGCGCGCGGACGCCACGGCGATGAATGCGGTCATGAGCCGCGTGGCGCCGCAGGTGCAGACTTCCCAGGTCATCCTGGAGCAGGAGGCCGGATCGGCCCTCGCCTTGCAGGGTCACTTCGCCGATATCGTGCTGCCGGCACCGCCGTCCGCGTTTGAGACGGCGCCGGTGCCGATGGCGAAGGCCGCCGAGTACGCGTTACTCCACGCGGGACGGCCGATACTGCTGGTACCGCCCGGCGGCGCGCGGTTCCGCCTGGGTGGGCACGTCCTGATCGCCTGGGACGGCCGCCGGGAGGCCACGCGCGCGGTGGCGGATGCATTGCCGCTGCTGGCCGAGGCCACACGCGTGACCATCGTCGTGATTGTCAAGGCGGGCAGGCCCGACGAGGCGAACGTTGCCGGCATGGCGCATTGGCTGTCCACGCACGGCATCTCGGCCACGGTACGGGTGGAAGAAGGCGAGCATCCCGCAGACAGCCTGTTGCGGATTGCGAATGCCGATGCCACCAGCCTGTTGGTGGCGGGCGGCTACGGGCACTCGCGATTGGGTGAACTGGTCATGGGCGGCACGACGCACGCCCTGATGCGCCACAGCACCATCCCGCTCCTTCTCTCGCACTAGTCGCACTAGCTCGTCATCTTCGGAGCCTGTCATGACCTATCACAGCATCTTCGTCCACCTGGACACCAGCAACCGGGCGCTGATCCGGCTCGATGTGGCGGTGCGGCTGGCGGTGGCGCACCAATGCCGTCTGGTGGGGCTCTTTGTGGGCTTTGCACCAGATCCTCGCTGGTTCTACCTGATGGACAACGCGGCGCAGTACCTGGAGGCGGACCGGGCCCGGCGCAACGAAGCGCGTGAGCAGGTCCGCGCCAAATTCGAGGCTGCGGTAAAGCACTTGTCGATCGACGTCGAATGGCGCGCCACGGAGGGAGAGCCCGTGACCATGGCGCTCAGGGAAGTCCGCGAGGCCGGACTGGTCGTGGCTGGCCAGTACGATGCCAACGATCCCGATAGCTACGTCGCCCCGCAGTTTCTCGAATCCCTGGTGCTGGAGTCGGGGCGGCCGATCCTTGTCATCCCCTGCGCGGGCACTTTCGGGGCGCTTGGTCCCCGCACCATGGTCGCGTGGGACGGCGGGCGCGAAGCGGCGCGCGCTTTGCACGATGCGATTCCCCTGCTGGCGGGTGGCCAGGTATGCGTGCTCCACGCGAACTCGGCAACCATGGCGCTGCGTACCGATGCTTCGCCGGTGGCGGCAGCGGTGCGCCTGCTCGAAGGGCAAGGCGCGGAGGTGGTCGTCGAGCACGCTCCCGGCGGAACGGATCTGGCGATCGGCGAGTTGATCCTGTCACGCGCCGCCAACTTCGACGCCAGCCTCGTGGTCATGGGTGCATACGGACATGGGCGCTTCCGGGAGCTGGTGCTCGGCGGCGTGACGCGGACGTTGCTCGCCTCGATGACCGTTCCGGTACTGATGACCCACTAGCCCTTACGACATGGACTTCAAGACAATTCTGGTGGAAGTTGGCCGCGACGCGGGCTGCCGTGACCGCCTGCGCGCGGCTGCGCGCCTGGCGTCCGCCTTTGGTGCACACCTTGCCGGCGTCACGGCGACGGGCGTGCCGCTAGGGCATCTGCGCGGTTCGGATGACGATGGCCCACGTCATGCGGCCCTGGCACGCGACAAATTGCGGGCCGAAGCTGCCGCATATGGCGACCTGATGAAGGACATGGTGGCCGAGATGGGGCTGGCGATATCGTTTGCGCATGAGGCCGTCGAGGATGAAGCGCCCCGGGCCTTCGTCACACGCGGAAAGCTGGCCGATCTCAGCCTGCTGGCGCAGCGCCCGCCGTGGGACGGCGTGCCGCCGGTGGTGCCCGATGTACCCGAGCAGGTGATACTGAGCGCCGGGCGGCCGGTCATGGTGCTGCCCCAGGCGATGCGGGCGCTGCATGGTGGCCACATGGCCATCGCCTGGGACGGGGGGCGCGAGGCGGCGCGAGCCGTCGCCGACGCGCTACCGCTACTGCGGCGAGCCCGGCAGGTCACCATCCTCACGTCCGAGGATGGCCACACGCATGGGATGCCGGGCACGCCACACGCCGGCCTGGAGGCTTATCTGCGGCGGCACGGCATCGACGCCGCGAGCCGTAGCTTGCCTACCGACCGCGCGCCGCGAAAGGCGATCCTCTCGTGCCTGGAGACACTGGCGCCAGATATGCTCGTGGCCGGCTGCTATGGGCACGCCAGGCTACGGGAGCTGGTCATCGGCGGCACGACCCGCACCTTGCTGCAGCGGTGCGAGGTGCCATTGTTCATGTCGCACTGACGGAGACCGACGATGCAACTCCAGTTCCTCGGTGCGACGGATACAGTGACCGGCTCCAAGTATCTGCTGGACACCGGCCGGAGCCGGATTCTGGTCGATTGCGGTCTGTTCCAGGGTTATAAGGCGCTACGCTTGCGCAATTGGGACCCCTTTCCGGTCGATCCGGCTTCGCTCGATGCGGTGGTGCTCACGCATGCCCATATCGATCACAGCGGCTATCTGCCGCTGCTGGTGCGCAACGGCTTCCGCGGTCGGGTCTTCTGCACCATGGGCACCGCGCAGCTTTGCGGCATCCTGTTGCCCGACAGCGCGCATCTCGCCGAAGAAGACGCCAACTTCGCCAACCGCAAGGGCTTCTCGCGCCACCATCCCGCGTTACCGCTCTATACGGCCGCCGACGCCGCGCGCGCGCTGCGTCGGCTCGAGCCCACCCGATTCGCCTCCCGGGTGACGGTGGCGCCCGGCGTGGAGGCGGAGTTCCACCGGGCGGGGCACATCATCGGCGCGGCGATCGTGACGCTGTATGTGGAGGGCCAGCGGATTGTGTTCTCGGGCGACCTCGGCCGCCAGCATGACGTGGTCATGCGCCCGCCGGAAACCATTGCCCGGGCGGATTACCTGCTGGTGGAGTCCACCTATGGCGACCGGCTCCACCCTGCGACAGACCCCGTGGACGCCCTGGGCGAGATCATCGATGCCACGATCGGCCGGGGAGGGAGCCTCATCGTGCCGGTGTTCGCGGTAGGCCGGGCCCAGTCCATCCTCTATTGCCTCTACCGCCTGCGGCAGCAGGGGCGCCTGCCTGACGTGCCGATCTACCTCAACAGCCCCATGGCGATCGATGCCACGCAGATCTTTTCGCTGCATCCGGAGGAACTGCATATTCCGCGCGAGGCGTGTGCGGCGGCGTGTGCGATGGCGACTCCCGTGCAGACCATGGAGGAGTCGATCGCGTTGAATCACGTTGGCAATCCGAAGATCATCCTCGCGGGCAGCGGAATGGCGACTGGCGGGCGGGTTGTCCACCATCTGGAGACCTACGGGCAGGATGCACGCAGCACGATCCTGCTGTCGGGATTTCAGGCCGCCGGCACGCGCGGCGCGGCACTGGCCGCCGGCCGGCGCACGCTACGCATGCACGGGCAGGACATTACCGTGTGCGCTTCGGTGGCGCAGATCCAGCACTTGTCGGCGCATGCCGATGCAGATGAACTGATGGTCTGGCTGCGGGGCTTCAGTACGCCGCCCCGGCGTGCCTTCGTCGTGCATGGCGAGCCGGAGGCCAGCGATGCACTGCGCCAGCGGATCGAACGCGAACTGCAGTGGCATGTCACGATGCCCGAGTATCGGGCGTCGTACCCGCTGGCGTGAATCTGCGGCGCCCGTTCAGGCGTCCCGTTCGCTGCGTACCAGCAGCACGGGCTTGTTCGTCTTGGCAATGACGCCTTCGGACACGCTTCCCATGATGATCCGCCTGACGCCCCGGCGGCCGTGCGTGCCCATCACGATCAGGTCTGCGGGCCACGTGTCCGCTTGCGCCACGATCGTCGACGAGATCTGCCCGGGTGACACCGGCCGTTCGATCACTGCGGTGGTGCAGCGCACGCCCGCATCCCGGAGCCGTGCCGCCACGCGGCTCAGCGTCTGCTGCCCGACGCTGAAGAGGTCGCGCAGGATATCGTCCGGGTTGATATGGCTGCCCTCGAAGAAGAGTTCGCTATCGTCCACGACGAAGATCGCCTTGACTTCGGCGTTCATGGTCTTGGCGACAAGAATAGCCTGCGAGATCGCAAGGTCGGAGGATGGGCCGCCGTCGACGGCGAGCAAGATGCGTTCGTACATGGAGAATCCCCTGGTAGCCGTTGGAGCGCTGCATGGGGCGTCGCCGCGTGGCATGACGCCTTGCATCCAGCATAGGCGGGGCGATTGCCGGGGCTTTGCGCCAAGTCAAGGCTGCCGGTGCGATCTCATCCTGGTGCCTCGCCCAGCACGTGAAACAGCTCGTTCTCCTGCGAATAGTGCAGGCGCAGGATGGCCTCCAGGCCGTAGAGCAGTCGCTGCACCTCGCGGATCTCGCTGCTGTCGGGGCCGGAGGGGAGCATCTCCCGCACGATCAGGTCGAGCTGGCGGGCGGTGCGAAAGATCTCTCGATGCACGGCACTCAACGCCGCCAGCGGATCCTCGCCGCCCAGCCGCCGCGCGATGCCGGGATAGAGGTTCCAGTCGTCATCGCGCTCGTGGGGGAGGATGTTCTCGGCCAGAAGCTGCACCACGGCCGCCAGCTCGGATTTCATTTTGCCGGGATCAAGCTGCGGAAGGGTTGCCGCCAGGGTCCGGATCTGGTCGAGGTACTGGCCGAGCTCCACATGCTCGTGCTGGAGCCTGGCCACCTCCGTAGCAGGCAGGGAATTCGTCGACTTTGCGGGCGACAGGCGCAGCGCGCGCAGTGCATTGAGGATGACGGCGACATCGATCACCTCCTGCAAAACCGCGCCGGAGAACGGGGGAAGATATCCGGCCAGCGCCACCAGCATGCCGAGGAACGATAACGACATGCCGACCATGACGCTCTGCCAGGCGATGCGGCGAGTGCCTCGGGCGATGGTGACGGCGTCGACCAGGCGGTCGAAGCGGTCGACGAGCAGGACAACATCCGCAGCCTGCACGGTGGAGGCGGCGCCTCGCGCACCCATGGCCACCCCGACGTCGGCGGCAGCCAGGGCCGGGGCGTCATTGGTGCCGTCTCCAATCATGATCACGGTTCCCGACGCCCGCGCGCGCTTGATCTTGTCCAGCTTGTCCGCCGGAGACTGCTCGGCAAAGACCTCCGTGATGCCCAGGATCTCGCCGACGGACTGCGCCATGTCGATCTGGTCGCCGGTGAGCATGGCCTGACGCTGAATGCCCAGCTCCCGGAGCATGCGCAGCGCGCGGGGTGCCTCCAGGCGGATACCATCCAGAAACTGCAGGAGGCCGGCAAGGCGGCCATCGATGCTGAGGAACACGGTAGAGGCGCCTTCCGGGCGCATGCGCTTCAGGGACGCGCCTGCCCAGGACGGAAGGTCGCCTGTGCCGAGCACATACTGCATGGCGCCCAGCTTGATATCCAGGCCCCCGACCATGGCTTGTACCCCGGATCCTGGCACTTCTCGCACGTTCGCGGGGGGCGCCAGCTGCAATCCCCGCTCGCGCGCCGCCACGGCAATTGCGTCGGAGATAACGTGCGTGGAGGCACAGGCGACGGACCCGGCAAGGCGGAGGATCTCGTCCGACTGGAACGAGGGGGCGCAATCGACGGCAGCGAGGTGGGCGCGCCCGCTGGTCAGGGTGCCGGTCTTGTCGAAGAACAGGGTGTTCGCGACGGCCAGACGCTCGAGCGCGCCGCCGCCCTTGACAAGCACCCCCCTTTTGGCACAACGGGACATCCCCGAAACGATCGCAGTGGGTACCGCCAGGATCAGGGGGCACGGCGTTGCAACCACGAGTACAGCGAGACTCCGCAGCGGATCGCCGGTCCAGATCCAGCCCGCGGCCGCCAGCAGCACCGCGACGGCCATGAAGGCCACGGCGTAGCGGTCCGCGAGCCGCGCCCCAGGGCTGCGCTCCTTCTGGGCGGCTTCCACCATCCGGACGATGCCTGCGAAGGTGCTGTGTTCAGCGGTGGCACCGGCGATCATTTCGACGGCCGCGCCCGAGTTCAGCACGCCGCTGCTGACTGCCTCGCCCGCCGCCCGTTTCCGGATTGCGGCCTCGCCGGTCAGGGTGGACTCGTCAAGGTCGGCCGGATGGCTGAGCGTGCCGTCGACCGGGACGATTTCACCATGCCTGACCATCAACTGGTCGCCAACGCGTACGTCAGCGAGGTCGATGTCCTGCCACTGCTGCCCGTCGAACCGGTGCGCGCGCTTCGGCGCGTGGGCGAGCAGTGCGGTGATCTCCCGTTGCGCGCGCGCTTGCGCGTACGACTCCAGCATGCGCCCGCTGGCCAGCATGAGCGTAATGACGGACGCAATCAGCCATTCGCCGAACCAGAGTGCGAAGCCAATGGAGAGGAGGGCGAGCAGATCGACCCCGGCCTGCCGTCGCAACAGCGATCTTGTGCAGTCGACGAGCAAGGCGAGGACATTCGGGGCAATGCCGCCGATCCAGATCCAGCGAGCGAGGTTCGCATCGCCGAACTGGCTGGCCGCCCAGCCGCCAAGGAGAGTCAGTGCTGAGATGACCAGTAACAGCAGATTCATGAAGTTGGCTTTTCGCCATGTGCGAGTGGGATGGCGCCTGGCGCCGGCACTCGCCATGGCGCTGCAATCAGTGTAGGTGCTGAGGTGACGAATGCGGCTGCTGAGAATCATTCGCGATCCGCTCCCTCCGTCCCGGCGGTCATCTAGATCTGCGCCAACGCCTCCGGGTCGAAGATCTCGATCTGTTTGCCGTCGACCCGCATCAGCCCTTCGCGCTGGAATCGGGAGAAGGTCCGGCTGACGGTCTCGAGCTTGATGCCGAGGTAGCTGCCAATTTCCTCACGCGTCATGCGCAGCGTGAACGACCGCGCCGCGTACCCCCGCTCAAGCAGGCGCCGCGAGAAATCGACCAGGAATGACGCAACGCGTCGTTCAGCGGTCATGCCGGAAAGCAGGACCATTTGCCTGGAACTACGCACGATTTCACGGCTGAGGGTCTGGTTGAGGTGGTGCTGCACGCTGCGCACGTCGTGACAGAGCGATTCCAGCGAGGCAAAGGGGATGATGCAGACCGCACTGTCTTCCAGCGCGATGGCATCGCAATCGTATTGCCCGCTGCCGATGGCGCCCAGTCCAAGCGTTTCGCCTGGCAGGATGAAATCGCTGACATGTTCCAGGCCATCTTCGTGGCCGGCAACGGTCTTGAACGATCCCGAGCGCAGGGTGTACAAGCTGTGGAACTTGTCGCCGACGCGGAAGAGATAATCGCCGCGATGGATCATGCGCCATTGACTGACAACCCTTTCGAGGCGGGGCAGTTCATCTTCGCCCAGGCACGACGCAAAACAGAGCGCCCGGAGACTGCAAAGCGAACAGTTCGCATTCATCTGCCTTGGCGCTTCGCCGAGGCGCGCATAAGCCGCCAATAGGTCGTCCGCGCCTGGCGAATGCGATGCTTCCAACACCTGAGTGGATCCGTACATGATTGCTTCCTCCTGTTGAGGCTGCAGTGGGCGCGGACTTGAGTCCTGCGCCGGCGGTCGCATCAGACGTGAGCCGTTGGATTGAGTATTGACGAGCGCGAGGTCGAGCGAAATCAGCAACGGCTGAGACCAGCGTCAGGAATGAGTCGGTTTCTGTCAGGGTAACCTGACATGGCGGGGATGAAGTGCCGGGATATCTAGCAGGCGAAGAGCGTGGGAATCGGCGATTTGCTCAGCAGCGTGTCGGCGACGCTGCCCAGGACGTTATCGCGCATGACGCGGCGCCCGTATTCCCCACAGACGAGGAGGTCGGCCTTGCGGCGCGCAGTCAATTCCAGCAGGGCGTCGCCCACACTGCCGGATTGATGGACGGTCATTTCCGTCAGCGTCGCTTTCACGCCATGGCGGGAAAGCCAGCTCATCGCGTAGCTTGGCGGCGCGGCACCTGGGTGGCGCCCCAGGCCGTCAGGCGGGCAGGGTACGAGGTTCACGCGGCGGGCGAGCCGGAGGAAGGGTAGGGCGCTCCGCAGCGCCCGTGCCGATTCGCGGGTGCCGCTCCACGCCACCATGGCCGATGCATACGGCCACGGGGCTGCGGCAATCTTGCCGCCGGCGGGGAGCACCAGCACCGGCGGGCCCGTGCCCACGATCGTCAATTCAATGAACCGCCGTGTGGCAGAGGCGCCGACCTCCCCTGGCGCCGGCTGGCCCACGATGATGAGATCTGCCAGCCGGCCTTCACAATGCATGGCATCGATAGGCGTGCCTTCCCCGACGCGCCAGTCCACCGCCACGGGCAGGTGCTCCGTGGCGGTGTCAAAGGCCAGTCTGGCCGCATCACAGTTGGCCGAGAGGTCGGCTGCGATGCCGCTCCGCACGTGTTTGCCATTGTGGTGGTGATCGGTCCCGGCCGGGGCGTCGGCATTCTGCGAAAGCAGGCCGATCAACGTGGCATGGAATGCCGTAGCGATCGCCACCGCATGCGAGAGCCTGGCCGCGGATTGTGGGGATGCGTCCACATGGATGATGATGGCCGAGATGTCCATCCAGGCTCCTTGGCAAAGGGTCGAGCACGGGGATGGCTTCACTCTAAGTGAGTGCGGAAGGTCGACGTTGCGATACATCAACGTCGAATGGCTTTCCCATCCTTTGACGCCAGGGGGCTAGATTTCTGAGTCGTCGGGGAAGAGGTTGGCCTGGATGGCGTAACGCACCAGTGCCGCGTCGCTGCGCAGCTGCAACTTCTCGAGCAGGCGCATCTTGTAGGTACTGACGGTTTTCGCACTCACGGAGAGGGCCTCGGCGATCTCGGTCAGGGACTCCCCGTTCACGATGCGGCGGAAGACTTCGAGCTCCCGGTCCGACAGGCCGGTATGGGGGGCGTCGGGGCGCTCCTGCAGGCCGAGGGCGAGTTTCTCCGCCATTTCCGGGCTGACGTAGGTGCCGCCACCGGCAACCTTCCGGAGCGCGTCAATGAGGTCGGTCGCCGCACTGTCCTTGGTCAGGTAGCCGGCGGCGCCGGCGCGAAAGGCGCGGACGACGTACTGTTCCTCCGCATGCATGGTCAGCACGAGGATGCGCGTGGCGGGATGATCGGTACGCACCAGTCGCACCAGTTCCAGGCCGCTGCGGCCAGGCATGGAAAGATCGAGCAGGATGACATCCGGCGAAGTTTCCCTGACCACATGTGACACCTCCGATGCCTTGGAGGCCTCGCCAACGACCCCCACATCGGATTCCCGTTCGAGAATATGCCGCAAGCCGTTACGCACGACGGCATGATCGTCTGCAATCACCACACGTATCATGGCATTACCTCGTCTCGGCAAACCTGGTGGGAAACCGCAGGGAAAGTTCGAAGCCCCGGCCCGGGGTATTGGCAAGAGACAAGGTGCCGCCAAGCAGGCGTGCGCGCTCCCGAATACCGAGTAATCCAAACGAGCGACGGGCAGGGTCCTTGATCTCGCCGTCCCAGCCGTCGCCATCGTCTCGCACAGACAGGACATGGTCGTCGTCGGCCTGATGCAGGTCGATCCACACGCGGCTCGCGTTGGCATGATGGACGACGTTGTTCAGGGCTTCCTGAACGATCCTGAACACCGCGGTCGCTGCCTGATCGGACACCTCGACATGATCCGGCACATGGGTGTCGACGGAAATGGCGTAACGATGGCTGAAATCCTTTCCCAGCCAGTCGAGTGCCGCAGTCAGGCCCAGTTCATCCAGGAGGGCTGGCCGAAGGTCTGCCGAAATCTGTCGGACGGCGGCAATGGCGGCATCGAGCCCGGCGTGCATGGCGGCGGCCTGACTGCAACTGCCGGTGGAGGCGCCCTCCCTGCGCAGATCGTTCTCCAGCATGACGAGGTCCATTTTCAGGGCGCTCAAACGCTGGCCGATGTCGTCATGCAGTTCCCTGGCCACCCGCCGTTTCTCCTCCTCCCGGGTGGAGAGGATGCTGTCAGAGAGGGCCTGCAGTTCTTCCCGCGAGTGACGCAACCTTGCTTCGGCGCGCACGCGCTCCGTGACGTCTCGCAGCATGACGGTGAACAGCTTGCGTCCCTGGCTGTCGCTGGTTTGCGAGATGGAAGCCTCGATCGGAAATTCACTGCCGTCCCGACGCAGGCCGAAGAGGGTGCGCTGCTGGCCCATTTGTCGATCCGACACGCCGGTGACGCCGAAGCGCTTGACGTGCGTCGCATGCGAGGCCCGGAACCGGCTCGGAATCAGCAGGTCCAGCGGCTTTCCGACCGCCTCGGATGCGGAGATGCCAAACAGCGCTTCAGCCATGGGGTTGAAGAGCACAATGCTTTGTCCCTCGTTTACCGAAATAATGGCCTCCATGGAGGTGCGCACTATTGCGGAAAAACATGCCTCGTTCCCTGTGATCTGATCCGGCAGGATCCAGCGGCCATCCGCATTCGGTGTGGGGAGCGTCATTTTCGGCTCATTTGGAGGTGGCGCGGGCTGGCACCTGCGCCGGAGGCCCGATGGCCCGGCTCATCACAATATAGCTTCTTCCAGTGAGAAATATGACGTTGAGAGCGTGCGCGAATACTGAGAATCATTAGCGCCACCACGCCGTGACCCCTCGGCATCGTGTCGCTTATCCGCTCGGCGGGGCGGCTTGATATGTATCAAGCCCCGCCGGGACGTGGCACCTAGTCTGGACTCAAAGCCATCTTGTGCTTGAAGGAGACCAGAATGAAACGGATGACCTTAGTGGCTACGGCAGCAGTCGTTGCCCTCCTGGCGGCACCCGCCATGGCGCAGAAGAACTACACGGATGGCGGCGACTTGTATGGCGGCTCCCATACGACCAAGGCAAAGCCGTCGTCGCCTGAAAAGGGGAAGGAAGGTGCCAGCAAGGCCGGGAATTTCGACCCGTACACCGATGGCGTGAGGACGAAGTCCAACGCTGCGCCGGCGAAGAAGCTGCCGGACGAGCGGCCCCAACCGGACGATGTGGCGCGGTCGGGCAAGTTCGATCCCTACACCGAGGGACAGAGCAAGTAGACGGCAGGACATTGCCATTGGTAGAGGAGACAGCTCATGTACCAGAAGATTCTGGTTGCCGTCGATGGGAGCCAATGCGCGGCGAGGGGCCTCGACGAGGCGATCAAGCTGGCGGCGGCCTTCGATGCCGAACTTGAGATCGTGCATATCGTCGACCCCGGCTATGAGGAGGAGGGCGTGCGGGCCAGGCTTGTCGCAGAGGGCAAGAAGCTGCTGGCGGATGCCCTGGCGAGCGCGGAAGCGAGGAATGTTCGAGGCCGCGTCGTGATGGTCGATGACATCGACGCGCCGGGAAACATCGCCGGCCAGCTTCGGCGCATCGTGGAGCGCAGCGATGCGCAACTCGTCGTGACCGGCACGCACGGGCGCAGCGGCCTGAAGAGCCTGTTGATGGGCAGCGTTGCAGAGGAGATCGTGCGCCATAGTGCCGTTCCGGTAGTGCTCGTGCCGCAACGCCGCTAGCCGCATGCGCGATGCGCCGCGCCAGTCACCGCGCGTGTAAGACCTGGGTAAGGGGTAGCGATTAACCTAGCGGCATGGATTGCGATGACATCCATCGCGTCCAGCACTGCGCCGCCCAAGGCCGGCGATGACGAAGCAAAAGAAATGGCAGGAGACATCGATGAATGAAGATCTGGTCGCAAGACTCAGGGCAAATCCCGCATACCATGAGCTTGTCCACAAACGCAGCAGGCTTGGCTGGTCCCTGACCGCCGTGATGCTGATTGTCTACTACGGGTACGTCCTGCTGATCGCCTTCGACAAGGAACTGCTTGCGACGAGAATGGGAAGCGGCGTGATGACATGGGGCATGCCGATCGGCTTGTTCGTGATTGCATTCACGGTGGCCATCACCGGCTTCTACGTGCGCCATGCCAACGCCTCGTACGACAAGCTGACCGAGCAGATCAAGCGGGAGGTGGCATGAAAGCCCACCACGCCATCGTCGCCAGCGCGGCGCTGCTGCTGGCATCGGCCGCCCTTGCAGCGGGCGGAGACCTCGGGCAGATGCAGCGGCAGCCGACCAACTGGACGGCAATTGGCATGTTTTCCGTGTTCGTCATTGGCACGCTGTTCATTACCAAATGGGCGGCAACCAAGACAAAATCGGCAGCCGCTTTCTACACCGGTGGCGGCGGCATCACCGGATTCCAGAACGGCCTGGCAATTGCTGGCGACTACATGTCGGCGGCCTCGTTTCTCGGCATTTCGGCGGCAGTCTTCACCAATGGTTATGACGGCCTGATCTACTCCATCGGCTTCCTCGTGGGCTGGCCGATCGTCACCTTCCTGATGGCGGAGCGGCTGCGCAACCTGGGCCGCTTCACCTTTGCCGATGTTGCTGCCTACCGCTTCAAGCAGGGGCCGATCCGCGCGTTCGCGGCATCGGGCACGCTGGTCGTGGTTGCCTTCTACCTGATTGCGCAGATGGTGGGTGCCGGGCAACTCATCAAGCTGCTGTTCGGGCTGGAATACTGGATCGCGGTGGTCATCGTCGGTACGCTGATGATGGTGTATGTCCTCTTCGGCGGCATGACCGCGACGACGTGGGTGCAGATCATCAAGGCCTGCCTGCTGCTCGCCGGCGCGTCTTTCATGGCCTTCATGGTGCTGGCCCAGCACCAGTTCAGCCCGGAGGTCCTGTTCGCCAAGGCCGTGGAGGTCCACGCGAAGAAGGACTCCATCATGGGTCCGGGGAACTTCATCAAGGATCCCATCTCGGCCATCTCGTTCGGGATTGCGCTGATGTTCGGCACGGCCGGGCTGCCGCACATCCTGATGCGCTTCTTCACGGTGCCCAATGCCAAGGAGGCGCGCAAGTCGGTCTTCTGGGCCACGACCTGGATCGGCTACTTCTATATCCTGACCTTCATCATTGGCTTCGGAGCCATCGTGCTGGTGGGGACGAATCCGACCTTCCAGGATGGCAGCGGCAAGCTGCTTGGCGGCGTCAATATGGCGGCCGTCCATCTGGCCAGCGCGGTCGGCGGAAACGTGTTTCTCGGCTTTATCTCGGCCGTGGCTTTCGCCACCATCCTGGCCGTCGTGGCCGGCCTGACGCTTGCCGGTGCATCGGCCGTGTCGCACGACCTGTATGCCACCGTGTTCAAGCATGGCAATGCAAGCAGTCGCGATGAGCTGCAGGTATCGCGTATCACCACCGTCATCCTCGGTGTGGTCGCCGTTGTGCTCGGCATCGTCTTCGAGAAGCAGAATATTGCCTTCATGGTATCGCTGGCCTTTGCGGTGGCAGCTTCGGCCAACTTCCCGGTGCTGTTCATGTCAGTGCTGTGGAAGGGTTGCACCACACGCGGCGCGACGATAGGCGGCTTCATGGGGCTGTTGTCGGCTGTCGTGCTCACGATCCTGTCGCAGGCCGTTTGGGTCGATGTGTTCCACTTCAAGAGCGCACCGTTCCCCTATACGTCCCCGGCGTTGTTCTCGATGACGATCGGCTTCCTTGGCATCTGGATCGTATCGGTGACCGACAAGTCGGCAAGAGCGCGCCTGGACAAGGCCGGCTTCGAAGCTCAGGAACTGCGTTCCGAGACCGGAATCGGTGCGGTCGAGGCAGCCGGCCACTGAGTTCCCAGCGTGGTGGACGGCAACTCGCCGAACAGCTGGCAGTAGTCCTGTGCAAACCGGGACAGATGGAAGAAGCCCCAATGCATGGCGACTGACGAGACCGTCGCGCTGGTGCCGCGCCCGGCCTGCAAGGCCCGGCGCGCGCCATTGAGCCGCCGGATCCGCAGATAGGCCAGGGGCGACATCCCGTAGTGCCGCTGAAAGGCCCGTTGCAGCGTGGCGCGGCTGACATGGAGCGCCTGGCACAGCGTCATCACCGTCCAGGGTTCGTTTGGGCTGCTGTCGATCAGCGCCCGGGCGTGCTGGGTGATGCGGTGCATGTTGATGACGTGGACCGGCGTTGCGCCGGACGGCGCCCTGACGAGGATTTCCAGTGCGCGCTCGAGCACGACGTCGTCCAGGTACTGTCGATTGACGGTGGCGGTCGGATCGGCTGCCGCGCGGTCGCGCAGCGCCATCAAGGTATCCGCCATCCGGTTGAGTCCCGCCGCGTCCAGTCCATCCAGGAAAACGGGCCGATTACCGTTGGCCGGCATGTCATAGCCGAGCACCTCGGCGGCCTGCATCAGGCGGCGCTGGTCGAAACCGAAATACAGGATCTCGCTGGGCGGAAGCTGGACTTCGTAATCCCTTCCCCCCGGCATGTAGCCGACGCTCTGGCCAGACAGCGTATCCAGCCCGCACCGCCCCCGGCCAGACACCTTGCGGATCAGGCTGATCGTGCAATAGTCGGTCGGGGAGTGCTGCTGCTTCAGCACCGTGCGGTTCTGCAACTCGGTGACAACGAGTGTGTGATCCGTCCGCAGCATCCGGAATCGCCCGGCAAAGGCGCCGCCATCGAGCTGGTCGTACTGCATCGGCATCCATTGGCGCTGGATGCGCGCGGCGTCGTCCGCGTCGGACGTGGCAACGTCCAGCCAGCCGGCGGCATGCCGGTCGGGGAGTCGGTTCGGTTCGGCCATGGGCAGATGAGCGATTTCGGATAGGAGGCGGCGGGGCGCTGCGCTATTGTCCCGAGCGACCACGTCGAACCCCCGCAACACTACTCGATCGATTGCTCCCGCGCACGGCAGTTGCGTTGCCGCAACGCCGTCGCCCCCCAACCCGATGCCGATACTTCTCAAGGAGGATGGCGCGATTGCGCTGGCCGACAGCCTCCCCGACGCCGTCTTCCTGGTCGACCAGACCGGCGAGATCCGCTACGCCAACACGGTGTGCGAGGAAATCCTCGGCTACCGGCAGTCCGATCTGGTCGGCCAGTTCGTGCTCGAACTGGTGGTGCCGGCAGACCGGGAGAAGACGCTGCGCGAGGCCGGCCGGGTCCTGGCCGGCAACAAGCGCGTGGGCTTCGAGAATCGCTATCGGCACCGGAATGGTGCGGACGTCCACCTGTCGTGGTCGGCCCAATGGCACGCGGCGCACCAGCTGCGCATTGGCGTGGCACGGGACGTGACCGCGCTGCGGCAGGCGCGGGCGATCCCGCCCCATCCGCCGGACCACGCGAGTCGCCTCGACGCGCTCGCCCCACACGAACGCCGGGTGCTGAACCTGCTCCTGACCGAAGCCGGCGAGAAGCAGATCGCCGAACGCCTTGGGCTGGCTGTTTCCACCACGCACTCCTACATCACCGGCATCTACCGCAAATTTGGCGTGCGCGGCCGCGCCGGGCTGATGAGCCTGTGGCTGCGGCACCTGCTGCACGACTGACACCCTGGCAAAAGAACGCCGGCCCGAGGGCCGGCGCAGAGTGATGCCCGGTGGTTCAGCAAAGGTCAGGACGCGCGGCGGCACGTGCCCTGGAAGACGCTGCTGTCCGTCAGGTTGAGCCACGCCAGCGAGTCGGCGCCCGTCTTCAGGAGGATCTGGCCGAAAGTAGGCGGCGCGGCAGCCGGATCGTCCGGGTCGGCGTCCGGGTCCCCATTGATGGCCAGCGCCACGCCATTCAGCGTCATGCCACCCTGGAACGCATTCAGCATCAGCGGCAGGGTCAGTGCCTTGCTGGCGGTGGTGAGCTTGCCATCGGCAATGGTCAGCGTGTCCCGCACCAGCGTGCCGTCCATCACCGCCGCCGCGCCGTCCATCACGCGGTTTGCGCGCGAGCACGCCCAGGTGCCGTCAAGCTCCCCGGCGACCAGCGCCGTGGCCGGTTGGATGGTCCAGGTGCCGGTGGCGACCGACCCTGCCTCGGCGTAGTTCATGTCGAAGCGCAAGCCGCCGGTCGGGTTGACGAACAGCCGCCCACGGAAGTAGCCGCCGCCGTTCATCACCAGGTCGTAGGCACCCGGAAAGCGTGTCTGGTCGGCCAGCGTCAGCTTGCCCAGTTGCGGGGTCACGCAGGTGACGATATCCGCGTCGGTGCACAGTTCGACGTTGCCCTCGGTGTCGAAGCGCATGCCGGCCGCCGTGCTGACGGGGCCCACCAGCGGCTTGCCAGTGGCCTGATCGTAAATCCCGAAGTTCATCAGCACGTTGTAGCCGCCGGCCAGGCTGCTCAGCGCCGGCGCGGTGAGGGGGGCAACGTTCGCGGCGATGTCGCCGGCCAGCAGGCCGGTGCTGGTGCCCAGCAGGTTCGGCACGCCGGAGATCTCGCCGAACAGGCCATCCACGCCCTGGCGGAACGTCAGTCCGATGCCGGCCAGCCTGGCAGTCAGGGTGGCCGGTGGCGGGTCCGCGCTATCGGCCTCGAGACCGCTCACGGTGTAATTGCCGTCCGTGCTGGTGTAGTTGCCGATGACCGTGCCACGCAGGCCAAAGGCCGAGTCGACAAAACTGAGCGTGACCCTGCCGCGGGACGGCGCGTCCACGGTAAGGGCGATGGTGTCCCCGAAAGACAGCGTGCCCGAGTACTTGATCGGCAACGGCGGCGGTGGCTCGGCGGGGGCCGCCGGCGTTTCCGTCTGCACGGGTGCCTGCCCGTCACCGCCCCCGCAGCCGGCCAGGGCGGCCCCCACGACCAGCGCGCCCATCAGATATTTCCACTTCAGCATGGCTATAACCCCTTCTTCCCATTGTCCGTTTGTCTTGTCGCCGCCAGACGCGGCTGACGGCGGTTGCAAACGGTAGCAAGGATCCGGGGTGCATCACCATCCTGCTAATCAGAGGGGCGCCGGTCGAAGATCGCCAGCGGGTACGGATTACTCCGCCTCGATCCCGGCCTGCTTCACGACCTTGCCCCACTTCGTCAGGTCGGACTGGATCAGGGCCGCATAGGCCTGCGGCGTGCCGCCCTGCACCTCGATGCCGGCTGCTTCCAGCTTGGCGCGCACCTCGGGCAGCTTCAGCGCCGCGTTGATCTCGGTGTTGAGCTTGGCGACGATCTCCTTCGGCGTGCCGGCCGGGGCCAGGAAGCCGCCGTTGGTGTTGGCGTCGTAGCCCTTGAGCCCCTGTTCCTCGGCCGTCGGCACGTTGGGCAGCGCCTTGGAGCGGTTCCGGGTGGAGACCGCCACGGCGCGCACGTTGCCCGCCTTCACCTGCTCCTGGATGGCGCTGATGGTGTCGATGTAGAGCGCCGTGCGGCCGGCCACCAGGTCGGGGTGGGCGGCGGACGAGCCCTTGTAGGGCACCAGCAGCACCGGCGCGCCGCTGACCATGCGGAACATCTCGGCGGCCATCTCCTGCGCGCTGCCACGGCCGGACGTGGCCACCTTGGCTTCGCCGGGGTTGGCCTTCATCCACGTCACCAGTTCAGGCATGGTCTTGACCGGCAGCTTCGGGTAGATCGCGAACACCAGCGGAATCTCGTGGGTGTAGACGATGGGCTCGAAGCTCTTCTGCGGGTCCCAGCCGAGGTTCTTGAACAGGAACTTGTTGATGTTGTGGCTGCCACCGACGATGCCGATGGTGTAGCCGTCCGGCTTGGCGTTGGCCAGCACCGCCGTGCCGAGGTTGTTGGACGCCCCCGGGCGGTTCTCGACGATGAATGGCTGGCCGAACTTGACCGAGAGCTTCTCGCCCACGACGCGGGCGATCAGGTCGATGCCGCCGCCGGCCGGGGCCGGAACGATGATGGTGACCGGGCGGCTCGGGTAGTTGTTCTGTGCCGAGGCCAGCCCCGGCGCCACGATCAGCGTGGTGGACAGTGCAGCGGACAGGGCAAGGGTCTTGATGAGAGGGGTGAAATGCATGGTTGTCTCCGTTCGATTTCTGGTCAACTTTTGTTAACTCTGTGATGTCAGCCGCGCCCGACGAAAGGCATCGCGCTGGCCATGACGGTCATGGTCAGGACATTGGCCTCAAGCGGCAGCGAGGCCATGTGGCGCACGGCATTGGCAACATGGGTGGCATCCATCATCGGCTCCGGCGCGGTGGTGCCGTTGGCCTGCAGCACGCCGCGCGTCATGCGTTCGGACAGCTCGGTCAGCGCGTTGCCGATGTCGATCTGGCTGGCCACGATGTGGTAGGCGCGGCCGTCCAGCGCCAGCGCCTTGGTCAGCCCGGTGACGGCGTGCTTGCTGGCCGTGTACGGCGCCGTGAACGGGCGGGGCGTGTGCGCGGAGATCGAGCCATTGTTGATGATGCGCCCGCCCTGCGGGGACTGGCGGCGCATCAGGCCGAAGGCCGCCCGCGCGCAGAGGAAGACGCCCGTGACGTTGGTGTTGATCACGTTGAACCACTTGTCCAGCGGCAGCTCGTCCATCGGCACGGCGGGGGCGTTGACGCCGGCGTTGTTGAACAGCAGGTCCAGCCGGCCGAACTCGCGCTCGATGGTGTCGAACAGCGCCTGCACGCTGGCCGGGTCGGTCACGTCGGTGGGCGCCGCCATGGCGGGCTGGCCGCGTTCGGCGGCCTCGGCGGCCAGCGCCTGCAACGGCTCGGCGCGCCGGCCGGCCAGCACGACGGTCCAGCCGTCATTGAGCAGGGCGATGGCCGTCAGGCGGCCCACGCCGCTGCCGGCGCCGGTGACGAGGGCGATCTTGCGGGGTGCGTTCAAGGGGGTCTCCTATATATATATGTTGTGGCGGATGGTCTTCAGCGGGCGACGGTCAGCGCCAGCTCGCCGATCCCCGCCACGCTGGCCTGAATGACATCGCCGGGCTGCAAGGGCCCGACGCCCACCGGCGTACCGGTGAAGATCAGGTCGCCCGGCATCAGCGTCACGGATCGGGACAGCATCGCCACCAGCTCCGGCACCGGCCAGAGCAGGCCGGAGAGGTCCGCGCGCTGCCGCTCGACACCGTTCACGGCGAGCTGGATCGCGCCTTCGTGCGGATGGCCGCAGGTGGCGGCGGGCACGAGGGCGCTGCACGGCGCCGAGTGGTCGAAGGCCTTGGCGGGCTCCCAGGGGCCGCCGACGCGCTTGGCTTGCTGCTGCAAGTCGCGCCGGGTCAGGTCCAGTCCGACGGCATAGCCCCAGATGTGCTGCGCCTCGGCCTGTGCCGGATCGATGTCACGCCCGCCCTGGCCGATCGCCACCACCAGTTCCACCTCGTGGCAGAACTCGGCCGTCTCCGGCGGATAAGGCAGCTCGCCCCGGGCCGGCCCCACGGCGGTCGCCGGCTTCATGAACCATGCAGGCATGGCCCGGGGCGCCGGCTCGGCCGGGTCCCATCGATAGTTGCGGCCGATGCAGAAGACCCGGGCGATGGGAAACCGCGCCGTGTCACCCGAGACAGGCAGCGAGACCGGTGGGGCCGGTGGGAAGACGAAATCCATCGCGGTCTCAGGTGGTCAGGCTCATGGCCGGACGCTCGCCCGCCAGCCCCTGCGCCACGCTGTCCAGCACCATCTGCACCATGGCGCCGCGCGTCTCCCAGGTGGCGCTGGCGCGGTGGGCCTGCAGCGTGGTGCGGTCCGACTGGCGCAGCGCCAGCGGCACGCGCGGTTCGTCGACGAACACATCGAGGCCCGCGCCCGCGATACGCCCGGCGGCGATGGCATCGGCCAGATCCGTTTCATTGACCAGCCGGCCGCGCGCCACGTTGACGAGGTAGCCCTGCGGGCCGAGCGCTTCCAGCACGGCGGCATTGATGATGCCCTCGGCCTTGTCGGCGGCGGCGCACAGCACCAGCGCGTCGCTCTCGCGGGCCAGATCCAGCAGGTTCGCCACGAAGGTGTGCGGCACGTCGTCCATGGCGCGCAGGTCGGTGTAGCGGATGGGGCAGCCGAACGCCGCCGCCCGCGTGGCCACGGCGCGCCCGACCCGGCCCATGCCGACGATGCCCACGCGCATGCCGCTGAACCGGCGCGCCAGCGGAATGGCGCTGGGCTGCGGATGCAGTTCCCACTGGCCGTCCCGCACGAAGCGGTCGCCCGCGCAGATATTGCGGCAGGCGGCAATCAGCAGGCCGATGGCCAGATCCGCCACGTCTTCGGTCAGCGCACCCAGCGTGGCGGTCACCGCCAGGCCGCGCTCGCGGCAGTAGGCCAGGTCCACCGCATCGGTGCCCACGCCATTGACGGCGACCACCTTCAGGGCCGGCAGCTGTTCCAGCATCGCCCGCGAGATCCCGGTGTGGCCGCCGGTGATCACCGCCTGGATGGACGCGCCGTGCTCGCGCAGCCAGCCCGCCTGGTCGGCAATCTCGAAGTACTTGTGCACCACGTAGCGGCTGGCCAGTTCGTCATTGGCCGCCGGGATCAGGATCGGGTTCAGCTGGAGGATTTGCGGCTTCATGTGCGTGAGGCTGGGGGGTTGTTGATGGATGCATGGTATGTAATAGTTGATTCACGAGGCAAGATTGATATATAAAATCAATATAAATTCGCACGGGAAGCGTCAACATGGGAACCTGGATATCGATGGACGAGGCGTGCAGCCGACTTGGCGTGCGGCCGCAAACGCTCTATGCCTATGTCAGCCGGGGCAAGCTGGAGGTCATGTCCGACCCTGCCGACACGCGGCGCAGCCTCTATCGGGCCGAGGATGTGGCCGGCCTCGCCCGGCGCAAGCAGGCCGGGCGCAAGCACGAGACGCTGGCCACCAACACGCTGTTCGGCGCGGAGCCGAGCATCCCCACCGCACTCTCGACCTTCGTGCGCGAGCGGCTGTACTACCGGGGGCAGGACGCCGTGACGTTGGCCGGGTCGGCCACGCTGGAAGAGGTGGCGCACCTGCTCTGGGACGCCGAGCAGCCCGTCGATTTCTCATCGACGGCGAGCGTCACCGAGCCCGGGCGCGTGACGGCGTTCAACACGCTGGCCACGCTGGCGGCCACGGGCCATTCCACGCATGGGCGCATGACGCGGGTGTTGCATCTGGAAGCGCAGGAGTTGGTGGGCCAGCTGGCCAACGCCTTTGGCGCGCAGGCGGGGCAGCAGCCCTTGCACCTCCGCTTTGCGCAGGGCTGGCAGCAGTCGCCGCAGGTGGCGGATCTGCTGCGGACCGCGATGGTGCTGCTGGTGGACCATGAGTTGACCAGTTCGGCCTTCGCAACACGGATCGCGGCGTCCACGGGCGCCTCGCTGCCGGCCTGCCTGCTGGCGGGGCTGACCACGCTGTCCGGGCCGTTGCACGGCGATGCGTCCGGCCGGGTCAAGGCGCTGTTCAACGAGGTGGAGCGGCTGGGCGAGGATCAGGTGATTGCCCACTACCTGTCCACCGGATTGCCGCTGGCCGGGTTCGGCCATCACCTCTATCCCGATGGGGACCCACGGGCGGTGGCGCTGCTGGCCCTGTTCGATCCGCCCGACGTCATCACGCGCTTTATCGAGAAAGCCACCCGGCTGACCGGCCTGCAGCCCAATATCGACGTGGCGCTGGCGGCGCTGGTCATCCACTACCGCCTGCCGGACGACGCCGCGTTCGCCATGTTCGCCACGGCGCGCAGCATCGGCCTGCTGGCGCACAGCCTGGAGCAACTGGGGGTGGGGCAGGTGATCCGCCCGCGCGGGCGCTACATCGGGATCATGCCGTAGCGGGCAGGGCGCGCGGGGCGCTAAGCCTATCGCTTCGGGTACACCGCCTGCCAGTCCTGCTTCATGCTGATGACGGTCCAGCCGCGCACCTTGGCGGCGTCGAGCGCCTTGTCCAGCTTGCCGATCTTGGACGCGCGGTCGTAGGCGAATTCCCGCTCGGCATCGTCGTGATGCACGAGCACGGCCAGACGCGGGCCGTCGCCGGTGGTGGTGTATTCCAGCATCTGGAAGTCGCCATCCGAGTTGCCCACGGCCAGGATCGGCCGCCGGCCAATATGGCGATAGATGCCAACCGGCTTGCCGGGGCCATCGTTGATGAACTCCAGCTTCGGGTCACGCACCAGCGCCGGCTTGCCGTTGGACATGCCATAGCGCACCGCCTGCGTCGAGCCGACCACCTGCTCGGGCGGAATCCCGTACGCCTGCTCCACCCAGGGCCGCATGAACTCGATGGTCCCGCCGGACACGATATACGTCTTGAAGCCGTTCGCGCGCAGGTAGGACAGCAGCTCCAGCTGCGGCTGGTAGACCAGATCGGTGTAGGGCCGATTGAACTTCGGGTGGCGCGCGCTGGCGATCCAGTTGCGGATGGTCTTGTCGTAGTCGTCCACGTTCATGCCGCTGTTGGCGACGGCAATCAACTGCAGCAGCTGCTTCTCGTTGGCGATCACCTTGGCCAGGTCGTTGGCCATCAGGGCCTTGAAGGCCGGGTTGTTGCGCCATTCCGGATGCTGGGGCGCGGCGGCCCTGACCTGATCGAGCAGGAAGAAGAACTGGAAGTAGAGTGGCTGCTCGCTCCACAGCGTGCCGTCATTGTCGAAGGCGGCCACGCGCTGCTCGGGCGGCACGTAGGTGGGCGAGCCCTGGCGCGTCACGTCGGAGACGAACTTGACGATGGCTTGCTTCGCGGGGCCGTCGCGCCAGGAGGGCAGGGCGTCCGTCTGCTGGGCGGAGGGGGTCGCCGAGTTGGCGGCCGGGTCCGCGGGCGCGGTCGAGCATCCGCTCAGTCCCACTCCGGACGCCGCCAGCGCGAGCAGCATGGCGGCAGTGGCGGCAGTGGCGGCAGCACGTGGCAGATCGGCTTGCATCCAGCGCGAAGGGAAGCGCATCGAGGTCTCCTGTGATGGATTGGATACATTCCAATATAGGCGGCGTACGGGCGGGTGTGTAGTTTTTGCCGGTTGGCGGCTTGCCCGCAACCCGCCCGGTGGTGCTGGGCCGTGTCCCGGGGCCGGGTATGGAATTCGCTTCTCTTGGTTCCGCTATGCCATGACCGGAGACGAAAATGACCAAACCAGCCGATGGGAAACTCACCGAACACGGCGATGCGCACAGCGTGCACCGCCGCAGCGACGGCGGCGTCTGGCCCGATGGCACGCCGCGCGACCCCGCCTCGGGGCCGCCGCACTATGGCGAAGACAACCGGGACCAGAAAAAGCCGCGCGACCACGGCAGCGACTGGGCCACGTCCGACCTCGTGAAGGATGTGCCGGGCAAAGGGCCGGTACCGGTGGGGCAGGACCAGCCGAAGAAGTAGATCGACGGAACAGGCGCGGCGATGCGCTGGCGACCCATCTCCCTCCGTCAGGCCTACGGCCTGATGCGCGACAGCGTGACCGCGTGGATGGACGACTACGCGCCCAGCATGGGCGCCGCGCTGGCCTACTACACGGTGTTCTCGATCGCGCCGCTGCTGCTGATCGTGATCTCGGTGGCCGGCATGGTGTTTGGTGCCGAGGCGGCGCGCGGCGCGGTGATGAGCGAGTTCACCGGGCTGATCGGCGCGGAAGGCGCGGCGGCCATCGAGAACATGCTCCTCGCGCTCAGCGACCCCGGTCTGAGCACGCTGACCGCGCTGGTCGGCACGGTGACGCTGTTGATTGGCGCCACCACGGTGTTCGCCGAACTACAGAGCGCACTGGACCGTATCTGGCAGGTGCCGGAGCGCAAGAAGGCGTCCGGCATTCTGGCGTTGCTGCGCGCGCGGCTGCTGTCTTTCGGGATGGTGCTGGGCATTGGCTTCCTGCTGATTGTCTCGCTGCTGGCCAGCGCCGGGCTTGCGGCGCTGGGGCGGGTGTGGGGGCCGCTGTTCGACGGCGAACTGCTCGGCCATGCGCTCGACCTGCTCGTCAGCGTGGCGCTGGTGACCGTCGTCTTCGCCATGATCTACAAGATCATGCCCCACGCCGCCGTGCGCTGGCCGGACGTCTGGCTCGGCGCCACCGTCACCGCCGTGCTGTTCAGCATCGGCAAGTTCCTGATCGGGCTCTACATCGGCAAGAGCGGGGTGGCGTCCGGCTATGGCGCGGCCGGCTCGCTGGTGGTGCTGCTGATGTGGGTCTACTACTCCGCGCAGATCTTCCTGCTGGGGGCGGAATTCACCTGGCTCTACGCCAACCGCTACGGCTCGCTCAAGCACGCGGCGCCGCGGGAGGCACCGGCGCCATCCGCCACACCGACCCGGGTGCACTGATTCTTCTCCTTGTCAGCCGCTGCGCCGTGCATGACTGCGGCGTGACTGACACCGCAGAGGTCGCGATCATGCAGCCGAAGCGGATCTATACTCGCTGGCCTGAATTGCCAGGGGGCGAAGATGGATGCATCTGCCGAGGTAAGTGGCCTGGACGCATGGTTCCGCCGTCGGGTCAGGCAGCGGCCTGACGCCATCGCGCTGGTCTACGGCGGGCGGCACGTGTCCTATGCCGCGCTCGATGCCCGGGTCCGCGCGGGCGGGAGTTGCCTGCCGCTGGATCCCGATGCGCCCGACGCACGGATTCGCCTGATGCTGGACGACCTTGACGTGCGGATCGCCGTGTCGACGGCCGGCGATCGCGCCCGCCTGGGCGCGGTGGCCGATTGCCTGACCGATTGCCTGGCCGATTGCCTGGCCGATTGCCCGGCCGATTACCTGACGCCGGGGGCCGAGGCCGCCGGCAGCATCGCCATGCCGGCAGCGGGTCTCGCGCATCGGACCCATGTCCTCTACACCTCGGGCACCACCGGCCAGCCGAAGGGCGTGGAGATCCTGGCGCGTGGCATTGTGCGGCTGGCCTGGCAACCGCGCTATGTATCGCTGAATGCCGACGACCGGATCGCGGCCATTGCGAATCCCACCTTCGACGCCGCCCTGTTCGAGACCTGGGGGCGCTGCTGAACGGGGGCACCGTGGTGTTCCTGCCCCGGCAGACCTGTATCGACCCCGCCACTTTCCGGCATAGCCTGCGCGCGCAAGGCGTGACGACGATGTTCATCACCAGCGCGCTGTTCAACCATACCGTGCACGCGTGCCCCGATGCGTTCGCCACGCTGCGTACGCTGCTGGTCGGCGGCGAAGCGCTCAACGCCCAGGCGATTGGCGCGGTATTGCGCAGCGCGCCGCCGGCCCGGCTGCTGAACGCCTACGGCCCGACGGAATGCACGACCTTCGCCACCTGTCACGCCATCACGCTGCATGACGCAGAGACCGGCGCGATCCCGATCGGCCAGGCCATCGACGACACCGTGGTCCATGTGCTCGATGGCGACCGGCAGCCGGTGTCGCCAGGCCAGATCGGCGAGATCCATCTCGGCGGCGCGGGGCTGGCGCGTGGGTACTGGCAGCGTCCTGCGCTGACGCGCGAGCGCTTTGTCGAGGTCGATCACCTGGCCGAAGGCAGGCCGCTGAGGCTGTACCGGACCGGCGATCTCGGCGCGTGGCGGCCGGACGGCACGCTGGCCAAGGTGGACCGGCGCGCGCTCCGTGACCGGCTCCATGACCCGCTCCATGATTCGCTCCATGATTCGCACCCCCAAGCGATGGCGGTGCGGGGAACCACGGAGGCGATGCTGCGCGATGCCTGGCGGTGCGCGCTCGATCTGGACAGCGTGGCCGACGATGACGACTTCTTCGCGCTCGGCGGCGATTCGCTTCAGGCCGCCAGCCTGATCCTGCTGCTCGGCGAGCGGCTGGGCCGCCCGCTGCCGGTGCAGGCCCTCTACGACGCCCCGACGCCGGCGAAGCTGGCCACCTGGCTCCAGCGCCACGGGCAGGGCGGGGGTGACGAGGCCCAGGCGGGCAGCGGCGCAGCCGAGCGTGCGCGCCTGCTGGCCGATGCCCGGCTGCCCGACGATATCGGCCTCGTGTCCGGTCCCGTATCGGGCCCAGTATTCGGCCCGCCGGCGCCGTGGTGCGGCGCGGGCGGGGGCCGGGTCTTCCTCACCGGCGCGACCGGCTTCCTCGGCGCGTTCCTGCTGCGCGACCTGCTGCGCTGGCCCGGGGTCAGCGAGGCGATTTTCGCGTTCTTCGGCATGCTGCGCGCCTGCGGCTATCCGCTGCAGTCACTGCCGTATGCCGACTGGCTGCAACGGCTGGCAGACTCGGCCGATCTGGCAGGCAATCCGCTGCGGCCGCTGCTGCCGTTGCTGACGGAACCGGTCTACGGCCGGCTCACCCGCTGGGAAGTCTACGAGGGCATGCCGCGCTACGACGCCACGCATACGGCTCGCGCCCTGGCGGTGGCCGGCGGGCTGGCCTTTCCCCGGCTCGATCGCGCGCTGATGGCGCGCTATCTCGACGTCTGGATGGGGCAGCGACCGGTTCCTGACACCCGGTAGCCGGGTGCTGTCCGGTCCACATGCACCATCCGCGTGACTTCGTATTTGGGCATTTCGCATCCGCGTTCTATCGTTAAGTGCCGGCCCCGGCGCAGGACCTGTTCGATGCGGCAGCCCAAGGAGTCGTCATGAGCAAGAAGTCCAGTATCACGACCTACATCGTCATTGCGATGATCCTGGGCGGCGTGGTCGGCTACGCGTGCCACACGGCCTTTCCCGACCCCAAGCTGGCCAAGGATGTGGCCGGCTACATCTCCGTCATCACCGATGTCTTCCTGCGGCTGATCAAGATGATCATCGCGCCGCTGGTCTTCTCCACGCTGGTCATGGGCATCGCCCACATGGGGGACGCCAGCACCGTGGGCCGTGTGGGCGTGAAGGCGCTGGCGTGGTTCATCACGGCCTCGCTGGTGTCGCTGACGCTGGGCCTGATCATGGCCACGGTGCTCCAGCCCGGCATCAACATCGGCCTGCCGCTGCCCGACGTGGGCGCCGCCACCAATCTCAAGACCAACGCCTTCACGCTCAAGGACTTCATCGCGCATCTGGTGCCGAAATCCGTGGCCGAGGCCATGGCCAACAACGAGATCCTGCAGATCGTGGTGTTCTCGATCTTCTTCGGCACGGCGCTGGCCGCGCTGGGCGAGCGCGGCGCGCGCATGGCCGGGGTGATCGAAGACCTCGCACAGGTGATGCTGAAGATCACCGGCGCCGTGATGTGGATGGCGCCGCTGGCCGTGTTCGCGGCGATTGCCTCCACGGTGACCACGCAGGGGCTGGGCATCCTGCTGACCTTCGCCAAGTTCATGGGCAGCTTCTACCTGTCGCTGTTCGTGCTGTGGGCGCTGCTGGCGCTGGCCGGCTGGGCGTTCCTGGGCCGCCGCATCGTCTCCCTGATCCGGCTGATCCGCGAGCCGTTCCTGATTTCCTTCTCCACGGCGAGTTCGGAGGCGGCGTATCCGAAGATGCTCGACGCGCTGGACCGCTTCGGCGTGAATCGCAAGATTTCCAGCTTCGTGCTGCCGCTGGGCTACTCGTTCAACCTGGACGGGTCGATGATGTACTGCACCTTCGCCGTGCTGTTCATCGCCCAGGCGTACGACATCCACCTGCCGCTGGCCACCCAGATCACCATGCTGCTGTTGCTGATGCTGACGTCGAAGGGGATGGCGGGGGTGCCGCGTGCGTCACTTGTGGTGATTGCCGCCACGCTGAACCAGTTCAACATCCCCGAGGCGGGGCTGCTGCTGATCATGGGCGTGGACCAGTTCCTCGACATGGGCCGCTCGGCCACCAATGCCGTGGGCAACTCGATTGCCTCGGCCGTGGTGGCGAAGTGGGAAGGGCAGTTGTCGAGCGAATCCACGCTCGGGGATCGGGGTGAAGGTAGCGAGGGCGGCGTGGACGAAGGCGGCGGGCCACCACTGCACAAGCCGGGGACCGCACAGGCCTGATGCCATGTCCATCCCCCGTCCTTCTCTTCTGTCCCGGGGTGCGCCCAGGTGGCTGGCCGGCGCGGCGGCGGCGGCCGTGTGCTGGCTCGCCTGTCTTGGCGCCGCCGTCGCGCAGGACACCGGCGAGTTATCCGGCACGCTGCGCAAGGCCAAGGACACCGGCAGCCTGATCATCGGCTACCGGGAATCATCGCTGCCGTTCTCCTACCTGAACCAGGCGCGGCGGCCGATCGGCTATTCCATCGACGTCTGCACGGCCATCGTCCAGGCCGCAGCGGCGGAGGTGGGGCGTGACCTCGCCATCCAGTGGGTGCCGGTGACCTCGGAAAACCGCTTCGATGCCGTCACCTCGGGCAAGGTCGATCTCGAATGCGGTTCCACCACGCGCAACGCCGAGCGGCTGAAAATGGTGGCGTTCTCGCCGGTGATCTTTATCGCCGGGACCAAGCTGATGGTGCCGCGCGGCTCCGCCATCAAGACCTTCCGCGACCTCAAGGGCAAGACCGTGGTGGCCACCGCCGGCACGACCAATGCCGATGCGCTGGAGAAGCTCTCCACCCGCTTCGCCCTGAACCTCAAGGTGATCCGGGCGCGCGACCATGCCGATGCCTTCGAGGTGCTGCGCCACGGCGGCGCCGATGCCTACGCCGGCGACGACGTGCTGCTCTACGGCTTCCTGGCAAAGTCCGGCGCGGGCAAGCAGTTCGATGTGACGCGCGATTTCCTGTCCTACGACCCCTACGGGATCATGCTGCGCAAGGACGATCCGCAGTTCGCGGCGGTGGTGGACCGCGCCGTGCGCGACCTCATCACCACGGGCGAACTGGAGCGGCTCTACAGGCAGTGGTTCCTGAGCCGGCTGCCCACCGGGGAGCGGCTGAACATCCCGATGAGCGCACAATTGGAAGACATCCTCAGCAGCACGCCGCAGCAGCCGGACTGAGCCGATCCAATACAGGCGTGCCATACCGGGGTAGCGCCCGCTAACACCTAAGTACAGTTTTGCATTGCTGCACCGCGATGGCGCAAACTGTACTCTTCCGCGCGCAGGTGTTCTGTACGTCCCTTCACTCATCAATCGCGCCTAGTCTGCATTAATCGCTGCGGATGCGCCGACATCACGGATAACCGGGCCGCGCTCCGAGCACTTGATTGCGAGTCGCCCCCGATGAGTATCCCTACCCCAGAGAAGGGGCATGTTGCCCCCTACACGCACCCGGCCGCCGGCTGGGGCGCCCTGAAGCAAGTCGCTGTCAACCTGATCAAGGAGAAGGTTGCCGGCGGCAAGTACAAGACCCTGTTCAAGCAGAACCAGCCGGACGGCTTCGACTGTCCCGGCTGCGCATGGCCTGACCGCCAGCACGCCTCGACCTTCGAATTCTGCGAAAACGGCGTCAAGGCCGTGGCCGCCGAGGCCACCAGCAAGCGTGTGACCCCCGCGTTCTTTGCCGAGCACACCGTGACGGCGCTGATGGCCCAGTCCGATTTCGAACTCGAGCAGCACGGCCGCCTGACCCACCCCATGGTCTATGACGCCGCCACCGACAAGTACCAGCCGGTGGCCTGGCAGGACGCGTTCCAGCTGATCGCCCGGCATCTGAACCAGCTGGACGACCCCAACGCCGCCACGTTCTATACCTCGGGCCGCGCCAGCAACGAGGCCGCCTTCCTGTTCCAGCTGTTCGTGCGCATGGTCGGCACCAACAACTTTCCGGATTGCTCGAACATGTGCCACGAGGCCACCAGCCGTGGCCTGCCGGTGACGGTGGGCGTGGGCAAGGCCACGGTGCTGCTGGACGACTTCCAGCTGACCGACGCCGTCCTCGTTTTTGGACAGAATCCGGCGACGAACCACCCGCGCATGCTCAACGAGCTACGCGACTGCGCCAAGCGTGGCGCGGCCATCGTGTCGATCAACCCGCTCAAGGAGCGCGGACTTCAGCGTTTTACGAGCCCGCAGCACGTCTCCGAGATGGTGACCGGGCAGAGCACCAAGATTGCGACGATGTTCGTCCGCCCCAAGCTGGCCGGCGACTTCGCGCTGATCAAGGGCCTCGGCAAGCGCGTGATCGAGCTCGATGACGAAGCCATCGCCACGGGCAGCAAGCGCGTGGTGGACGTGGACTTCCTGGCCGAGCACACGGCCGGCTTCGAGGCTTTCGCGGCCGACCTGCGCGCCGAATCGTGGGCCGACATCGTGGCCGAATCGGGCGTCCCGCGCGAGGACATCGACGCGCTGGCGGACGTCTACGTCAAGAGCGAGCGCACCATCGCCTGCTGGGGCATGGGCATTACACAGCACAAAAACTCGGTCAGCACCATCCAGCTGCTATCCAACGTGATGATGCTGCGCGGCAATATCGGCCGCCCCGGCGCTGGGCTGATGCCGGTGCGCGGGCATTCGAACGTGCAGGGCGACCGCACGATGGGTATCGAGGAACAGCCGGACGAGGCATTCCTGGACCGCCTGGGCGCCGCGTTCGACTTCGAGCCGCCGCGCGCGCACGGCCAGGACGTGGTGGCCGCCATCAACGCGATGCTGGCCGGCAAGGTCAAGGTGTTTATCGGCCTGGGCGGCAATTTCTCGATCGCCACGCCGGACACGCCGCGCACCTGGGAAGCGCTGCGCCAGTGCGACCTGACCGTGAATATCGCGACCAAGCTGAACCGCAGCCACCTCGTGATCGGCAAGGACGCGCTGCTGCTGCCGACCCTCGGCCGCACCGAGATCGACCTCCAGAACGGCGTGGCGCAGGGCGTGACCGTCGAGGATTCGGTCTGCATGGTCCATATCTCCTACGGCATGAACAAGCCGGCCTCGCCGGAGCTGCGGTCCGAGACCGCCATCGTGGCCGGCATGGCCGCCGCCACGCTGGGTTCGGACAAGGTGGACTGGCACTGGTACGCGCAGGACTACGCGCGCATCCGCGATGCCATCGAAAAGGTTATCCCGGGCTTCGAGCGGTATAACGAGCGCGTGGCGCAGCCGGGTGGCTTCCACCTGACGCCGGCCTCGCGCAACCGCGTGTGGCGCACCGCGTCCGGCAAGGCCCAGTTCCTGGTCCATGCGATCGACAAGGACACCCCGATCCAGCGCGCCCGCGCCCGCTACGGCGACGACCTGCTGGTGATGATGACCACGCGTTCGCACGACCAGTACAACACCACGATCTATGGGCTGGATGACCGCTATCGCGGCGTGTTCGGCCTGCGCCGGGTGGTGTTCATCAACCCGGCGGACCGCGCGCGGCTGGGGTTTGCCGAGGGCGAGCGCGTGGACATCACCAGCGTCTGGGAAGACGGTGTGACGCGCCATGCCAGGGACTTCCTGCTGGTGGACTACGACATCCCGGCCGGCTGCCTGGGCGCCTACTACCCGGAAACCAATCCGCTGGTGCCGCTGGAAAGCATCGGCGACCGCTCGGGCACGCCCACCTCGAAGTCGATCCCGGTGCTGCTGGCCCGGGCCGCCTCGGTGCAAACGTCGGCGCAAGCAGCGGCATGAGCGAGGCGGAACTGGGCTACGCCCAGCGGCAGGTCGCCCGTCACAAGGGCGACGCCCGCACGGTCGACCTGGACTACGTAGCCGAGGAAGTGCCGGTGGCGCTGGTCTACAACGGCATCTCCCATGCCGTGATGATGGCCACGCCGCTGGACCTGGAAGTGTTCGCGGTCGGGTTCTCGCTGACCGAAGGCATCGTGGACAGTATCAAGGAGATCTACGATGTCGAGGTGCAGCCGGCTTGCGGGACCGATGGCCTGGATGGCATGAGCGGCATCGAGGTCCGCATCGAAATCAGCCAGCGGGCGTTCATGGCGCTGAAGGACCGCCGCCGCTCGCTGGCCGGCCGCACCGGCTGTGGCGTGTGCGGCGTGGAGAGCCTGCAACTGCTGGACCTCCAGCCCGTGCCGATGCCGGTGCCGCGCCATCGCATCGTGCCGTCGCGCGAGGTCATCCAGCGCGCCGCCGCCGGCCTGCCGGCCCACCAGATGCTGATGCGCACCACCGGCGGCGTGCATGCCGCTGCCTGGTGCGGGCCCGATGGCGAGGTGCTCCACGCCTTCGAGGACGTGGGGCGGCACAACGCCATGGACAAGCTGATCGGCCACCTGGCCCGGCGCCGCGTGGTGATGGACGAGGGCTTCGTGTTCCTCTCCAGCCGCGCCAGCTACGAGCTGGTGCGCAAGGCCGCGCGCATGCATATCCAGATGCTGGCGACGATCTCGGCGCCCACCTCGCTCGCCATCCGCATCGCCGAGCAGGCCGGGCTGCGGCTGCTGAGCTTCTGCCGTCAGGAAGGCTTCGTCGAATACACGTCGCCGCCCGGACAATCCCAATCCGTATTACGATCTGAGCCGCTGGCAGCGGCGGCCGCGGTGACCACGGTGACTGAATAGGGCAACCCCGCCCCCCCGCCAGCGTTCCGATGAACCCTGACGTGGCGAAAGGTTGGCGGTGTGACCCTGTATGAAAAGCTCGCGGCCGAGATCGAGGCGCTGGTGCAGCAAGGCGTGCTGCTGCCCGGCGAGAAAATTCCGTCGGTCCGGCAGGCCGCCCAGCATCATCGCCTGAGCATTACCACGGTCATCCGGGCCTATCTGCTGCTGGAGTCGCGCGGCATGCTGGAGAGCCGGCCGCAGTCCGGCTACTTCGTGCGCGCCCGGCCCGGCGAGCCGGCCATCGACCTCCAGCCGACCCGCCCGGCGGCCCGCCCGTCGCCGGTGGACGTGAGCGCGCTGGTGCTGTCCACGCTGCGCTCGATCCGCGCCGACGACGCCGTCCCGCTCGGCTCCCCCTATCCCGACGCCAAGCTGTTCCCGTGGCAGCGGATCATCCAGTACGCCAACGCCATCGGCAAGCGCTACGAGTCGTGGAGCCTGCTGGACGACCTGCCGCCCGGCTCGCCCCAACTGATCCGTCAGATCACGCGGCGCTACCTGGAAAACGGCCAGGCGGTGGACCCGAACGAGGTCATCGTGACGATTGGCGCCACCGAGGCCATCAACCTGTGCCTGCAGGCGGTGGCCAAGCCGGGCGACACCATCGCCGTGGAATCGCCGACTTACTATGCGATGCTGCACGCCATCGAGCGGCTAGGCATGCGCGCCGTGGAGGTGGCGACGGACCCCGTGGAAGGCATCGACGTGCAGGCGCTGGCCCGCCTGTTCGACGAGCGGTCCGTGGCTGCCTGCATGGTCATGCCGAATTTCCAGAATCCGCTCGGCTTCCAGATGTCGGACGAACGCAAGCAGGCACTCGTCAAACTGCTCACCGAGCGCGACATTCCGGTCATCGAGAACGATGTCTATGGCGAGCTGTACTACGGCGATGTGCATCCCACCTCGCTGAAGGCCTACGACAAGGCTGGCATCGTGCTGCACTGCTCGTCGTTCTCCAAGACGCTGACCAACGCCTACCGCATCGGCTGGGCGCTGCCGGGGCGCTACCGGGATCAGGTGGAGCGGCTCAAGTTCCTGAACACGCTGACCACGCCGGCGATTCCCCAGCTGGCCATCGCCGAATTCCTGAAGAACGACGGCTACGACTACCACCTGCGGCGCGTGCGCAAGACCTATGCACAGCAGGCCAATATCATGGCGGCGGCGGTGCGGCGCTTCTTTCCGGCCGGCACGCGTGTGTCGCGGCCGGCCGGCGGCTACGTGCTCTGGGTGGAGTTGCCCGAGGGCGTGGACGCCATGGCGCTGTATCACGCGGCGCTGGAGCGGCGGATTACCGTGGCGCCGGGGCACATCTTCTCGCCGGTGCCCACGTACACGCATTACATCCGCCTTAACTACAGCAGCGCATGGTCGGCCGAGGTGGAAGCGGCCGTGGTGACGCTGGGCAAACTGGTGACGTCGCTCGCAGAAGCGGCGCCCGGCAAGGAGACAAGCGCATGAATCAAACTGAAGACAATGCCGATGAGGACACGCTCGATCCGGTACTGGCCGGCATCCTCGGTGCCCTGTGGCAGGCCGCGCGGGCGCCCGGCGGCGGGGCGCTCTCGCTGGCCCGCCTCAGCAAGCGCGCGGCAGTGCAGATGAGCGTGCTGCGGCGCGTGCTGACGCAACTGGCCGAGGCCGATCTGGCCGAGGCCGAGATCGACGAGTCAGGGCGGGGCACCGCCCGGCTGACCGCCGAGGGCCGCGCGCTGTGCGACCAACTGTTCGAGACCCCCGGCGCGCTGCCCGATCTGGATGATACCGATGACGATGAAGACCCGGGCGGGTCAGAGCACCTTCCCCGGATTCATTAGTCCCTGCGGGTCCAGCGCCTGCTTGATGGCGCGCATCATCCCCAGTTCCACCTCGCTCTTGTAGCGCCGGTTCTCCTCGCGCTTGAGCTGGCCCAGGCCATGCTCGGCCGAGATCGACCCGTTGTGCGACTGCACGCTGTTGTGGACGATCAGGTTGATGGCGTCCTGATGGATCAGGAACTGCTCGTGATCCACCCCCACCGGCGGGGACACGTTGTAGTGCAGGTTGCCGTCGCCCAGATGGCCGAAGGTGACCATGCGGGCGCCCGGGAAGGCGTCCTGGACCAGCGCGTCGGTGGTCTCGATGAAGTCCGCCACGCGCGAGACCGGCACGGCAATATCGTGCTTGATGTTCTTGCCTTCCTCGACCTGCGCCATCGGGATGTGCTCGCGCAGGTTCCAGAAATCGCGCGACTGCTGCACGGACTCGGCCACCACGGCGTCGGTGACCACGCCGGCCTCGAAGGCCGCTTCCATCATCGTCTCGAAGATGGCCCGGGCGTGCGCCTCGCCCTCGCTGTCGGACAGTTCCAGCAGCACCAGCTGCGGATGGGCGTCGGTGGCCGCCGTGAAGGGGTAGCGCAACTGCGGATAGTGCTTGCGCACGAGGTCCATGCACATCGCGGACATCAGCTCGAAGCCGGTGAGCATGGCGCTGGCGTGGGACTGGGCGATGGCCAGCAGCGCCAGCGCGGCGCGCGGGCTCTGCACCGCCGCCAGTGCCGTGACGCGCGCCCGGGGCAGCGGGTACAGCTTCATGACCGCCGCCGTGATGATGCCGAGCGTGCCTTCGGCGCCGATGAACAGGTCGCGCAGGTCGTAGCCGGTGTTGTCCTTGCGCAGGCCGCGCAGGCCGTCCCAGACCTCGCCCCTTGCCGTCACCACCTCCAGCCCCAGGCACAGCTCGCGCGTGTTGCCATAGCGCAGGACCGCCGTGCCGCCGGCATTGGTGGACAGGTTGCCACCAATCGTGCAGCTGCCCTCGGCCGCCAGGCTCAGCGGGAACAGGCGGCCATGCTCGCGCGCCACATCCTGCAACTGCTGGAGGATCACGCCGGCTTCCACGGTAATCGTGTTGTTGAGCGGGTCCACATGGCGCACCCGGTTCATCCGCTGCAGCGACAGCACCACCACGCCGGCCGCGGCGGCCGGGCCAGCCTCGGGCGTGGCGCCGCCGCACAGGCCGGTGTTGCCGCCCTGCGGCACCACGGCCAGCTTGTGGGCGTGGCAGGCGTGGACCAGCGCGGCCACTTCCTCGGTGCTGCCGGGGCGCAGCACGGCCACGGCGTCACCGGTGTAGCGCTGGCGCCAGTCGGTCAGGTAGGGGGCCTTGTCGGCGGCCTCGGTCAGCACGTGTTGCGGGCCCACTGCGGCGCGGCAGAGGTCGAGGAACGAATCCAGGTGCGGAGCGGTCATGGTCGGGTGTCGGGGGAGGGGGGCTGGATGGCTTGCTGCCGTGCCCGCGCGCGGCGCTTGTACGGGCGCAGGTAGAGGATGGTGCTGAAGAAGAACACCAGCGTGAGGGCCACCTCGGCCCAGGCCAGCAGCGACGACGGCGCGCGGTCGCTGGTGGCGCGCACGATGCCTTCGGTGAAATAGAGCAGGATCAACATCGACGACCACTGCATCGTGTACCGGTTGCGCGCCAGCACGCCGCGCAGCACCGGTAGCAGAAAGACGAACTTGAGGATCAGCCACGAGCCGCCGGGCCGCAGCGGGGCGAGGAACCACTCCCAGGCGATGCAGAGCGCCACCAGCGCCAGCAGGCTGGCCACGCTGACGCGCCAGAGCGCCGGGCTGTGGAGGTCGCCGTCACTGCCAACGGGCCGGGCGGTCATCGGAGCGGTCATCGTGACCCTCCGGCCAGCTTCAGCGCGGTCTCGGCCAGGCGCCGGCCCATGGCCGTGGCCAGCGCGGCTTCCTGGTCGGTGACCGGGCCGCGGTTGTCCACGTGGGCGTAATGGCTCGGGCCGTAGGGCGTGCCGCCGGCCGTGGTGGTCATCAGGCCGGGTTCCGAATAGGGCAGCCCCATGACCAGCATGCCGTGGTGGAACAGCGGCAGCATCATCGACAGCAACGTGGTTTCCTGCCCGCCGTGCAGGCTGCCGGTGGCCGTGAACACGCAGGCGGGCTTGCCGGACAGCGCCCCGGACAGCCACTGCGCCACGGTGCCATCGAGGAAATACTTCATCGGCGCGGCCATATTGCCGAACCGCGTGGGGCTGCCCAGTGCCAGCCCGGCGCATTCCTCCAGGTCGCGCAGCTCGGCGTACGGGGCGCCTTCGGGCGGGATGTCGGGCGCGGTGGCCTCGCAGACGGTGGACACCGGCGGCACGGTGCGCAGCCGCGCCTGGGCGCCGGGCACGCTGTCGATGCCGGTGGCGATCAGTTCGGCGAGTTTGCGGGTGCTGCCGTGACGGCTGTAGTACAGGACCAGGATGGGAAGGGCGGCCAAGGTATCGCGGAGTCGGGTGTTCAGTCGTGGATCGGGAGGGGGCGGCCCGGACCGGCACCGCGAAACAATGCGCGTATTATAGTTGGGCCCCGCTATAAGACTCAGGAGCTAGCCCCCGCATGACCGCCGCACGTATCGCCCGCCTGCGCAGGGAGTGGAATTTGCAGAAGGTGCGCGCGCTTGCGCGCTACGCCTTGCGCCGCGCCGGCGAGGACCGCCTGCCCCAGGTATCCGCCAGCCTGACCTTCACCACCGTGCTGGCCGTGGTGCCGGTGCTGACCGTGGCGTTCGCGCTGCTGGCCGCATTTCCGGTGTTCCGGGACTTCCGGGGCCAGATCGAGTCCTTCCTGTTCCAGAACCTGATTCCGGGCGGCAATATCAGCGATTCGGTCTCGCGCTACCTCGGCCAGTTCGCCAAGAGCGCGCGCGGGCTGACCGCGCTGGGTCTGGCGGGCCTGATGGTGACCTCGGTGCTGACCATGCTGACCGTGGAAGACGCGCTGAACGCCATCTGGCGCGTCAAGCGGCGCCGGCCGCTGGCGCAGCGGGTGCTCGTGTTCTGGGCCGTGCTGACGCTGGGCCCGGTGCTGATCGGCGCCAGTCTCTCGGTCAGTTCCTACCTGATTTCGGTGTCGATGGGCTACGTGGGATCCATGCCGATGGGTATGGGGCTGATGGTCAGCACCGTGCCGGTGATGCTCTCGGCGCTGGCCTTCGCCTTCCTCTATATGGCCGTGCCGTACGCCTATGTGGACTGGCGCGATGCCATCGTGGCCGGTGTGGTGGCCGCCGTGGCCTTCGAGGTGGCCAAGCGCGTGTTCGGCTACTTCATCACCCATATTCCGACCTACACGGCGGTCTACGGCACCTTCGCGGTGCTGCCGCTGTTCCTGCTGTGGATGTACGTGAGCTGGCTGGTCACGCTGCTCGGGGCGACCATCGCCGCCAACCTGCCCGTGATCCGGGAAGGCCACTGGCGCCGCCGCACCTTCGCCGGCAGCGAGTTCTTCGACGCGCTGGGTATCCTGCTGCTGCTCTACCGTGCCCGGGACGAGGTGCCGCGCAGCGTGGGCGAACTCGACATGGGCCGCAAGCTACGGATGGAGGCCGACTATCTGGCCAGCCTGCTGGCCAAGCTCAAGACCCTGCACCTGGTGGGCAAGCTCCAGCAGGATCGCGGGCAGGCGCACTGGGCGCTGCTCTGCGACCCGTCGCAGGTGACGCTGCGCACGCTGTACGACCGCCTTGTGCTGAACCTGGCACGCCTGCCGCGCACGGCGCTGGCGCAGCAACTGCAGGGCGTGGACCTGCTCCGGTCGATGCTCGACAACCCCCAGCTGGACCAGCCGCTCGAGGCCGTGTTCCGCCAGCAGTTGCTGACGCCGGCCGCCAACGAGGCGCCGGGAGCCAGCGGCGATACCGGGGACGAAGGCGGCCCGCAGCGCCGCACGCTCGAGGTGGTGCCGCCCGGCTGGCACGGGCAGGTCTGACCCCGGCGCGCGGGCCAGTTCCCGGCTAGAACGGAATCCGCCCGCGCAGGATGTCCGCGTACATCACCCAATCGCCCATCAGGCTGTAGAACGGGTGCCGGAACGTAGCGGGCCGGTTCTTCTCGAACCCGAAGTGGCCCACCCAGGCAAACGCATAGCCGGACACCACTGCACCCAGCAGCCACCACGCGTTGCCGGTAACCACCAGCGCCGCCAGACAGGCCAGCGCCAGCGTCGAGCCTGCGAAATGGAGCCGGCGGCAGGTCCGGTCCCGGTGCTCGTTCAGGTAATACGGATAGAACGCGGCAAAGCTCTCGAATTCGCGGCTGTGGGTTTGCGCCATGGTCGTCTCCGGGTTCGGTGTTGTTATGGTTCCAGTCTAGGTGCTCGCCACGACCTTGCGCGCGAAGGCGGCCAGCGTATCGAGCACCTCGTCCGGCTTCTCGCCCATCATCGCGTGGCCGCTCGGCACCGTGACCAGGGTGGCGTTGCGCATCCGGCCAGCCAGCGCCTGCGCGGCTTTCGGCGACGTCATCATGTCCTTCGACCCCATCACGAACACCGCCGGGCAGGTCACGGCGGCGGCCGCTTCCTCGCCGTGCGCGTAGGCGTTGCAGGCCGAGAAATCGTTGTGGAACACGTGCGCGCCCGGGTTGCGCGCCGCCACGCGCTCCATCAGCCGCTGGCTGCCGCCATGCATCCAGGCGCCGGGCCCGGGGGATGACGGCTTGCTGGCGAGGCTGGAGATCGACCACTGGTTGACCATCGCGATGGCCTCGTCCTCGCGGTGGAGTGCGGCATCGAGCAGGGCATCAGACACCTTCATCGGATAGGCCGTGGCCAGCAGCCCGATGGCGCGCACGGCCTCGGGGTGACGCACAGCGCACTCCAGGGCGATCAACGATCCCATGCTGTGGCCGAAGACCAGCGCTGGCACCTTGACGCCGGCGGCGGCTACCAGCGCCATGACCCAGTCGGCCATGTCTTCCACGCGGGTCAGCGGGGCGCCCTGGCTGCGGTTGTGGCCGGGCAGGTCCACCGCCAGCACGCCAAAGCCATGGCTGGCGAACCAGCGTGTCTGGAGCGCCCAGACGCTGTGGTCGTTCTGCGCGCCGTGCACGAACACGGCGCAGGGCAGGGCGGCATCGAACGGCTTGCCGCCGGTATAGGCATAGGCCGGGTGGCCCGAGACGGTCAGTTCCATCAGGCTTTTCCTCCCATGGCTTTCTCGGCAGCCTTCAGGCCGCGCTTCAGGTCGTCGATCAGGTCATCCGGGTCTTCGATCCCGATCGACAGCCGGATCGTGCCCTCGCCGATGCCGGCCGCGCGCAGGGCGTCGGCATCCATGCGGAAGTGTGTCGTGGAGGCGGGATGGATCACCAGCGAGCGCGCATCGCCAACATTGGCGAGGTGCGAGAACAGCGTCAGGTTTTCGATGAAGCGCTGGCCGGCCGCGCGGTTCGCCTTGAGGTTGAAGCTGAACACTGCCCCGCAGCCGCGCGGCAGCAGTCGCTTGGCCAGCGCGTGGTCGGGGTGGGACTCCAGCTCCGGATAGGCCACCGACTCGACCATCGCGTGCCCGGCCAGGAACTGCACCACGCGGCGGGTGTTGTCCACGTGCCGGCTCATGCGCAGCGGCAGTGTCTCGATGCCCTGGAGCAGTTGCCACGCCGCCATCGGGTTCATGCAGGCGCCGAAGTCGCGCAGGCCCTCGCGCCGGGCGCGCAGCAGGAACGGCGCCACGGTGCTTTCCTCGGTAAACACCATGTTGTGGAAGCCCGGATAGGGCTCCGACAGCTCCGGAAAACGCCCCGAAGCCTCGAAATCGAACGTGCCGCCTTCGGACAGCACGCCGCCGATCGTCGTGCCATGCCCACCCAGGAACTTGGTGGCCGAGTGGTACAGCAGGCCGGCGCCATGGTCGAACGGGCGCAGCAGGTAGGGCGTGGTGAAGGTGGAGTCGACCAGCAGCGGGATCTTGTGGTCCTGGCCGATCTGCGCCACGGTTTCGATGTCGAGCACGTCGAGGCCCGGGTTGCCCAGTGTCTCGCCGAACAGCAGCCGCGTCTCGGGGCGGATGGCGGCGCGCCAGGCGTCGATGTCGCGCGGATTGACGAAAGTGGTCTCGATGCCGAAGCGCCGCAGCGTGTAGTGCAACAGATTGTGCGAGCCGCCATAGAGCGCCGTGGACGCCACGATATGGGAGCCGGCGCCCATCAGCGTGGCCACGGCCAGGTGCAGCGCGGCCTGGCCGGATGCCGTGGCGATGGCCCCGGCGCCGTTCTCCAGGGCCGCCACGCGCTCCTCGAACACCGCCACGGTGGGGTTGCTGATGCGGGAATACACGTGCCCGGCGCGCTCCATATTGAATAGCGACGCGGCGTGCTCGCTGTCCCGGAACACGAAGGAGGTGGTCAGGTGGATCGGTGTGGCGCGGGCCCCGGTGGCGGGGTCCGGGGCGGCGCCGGCGTGCAGGGCCAGCGTGTCGAATCGGGTACCGGACATGGTGAGTTCGCTTGTAGTGGCTGTTGTGGGCGGCAGGTTGTCTCCGTCCGGCATCGTAGCACCGTGCGCCGCCCTGGCAATGGGGAGGATTCTGAAAACGCAATGAGACTGGCTGAGACTTGCCGCCTTTACGAGAGACGGCGGTTTGGGTAGGATCGCCGCATCGGCCAACTCTGGCCACAGACCAGAACCAGCCTAGACACCCGGGCAGCGGAGACACCACCATGAAAGTCAGCGACATCCTGCAGATCAAGGGCAACACGCTCTACACCGTCACGCCGGATGCGTCCCTGCTGGTGGCCATCAACACCATGGCCGAGCACGACATCGGCTCGCTGGTGGTCATGGAATACGGCGATCTGGTCGGCATGCTGACCTTCCGGGAGCTGATCGAGACGCTGGCGGCCAACCACGGCACGCTCGGCACGCACAGCATCCGCAAGGTCATGGACGATGCGCCGCTGACCTGCACGCCGGAAACGGACGTCAACGAGGTGCGCCGCATGATGCTGGAGCGCCACACCCGCTACCTGCCGGTGCTCGACAACCGCACGCTGATGGGCGTGATCTCGTTCTACGATGTGGCCAAGGCGGTGGTGGAAGAGCAGGGGTTCGAGAACCGCATGCTCAAGGCCTATATCCGCGACTGGCCCGAGGAAAAGACTGACTGAAACCCGACGGAAGCCCGACTGAACGCGGCGGGGCCCGGGCGGGCGGGGCCGGGGGCGATTTAACAGAAGTTTTATTGCCTGCACTCCAGACTGTTGGCATGATGGCGGCGAACTGATGCCCCGGCGGGTTCCGGGGTCCACGAAGTCCGCCGAGCGACCTCCGCCCGCTTCCGTCTGCATGAGCCAACACAGCCCGCAAAGCCAGCACAGTCAGTTTCGCCTGTTGCGCGAACGCCGTTTCGCGCCGTTCTTCTGGACCCAGTTCCTCGGGGCCATGAACGACAACGTCTTCAAGGTCGCCTTCACCTCGCTGGTGACCTATCACACGGCCCTGTTCGACGGCGTCGATGCGCGCAGCGCGGCGTTCCTGATCTCGGCCATCTTCATCGCACCCTTCGTCCTGTTTTCCGCCACCAGCGGCCAGATTGCCGACAAGATCGAGAAATCGCGGCTGATCCGGCTCGTGAAGTCGCTCGAGATCGCCATCATGGTGCTGGGGCTGGCCGGGTTTGCCTGGCACAGTGCGCCGCTGTTGTACTTTGGTACATTCCTGATGGGCCTGCACTCCACGCTATTCGGCCCGGTGAAGTTCGCGTACCTGCCGCAGCACCTGGACCAGCAGGAACTGGTGGGCGGAAACGGGCTGGTGGAAATGGGCACCTTCGTCGCCATCCTGATCGGCACGCTGATCGGCGGGGAATTGGCCGGGGTGATGCGCGACGGCGCCGTGGTGGGGCCGCTCTACGTGGGCATCGCCTGCGTGGTGATCGCCGTGGCGGGGCGGGTGGTGTCGCAGGGCGTGCCGGTTTCGCCGCCGCCCCAGCCGGACCTGCGCATCAACTGGAATCCGCTGACCGAGACGTGGCGCAACCTGATGCTCGCGCGCGAGCGGCGGGTGGTGTTCCTGAGCCTGCTCGGCATTTCCTGGCTCTGGTTCCTTGGCGCCACGTTCCTGACGGCCTTCTTCAGCTTTGCCCGGGACGTGCTCGGCGGGGACCAGAACGTGGTCACGCTGCTGCTGGCGATGTTCTCGATCGGCATCGGCGTGGGGTCCCTGCTGTGCGAGCGGCTGTCGGGGCGCACCGTGGAGATCGGCCTCGTGCCGTTTGGCTCCATCGGCATGACCGTGTTCGCCGTGGACCTGTACCTGGCCACCCACGGCCAGTCGGCCGGCGCCACGCTGAGCGGCATCGGCGGCTTCCTGGACGATCCGCGCCACTGGCGCGTGCTGGCGGACCTGTTCCTGCTGGCCATGTTCGGCGGCTTCTACAGCGTGCCGCTGTATGCGCTGATCCAGAGCCGCTGCGTGCCCACGCACCGGGCGCGGATCATTGCGGCGAACAACATCCTGAACAGCTTCTTCATGATCGCGGCGTCGCTGCTCGGCGTGGGCATGGCGCTGGCTGGCTACAGCATCCCGCAGCTGTTCCTGGTGGTGGGGCTGCTCAATGCCGTGGTGGCCCTCTATATCTATACGCTGGTGCCTGAGTTCCTGCTGCGCTTCATCGCCTGGATTCTGGTCCATACGATCTACCGGCTGCGCCGCATCAACGCCGACCGGATTCCCGAGCAGGGCCCGGCCGTGCTGGTCTGCAACCACGTGAGCTTTGCCGACGCCGTGGTGCTGATGGCAGCCAGCCCGCGCCCGGTGCGCTTTGTGATGGATCACCGGATCTTCAAGGTGCCTCTGCTGTCGTGGTTCTTCCGGCAGGCCAAGGCGATTCCGATCGCGCCAGCGCACGAGGACCCGAAGATGCTCCAGCGCGCCTACGACGCCGTGGCCGCCGCGCTCGAGGACGGCGACCTTGTCTGCATCTTCCCCGAAGGCAAGATCACGGCCACCGGTGAGATCAACCCGTTCAAGGGCGGTGTGCAGCAGATCATCCGCCGCACGCCGGTGCCCGTGGTGCCGATGGCGCTGCGCGGGCTGTGGGGCAGCTTCTTCTCTCGCAAGGGCGGAGTGGCCATGTCGCGCCCGTTCCGGCGCGGCATCCTGAGCCGGCTCGAACTCGTGGTGGGGGAACCCGTGGCGCCCGAGGCCGCATCGGCGGAAGGGCTCCAGCAGATGGTGCTGGCCTTGCGGGGCGACTGGAAATAAGCGAACTACGACAATGATCACGCTCTATACCTTCGGCCCAGCCTTTGGCCTGCCGGATGCCAGCCCGTTCGTCATGAAGGCCGAACTGCTGCTGAAGCTGGCAGGGCTGCCGTACCGTACGTTGCCAGGCGACCTGCGCCGCGCGCCCAAGGGCAAGCTGCCCTACCTCGACGACATGGGGCGCATCGTCGCGGATTCGACGATGATCCGCTGGCATATCGAGAAGACCTATCACGTGGACTTCGACGCGGGGCTGTCCGAGGCCGAGCGCGGCGTGGCCTGGGCGGTGGAAAAGCTCATGGAGGACAACCTCTACTGGGCCGTGGCGCGGGTGCGCTGGCTGGACGATGCCAATTTCGAGCGCGGCCCGGCCCAGTTCTTCCAGCGCGTGCCGGCGCCGGTGCGCGGGATCGTGACCACGCTGGTCAAGCGGCGCGTACGCCAGATGCTCTGGGCGCAGGGCCTGGGCCGGCATTCGGACGAAGAGGCTGCGGCGATGGCGATCCACGGCGTGACGGCCATCGCCAACATCCTGGGTGACAAGCCCTATCTGATGGGCGATGCGCCATGCGGCGCCGACGCCACCTTGTTCGCGTTCAGCGCCAGCCTGCTCAGCCCCGTGTTCGAGACGCCGATCCGTACCGCGGCGGCGGCGCACGCCAATCTGGCCGCCTATCTGGCGCGGATGCGCGCGCGTTTCTATCCCGATTTCGTGGGCAGCGGGGTGTTCGCGCCGGTGTCCGAAACCCAGGCGGTGCCGACGGTGGCCGCCAATGGCCTTACAATGTAGGCCGTCCCCAATTCCAGCGCGGTTTCCATCATGTCCGGCAATACCCTCGGCCTGCTCTTCACAGTCACCACGTTCGGCGAATCGCACGGGCCCGCGATTGGCGCGGTGGTCGACGGCTGCCCGCCGGGCCTTGCCCTGACGGAAGCCGATATCCAGGGCGACCTGGACCGCCGTAAGCCCGGCACCTCACGCCACGTGACGCAGCGTCAGGAGGCCGACCAGGTGGAAATCCTCTCTGGCGTGTTCGAGGGCAAGACCACGGGCACCCCGATCTGCCTGCTGATCCGTAATACCGACCAGCGCAGCAAGGACTACGGCAATATCGTCGAGACCTTCCGGCCCGGCCACGCCGACTACACCTACTGGCACAAGTACGGCATCCGCGACTATCGCGGCGGTGGCCGTTCGTCGGCGCGGCTGACCGCCCCCGTGGTAGCGGCGGCGGCCGTGGCCAAGAAATGGCTGCGCGAGCAGTACGGCACCGAGATCCGCGGGTACATGTCGCAGCTCGGCGAGGTGGAAGTGCCGTTCCAGGACTGGAAGCACGTGCCCGAGAACCCCTTCTTCGCGCCCAATGTGGACATCGTGCCGGAACTCGAAACCTATATGGATGCCCTGCGCCGCGACGGTGACTCCGTCGGCGCGCGTATCGAGGTGGTGGCCAGCGGCGTGCCAGTAGGCCTGGGCGAGCCGCTGTTCGACAAGCTCGACGCAGATATCGCCCACGCGATGATGGGCATCAACGCGGTCAAGGGCGTCGAGATCGGCGCCGGCTTCGCCAGCGTGGCCCAGCGCGGCAGCGACCATGGCGACGAACTGACCGCCGACGGCTTCCGGTCGAACAATTCTGGCGGCATGCTCGGCGGCATCTCCACCGGGCAGGACATCACCGTGTCCCTGGCCATCAAGCCGACGTCGAGCATCCGCACGCCGCGCGAGTCGATCGACAAGGCCGGCCAGCAGGCCACGGTGGAGACGTTTGGCCGCCATGACCCGTGCGTGGGCATCCGTGCCACGCCGATTGCCGAGGCGATGCTGGCGCTGGTGCTGATGGATCACGCGCTGCGCCACCGCGCCCAGTGCGGCGATGTGCGCGTGGAGACGCCGCGCATTGCGGCGCAGCTGCCGACCCAGACCCCCGACCAGTCCTGACTTGGGCCGCGCCCCGGCTGACGCCGCCCCGGAGCGCGCCTTCGTGCCGGGGTCGATCGACCCGGCCACCTATCTTCGCTTCGGGCTGTTCTATCTCGGCTACTACGCCTATGTAGGCGTCATCTCGCCGTACGTCAGCCTGTTCTTCTCGGACCGTGGCTTCTCGCCGGTGCAGATCGGCGTGCTGATGGCGTGCTTCCAGTTGAGCCGCATCGTCGGCCCCTACCTCTGGGGCTGGCTGTCCGATGTCCTCCATACGCGCGTGCGGCTGCTGCGGCTGGCCGCTGTCTCGGCGTTGCTGGCCTTCCTGATGGTGCCCGGCGTGCACAGCTACGGCGGCATGATGGCGATGATGATCGGGCTCAACCTGATCACCAGCGCGATGTCGCCGCTGGGCGATGCGCTGACCATTTCCACGCTGCGCCGCCACGGCGCCTTCGACCACCGCTACGGCCGCGTGCGGATGTTCGGCTCGGTCGGGTTTATCGGCGCCGTGCTGGCAGGCGGCGCGCTGTTCGAGCATTTCGGCATGGTCGCCTTCCCGTGGCTGGCCAGCGCCACGCTGGCGCTGTTCGCCATCGTGGTGATGGGCATGCGCGATGCGCCCGACGAGGGCCCCCGCGTGCGTCCACCGCCCGCGCTGCCGCTGCTGCGGCGGCCGGATGTGGCGTGGTTCCTCGGCTCGGCCTTCCTGATGATGTTCGCGCACGCCGCGCTCTACGTCTTCTATTCGCTCTATCTGGCGCAACTGGGCTACAGCAAGCTCGCCATCGGGGCGATGTGGACGATCGGCGTGGTGGCGGAGATCGTGTTCTTCTTCTATCAGGGCCGGTTGTTCGCGCGGCTGGCGCTGCGTACGATCCTGGCCGGCACCTTCGTGCTGGCGGCGATTCGCTTCGGCATGACCGGCTACTTCGGTCAGTATGTGTGGCTGATGGCCGTCGTGCAGGTGCTCCACGCCGCGACCTTCGCCGCGCACCACAGCGCCAGCCTCAAGCGGCTCCAGCACTGGTTCGCCGGCCCGCTGCAGGGGCGGGGGCAGGCGCTCTACACCGGCATATCGTATGGCGTGGGCGGCACATTGGGCGGTTTGGCGATGGGCTGGACCTGGAAGACGCTGACGCCATCACACACCTTCGGGCTGGCCGCAGCGGCGGCGTTGGCCGGGGCCTGCTGCGCCGCGCTGAGTTTTCGCGGCGAGCGGGCGCCAGCCTGAGCTGGCCCGCGTTCGCCCGAACTTTCAGGCCAGCAACTGCGTGACCCGCTCGGCAATCGCCAGCGACGAGGTCAGCCCCGGTGATTCGATCCCGAACAGGTTCACCAGCCCCGGCACACCATGCGTGGCCGGGCCGTCGATGCGGAAATCGGCCGCCACCTCGGTCGGGCCGCTGATTTTCGGGCGGATGCCGGCGTAGCCCGGTTGCAGCGCGCCATCGGCCAGCCCGGGCCAGTAGCGGCGCACCTCGTCATAGAAACTGTCGGCATCGTTCGGCGGCACGCTGTATTCGATCTCGTCGATCCAGCGCACATTGGGGCCAAAGCGCGCCTGCCCGCCGAGATCCAGCGTCAGGTGTACGCCCAGCCCGGCCGCCTCCGGCACGGGATAGATCAGCCGCGAGAACGGCGCGCGCCCGGACAGCGTGAAATAGCAGCCCTTGGCGAAGTACTGTTGCGGGATGTGCCCGGCCGGGATGCCGTCGATGCGCCGCGCCAGGTCCGGCGCGGTCAGGCCAGCCGAATTGACCACGGTGCGTGCCAGCAGGGTAGTCGCACCGTCCGCCGCATCCACTTCCAGCCGGATGCCATCGGCGGTCACCGCGCCCGTGCGGACCGGCGACTGCACGGCCAGCATCGCGCCGGCGTTCTCGGCATCGCCCAGCAGCGCGGTCATCAGGCCATGGCTGTCGATGATGCCGGTGGAGGGCGAGAGCAGCGCGGCATGGCATTCGAGCTGCGGCTCCAGTGCGCGCGCCGCGTCGCGGCTCAGCAGCGCCATGTCGTGCACGCCGTTGGCCTCGGCCTTGGCGCGGATGCCTTCGAGCGTGGCCACCTGCGCGGCGCTCGTCGCCACGATCAGCTTGCCGCAACGCTGGTGCGGCACATGGTGGGAGGCGCAGAAGTCGTACAACATCGCCTTGCCGCGCACGCACAGTTCCGCCTTGAGCGAGCCCTTCGGATAGTAGATGCCGGCATGGATCACCTCGCTGTTACGCGCGCTGGTGATGGTGCCGAACGCGTTCTCGGCCTCGAGGATGATGACTTCGCGGCCCTGCAGCGCCAGCGCGCGCGCCACGGCCAGCCCGACCACGCCAGCGCCGATCACGACGCAATCCACTTGTTCCATGTGAGGGTCTCCTTGGTGTCTTGTCTCGGAATGTCTTGAAATTCAGGCCAGGCCCATGCGGGCGGCGGCTGCGGTCAGGTGCGCACGGGCCGCGGCGCGCGCGGCGGCCGGGTCGCCGGCGGCGATGGCTTCGACCAGCGCGGCATGCTCGGCATCGGCGGCACGCGGCGTGCCCTGCGTGGCGGCAAGGCGCGCGCTGTTCTCCCACGCATGTTGGCGCGCCACCAGCAACTGCTGGCTGACGAAATCGGTCAGGCCGGTGAAGCAGGGGTTGTGCGTGGCGTGGGCGATGGCGTGATGGAAGGCGATGTCGGCCGCCGCCGCACTCGGGAAGTCGGTGGCATGGGCGGCCATCGCGGCCAGTGCGGCCCGGATGGCGGCGAGGTCGGCGGCGGTGCGGCGCATGGCGGCCATCTCGGCGCAGGCGGTCTCCACCACGCGGCGCAGCTCGAACAACTGCGCCAGTGTCGGGCCCCCATCAGGCTGGCTCGCCACGCGCCAGACCTGGCCGCCCGGCGTCTCGGATACATAGGCGCCGGAGCCCTTGCGGGTGACGACTACGCCATCCGCCTTCAGCAGCGCGATAGCCTCGCGGACGATGGGCCGGCTTACCTCGAAGTTTTCGGCCAGCGCCGATTCGGCGGGCAGGCGCGCGCCGGCGGCGAAACGGCCGGCGGCGATGTCATCGCGCAGCGTCTGGGCGAGGCGGCTGGCAAGCGAGGCGGGGCGGGACAAGGGGTCCATTGGGATGGGGGCGGGCGCAGAAGGTGTCAGGCTGTCTGACAGCTTTTATCGATTTGGCTGATTCTGGCGGCTCCGCCGTCCAGCGTCAAGCCGGGTTTGCGCGAGTTTTACAATTTCTGCCCCGGAGGAGGGGTCAAGCTTGGCGGCTGGCGGTCGATAGTGACTGATTACATCGTGGAGACTCAGGCCATGATCCAACTTTCTCCGCAAGACCTGCCCGTCGGCCAGCCATTGCCCTGGTCGCTACATGACGGTGAAGGCAACCTCGTGCTCGGCAGCGGCAGTGTCATCCCGGACGCGCGCGACCTTGCGCTGGTCTTTCGCCACGGCACGGTCTGCCGTCCCGACGACATGCCAGAAGCCGGCAACGAAGCCGATGGCACCGGCCTGGCGCGGCTCGCCGCCGGCCCGCTCGGCTTGCAGGTGGGCACGCTGCTGCATGTGAAAACGCCCGGCGATGCCTCGCGCGCCGCCGCCAGCCGCCTGATCGGCTTTATCGATCAGGGCCTGTTCGTGACCTGGCCCACGCTTGGCGGCCGGGATCTGGCCGTGCAGGCCGGCGAGACCGTGCTGCTGCGCGGCTTCTCGGGGCAGGCGATCCACAGTTTCACCTCGACGATCACGGCCGTGTGCCGCAGCCCGTTCCGCTACCTGGTGCTGTCCGCGCCAGCGCAGACCGATCAAATGCCTGTGCGCAGCGCTGCCCGCGTGCCGACGCGGCTGGCTGCGTATCTGGTGGAAAACGGCGTGGGGGAGGCGGGTGCGCCGTCGATGGACAGCGCACCGGAAATGGCCGCCGACAGCGCCTCGAATAGCACGCCCGACGTAGACACTCACGTGGCCAGCGGTCTGGCGCGGCTTGGCCTGCTGTCCGACCTGAGCACGGGCGGGGCGCTGGTGCAGACCTCGCATCCGGCGCCGCCGGTGGGCCGGAAGGTGCGGCTGAGCTTCCAGTTGCGCACGGCGTCGCTCGACGCCGAGGTCATTGTCGATGGCTGGGTACGCAGCGCGCCGTCCGCATCGGAAGACGACGAGTTTCCGGCCTTTGGCGTCGCCTTCGACGCGCTGGGCGAACGCGAGCTGACCTTGCTCCAGTGCTTTATCTACGAGCAGTTGCTGACCAGCACGCGCCTGCAGGTTTGACCTCCGGTTGCCGATCGATCGGCAATCGTGTCGCCATGAAAAAAGCCGGCCACTGGCCGGCTTTCCTCCGCTCAGGCCCGCATCGCTGCGCGGCCTGGCTTACATCCCTACGTAGTTCGGACCGCCCGGGCCTTCCGGCGTGACCCACACGATGTTCTGCGTCGGGTCCTTGATGTCGCAGGTCTTGCAGTGCACGCAGTTCTGCGCGTTGATCTGCAGGCGCTCCTTGCCTTCATCGTTCTGCACGAACTCGTACACGCCAGCCGGGCAGTAGCGGCTTTCGGGGCCGGCGTACTTTTCCCAGTTGATGTCCACCGGCACGCTCGGGTCCTTGAGCGTCAGGTGGGCCGGCTGGTTTTCCTCGTGGTTCGTGTTGCTGATGAACACCGAGGACAGGCGGTCGAACGTGAGCTTGCCGTCCGGCTTCGGATACTCGATCTTCGGGCAGTCCGCGGCCGGCTTCAGGTAGACGTGGTCCGGCTTCTCGCGGTGGATGGTCCACGGCGGGTTGCGGATGCCGAGCTTCGGCAGCAGCCATTGCTCGATGCCGGTCATCAGCGTGGCCGTGGTGCGGCCCTTCTTGAACCACTGCTTGAAGTTCTTGGCCTGCAGCAGTTCCTTGTGGAGCCAGCTGGCTTCGAATGCGGCCGGGTAGGCGGTCAGCTCGTCGTGCTGGCGGCCGGCCTGGAGGGCGTCGTAGGCGGCTTCGGCGGCCATCATGCCGGTCTTGATCGCGGCGTGGCTGCCCTTGATGCGCGAGGCGTTCAGGTAGCCCGCGTCGCAGCCCACCAGCGCGCCGCCCGGGAATACCGTCTTCGGCAGCGACAGCAGGCCGCCGGCCGTGATGGCGCGCGCGCCGTAGCCGATGCGCTTGCCGCCTTCGAAATACGTGCGGATCTCCGGGTGCGTCTTGAAGCGCTGGAATTCCTCGAACGGCGACAGCCACGGGTTGGTGTAGTCCAGACCGACCACGAAGCCCACGGCCACCTTGTTGTCCTCCATGTGATAGAGGAAGGAGCCGCCGTAGGTGGCGGGGTCGAGCGGCCAGCCAGCCGTGTGGACCACCAGGCCCGGCTGGTGCTTGGCCGGGTCGATTTCCCAGAGTTCCTTCAGGCCGATACCGTAGCTCTGCGGGTCCTTGCCGGCATCGAGCTGGTACTTGGCAATCAGCTGCTTGCCGAGGTGGCCGCGCGCGCCTTCGGCGAAGATCGTGTACTTGGCGTGCAGCTCCATGCCGAGCTGGAAGTTCTCGGTCGGCTCGCCTTCCTTGTTGATGCCGAGGTTGCCGGTGGCCACGCCCTTGACCGAGCCGTCATCGTTGTAGAGGACTTCGGCGGCCGGGAAGCCCGGGAAGATCTCCACGCCCAGCGCCTCGGCCTGCTGGCCGAGCCAGCGCACGAAGTTCGACAGGCTGACGATGTAGTTGCCTTCGTTGTGGAAGCACTCGGGCAGCAGCGGGGCGCCCTTGGAGCCGGTGTCGTTGAGGAACAGGAACTTGTCCTCGGTGACCGGCTGGTTCAGCGGTGCGCCCAGCTCTTTCCAGTTCGGGAACAGTTCGTTGAGCGCGCGCGGGTCCATGATGGCGCCCGAGAGAATGTGCGCGCCCGGCTCGGAGCCTTTCTCCAGCACGCACACGTTGACGTCGCCGCCTTTCTCCGCCGCCAGCTGCTTCAGGCGGATGGCCGTGGCCAGGCCGCCAGGGCCGCCGCCGACGATGACGACGTCGTACTCCATGGCTTCGCGTGGGCCGAATTGCTCCAGGAGTTGTTGCTGATCCATTGTCTCTAACCCTCTGTTTCTTCTGGGCGGCAATACTGCCGCAGGCTTGCAGCCCGTGATCCGGCAAGGCGGTGGGGGAGCTGCGATTGTGGAGATCTGTGAGGGCCCCGGCCAGGATCTAGGCGTTTTTCCTCTTTCCCTTTAGGGGCCAAGTTCTTAGAATCTCCGGCATTGTCCGGGACTCGACACCCTCAGGCAAGATATTTTTTGGAACGACCGTTCTTTTTTTTGGTATGCTGCCTTTCGCCCAGCAGATGGGGCCTGGCGGCACGCATCGGGCCTCGGCCGGATGCCTCCACACCGAGGTAATTATGGGTTTGTCGATCAATCTGGAAGGCAAGGTCGCGCTGGTGACCGGTGCCTCGAGCGGGCTGGGCACGCGCTTCGCTCACGTTCTGGCCGCCGCTGGCGCCAAGGTGGTTCTGGCCTCGCGCCGCACCGAGCGCCTCAAGGAATTGCGTGCCTCGATCGAGGCCGATGGCGGTAGCGCCCACGTGGTGCGGCTCGACGTGACCGACCCGGACAGCATCCGCTCCGCCGTGGCGCATGCCGAGACCGAGGCCGGCGCCATCGATATCCTCGTCAACAATTCGGGCGTCTCCACCACGCAGAAGCTGACCGACGTGACGGCCGAGGACTTCGATTTCGTCTTCGATACCAACACACGCGGCGCGTTCTTCGTGGCCCAGGAAGTGGCCAAGCGCATGATTGCGCGGGCCAAGGGCGCCGAGAAGCAGGGCAATCCGCTGCCGCAGGCGCGCATCATCAATATCGCGTCGGTGGCTGGGCTGAAGGTGCTGTCGCAGATCGGCGTGTACTGCATGAGCAAGGCCGCCGTGGTCCATATGACCAAGGCGATGGCGCTGGAGTGGGCGCGCCATGGCATCAATACCAATGCGATCTGCCCCGGCTATATCGACACCGACATCAACCATCATCACTGGGAAAGCGAGGCGGGCCAGAAGCTGATCCAGATGCTGCCGCGCAAGCGGCTCGGCCAGCCGGAAGACCTCGACGGCCTGCTGCTGCTGCTGGCGTCCGATGCCTCGCGTTTCATCAATGGTGCGGTGGTCACGGCGGACGACGGCATGGTCTGAGCATCGGTTGAGCGTGGTCTGGGCGTGGTCCGAGGCCGCGCTCCAGCGACAAGAATTGCCGAATACCGCACAATCCTGATGCCTGCCCCGCAACGCGCCACAAGCGCGGCGAGGCGGGCGCGTGGGCGAGCAGGGCTTATCCGGTCCCCTGCGCGTCCAAAGTTGTGCCGCGAGAGGCCAGAGTTGGCATAATCGCCGCTGGCTTCGCATGAAGTCCTTACATAAATAATCAGAAATATGCCGCAGCGGCCGCAATGGCCCGACGGCCCGGACCGGAGGCCGGGGGAGATGGTGCAAGACAATGAGGCACGGCGCGACGCCGTGCCGCAACACGTCGTGGATTCGGTGGTCATTCCCGAAGCCGCCGACGAAGCCCGCGACAGTGAATTCCGCATTTCGCCGCGTATCGAGGACTGGATTGGCGTGATCGTCATGGTGCTGCTGGTGGCCATTACGTTCGCCAACGTGGTGGTCCGCTACTTCACCGACGAATCGTTCGCCTGGACCGAGGAGTTCTCGGTCTTCCTGATGATCGTGCTGGCGCTGGTCGCCGGCAGCGCCGCCGTGGCGCGCGACCGCAATATCCGCATCGAGTTCTTCTTCGAACGGGGCAGCGCCGCGCGGCAGAAGCGGCTGGCCATCGTCTCCGCGCTGGGCGTGGCGGTGATGTTCCTGGCGCTGGCGGTGCTCGGCGTGCGGATTACCTGGGATGAATACGCGTTCGGCGAGACCTCGCCCGGCATTGGCGTGCCGAGCTGGTGGTACTCGATCTGGCTGCCCGTGCTGTCCGCGGCGATCGTGCTGCGCGCGCTGGCGCTGGCCTGGCGCAATGTCCGCGCGCTGCGGGCGCTTAGCGAGCAGGGCGGGGAGGGCGTGCAATGACGCTCGTCGCCATTATCCTGTTCGTGGTCTTTATCGGCCTGATGCTGCTGGGCGTGCCGATTGGCGTGTCGCTGGGGCTGGGCGGGCTGGTTGCCATCGGCTTGTCCAACCTCGACACCCAGATGTTCGGCCTGCTGGCCGTGCCGCAGAACTTCTACGCTGGCCTGGCCAAATACCCGCTGCTGGCGATTCCGATGTTCGTGCTGGTGGGGTCGATTTTCGACCGCTCCGGCGTGGCGGCGCGGCTGGTGACCTTCGCGATTGCCGTGGTGGGGCGTGGCCCGGGCATGCTGCCGCTGGTGGCGATTCTCGTGGCGATGTTCCTCGGCGGCATCTCGGGCTCGGGCCCGGCCAACGCGGCGGCCGTGGGTGGCGTGATGATCGCGGCGATGTCGCGCGCGGGCTATCCGCCGGCGTACAGCGCGTCCGTGGTCGGCGCGGCGGCGGCTACCGACATCCTGATCCCGCCATCGGTCGCCTTCATTATCTATAGCGTGCTGGTGCCGGGCGCATCGGTGCCGGCGCTGTTCGCGGCGGGCATGATTCCGGGCCTGCTGGCCGGCGTGGCGCTGATCGTGCCGGCCGTGTGGCTGGCGCGCAAGCACAACATGGGGCATATCGAGGCCGGGCTGCCGCGCCCGCCGTTCTGGAAGAGCCTGCGCGAAGCGGCCTGGGGGCTGGTGGCGCCGTTCCTGATCCTCGGCGGCATGCGTGCCGGCTGGTTCACCCCGACCGAGGCCGCCGTGGTGGCCGTGGTCTACGGGCTGTTCGTCGGCATGGTGATCTACCGCAGCATCGGCCTGCGCGACCTGTTCGTGATCTTCCAGGAAGCGGCCGAGACCTCGGCGGTGATCCTGCTCGTGGTGGCGCTCGCGGGCATCTTCGCCTACGCGCTGTCCACGCTCGGCGTGATCGACCCGCTGGCCCATGCCATCGCCAATTCCGGCCTGGGCGAGTACGGCGTGCTGGCGCTGATCGTGCTGCTGCTGATGACGGTGGGCATGTTCCTGGACGGCATCTCGATCTTCCTGATCTTCGTGCCGCTGCTGCTGCCCATCTCCAACGCCTTCCACTGGAACCCGGTGTGGTTCGGGGTGGTGCTGACGCTCAAGGTGGCGCTGGGCCAGTTCACCCCGCCGCTGGCCGTGAACCTGATGGTGTCGTGCCGGATTGCCCGCGTGCGCATGGAAGAAACCGTGCCCTGGGTGATCTGGATGCTGCTGGCCATGTTCGTCGCCATGCTGATGGTGCTGGCCTTCCCGCCGCTGGCCACGTGGCTGCCCGACTACCTGGGCTATTGATCGAAATCAAACTAGAAACCGACGAGGAGATTCCCGCATGAAACGCCGTGCCCTGATGTTGTCCGTAGCCGCCACGATTGCCGCCGCCGCCCTGGCGCCGGCCGGTGCGATGGCCCAGAGCTACAAGTCCGAGTACAAGATGTCGCTGGTGCTGGGCCCCGCGTTCCCCTGGGGCAAGGGCGGCGAGATCTGGGCCGACCTGGTGCGCCAGCGCACCAGCGGCCGCATCAATATCAAGCTGTATCCGGGCACCTCGCTGGTGGCCGGCGACCAGACGCGCGAGTTCTCGGCCATCCGCCAGGGTGTGATCGACATGGCCGTGGGCTCCACGATCAACTGGTCGCCGCAGGTGAAGGAGCTGAACCTGTTCTCGCTGCCGTTCCTGATGCCCGACTACAAGGCGCTGGACGCGCTGACGCAGGGCGAAGTCGGCAAGTCGATGTTCGCCACGCTGGAGAAGGCCGGCGTGGTGCCGCTGGCCTGGGGCGAGAACGGCTTCCGCGAGGTGTCCAACTCCAAGCGCGAGATCCGCAAGCCGGAAGACCTCAAGGGCCTGAAGCTGCGCGTGGTGGGCTCGCCGCTGTACATCGAGACCTTCAACGCGCTGGGCGCCAACCCCACGCAGATGAGCTGGGCCGATGCGCAGCCGGCGATGGCCTCGGGCGCGGTGGACGGCCAGGAGAACCCGCAGAGCGTGTTCGCCGCCGCCAAGCTGTACACGGTGGGCCAGAAGTACGTGACCACCTGGGGCTACGTGGCCGATCCGCTGATCTTCGTGGTCAACAAGCAGATCTGGGAGTCGTGGACGCCGGCTGACCGCGAGATCGTGAAGCAGGCCGCCATCGACGCTGGCAAGCAGGAAATCGCACTGGCCCGCAAGGGCCTGGTGGAACCCGGCGCGCCGGCGTGGAAGGAGATGGAGCAGCACGGCGTGAAGGTGACGCAGCTGAGCCCGGCCGAGCACGACGCGTTCCGCAAGGCCACGGTCAAGGTCTACGACAAGTGGAAGAAGCAGATCGGCTCGGACCTCGTCGCCAAGGCGGAGACGGCGATTTCCAAGCGATAAACGAGTGCGTCCGGGATTTGCAATGAAACACGTCTTCACCTGCGTCATGCCCATCCGCTGGGGCGACATGGACGCCATGGGCCATGTCAACAACACGGTCTACTTCCAGTATCTGGAGCAGGCGCGGATCGAGTGGTTCCGGTCGATCGGCCGGAACGGCAAGGATGAGAGCGGCCAGGGGCCGGTCATCATCAACGCTCACATGACATTTTTGAAACAATTGCGATTCCCGGGCGACATCGAGCTGCGCGTCTACGCGGGCCAGGTTGGCCGCACGAGCTTCGAGACGCGTATCGAGATCCGCCGCACGGACCTGCCCGACGTGATCTGGGCCGAGGGCGGCGCCAAGGTGGTGTGGAGCGATTACGCGGCGGAGAAGTCCGTTCCGGTGCCCGAGGCCATCCGGGCGCTGATCGCCTGATCCGGCGGGGTGCAACGCCCCCTAGTGATTCACCAGCCGCTGCACCAGGTCCACCGCCGTGTGGGCGCCGTACTTCTTCATCAGCCGCGCGCGGTAGATGTCCACCGTGCGCGGGCTGATCGACAGCAGCTTGCCGATTTCCTTGCTGGTCTTGCCGTCCACCAGCTGCGCGGCGATGTCCCGCTCGCGCGCCGTCAGGTCGGCCGTGACCGGCCGCTTCTGCGACAAATCCTCGAAGGTCCAGATTCCTGCCCCAAGCGGCTCGCGCCGGTCCAGCGCGCGGCCGGTGACGTGGCACCAGAACAGTTCCCCGTCGGCCCGCTTCATAATCCGTTCGTCCGAATACATGCCCTTGGTGTTCATGATCGGCACGATGCGGGCGCCGGTGCGCTCGAACTCGTCGGCGGTGGGGTAGAGCACCTGGAAGGACTCGCCCACCAGCGCGTCGCGCGTGGTGTGGAAGATCCGGCAGACCTCGTCGTTACAGTCCTCGATCACGCGCGCGCGTGACAGCACCAGCCCCACCGGGGCGAGCTGGAAGGCGGTCTGGTAGTCGATGGGGGGCATTGTCCCTTATGTACTTTTACGTAATGGCGCTGGCGGCACCCGTTGACGTATGCTTGCGGTCGGCAGCGGATGCCAGCCAGTCACCCGGCTGACAGCCGATTGTACCGTTACAATTTCCCGGCGTGGCGCCTGGCGCCCGTGGGACCAAAATGCCGAGGGACCGCCCCCATCCGGGGAGAATCCCCGCCGGACTACCGAGGAAGGAGCAAACATGAACAAGGTCTACGCCAGCGCCGCGGAGGCGCTCGCGGGCGTCGTGCGCGACGGCCAGACGATCGCCGTGGGCGGTTTCGGCCTGTGCGGCATCCCCGAGGCGCTGATCGCCGCCCTGCGCGACAGCGGCGCCAAGCAACTTACCTGCATCTCGAACAACGCCGGCGTGGACGGCTTCGGCCTGGGCCTGCTGCTGGCCACGCGCCAGATCAGCAAGATGATCTCGTCGTACGTGGGCGAGAACAAGGAGTTCGAGCGCCAGTACCTGGCCGGTGAACTGGAGCTGGAATTCACGCCGCAGGGCACCCTGGCGGAGAAGCTGCGCGCCGGCGGCGCCGGCATTCCCGCCTTCTTCACCAAGACCGGCGTGGGCACCATCGTGGCCGACGGCAAGGAAATCCGCGAATTCGACGGCCAGCAGTACGTCATGGAGCGTTCGCTGACCGCCGACGTGGCACTGGTCAAGGCCTACAAGGCCGACAAGGCCGGCAACCTGGTCTTCCGCCGCACCGCGCGCAACTTCAACCCGATGTGCGCGATGGCCGGCAAGATCACCGTGGCCGAGGTCGAGGAAATCGTCGAAGTGGGCGAGATCGACCCGGACGACGTGCACCTCGCCGGCATCTTCGTGCAGCGTCTGGTGCTGAACGCCACCCCCGAAAAACGCATCGAACAGCGCACCGTGCGTGCCAAGTAAGGAGAGACATCATGGCATGGACACGTGACGAAATGGCCGCGCGCGCGGCCCGCGAACTCCAGGACGGCTTCTACGTGAACCTCGGCATCGGCCTGCCGACGCTGGTGGCCAACCACGTGCCGGAAGGCATGGAGGTCTGGCTCCAGTCCGAGAACGGCCTGCTCGGTATCGGCCCCTTCCCGACCGAGGAAGAGGTGGACGCCGACATGATCAATGCCGGCAAGCAGACCGTGACCACGCTGGCGGGTTCGTCGATCTTCTCTTCGGCGGACTCGTTCGCGATGATCCGCGGCGGTCACATCAACCTGGCCATCCTGGGCGCGATGCAGGTCAGCCAGCGCGGCGACCTGGCCAACTGGATGATCCCGGGCAAGATGGTCAAGGGCATGGGCGGCGCGATGGACCTCGTGGCCGGCGTCGGCCGCGTGGTGGTGCTGATGGAACACACCGCCAAGAAGAAGGATGGCACCGAGGACATCAAGATCATGGCCGACTGCAACCTGCCGCTGACCGGCGTGGGCGTGGTCAACCGCATCATCACCGACCTCGGCGTGATCGACGTGACCTCCGATGGCCTGAAACTCGTGGAAACGGCGCCCGGCGTCAGCCGCGAGGAAATCCAGGCAAAGACGGGCGCGACACTGCTGTAAGCGGATCGCCGCTTACGCGGTTGAAAGCCTGAAAGCCAAAACCCCCGCCAGCGCAAGCCGGCGGGGGTTTTTGTCTTGGGGCGGGGCTTTGGCCTTACTGGGCCACCCAGCCGCCGTCCATGTTCCAGATCGCGCCGCGCACCTGGCGGGCGGCTTCACTGGAGAGGAACACGGCCAGCGCGCCCAGTTCCTCGGGCGTCACGAACTCGCCGGACGGCTGCTTTTCGATCACCAGTTCGCGCTTGGCCTGCTCGACCGGAATGCCGTCGCGCTGCGCGCGCGCTTCCACCTGCTTCTGCACCAGCGGCGTCAGCACCCAGCCCGGGCAGATCGCGTTGGCCGTCACGCCGGTCTGCGCGGTTTCCAGCGCGGTGACCTTGGTGAAGCCGACAATGCCGTGCTTGGCGGCCACGTAGGCGGACTTTTCCGCCGACGCCACCAGCCCGTGCGTGGAAGCCACGTTGATGATCCGACCCCAGTTCTTGGCCTTCATCGACGGCAGCGCGAGCCGCGTCGTGTGGAAGGCGGAGGTCAGGTTGATGGCGATGATCGCGTCCCACTTGTCCGTCGGAAATTCTTCAATTTTCGCGACAAACTGGATGCCGGCGTTGTTGACGAGGATGTCCACGCCGCCGAAGTCGCGCTCGGCGTAGCGCATCATGTCCTCGATCTCGGCGGCGCGGCTCATGTCCGCGGCGTGGTAACCCACCTGGATGCCGCCGCCAGCGCGCGCGATCTCGGCCTTTGCGCCGTCCACGTCACCAAAACCGTTGGCGATGATGTTGGCGCCCTGCGCGGCCAGTGCCTGCGCGATGCCGAGTCCGATCCCACTGGTCGAGCCAGTCACCAGTGCCGTCTTGCCTTTGAGCATGTAAGCCTCCGTCGGGAGTAGGGGGGTGATGTGCTGTGGCATTGTACTCGCAGGGCGTACAATCCTGCTTTGCCCAAACGCCCGGAATCTTCCGGAGCGTGGTCGTAATTCGCTGAGAATTGCGGCCAGCATGCGCCCCCGAAACGCAGTCCCCACCCTCGCAGGGAGTTCAGATGTCTTCCAGCCCGCGCCTCGGCTTCGTTCAGTGCATCAGTCCCGCCGGCCTGCATCGCATGGCCTATCACGAGTGGGGCGACCCGGCCAATCCGCGCGTGCTGATGTGCGTGCATGGCCTGACCCGCACCGGGCGCGACTTCGATACCGTGGCGCGTGCCCTGTCCGGCGACTATCGCGTGATCTGCCCTGACGTGGCGGGGCGCGGGCGCTCGGAGTGGCTGGCCGATCCGCGCCGCTACATCGTGCCGCAATATGTCTCGGACATGGTCACGCTGATCGCACGGCTCAACGTGGAGCAGGTGGACTGGTTCGGCACGTCGATGGGCGGGCTGATCGGCATGGGGCTGGCGAGCCTGCCAAAATCGCCGATCCGCAAGCTGCTGCTCAATGACGTCGGCCCCCGGCTGGCCCCGCAGGCGGTGGAGCGCATCGGCGCCTACCTTGGGCTGCCGGTGCGCTTCAAGACCTTCGAGGAAGGGCTGGCCTACCTCCAGACCATCAGTGCTTCGTTCGGCCGGCACACGCCCGAGCAGTGGCGCGAGCTGAACGGCGCGATCCTGAAGCCGGTGCAGGCCGCCGAGGGCATGGAATGGGGGTTGCATTACGATCCTGCGCTGGCCGTGCCGTTCAAGGAGACCACGCCCGAGATGGTGCAGGCCGGCGAGGCCGCGCTCTGGGCGATGTTCGCGGCCATCCAGGGCCCGACGCTGGTGGTGCGCGGCGCGCAGTCCGATCTGCTGCTGCGCGAGACCATGGCCGAGATGCAGGCGCGTGGCAAACAGGTTTCCACGGTGGAAGTCCCCGATGTGGGGCATGCACCGACATTTATCGATCCGGCCCAGGTGGCCATCGCCCGGGACTTCTTCCTGGGCACGTGAGGCCGCGCCGGATCCCATCCCGAAATCAATGGAATTGCGATGAGTACCAATGCCCTGAAGCGCGCCCATGTTGGCGCGCGCCTCTCCGAGTACGCGGTCTACAACGGCGTGGTCTATCTGGCCGGCCAGGTACCGGAAGTGGACCCCAAGGCAGACCTGCGCGGCCAGACGCGCGAGGTGCTGGGCCATATCGACCGCCTGCTGGCTGAGGCCGGCAGCGACAAGACGCGCATCCTGTCGTGCCAGATCTTCCTGACCGACGTGACCCGTATCGGCGAGATGAACGAGGTCTGGGATGCCTGGGTGCCGCAGGGCAACACGCCGCCGCGCGCCACCGTCGAGGCGAAGCTGGCCAATCCCGACTACCTGATCGAAGTGGTGGTGACGGCCGCGCTGCACTGATGGTGGATGGTTTGACATGGTGACGTCCACCGATCTCACGAGTCAGGTCGCAGGCGTGCCCGATGCCGGGCTGGTCGAGCGCGCGCTGGCGTTCGTGCGCGAGACCGCCGACGGGGCGCAGCCCGCGATGCTGCCCACCGGCGAGACCGTCCTGTCTCACGCCGAGGGGATGCTGCGCATCCTCGACGGCCTGCGCGTGGACGACGCCGCGCGCGCCGCGGCCTGCCTGTTCGCGATGGCGGCCTTCGTGCCGGACACCGAGCCGCAGATCGAGCCGCGCTTTGGCGAGGAAGTCGCGCGGCTGGTGAAGGGCGTGCGGCAGCTGCTGCGCATCGGTGCCATCGCGGTGTCGCAGACCGATGTCTCGGAATCGTCGAAATCCGAGGTCGCTGCCCGCCAGGAACAGGTGGAGGCGCTGCGCAAGATGCTGCTGGCCTTCGCCCAGGACATCCGCGTGGTGCTGGTGCGCCTGGCGTCACGGCTCCAGACGCTGCGCTGGCTCGCGCAGACCAAGAACATGCCGCTGCCGGGCGTGGCGCGCGAGACGCTGGATATCTACGCGCCACTGGCCAACCGGCTCGGGATCTGGCAGATGAAGTGGGAGCTGGAGGATCTCGCCTTCCGCTTCGAACAGCCGGATACCTACAAGCGCATCGCAAAACTGCTAGACGAGAAGCGGATCGAGCGCGAGAGCTATATCTCGCAGGCGATCGAGCGGCTGCAGTCGGAACTGGCCTCGGCCGGCATCCCCGCCGAGGTCACCGGCCGGCCCAAGCACATCTACAGCATCTGGAAGAAGATGCGCGGCAAGGAACTCGATTTCGCCGATTTGTACGATGTGCGCGCGTTCCGCGTGATCGTGGACGACATCAAGGATTGCTACACGGTCCTCGGCATCGTCCACCATATCTGGCAGCCGATTCCGCGCGAGTTCGACGACTACATCTCGCGGCCGAAGTCCAACGGCTACAAGTCCCTGCACACGGTGGTCATCGGCGACGATGGCCGCGCGTTCGAGGTGCAGATCCGCACGCAGGAGATGCACCACTTCGCCGAATACGGCGTGGCGGCGCACTGGCGCTACAAGGAAGCCGGCAGCAAGGGCTACAGCGGGCAGTTCTCGGCCAGCGAGCGCTACGACGAGAAGATCGCCTGGCTGCGCCAGTTGCTGGCGTGGAAGGACGATGCCGACCACTCGGTCGCGCACGAGGATTCGCCGTGGGAGCAGCTCAAGCATGCGGCCATCGACGACCATATCTATGTGCTGACCCCGCAGGCGCGCGTGGTAGCGATGCCGCAGGGCGCCACGCCGGTGGACTTCGCCTATTACCTGCATAGCGACCTCGGCCACCGCTGCCGTGGCGCGCGCGTGGACGGGGCGATGGTGCCGCTGAACACGCCGCTGCGGAACGGGCAGACCGTGGAGATCGTCGCGGTCAAGCAGGGCGGGCCGTCGCGCGACTGGCTCAATACGGAGCTGGGCTACCTCGCCAGCAGCCGCGCGCGGGCCAAGGTGCGCGCGTGGTTCAACGCGCTGGACTCGCAGGAGACCATCGCGCAGGGCCGGGCACTGATCGAAAAAACCTTGCAGCGCGAGGGCAAGACCGCGGTCAACCTCGACGACCTGGCCAGCCGGCTCCACTTCAAGACCCCGGACGAGCTGTTCGCGGCGGTGGCGAAGGAGGAGTTCAGCCTGCGCCATGTGGAGCATGCGCTGCGGCACCCGGAGGGCGAGGCGCAGCCACAGTTCAACGAGGAAGAAGCCGTCACCAAGAAGAGCCGCGCGACCAGCGTGGCGCGCGGCGCCAAGAGCGGCGTGCTGGTGGTGGGCGTGGACTCGTTGATGACGCAGATGTCCCGCTGCTGCAAGCCGGCGCCGCCGGACGAGATTGTTGGATTCGTCACGCGGGGGCGCGGCGTGTCGATCCATCGCCGCAATTGCCATACGTTCCAGCAACTGTCGTCGCGTGCGCCCGAACGCGTGATCCAGACGGCGTGGGGCAAGCGCAGCGACGCCGTGTACCCGGTGGACATCCACGTGGAAGCCGTGGACCGCCAGGGCCTGCTGCGCGACATCTCCGAAGTCCTCTCGCGCGAAAAGATCAACGTCACCGGCGTGAAGACGCTTTCGAGCAAGGGCGTAGCGCGGATGCAGTTCACGGCCGAGGTCTCGGAGGCCACGCAGTTGCAACGCGCGCTTTCCATCATCGAAGATGTACAAGGGGTGTTGCAGGCGAAAAGAAAGTGATGCTATACTTGCGGCTTCGCTAGGCTCGTAGCTCAGCTGGTTAGAGCACCACCTTGACATGGTGGGGGTCGTTGGTTCGAGTCCAATCGAGCCTACCAACGAATTGCAGTAAAGCAGTAAAAATACGTATTACCCCGTCGGCATCGAAGGCTGGCGTGACGGCAGATCCGATCGACTTCTACAGGCACGGAAACGCATCATGAACAAGACAACTCGAACTACTACCGCTGGTCAGCGACAGTAGTCGAGGTGCGCCTTCGCCCCGGGGTGATCCGGGTAGATTGAGAAAAACGCGGCCTTGGCCGCGTTTTTTTTCGTCTGTCGTTCGCCAGCGGCCTGATAAGCTGCCGCATCGTCCGCGATGCGCGGCAAGGAACAAATGGTGGCTGGCCTCGCCGCTACCGCAGACATTGACTTTGATCCGCCCGCCAAGGCGCAGAATGCTGGCGAGCGGACCCCTCAAAAGGTGCAAGATGATCGCAATCACGCTGCCGGACGGTTCCCGTCGCGAATTTCCCGGCCCTGTCACGGTGGCCGAAGTGGCCCAGAGCATCGGCTCGGGCCTGGCCAAGGCGGCACTTGCTGGCAAGGTGGATGGCCAGCTCGTCGATACGAGCTACCGGATCGACCGTGACGCCGCGCTCGCCATCGTGACGGACAAGGATGCCGATGGCGTCGACGTGATCCGCCACTCGACGGCTCACTTGCTGGCCTACGCCGTCAAGGAGCTGTATCCCGAGGCGCAGGTGACGATCGGCCCGGTCATCGACAACGGTTTCTACTACGACTTCGCCTACAAGCGCCCCTTCACGCCCGAAGACCTCGTTGCCATCGAGAAGAAGATGACGGAGCTCGCCCGCAAGGACGAGAAAGTCACGCGCGAAGTGTGGAACCGCGACGAGGCGGTGGCGCTGTTCGAGTCGATGGGCGAGAAGTACAAGGCCGAGATCATCGCGTCGATTCCGGCGGACCAGGAAATCGGTCTCTATCGCGAAGGCAATTTCGTCGATCTGTGCCGCGGCCCGCACGTGCCGTCCACGGGCAAGCTCAAGGTGTTCAAGCTGATGAAGGTGGCTGGCGCCTACTGGCGCGGCGACTCGAACAACGAGATGCTCCAGCGCGTCTACGGCACGGCCTGGGCGAAGAAGGAAGACCAGGACGCCTACCTGACGATGCTGGAAGAGGCCGAGAAGCGCGATCACCGCAAGCTCGGCAAGCTGCTCGACCTGTTCCACCTGCAGGAGGAGGCGCCGGGCATGGTGTTCTGGCATCCGAAGGGCTGGCAGGTCTGGCAGGCGGTGGAGCAGTACATGCGCGGCCGCCTGGGCGCAGGCGGCTATGAAGAAGTCCGCACGCCGCAGGTGATGGACCGTTCGCTCTGGGAAAAGTCCGGCCACTGGCAGAACTACAAGGAGAACATGTTCGTCACGGAATCGGAGAAGCGCGACTACGCGATCAAGCCGATGAACTGCCCTGGACATGTGCAGATCTTCAACCACGGGCTGCGTTCGTACCGGGACCTGCCGCTGCGCCTGGCCGAGTTTGGCGCCTGCCATCGCAACGAGCCGTCCGGCGCGCTGCATGGGCTGATGCGCGTGCGCGGTTTTGTGCAGGATGATGCACACATCTTCTGCACGGAAGCCCAGATCGTGGAAGAAGCGAAGGCGTTCAACGAACTCGCGTTCTCGATCTATGACGATTTCGGCTTCAAGGACGTGGCGGTCAAGCTGTCGCTGCGCCCGGCCCAGCGCGCTGGCTCGGACGAGATCTGGGACCATGCCGAGGAAGGCCTGCGCCTGGCCCTGCGCGCCTGTGGCGTGGAGTGGGAAGAGCTGCCGGGCGAGGGCGCCTTCTACGGCCCGAAGGTCGAATACCACATCAAGGATGCTATCGGCCGCTCGTGGCAGTGCGGCACGCTGCAGCTGGATCTGGTGTTGCCGGAGCGGCTGGGTGCCGAATACGTCGCCGAGGACAACTCGCGCAAGCGTCCGGTCATGCTCCACCGTGCCATCCTCGGTTCGTTCGAGCGCTTCCTGGGCATCCTGCTCGAAAATCACGCGGGTGCTTTGCCCGCCTGGCTGGCGCCGGAGCAGGTGGTGGTCCTGAATATTGCCGATTCGCAATCGGAATATGCCGAAAGCGTCGTGCAACTCTTGCAAAAACAAGGGTTTAGGGCCAAGGCCGATTTGCGTAACGAGAAAATTACGTATAAAATCCGCGAGCATTCTCTCCAGAAGATTCCCTACCTGCTGGTAGTGGGCGAAAAGGAGAAGGATGCCAATCAAGTGGCCGTGCGTGCCCGTGGCAACGTGGATCTGGGTGTGATGCCCGTCTCCGCGTTTGTGGAACGTCTCCAACAGGACGTTGCCAGCAAAGCCTGAGGGTGATGAGCACGGCTTGTTTTTTTGTCTTCTTGAGGTAACGGAACATCGCTACAGACAAAGGTCACCGTATCAACCGTGAGATCAGCGCGCCGGAACTGCGCCTGGTAGGGGTTGATAACGAGCAGCTCGGCATCGTCAAGTTCATGGACGCATTGCGCCTGGCCGAGGACAAGGACTTGGATCTCGTGGAAATCGCGCCCAACGCGGCTCCACCCGTGGCCCGCATCATGGACTACGGCAAGTTCAAGTATGAGGAAGCCAAGCGCGCCCATGACGCCAAGCTCAAGCAGAAGATCATCCAGGTCAAGGAAGTGAAGTTCCGTCCTGGCACGGATGATGGCGACTACAACGTCAAGCTGCGCAACCTGAAGCGTTTCCTGGAGGATGGTGACAAGACCAAGATCACGCTGCGTTTCCGCGGCCGTGAGATGGCCCACCAGGAAATCGGTGCGCGCATGCTGGAGCGTCTGAAGGCGGACCTGGAGGAGCTGGGTCAGGTCGAGCAGATGCCGAAGATGGAAGGCCGCCAGATGGTGATGGTGCTGGCCCCCAAGAAGAAGAAGTAATTCTCGCGCGGGGCGACGGCCGGGATGTCACGTACATCCCGGCGTCGTGCTGCGCGGAAAACCGTACGTGGTCCCCGTGGCTGCGTACAACAACAAGTGGATGCGGGTCTTGCAAGCGTCGGCGTGAGCCGTCCACCTGCATGCATGTCATAGAGCTGGAGTTTTTCATGCCTAAGATGAAGACCAAGAAAAGCGCCTCCAAGCGCTTTACGGCGCGCCCGAACGGTTCGTTCAAGCGCGGCCAGGCCTTCAAGCGTCACATCCTGACCAAGAAGACCACCAAGAACAAGCGTCAACTGCGCGGCACCCAGGACGTCCATGAGACGAACCTGAAGTCGGTTCGCGCGATGATGCCCTACGCATAACCCAACGACAACGAAAGGAGTAATACATGCCTCGAGTCAAACGTGGGGTCACTGCACGGGCCCGTCACAAGAAAGTCATCGACGCTGCCAAGGGTTACCGCGGCCGTCGCAATAACGTCTATCGCATCGCCAAGCAGGCGGTCATGCGTGCTGGCCAGTACGCATACCGCGATCGTCGCAACAAGAAGCGCGTGTTCCGTGCGCTCTGGATTGCACGTATCAACGCGGCAACGCGTGAGCATGGCCTGACCTACAGCGTGTTCATGAACGGCCTGAAGAAGGCTTCGATTGAACTGGACCGCAAGGTGCTGTCGGACATGGCTATCCACGACAAGCCTGCCTTTGCCGCCATCGTCAACCAGGTGAAAGCCTCCGTTGCCTGATGCCGGCTGCGGAAGCGCCCCAGGGCGCTTCCGGGCAAGCGCCGACCGCCAGGTCTGCTGAAACGGGGCTCCTCACCGAGCCCCGTTTTCATTTCGAATGCCGTGTCATGCACAGTGAAACGGCACCCGAAATGAGATACCGCACACAGTGCTAACCCTTTCCACGATTGCCGTCATGTCCCTGGATCTGGATCAAATCGTCGCCGATGCACAGGCCGCCTTCGCCGCCGCCAACGACAACGCCACGCTGGAAAACGAAAAGGCCCGCTTCCTGGGCAAGACCGGGGCGCTGACCGAGCTGCTCAAGGGCCTGGGCAAGCTCGACCCCGAGGCGCGCAAGACCGAAGGCGCGCGCATCAACCAGGTCAAGCAGCAGGTGGAAGGTGCCCTGCAGGCGCGCCGCCAGGCGCTGGCCGATGCGCTGATGAACGCGCGCCTGGCCGCCGAGGCCATCGACGTGACGCTGCCCGGCCGCGCCGTGTCGCGCGGCAGCCTGCATCCGGTCATGCGCACTTGGGAACGCGTGGAGCAGATCTTCGGCTCCATCGGCTTCGACGTGGCGGATGGTCCCGAGATCGAGACCGACTGGATGAACTTCACCGCACTGAACAACCCGGACAATCATCCGGCCCGTTCGATGCAGGACACGTTCTATGTGGACGGCCGCGACAGCGACGACAAGCTGCTGCTCCTGCGCACGCACACCAGCCCGATGCAGGTGCGCTACGCGCGCATGCACGTGCAGAAGCACGCCGGCAAGCCGATGCCGCCGATCAAGGTGATCTGCCCGGGCCGCACCTACCGTGTGGATAGCGACGCCACGCACTCGCCGATGTTCAACCAGGTGGAAGGGCTGTGGATTGGCGAGCATGTGAGCTTCGCCGACCTGAAGGGTGTCTACACCGATTTCCTGCGCAAGTTCTTCGAGCGCGATGACATCCAGGTGCGCTTCCGCCCGTCGTACTTCCCGTTCACCGAGCCGTCGGCGGAAATCGACATGGCCTTCGGCAGCGGCCGCTGGCTGGAGATCTCGGGCTCGGGCCAGGTGCATCCGAACGTGCTGCGCAACATGGGCCTCGACCCCGAGCGCTATATCGGCTTCGCGTTCGGCTCCGGCCTCGAGCGCCTGACGATGCTGCGCTATGGCATCAATGACCTGCGGCTGTTCTTCGAGGGCGACGTGCGCTTCCTGCGCCAGTTCGCCTGACCAGCCCCAGGCCGCATCGCTCATCGTCACAGAACATCACAGAATACCTACCGGATCAGAAGCGCCATGCAATTCTCGGAATCCTGGCTTCGTACTTTCGCCAATCCTGAAAAGATCTCTACCGACGCGCTGTCGCACAGCCTGACCATGGCCGGGCTCGAGGTGGAAGAGGTTGGCCCCGTTGCGCCGCCGTTCAGCAAGATCGTCGTGGCCCGTGTGCTGGCCACCGAGCGCCACCCCAACGCTGACCGCCTCAACGTCTGCCAGGTGGATGCCGGCACCGGCGAGACGCTCCAGATCGTCTGCGGCGCGCCTAACGTCAAGCCTGGCATCCTGGTGCCGTGCGCCATGGTCGGCGCCGTGCTGCCGCCGGCGGAAGCAGGCGGTGCGCCGTTCGAGATCAAGATCGGCAAGCTGCGCGGCGTGGAAAGCTACGGCATGCTGTGCTCGGCGCGCGAACTGAAGCTGTCCGAGGACCACGGCGGCCTGATGGTCCTGCCGGACGACGCCCCGGTCGGCCAGGATATTCGTCAGTATCTGGATCTGGATGATCAGATTTTCACGATCAAGCTGACGCCGAACAAGGCGGACTGCCTGTCGATCCACGGTGTGGCGCGTGAAGTTTCCGCGTTGACCGGCGCGACGCTGACGCTGCCGGACATGAAGCCGGTGGCCGTCACGCTCGCCGACAAACTGCCCGTGAAGATCTCGGCGCCGGACCTCTGCGGCCGTTTCTCGGGCCGCGTGATCCGTGGCGTGAACGCACGTGCCGCCACACCGGCGTGGATGGTGCAGCGCCTGGAGCGCTCGGGCCAGCGCAGCATCTCGGCGCTGGTGGACATCTCCAACTATGTGATGCTGGAGCTGGGCCGTCCGAGCCACGTGTTCGACCTCGACAAGATCCACGGCGGGCTGGACGTGCGCTGGGGCCGCAAGGGAGAGCAACTCAAGCTGCTGAACGGCAACACGGTCGACGTGGACGAGCAGGTGGGCGTGATCGCCGACGACAAGGAGATCGAAAGCCTGGCCGGCATCATGGGCGGTGACAGCACTGCTGTGTCGCTGGACACGACCAATATCTACCTGGAAGCCGCATTCTGGTGGCCGAACGCCATCCAGGGCCGCGCGCGCCGTTACAACTTCTCGACCGATGCCGCGCACCGCTTCGAGCGCGGCGTGGACTACGCCACGACGGTGGAGCACATCGAGCGCATTACCGCGCTGATCCTCGACATCTGCGGCGGCCAGGCCGGCCCGGTGGACGATCAGGTGGTGAACCTGCCCGAGCGCAAGCCGGTGAGCCTGCGCGTGGCGCGTGCCGAGCGCGTGCTGGGCATCGAGCTGTCGTCGGCAGAGATCGCCGACGTGTTCCAGCGCCTGAACCTGCTGTTCACGCGCTCGGAAGGTGCCGAGGGCGAGGTGTTTGCCGTCACGCCGCCGAGCTACCGCTTCGACATCGAGATCGAGGAAGACCTGATCGAGGAAGTGGCGCGTATCTATGGCTTCGAGCGGATTCCGGCGCTGGCGCCGATCGCCGAGAGCGAGATGCGTCCGACCAACGAGGCACGCCGCTCTACCCACGTGGTGCGTCACGCGCTGGCCGCCCGCGATTACCAGGAGGTGATCAACTTCGCCTTCGTGGAAGAGAAATGGGAGCGCGACTTCGCCAGCAACGACAACCCGATCCGCCTGCTGAACCCGATCGCGAGCCAGCTGGCCGTGATGCGTTCGACGCTGCTCGGCGGGCTGGTGGACAAGGTCCGTTACAACCTCAACCGCAAGGCTGCGCGCGTGCGCCTGTTCGAAGTGGGCCGGGTGTTCCATCGTGACGGAAACGTGACGGATGGCGGCCTGACCGTGGCCGGCTATCACCAGCCGATGGTGGCCGCCGGCATCGCCTACGGCCCGGCGTTCGACGAGCAGTGGGGCATCGCCACGCGTCCGGTGGACTTCTTCGACGTGAAGGGCGACGTGGAGTCGCTGTTCCACCCGCGTACGGCGCGCTTCGAGCCGGTGGCGCATCCTGCGCTGCATCCGGGCCGCGCGGCGCGCGTGATCGTGGACGGCAAGCCGGTTGGCGTAGTGGGCGAGCTGCACCCGCGCTGGCTCCAGGAATACGAACTGACCCAGGCGCCGGTAGCGTTCGAGCTGGACCTGGATGCGCTGCGCGACGTCGGTCTGCCGGCGTACACAGAGATCTCGAAGTTCCCGGCCGCCGTGCGCGACCTGGCCGTGGTGGTCAAGCAGTTGGTGCGCGTGCAGGACCTGCTCGATGCGATGCGCGCGGCGCTGGATCAAGGCGGTTTTGGCCACTACGTGCAGAGCCTGGCGCTGTTCGACGAATTCCGTCCGAAGGCGGCTTCCGCCGCGATCGGGGCCGACGAGAAAAGCCTTGCGTTCCGTGTGACGTTGCAAGATACTGGGGCGACCCTCCAGGACGAGACGGTCGACAGCGCAGTGCGCTGTATGATCGATGCACTGGCAGCGGGCTTCTCGGCCCGGCTGCGCGGATAGGTCGCTGAAACCTGGGGCGCCCGGGCACAGCTCCCGGGCGGATCGCCAGACAGACCTCAGAAGAGCGATCAAGAATGAACGATCGAGACGCGAATTCCATGAATGCTGCAGACCTGGGCGAGGTCAGCGATCGGCACGCCGACTCACTGGACGACGCATCGCCGGAAGCCCGCGCGACCGAAGTGCCCACCCTCACGAAGGCCGAACTCGCAGAGATGCTGTTCGACCAGGTTGGCCTGAACAAGCGTGAATCCAAGGACATGGTCGAAGCCTTCTTCGACGTGATTCGTGAAGCCTTGGAACACGGTGACAGCGTCAAGCTGTCCGGCTTCGGCAACTTCCAGTTGCGCGACAAGCCGCAGCGTCCGGGCCGCAACCCCAAGACGGGCGAAATCATCCCAATCACCGCGCGTCGCGTGGTGACGTTCCACGCCAGCCAGAAACTCAAGGGTCTGGTCGAGGAGCGCGCCGGTCTGGCGGTGCCGGGCTGACGTTCCGGCGCCCGGGTTTTCCCGCTGGCGCCTCCCGGCTCGTCGCGGTCGTCCGACACGCCACGCCCTTGCCTCGAACGGTGGATTGCCCGCGGCACTTGCAGTCTGTATCCTGCAATGCTCGCGCGCATGTCGCGCCAACCGAGTCGCGCCTTTCGGCCTGACGCCTGACTTCCCATCGCATGTCGGAAAAATCCAGCGAGCGCGTTGCGCTGCCGCCGATTCCCGCAAAACGCTACTTCACGATTGGCGAAGTGAGCGAGCTTTGCGCCGTCAAGCCGCACGTGCTGCGGTACTGGGAGCAGGAGTTCACCCAGCTCAAGCCGGTGAAGCGGCGCGGCAATCGGCGTTACTACCAGCATCACGAAGTGCTGCTGATCCGGCGTATTCGCGAGTTGCTGTACGAGCAGGGATTCACCATCAACGGGGCGCGCAACCGCCTCGATGATGGTCGCCATCATGGCCTCGGCGCGGCGCTGGAGGAGAGCGAGGCCGAGCCGATGGCGCCGGTTGCCACGGCGCCGGTGCTGTCGGTCGATCTCAATAGCTTGCGCGGTGAGCTGGTGGCAGTGCAAAACCTGCTGGCGCAATTGAAGGAGATCGCGCGGCATGGATAATTTTGCAATGCGCCGTGCCAATGACTAGCCACCAATGAATTGTTGCTGATATAATCTTTTGCTTCGGGGCGTAGCGCAGCCTGGTAGCGTACCTGCATGGGGTGCAGGTGGTCGGAGGTTCAAATCCTCTCGCCCCGACCAGACAAGAAACCCGCTTGGTGTCAAAGCCAAGCGGGTTTTTCTTTGGCGGGTTTTTTCGGCAATACGCGCGGGTCTGGTCGCCCGGCGCTTGATGCGCCGCAAAACTTCTTTACATTTCCTGCGTTCCCTCCCGCAGCATCGTCGCCTAGCCTTGGACGATGATTTGAAACGCAGGGTGAGTCATGAGTTGGCGTGATATTTTCCTGATTGGTACCGGCTGGGTCGGTGCCTGCGTGGCGGTGGGCTGGCTGCTGACCACGGTGGTGAAGCTCCTCGAATGAACGGCGCGTTCCGCGCGCAATCCTCGACGAAACAACGCCGCCCGATTTTCTCGGCGCGGCGTTTTTCATTGTGGCCTGCCGCCCCAGCGTTTGAATGCACCGTGCAGGTCGCTTTGGTATAACCTGAAATCAGGGAACCCCCGCTCCTCCTGCGCGTCTCGCCATAGGAGAGCATCGCTGCGGGAGGGCGCGATGGGGCAACGTGAAATCAGGGCCTGCTGGTTTGGCGCGGGCGTGCTGGTTGGCGCGATGGCCGCGAGCCTGTGCGCAATGCGCGCCATGGCGCGCGCCCGGGCCGATGTGTCGGCAGATTTGTCGCCGGAAGTATCTCCGGAAGTATCTCCGGCCGCCTTGCCCGTCGAGGATGCCGCCCGGGCACCGTCTGCAGCGCCGGAGAGCGGCGCTGACATGTTCGAATACCGCGGCTTCGTGGTGCACCTGTTCTGGCAGGCGCTCGCCCCCGCCCGGTACAAGGCATGGTGCGATATCTGGGAGGCCGGCGCGGTGGTGCAGGAGGCGGGCGGCCCGCCGGCCACGTATCCGACTGCCGCCGAGGCACGCATGGCGGGCGGCGCGTGGGCGCGGCACTGGATCCAGAACAACGGCTGATGCAGCAGATCGGGTAAGACGCAGCCCGCCGCGTGGCCCGATCGATCCCAACCTATTCTCAACCTAACGCCGCCCGTGGCGCCCGCTATCCCGCCAAGGTAGGGGCCAAATGGCGGCCCTGCAAGGTGTGACGCGACAGACACACGTGTTACGATTTGCAGCGTCTTTTGGAGTCCGTGATGTTTGTATGTCAGAACCAACCCTGTGGTGCGCGATGGATGCCCGCCGAGGTGGTGATCAAGAACGAGGGGCAGGGCCCCATCTTCCGCTGCCCGCTCTGCGGCGCGCGCAACCGCCTGATGGCCTCGCACCGTGCGGACGGGAGCATCGACTACAAGCAACTCCGGCGCGAAGCCTCCGGCGCGGACGCCGCGCCGCCGAAGGCCCGACGGAGCTGATCGACGCAAGGGGGTCGACGCGCATGGCGAAAAGCAAGACGCCTCAAGCCGGCGACTGTGGGACCGTTAAGACGGAGATGGACATTAGCGACTTATCCCACGACGCCGCCTCCAATGCCGAACTCATTGGATGGTCAGGTGCATCCCCACAAGTGATTGCCCGCGTGCTCAATGCCGCGCTGGCCGCGCAGGACCTGTCCGGCTTCGCCGCATTGCTGTCCGACATCGCGCGCGACCGCGGCCTGAAGGGTGCGCGCGGCACGCACCAGTCGATCTACGACATGCCGTACGCAAGCCTGCTGCCACGTCAGAAGCACCTGCTGGCCGATGCGTTCGACCTCTTCCTCCGCCTGGGCCTGGAGTTCCGTGCGCGCGGCGACGGCAGCGACGACCTTGACGGCGCCGATGACGACGACCTGCCCGCACTGCGCGACATGGACGACGATGACGATGTCATCGACGCCGACGAGCGCTGATCTTCAGTTGTAACCGCTGAATCGCCGTCCACTGCCGCTCAGGCGCGCTCCAGCAAGCCGATTTCCTTCACCGCAACGGACAGCATCGACAACGCCGAGGCCCCCGTGGCGCCCGACGCGCGCTGGTCGGCCAGCATCTGCGCGAAGCGGTCCAGCGCCACCTGGCGGCTCTTGCGCCAGTCCTCGATCAGCGTCGGTGCGTCGTCCACCTCGCGCGACTGGCCCAGCACGCTGGTGGTCAGGGCGCGCTTGAGCCGGCCCAGGTCTTCCAGCGTGGTCGTGCGGGCGAGCAGGTCCCAGTGGGTGTCCGCCGGCAGCGAAAACGCGCGCTCGCGCAGCCAGCCGAAATTGAGTTCCGAATCGAGGGCGAAGTAGACCGCCGCCACGGTATCCAGGCTGCGCTGGCAGCTGGCCGCCACCTCGGCCACGTCGAGCGCGGCCGCGGCGGCATCGCTGGCCGCCACACGCAGGGCGAGGTCGTCATCCACACCGGCTTCGATCAGCGTCATTGCCCGCTCGGCCATGGCCTCGGCGCCCTCGGGCGGCAGCAGCTTGGGCAGCTGCGGCGTGAGCCAGCGCGCGGCTTCGACGAAGCGCGTCGCGCCCGGCTCCACCGTGCCGCCGCCACGCAGGTAGCGCACGAACCAGAGTGTGGCGCGCTCGAGCAGCCGCGCCAGCGCGCCGAACATCTGCGCCTGGATGGCGTCGTCCACACGGTTGTCGAAGGCGTCGATGCGCGCCCAGAGCCCGGACAGCCCGAACACGTCGCGCGCCAGCAGGCAGGCGCGCACGATGTCGGCCGGACGCCCGTCGGTCTCTTCCATCAGGTGATGGATGAAGGTCGGCCCCACGCGGTTCACGAGGATGTTGGTCAGGTGCGTGGCCAGGATCTCGCGCCGCAGCGGATGGCGCTGCATCGGCTCGGCATGGCGCACGCGCAGCGGCTCGGGGAAGTAGTCGGCCAGCAGCGTCGAGACGAGGGCGTCCTCGGGCAGGTCCGAGACCAGCAATTCGTCGTACAACCACATCTTGCTATAGGCCAGCAGCACCGCGCGTTCGGGCGAGGTCAGCCCCGCGCCGAGTGCCTTGCGTTCGGCGATCTCGTCCTCGGGGGGCAGGAATTCGAGCGGACGGTTGAGCCGGCCCGCGCGCTCCAGCCAGCGGATCAGCCGCGCTTCGGCGTCGAGCAGCTCCGTCGCCTGACGGCCCGCCACGGAGAGCGCCTGGGTCTGGTAGTAGTTGTCCTGCAGCACCAGCAGGCCCACCTCGTCGGTCATCTCGGCCAGCAGCGTGTTGCGCTGCTTGATGGTCATCTCGCCATCGGCCATCACGATGCCTAGCAGAATCTTGATATTGACCTCGTGATCGGAGCAATCGACGCCGGCCGAATTGTCGATGGCATCGGTATTGATCCGGCCCCCGTTGCGCGCGAACTCGATGCGCCCAAGCTGGGTGAAGCCGAGGTTGCCGCCTTCTCCCACCACCTTGCAGCGCAGTTCGGCGCCATTCACGCGCACCGCGTCGTTGGTGCGGTCGCCGGCCTGCTGGTGGGTCTCGGACGTCGCCTTGACGTAGGTGCCGATGCCGCCGTTGTAGAGCAGGTCGACGGGCGCCATCAGCAGCGCGTGGATCAGGTCCGCCGGCGACAGCGTGCTGGCCGTGATGCCCAGCGCCGCCTGCACCTGCGGCGTGAGGGCGATGGTCTTGGCGGTGCGCGGATAGATGCCGCCGCCCGCCGAGATCAGCGCGGTGTCATAGTCGGCCCAGCTTGAGCGGGGCAGGGCGAACAGGCGCGCGCGCTCGGCCAGGCTCCTGGCACAGTCGGGGTCCGGATCGAGGAAGATGTGCCGATGATCGAACGCGGCCAGCAGCTTGATGTGCGGAGAAAGCAGCATGCCGTTGCCGAACACGTCACCGGACATGTCGCCAATGCCGACCACCGTGAACGGCGTGGTCTGGATATCGACGCCCATCTCGCGGAAATGGCGCTTCACGCTCTCCCACGCCCCGCGCGCGGTGATCGCCATCTTCTTGTGGTCGTAGCCGACCGAGCCGCCCGAGGCGAAGGCGTCGTCCAGCCAGAACCGGTACTCGCCCGAGATGGCGTTGGCGTAGTCCGAGAACGTGGCGGTGCCTTTGTCCGCGGCCACCACGAGGTAGGGGTCCGATTCGTCGTGGCGCACCACCTCGGGCGGCGGCACGATCTCGCCGGAGACGAGGTTGTCAGTCAGGTCGAGCAGCCCGCGCAGGAAGGTCTGGTAGCAGGCCACGCCCTCGGCCAGATAGGCGTCGCGGTCGGTGGCGGGCGGCGGGCGCTTGACCACGAAGCCGCCTTTCGAGCCCACCGGCACGATCACCACGTTCTTCACCATCTGCGCCTTCATCAGGCCCAGCACCTCGGTGCGGAAGTCCTCGCGCCGGTCCGACCAGCGCAGCCCGCCCCGGGCCACGCGGCCGCCGCGCAGGTGCACGCCCTCCACGCGCGGCGAGTAGACCCAGATCTCGAACATCGGCCGTGGCTCGGGCAGGCCCTGCACCAGCGCCGGATTGAACTTGAACGAGACGTAGGGGCGCGGCTGGCCATCCGCGTCGCGATGGAAGTAGTTTGTACGTACCGTGGCCGCGATCACGTTCAGGAACAGGCGCAGGATGCGGTCCTCGTCGAGATTGGGCACCTTGTCGAGCGCGGCGTCGATCTCGGCCAGCAGGCGCTGGGTGCGCGTCTCGTCACCCGGCGTGGCCACGGCCGGGTCGAAGCGGGCCACGAACAGCGCCACCAGCAGCGCGGCGATATTCGGATTGCTGGTCAGCGCGCGCTCGATATAGGCATTGCTGAAGGTGGAGCCCACCTGTCGCAGGTACTTGGCGTAGGCGCGCAGGATGGTCACGTCGCGCGCGGCCAGCCCGGCGCGCAGCACGAGGCGGTTGAAATCGTCGTTTTCGATCTCGCCGTTCCAGGCCCGCGCGAAGGCGTCCTCGAACAGGGGCTTCACGCGCTCGATCTCCACGTCCAGGGGCCGCCCATCGGCGTCGGCGGCAATCTCGAGGCCGAAATCGTGGATCCACACCGGCGCACCGGCATCGGGCTCGATCAGGTAGGGGCGCTCCTCGTCCACGCGCACGCCCAGATGTTCGAGCATCGGCAGGCTCAGGGACAGCGCGATGGGCTCGCCGGCGCGGAACACCTTGAAGCGGAACGCGCCCGGCGCGGCCTCGATGGGCCGGTACAGGTTCATGGCGAGGCCGCTCGGGTGCTGGCGCGCGTACTCCATCAGCTCGATGTCGCGTACGGCGGTGCGGGCGGCGTAGTCCTCGCGGTAGCCGGCGGGGAAGGCGTCGCAGTAGCGGCGCAGCAGCACGATGCCTTGTTCCTCGCCCCGGCTGACGTGGAGCGCGGTGGCCAGGTCGTCCTGCCAGCGGCGCGTGGCCTGCACGATGCGCGCTTCCAGCTCGCGCGTATCCACCTCGGGCATGGCGCCCGGCTCGCCGCGCACGGTCAGCTGGATGCGCGCCAGCGGGGATTCCGACAACAGCGGCGTGAACTCGCAGCCGGTGCCATGGAACGCCTCCATCAGCAGCTTCTGGATGCGCTGGCGCAGGTCGGTGTTGTACTTGTCGCGCGGCACGAAGACCAGGCACGAGATAAAGCGGTCGAAGCGGTCGCGCCGCACAAAGAGCCGGATGCGCTGGTGCTCCTGCAGCCGCAGGATGCCGATGGCGATCTCGAACAGCTCGTCCTCGTCGGCCTGGAACAGGTCATCGCGCGGATACTGCTCGAGGATGGTGACCAGCGACTTGTACAGGTGGCCCTTGGTCAGGAAGCCGGCGCGCGCCAGGATATTGGCGCACTTGCGCCGCGCCAGCGGGATCTCGCTGGTGCTGACCATATAGGCCGAGGACGTGTACAGCCCCACGAAGCGCCGTTCGCCGAACAGCTTGCCGTTGGCGTCGAGCAGCTTCACGCCCACATAGTCGAGGTAGCCGGGCCGATGCACGGTCGCGCGCGAGTTGGCCTTGGTCAGGAAGATCGGCGAGGCCCCTTCGATGACGCTCGCGGCGGCGGCGGGCAGCGGGGTCAGGTCGTCCTCGCCCGGCTCGCGCAGCGCCTCGCGCAGGATGCCCGCGCCCGAGCCCGGTACGCCGCGCAGGAAGTACTGCCCGTCGCGCGGCACCAGCTCGTAGTCGCGCTGGCCGAGGAAGGTGAAATGGTCGTCCAGCATCCATTCGAGGAAGGCGCGCGCCTCGACCGATTCCGCGCTCGCGGCGTCCGGCGCGTGGCCCATGCTGGCGATGGTGTCCTCAGCCACCTGCTGCATGCGCGGCCAGTCTTCCACGGCGGCGCGCACGTCGCCGAGGATGCGGGCGATGCCGGTGCGCAGCGTCTCCAGCCGGGCACCTTCGCCGGTACGGTCCACCTCGAAATGCATGAACGATTCGAGCCGGCAGGTGGTGTTGCCGGCCGGGTCGGCGTCGTTCCGCCCGCCCAGGCCCACCCGCAGGATCGTCCCCTTGGCGTCGCGGCAGATGTTGAAGACCGGGTGGATGGTGGAGTGGAGCGTCAGGCCGAGCCGGTTGATCTCCATCGTGATCGAATCGACCAGGAACGGCATGTCGTCGTTGACGATCTCGATGATCGTATGGTCAGAGTGCCAGCCGTGTTCCTCGAGCTTCGGGTTGTAGACCCGTACGCGCGCGGTGCCGGGCACGAACTTCTGGGCGGTCTGCCAGTGGGCCATGATCGCGCCGTAGAGGTCCGCTACGTTGCGCGCGAGCAGGTCCTCGGCATCGGCCAGATCGTAGTAGTGGCGCAGCAGGGGCTCCAGCAGCCCGAAGGTGGCGGCGGGGAGCCGCTCGCGCGCGAGCGCGACGAGGTCATCCAGCAACTGCGCGACTTTTTCTTCGTTTTCCGGAGGCATGGCATCTCCTCGGCGTGTGCCGGTGCATGCTCATACTGTAGGAAAGTTTTGACCTGCCCGGGTGACAAAACCACGCCAGCGGGCAGGTGAGACGGGCGAGGCGCCCGGGGGATCAGATGCGGGTCAAGCGATTCACGCGATTCACGCGGCCACGGCGCGCAGCGCGGCGCGGCTGACCTCGGGCGGCACGACCACGGAGCTTTCGGAGCGCTCCCATGCCGCATTGCGGCGATGCCGCTCGGCATGGTCCTCCAGCGTGCCGGTCATGCGATGCAGCAGGCCGGTCAGCGCCACGCGCTCCTCGGCATTGAACTGGCCCACCGAGACCGAGTGCAGGGCCTTCACGCCCTGGCCGGCACGGTCCAGCCGCGCGGCGGCGCTGGCCGCGATGCGCGGGGCGCCATTGGCCTCGAACGCCAGCCAGCCTTCTTCGCGCAGCTCGGTGAGCAGGCGTTCGGTCTGGGCCACGTCCATGAACACGGCGGTCGACAACGGCAATCCGCGTCGGAAGGTGCCGGTGTGGATGGCGCGCAGCAACAGCCATTTCGGATAGGTCAGCCCCGAGACAGACAAGGTCTGTTCGAGGGCGGCTTGCCACGCGGTAACGGCGTCGACAAGCGCGAGCACGATCGGCTCATTGATTTCGAGTGCTTTCGGCTGCATTGGCTCAGGTCTCCCAATCTGGGTTTGCCGCCTGCTTGCATCGTCTGTGCATGGGCCGGTGCATTGGCCGGCCCGGGCGGCACCGGTGCCTGCCTCTGTTCATGGGCGGGTCATCCGGTAGGCGAGACACTACCAGTAATGTCTATACATTGGTGTGACAGATCGGGTAAGTCCTAATCAGCCTTTTGCACGAGGTGCCGTGCGCAACCCGTGGCGGGGGAAAAGTGGGGCCAAAAACAAAACAGCCCGCGACATGCGCGGGCTGTTTTCGTCAAAGACGACCTTGGTCGATTATTGCTTCTTGGCGCCGTCGGTATAGACGTCGGGCTTGCCGGACTTCGCGCCATCGGTGTACGGGTCAGCCTTGCCGACCTTGGCACCGTCCGTGTACGGATCGGCCTTCTTCGGGGCGAGATCGGTCTGGGTGGATTTCTTCGCGCCGTCGGTGTACGGGTCGAACTTGCCGGCCTTGGCCGTGTTGGCGTGCGGGCTGGCCTTCTTGGTATGGCTGCCGCTGTGGATGTCGCCGCCGTCCGTGTAGTTCTTCTGTGCGTGCGCCAGCTGCATGGTGCCCAGGCCAGCCAGCGCAGCAATGATCAGGGTCGGTACGGTCTTCTTCAGCATCTTCAATCCTCGCAGGTAATGCGCCATATCCGGGAATTCATCCGATTTCGTCAGATTCCGTGCAGATACGGCAGATGAGAAAAATGGCTTTGTTATTACTGTACCGGGGTGCGCGTGCAGCAGCCAGCAATTTTGTAGAAACTGCGCTCGGGAGATGCTGCCGCCACGCCACGGTGGCGGCAGCACAGGCAGGTATTACTCCAGCGTGATGTTCTGGTCTACCGCGATCTTCTTGCGGAGGTCCAGTTCGCGCTTGATCTGGGCGGCGTACTGCTGCGAGGTGTTGCCGTCCGGGTAGGCGCCGCTGTCATGCAGGCGCTTCTTCACGGCGGGGTCCTGAAGTGCCTTGATCGCCGCATCGTGGATCTTGGCGACGATGGCGGGCGGCGTGCCGGCCGGTGCCACCAGCCCGTACCAGGCCATGTTGTTCATGTCCTTCATGCCTTCTTCGGCGAAGGTCGGCACGTCGGGCAGGCCCTCCACGCGCTTGGGCGCGGCTACGGCCAGCGCGCGCAGGCGGCTGGACTGGATGAACGGCATGGACGACGGCAGGTTGTCGAACTGGGCGTTGACCTGGCCAGCCAGCGTGTCATTCAGCGCGGGGCCCGATCCACGGTACGGAATGTGGACCATGTCGGCCTTGGTGAGGTACTTGAACAGCTCGCCATCCAGGTGCGAAATGCTGCCCTTGCCGGCCGAGGCGTAGCTGTACTTGCCCGGGTTGGCCTTCAGCAGCGCGACGAATTCCTTGAGATTCTTGGCCGGCACCTTGGGGTTCACGGTCAGCACGTTCGGCACGTTCACCAGGTTGGTGATCGGCGCGAAGTCCTTGATCGGATCGTACGGATTCTTGGCGTTGGTGGCGGGGTTGGTCGCCATCGTGCTCACAGTGGCGATGCCGAGCGTGTAGCCGTCCGGCGCGGACTTGGCCAGCGCATCGGCGCCGATCGCGCCGCCGCCACCGCCACGGTTCTCCACCACCACGGGCTGGCCCAGTTCGCGGCCCAGCGCGTCGGACACGGCGCGTCCGACGATGTCGGTGGTGCCGCCCGCCGCGAACGGTACGATCAGGCGAATCGGCTTGTTGGGATACGCCTGCGCGTGGGCGATGCCCGCTTGCGCCAGACCCAGCATGGCCAGGGCGACGGCCGCGCCCGCTTTCAGAACTGCTTTCAAGAGATGCCTCCGATATTGTCTTGGTTCCGCAATACGGAACTTCGTTCCGTGATGTGCGTCGACAGGCATTCAACCCTGAAAGGGTTCTGTAGGGAAATCGGTGAGAACCCGGTGGGCGGGCGGGAAAGTGCGGCGCAATGCCGCTGAGGCAAAGCAAACCGGGTGCTGCAAAGCAAAAAGCCCGGAACCTTGTGGATTCCGGGCTTTTCTGAATTCGCTGGTGGGGCGTGAGTGACTCGAACACTCGACCTACGGATTAAGAGTCCGCTGCTCTACCAACTGAGCTAACGCCCCAACGAAGAAAAAGATTGTAGCAAGGTACCGAATACGACGCAAGTCCCTCGGCGCATTTTTTTGCACCGCAATGCCAGCGGATTACAATGCGCGCACTTCGGCTTTCGGGCATCTCCATGCACGCGCGCGTTCTGCGGTATTTCGACGAGGTGGTCCGGCGCGGCTCCATCCGCCGCGCGGCCGAGCATCTGCACGTGGCGCCGACGGCCATCAATCGCCAGATCCTCGATCTGGAGGCCGAGCTGGGTGCGCCGCTGTTCGAGCGCATCCACAAACGGCTGCACCTCACCCCGCTGGGCGAGATAGTGCTCGCCCATGTGCGCCAGACGCTACGCGAGCACGATGCGCTCCAGGCGCGCATCGCCGAGATCAAGGGCGCGCGGCGCGGCATGGTCACCGTGGCCACCACCTCCGGGCTGGCCGGCGCGCTGATGCCCTCGCTCGTCCACGACTTCCGCCAGCAGCACCCGGGCATTGCCGTACGCGTGGCGGACCTGCCGGTGGACGGCATTGTCGCCGCGGTGGAGCAGGGCGGTGCCGACCTCGGGCTCGGCTACGACCTGCCCGAGGTGGCCGCCTTCCGCGTGGCCGCAAGCCGGGACTGGTCGATTGGCGCGGTGGTTGCGCCGGGGCATCCGCTGGCCGCGCAGTCATCTGCGCTGCTCGCCGAGGTGGCCGGCTACCCGCTGATCCTCCCCGCGCCGACGCTGTCGATCCGCGCCCTCGTGGACGATGCCTTCGCGCGCCAATCCATCGACGTCACACCGGCCGTGGAATCGACCTCCGTGGTACTGATCCAGCGCCTGGCGGCGGCCGGCGCCGGCGTGGCGCTGCTCAATCCGCTCGATGTGATGGAAGACCGCGCGCGCGGCACGCTGGTCTTCGTGCCGCTGCGCGACGGCGGCCTGCAGCGCCAGACCCTGCGGCTGGTGGCGCGGGCGCGCGGGCCGATGAGTGCGGCGGGCGAGTTGATGGCGCAGGCCATCGGCACGGCGCTGGACGGGCTGTTCCGCTGACTGGCCGGGTGGTTGCGGCGGGGTGTCCACAAATTGTGGACAGCTACGTCGAAATTTGACGCTTTGGCGCGATGGGTGGCGCCAGTAGACTCCGGGGTGTCCGCAACTTCGATACACCTTCGCCATGACCCTGATCCTCCAGCACGCCGATGTCCTAGTGACCATGGACGCGCAGCGCCGCGAAATCGCGGACGGCGCGCTGGTCGCCAGCGGTGCCGCCATCGAATGGGTCGGTCCCACCGCCGAGCTGCCGGAAGCCTGGCGGCGCATGGCCGACGAAGGCCGCGCCGAGGTCATCGACATGCGTGGCCACGTGGTCATGCCGGGGCTGGTGAATACGCACCATCACATGTACCAGAGCCTGACGCGCGCCGTGCCGGCCGCGCAGGATGCCGAGCTGTTCTCGTGGCTGACCAACCTCTACATGCTGTGGTCGCACCTGACGCCTGAGATGATCCGGGTGTCCACGCAGACGGCGATGGCCGAGCTGATGCTGTCCGGCTGCACCACGACGAGCGATCACCTCTACCTGTATCCGAACGGCGCGCGGCTGGATGATTCGATTGAGGCGGCGCAGCAGATGGGCATGCGCTTTCACGCGGCGCGCGGCTCGATGAGCGTCGGGCGCAGCCAGGGCGGCCTGCCGCCGGACGTGGTAGTGGAGTCGGAGGCCGCCATCCTGCGCGACAGCCAGCGGCTGGTGGAGCAGTACCACGACGATTCCCGCCACGCCATGCTGCGCATGGTGCTGGCGCCGTGCTCGCCGTTCTCGGTCTCGCGCGACCTGATGCGCGAGTCTGCGGTCATGGCGCGGCACTACGGCGTCTCCCTGCATACCCACCTGGCCGAGAACGACAACGACATCGCCTATTCGCGTGAGAAATTCGGCCTCACGCCGGCGCAGTACGCCGAGGAGCTGGGCTGGGTCGGGCACGATGTCTGGCACGCGCACTGCGTGAAGCTGGACGAGGAGGGCGTGGCGCTGTTCGCGCGCACCGGCACGGGCGTGGCCCATTGCCCGTGCTCGAATATGCGGCTGGCGTCTGGCATCGCGCCGATCCGGCGGATGCGGGATGCCGGTGTGCCGGTGGGGCTGGGCGTGGACGGCAGTGCATCGAACGATGGCGCCCATATGCTGGGCGAGGCGCGCCAGGCCATGCTGCTCCAGCGCGTGGGCTTTGGCCCGGCGGCGATGAGTGCGCGTGAGGCGCTGGAGATTGCCACGCTCGGCGGCGCGCGGGTGCTGAACCGTGACGACATCGGTGCGCTGGCGCCGGGCATGTCGGCGGACATTGTCGCCTTCGACATGTCGGGCGTGGGCTACGCGGGCGCCGGGCATGATCCGGTGGCGGCGCTGGTCTTCTGCACGCCGGGCAACGTGGCCACGAGCATCATCAATGGCCGCGTGGTGGTTCGCGATGGCGAACTGCTGACAGCCGACCTCCCCGTGGTGCTTGGCGATCACCGCCGGCTGGCGCGCACGCTGTTCGAGCGGGCGGCCGGCGCGGATTGATGCAAGCGCGCCTGGAGGGGCCGAGAATAAGAAAAGCCCGGAATCATTGCTGATTCCGGGCTTTTGAATTCGCTGGTGGGGCGTGAGTGACTCGAACACTCGACCTACGGATTAAGAGTCCGCTGCTCTACCAACTGAGCTAACGCCCCAACGAAGACCGAGATTTTATCACCGTTTTCGGCGTTGTCAAATATTCCATGCATCGCCCCGCGCCAGTGGCGCTCACGGCATTGTCATGTCGCCGTGCGACCCTGTCGCGCTCGGCGCCATGCCGACGGAACTTGCACGCCGTCGCGCTGGTCAGTGAGACGAATCGCATTCACATGGCACAGTGCAGGGGATCGCAGACGATAGGCGTCGAGCCATGTTAGGATGCTTCTCCACTTGCATATGGAGGGCTGTGATGATGGAAATCAAATTCCAAGAGCAAGATCGCTACGACATCAATAATGAGGGCCTGCTGTTCCACGCGATTGTCGATGGTGAGCAAGTGACCTGCGTGGTGACACGCGAGGCGCTGTGGGAAGGCTTCAGTGCCGACCAGGTGCTGTCGCTGGAAGAGGCGTTCCGCGCGGGCCGTGACACCATCGAGCGCGCCGCCGTGGTACTGATCGAGCAGGGCGTGCCCCAGCCGGTCGTGGTGAAGCGCGCCCACGTGGCGCCAGTCTGATGGCGCCGGCAACGGCGTCCGTGTAAGGCGACGGCAGCAACCCTCCGCCGCCGGTTTCGGCACGGTTTCCCTACCGGCCGGCCGGCGCACATTCTGGCTTAGATCCCTTAGTTTTTCGCGGTTTTTCTACCGGTTCAGGGCCTCGGTCTTGGCGGTTTCATGCATGCCGGTCTCCGGTGCGCCAGCCGCTTCGGCATCCGCTGGTACCGGTGTGGGCGCTTCTGCGCCACCGGGCTGCTGTGCGCATTCCTCGAAGATGCGCACGCGGCATTGCGCGCAGATTTCCGGCGACAGTTGCCGGACGATCGTGTGCAGTGCCTGCCGCTTGGTCTGGAAGATATGGTCGCGGCCGAGCTGGTCGGTGAAACCGGTCTGCTCCCAGGTCTCCAGCACCTGCGTGCGCGGGCGGTGGAAGTAGAGGTCGCCGCCGGCTGCGCGCCGCTCGGCGAGTTCCGTCTCCCACATCTCGGCGCCGGCCAGGTCGATGAAGTTCATGCTCTTGGTCATCGCCAGCAGGCGCGTCTGGCCGGGGTTGACCGTGCGCAGCCAGTGCAGCCGGTCTGTCACGTATTGCACCGCGCCGAAGTAGATCGCGCCTTCCATGCGCAGCAGCTTCAGCTGCGGGCATTCGGGCTGCGGGCGGCGGAGTTCGTCGAGGGGGGTGAAGCGGCGGCCGGGGTCGTCGGCGTCGGGCACGAGGCTGCGCACTGCGGGACGCGAGGTGCGATACAGGTAAGCCACCAGCGACAGGATGGTGCCGAGCAGCACGGCCATCTCCAGCCGGATCACCAGCGTGGCGGCGAAGGTGCCCACCGCGATGGCGAATTCCGTGCGCGAGAGGCTGGCGATGCGGCGCAGCCGCGCTAGATCGAGCAGGCCCCAGGCCACGAGCAGCAGCATCGCCGCGATGGCCGCCAACGGAATCTGCGCCAGTAGCGGGGCGCTGACCATGACCAGCACCACCAGCAGCACCGCCGAGAACACGCTGGCCAGCGGCGTCTGCGCGCCGGCCTCGAAGTTCGGCATCGACCGGTTCAGCGAGCCGCATGAGATATAGCCCGAGAACAGCCCGCCCGCGATATTGGACAGCCCCTGGCCGATGAACTCGCGGTTGGCATCCACATGCTGGCCCGAGCGCGCCGCCACGGCCTTGGCGATCGAGATCGACTGCCCGAGCGCGACGATGGTCAGCGCGGCGGCAATGCCGAGCAGGTCCGGCACGGTGCGCCAGTTGATGTCCGGCACCTGGAAGGGCGGCAGGGCCGACGGAATCGGCCCGATCACATTCACATGCTGCGCGCCTTCCCAGTGGTTGAGCGCCAGCGCCACGCCGAAGCCGCCCACCAGGCCGATCAGCATGAACGGCAGCCGGCGCGAGATGCGCCGCACCATCAGCGTGACCGCCAGCGTGACCGCGCCGACGATGACAGCGCTCCAGTTGATCGTGGCGGCATTCTCGAACAGGAAGCGGACCACGCCGAACGCGCTGGTGCCAGTGGGTACCGCCAGCCCGAACAGGTCCTTGAGCGCATAGAGCCCGATCAGCGTGGCCGCGCCGCAGGTGAAGCCGAGCAGCACCGACGGCGAGATGAAGTTGGCCAGCGACCCCAGCCGCAGCGCGCCTACCGCCAGCTGCAACACCCCCACGAGGATCGTCACGGCCAGCGCCAGCGCGATATAGGCGGGACTGCCCACGAACGCCACCGGACTCAGCATGGCGAACAGCGCCAGCGAGTTGGCATTGGTCGGCCCGGACATCACATGCCAGCTCGACCCGAACAGCGCCGCCACGATGCACGGCACCACGGCGGTATAGATGCCGTATTGCGGCGGCAGGCCGGCCAGCGTGGCAAACGCCACGCCCTGCGGCAGCACCAGCACGCTGCCAAGCAGCCCGGCGATGAGATCGGCGCGCAGCGTGGCCGGCGTCACGCGGCGGCGCCACGGGAACAGCCGGAGCAGGCGGTTCCCGGCATCCGCCGCCGGTTTAGGGGAATGGGGGGATTGTGGGGAAAGCGGGGGCGCGGTCATCCGGCGATGATGCCGCAGCCGCGCCGTTCAGTCGAGTTTCAGCGTGGCCACGACGGGTGTGTGGTCCGACGGCTGCTCCCAGCGGCGCGGCTCCTTGTCGATGCCACAAGTCGTGCAGGCCGCCGCCAGCGTGGGAGACAGCAGGATATGGTCGATGCGCAGGCCCGCGTTGCGGCGGAAGCCCATCATCCGGTAGTCCCACCAGGAGAACATCTTCTCCGGTTGTTCGAACAGGCGGAACGAATCGACGAGGCCCATCGCGATCAGCGCCTTGAAGGCGTCGCGTTCCTGGGGCGAGACCAGGTTCTGGCCCTCCCACTTGGCAGGATCGTGCACGTCGCGGTCTTCCGGGGCGATGTTGAAATCGCCGAGCAGCGCCAGCTTGGGGTAGCGCGTCATTTCCTCGCGCAGCCAGCGGGTGATGGCCTGGAGCCAGTCGAGCTTGTAGACGAACTTGTCCGAATCGAGCGCCTGGCCGTTCGGGAAGTAGGCGCTGATCAGGCGCACATCGCCGTAGGTGGCGGCCACCACGCGCTGCTGGGCGTCCTCGTAGCCGGGGATGTTGCGCACCACGTCTGCGGCCACCGGCATGGTGCCGTCGCGGGCGACGATCGCCACGCCGTTGTAGGTCTTCTGGCCCGTGTAGACGCTATGGAAACCGGCCGCCTCGAGTTCGGCCAGCGGGTACTTGTCGTCGGGCAGCTTGAGTTCCTGGAGGCAGAGCGCGTCGATGGGCGTGCCGGCGGCGTCCTGCGCGGCGAGCCATTGCAGCACCTGTGGCAGGCGCACCTTGAGGGAATTGACGTTCCAGCTGGCGATTCTCATCGTTGTTCGGTGTGGAGTGTTCTTATTAGAGGGAGAGGACTCAGCCACCCAGCAGGTCGCCCTGGTCGAGGATGGCGTAGGCGATTTCCGGATGGGCGTCCATGCTGCGGCGGATTGCGGCGGGAATATTCTGGCGGGTCTTGCGGCACAGGCCCGGGCGGTCGGCCAGTTCGATGCGGAAGCCGCGCGTCGTGCGGACTTCGTTCGCGCTCGGCGTGATGGTCACCTCGATGCCCAGCAATTCGGCCATCCGGGCTTCCATGCGCCGCAGTTCCTCTAGCGAGGCCACCTGCTCCAGCCGTGCCACGAGCTTCTTTTCTTCCTGTAGCGTCAACCGCAGGATGCGATGGTCGGCCTGGGGGTCGTCCAGCAAGACCTCCCGGTTGCAGACGCAAGCGCCCGGCGGACATTCCTGACGAATCGGGAAAGGAAAGTCCATGGCCGGGCGCCTGGTCAGCGAAGCGGGATGGAGGTGTGACGATTACGCCGCCATGCCTCCGTGGCGCAGCAGCGCGTCGATCTGCGGCGCGCGGCCACGGAAGGCCACGAACGATTCCATCGCCGGACGGCTGCCGCCCACCGACAGGATCTCGCGCCGATACCGCTCACCAGTTGCCGAATCGAGCACGCTGCCGGACAGCTGCCCGGCTTCCTCGAACGCGGCGTAGACGTCGGCGGACAGCACCTCGGCCCACTTGTAGCTGTAGTAGCCGGCCGCGTAGCCGCCCGCGAAGATGTGGCTGAACGTGTTCGGCCAGCGCGACAGCGGCGACTGCGGCACCACGTGCTTGCTGTCGTTGATCTTGCGCGACAGCTCCAGTACCGAGGTCTGGCCCTGCGGGTCATAGTCGGTGTGCAAGTGCATGTCGAACGACGAGTAGACGATCTGGCGCAGCGTCATCATGCCGTTCTGGAAGTTCTTGGCCGCCAGCATCTTGTCGAACAGTGCGCGCGGCAGCGGGGCGCCGGTCTCGACGTGGGCGGTCATTTTCGACAGCACCTCGTATTCCCAGCAGAAGTTCTCCATGAACTGCGACGGCAGTTCTACCGCATCCCACTCCACGCCGTTGATGCCGGATACGCCGAGGTCGCCCACCTGCGTCAGCATGTGGTGCAGGCCATGGCCGAACTCGTGGAACAGCGTGATGACTTCGTCGTGCGTGAACAGCGCCGGCTTGCCGCCCACGGGCGCCGTGAAATTGCAGGTCAGGTAGGCCACCGGGGTTTGCACGGTGCCGTTGTCGCGCTCCTTGCGGCCACGCGCGTCGTCCATCCAGGCGCCGCCACGCTTGCCTTCGCGTGCGTAGAGGTCGATGTAGAACTGGGCGAGCAGCGCGCCCTGCGGCGACACCACGCGGAAGAAGCGCACGTCCTTGTGCCAGGTCTGGGCCTCGTCGGGGCGGATGCTGACCGAGAACAGCTTCTCGACCACGCCGAACAGCCCTTCGAGCACCTTCGGCTCCTGGAAATACTGCTTCACTTCGTCGTCCGAGAACGAATAGCGCTGCTGGCGCAGCTTCTCGGAGGCGTAGGCCACGTCCCACGGCTTCAGTTCGGCCAGCCCCAGCTCGGCTGCGGAGAACTGGCGCAGCTCGTCCCAGTCGCGCTCGGCGTAGGGGCGGGCCTTGACGGCCAGTTCGTCGAGGAACTTGAGCACGTCCGCAGGGGACTCGGCCATCTTCGGCACGAGCGAGACCTCGCCGTAGTTGTTGTAGCCAAGCATCTGCGCTTCCTCGCGGCGCAGCGTCAGCTGCTCGCGCATGTTGGCGGTGTTGTCCCAGTCGGCCTGGCCGCTGCCGTACTGTGCACCCAGTTCGGAGGCGCGCGTCACGCTCGCTTCGTACATGGTCTGGCGCAGCGCGCGGTCATCGGCGTATTGCAGCACCGGGTAGTAGGACGGGAAGTGCAGCGTGAACTTCCAGCCGGCCTTTTCATCCTTCTGCGCGGCGATCGCGGCGGCTTCCTTCGCATCGGCGGGAATGCCGGCCAGGCGCGACTCGTCTTCTATATAGAGGGCGTAGGCGTTGGTGGCGTCGAGCACGTGGTCCGAGAAGGCCTTGGAAAGCTGGGCCTGCTGCTCCTGGATCTCGGCGAAGCGGGGCTTGCGGTCTTCGGGCAGCTCGGCGCCGCCGAGGCGGAAGCCGCGCAGCTCGTTTTCGAGCAGTTGCTTGCGCGCAGGCGTCAGGCCCGCGAACTCGGGGCCGGTGGCCACGGCCTTGTACTTCTCGAACAGCGCGAGGTTCTGGCCCAGCGACGACCAGAATTCGGTCATGCGGGGCAGGTTGTCGGTGTGGACCTTGCGCAGCTCGGGCGTGTCCGCCACGGCGCTCAGGTGGCCCACCACGCCCCAGGCGCGGCCGAGCGGCTCGGTGGCGGCCTCGAGGGCTTCCACTGCGCTGGTCCAGGTGGCCGGGGTGGCCGGGTCTTCGGCGCGGGCCACGCCGGCCTGTGCGTCGGCCAGCAGCACGTCCAGCGCCGGGCTGATGTGCTCGGGACGAATCTCGGCAAAGCGGGGCAGGTCGGTAAAGTCGAGCAGGGGATTGGTAGCGCGGTCGTTGTTCACGGTCATGGCGGTTCTCGGTTGGCGAGCCTCGGTCTTTATACGTTCACACGTGCAAAGATGAGGCGTCTGCGCGGAAATTTCCAGTTCGACTTTCCTATCGGGCCGATTGGGGGCCGATTAGGACCCGGCGGCCAGCGGACTACAGGCCGGCTTCGCGCTCGGCGGCTTCGAGGGTGTTGATCAGCAGCATCGTGATCGTCATCGGCCCCACGCCGCCCGGCACCGGGGTGATGTGGCCGGCCACTTCGCGCACGCCGGCGAAGTCCACGTCGCCGCACAGCTTGCCGGCGTCGTCACGGTTCATGCCGACGTCGATGACCACTGCGCCCGGCTTGACCATATCGGCGGTGATGATGTTGCGGCGGCCTACGGCAGCCACGATCACGTCGGCCTCGCGCGTATGGGCGGCCAGGTCACGCGTCTTGCTGTTGCAGATTGTCACGGTTGCGCCGGCCTGCAGCAGCAGCATGGCCATCGGCTTGCCGACAATGTTCGAGGCGCCCACTACCACGGCACGCGCGCCGCGCAGCGGGTACTGGATCGATTCCAGCATCTTCATGCACCCATAGGGCGTGCACGGGCGAAACAGCGGGGCGCCGGTCATCAGCGCGCCGGCGTTGGCCACGTGGAAGCCATCGACGTCCTTTTCCGGGGCGATGGCTTCGAGCACCTTGTGGCTGTCGATGTGCTTCGGCAGCGGCAGCTGCACCAGGATGCCGTGGATCTTGGGGTCGTTGTTCAGGGCGTCGATGCGCGCCAGCAGGTCGGCTTCGGACAGATCGACCGGATAGCGGTCCAGCGACGAATGGAAACCGTTGTCCTCGCAAGCCTTGACCTTGTTGCGCACATAGACCTGGCTGGCGGAATCCTCGCCCACAAGCACCACGGCGAGGCCGGGCTGGTGACCCTTCTCGGTCAGGCGGGCGGCGCGCTGGGCGGCTTCGGTACGGATTTGTTTGGCAAGGGCGTTGCCGTCGATCAGTTGGGCGGGCATGGGATTCTGCGGGAGAGGCTGGGAAGTCGGGGCAGGCGGCGCGCGCGTGGCGGCGGCGTCGCGGACAAAGCCGGATTATAAGGGTTTGGCGCCCATCGGCGGGCAGTTGGCGCGGTGCAAGCTGCTCGGACGGGACAGTTTGTGGCACACCCAGTTCGGCATGATTGTGCTGTTTGCATTACTTTTTCCGCCAACCTCCTGATCGACGATCCATAAAAAAACGGCGCCTTTGCGCCGTTTTTTCCCCGTCCATCCAGCCGATCAGCTGTTGCGCGACAGGGCCAGTCGCAGCAGATCCGCCACGGTGTTCACGTTGAGCTTTTCCATGATGTTGGCGCGGTGCGCCTCCACCGTCTTGATGGAAATGCCCAGGTCGTCGGCGATCTGCTTGTTCAGCCGGCCGGCCACGATGCGCTCCAGCACCTGCTGCTCGCGCGTGGTCAGCTTGCCCAGCAGGTCCTTGGCGGCGCGCTGCTCGCGGGCGGCGGAATGGTCGGTGCGGGCCTTCTGGAGCATGCGCTCCACCAGCGCGCGCAGCTCGGATTCGTCGAACGGCTTCTCGATGAAGTCGATCGCGCCGCGCTTCATCGTGGACACCGCCATCGGCACGTCGCCGTGGCCGGTGATGAACACGATGGGAATGTCGATGTGCTCGGCCAGCATGCGTTCCTGCAGTTCCGGGCCGCTCATGCCGGGCATGCGCACGTCCAGGATCAGGCACGATACCTGGCCGGCATCGTAGGCGGACAGGAACTGCTCGGCGCTGTTGAAGCTGCGCACCTGGTAGCCATTGCCCTCCAGCAGCCAGGTCAGCGAGTCGCGCATGGCTTCATCGTCATCGACGATGAACACGGTCTCGCCACGATGCGGAGTGGGACTGGGCGTTGCGGTCATGAAGTCTCCTGGGGCAAATTCGTTAACGACCAAGTCGTTTGCAACTAAGTGTAACCGCCTCGCGGCATGCGCAACACTACCCGGTCGAGTGGCAGATCTGCGGCGACCCACCCAAGCCCCGCGGCGGAGGGTCTCATCGCGTCTGTCTCACCGGGGTGCCCGGGCTATTGCTCGGGGAGCGCAGGCTGCAGCGGCAACGTGATTTTAAACGTACAGCCGATCCCGTCCACATTGTTTTCCACCCAGAGCCGGCCCTGGTGGGATTCAATGATCGAGCGGCAGATATTCAGGCCCATGCCCATGCCGTCGGACTTGGTGCTGAAGAATGGCTCGAACAGCCGTTCCTTGGTGGCTTCGTCCACGCCCGGGCCCTGGTCGATCACGTCGATGCAGACGCACTGGCCGAATTCCACCGGCTCGATGCGCGCGTGCAGGCGCACCACGCCGGCGGCGCGCATGGCGGGCAGCCCGGCCATGGCTTCCACGGCGTTCTTGAGCAGGTTCACCAGCACCTGTTCGATCAGCACCGGGTCCACATACAGCAGCAGCGGCGGGGCGGGCAGGCGGGTGAGAATGGTCACGCGGCGGCGCGTGGCTTCCAGGTCGGCCAGGCCCACGGCGTCTGCCACGATGTCATGGAGGGACGCCTCGCGCCGCTGCGGCTGGCTGCGCTTCACGAAGCCCCGGATGCGACTGATGATGGTGCCCGCCCGCACGGCCTGCGCCGACGTCTTCTCGAGCACCGGAATCAGGTCTTCCGGCGTGCTGCGCCCCGAATGGAGCCGCGCCACGGCGCCCATGCAGTAATTGTTGATGGCCGCCAGCGGCTGGTTCAGCTCGTGCGCCAGCGACGACGCCATCTCGCCCATGGTGGTCAGCCGGCTGGTGAACTGGAGCCGTTCCTCGTGCTGGCGCGCCATTTCCTCGGCGGCCTTGCGCACCGTGATGTCGGTGGCGATCTGCATCTGCGCCAGGTGGCCGTCCACCCACTGGATATAGCGGCGGCGCACTTCGAACCATTTCTGCATGTCCGGCACGAAGACCTCGCGCGCATCGGACGCATACGGCATCAGCTCCGAGGCCGGCAGGCCGGCGTAGGCGTCGACAAAGTCAGTGTTGTCGCTCGACATCTGCTCGCGGTCGAAGTCGTCGCCGGCGAGTTTCAGGTGCCCCTCGGCCTCCCAGCCGAACAGCTGCCGGTAGTAGCGGTTGGCGAACAGCAGCTCGGCCTTGTCAGTGGCCAGCACGGACACGGCGGCGTCCAGGCTCTCCAGCACGGTCGTGAACCGGTCGTGCGCGGCGGCCAATTCCTCGCGGGCGCGCTTGGGCTCGGTGATGTCCGTCATCGAACTCATCCAGCCCGTATGGCGGCCCCGGCCGTCCACCAGCGGCGAGACGTACATCCGTGCGAAGAAGCTGCTGCCGTCGCGGCGCATCACGCGCATCTCGTAGCCGGTGGCGGGCGACTTGCCCTGCAGCGTCAGGTCGATCTGCTTCTGCATCTCCTGCTGGTCGTTGGGCGGCCAGTAGGGGAACGGCGGCACGCGGCCGACCAGGGCGCCCTCGGTCCAGCCCGTCATGCGGCAGAAGGCGGGGTTCACATACGTGATGCGGCCGTTCAGGTCGAGCGCGCGCAGGCCGATCAGCATCGAGTTTTCCATCGCCCGGCGGAACGAGGTCTCGGCCAGCAGGGCGCGCTGCGCCTCGGAGCGGCGGCTGGTGTGCCGCCACATGCTCCACAGGCTCCAGAGCAGGAAGCAGGACAGGCCCACCACCAGCCACAGCAGCATGTTGTTAGGCAGGTTCGACGGCGGCGGGTAGGCATCCGCGCGCAGCGAAAGCGAATGCCCGGGTGGATCAAGCAGCACTTCGTAGGACAGCGCATTGCCCGGCACGGGCCGCAGCGACGTGCTCGCGCGCGTCTGGTTGTTCTTGTCGATGAGCGAGAAGCGGTAGCGCTCCGTCAACTCGGGCGGCAGCAGGTGGGTCAGGATGCCGTTGATCGAATAGAGCGCGCCGAGGGTGCCGAGGAACTCGTTGTCCCGCACGATCGGCACTTCCATCAGCATGAAGCTGTCGCCGCGCTCGTTCATCAGCGGGCGGGAGTAGACCACGCGCTGGGTCTCGCGGGCGGCGTCGAAGGTGTCGAGGACTTCCGGCTCCAGCGGATGGTCGACGGTCTCCCGCAACCGGCCGGCAAACTCCGACGTGGACGGCAGCGACCAGCGGCCGCGCCGCGTGGCATCGAGCCAGTTCACAAAGACGATTTCCGGGTTCTCTCGCAAGATTTCCTGCGCGGCCGTGCGATAGGCTCCCTGGTCGAGCTGCGCGGCGGCGATGTCGCGCGCCAGCGAGGCCAGCTGGTCCTGGTTGCTCAGCAGCGAGAGCCGCACGCGCTGCTGCGCCCAGGCGGCGTCGCGGTACAGCGCGTCGCGCTGCTGCTGGCGCTCCGTCTCATGCAGCGACCACAGGATGACGCCCATCGCCACGGTGAAGAGCACAATGGCCACGAGCGGGATGAACATGAACCAGCTCGTCGCCACGAGGTTGCGCCAGCGCAGCCACCAGAGCCGGCGCGGCGCGGCGGCGAAGGGGCCGTCGGCTTCGTGGGCGTCGGCGCCATCGTGCGCTACGTCGTCATGGGGATCGCCGTCGCGTCCGGCGTGGGCCGCGTGCTGGGCGGCATGGTGCGCGGCGGCAGACGCTTCCACCGTGGCCGGGGTCACGGCCCCGGAGGGATTGGGGGGAAGCATGGCCGTGCGCAGGCCGGAGAGGAGTCGTTGGAAGAACTGCATAAGGGATTGACGGCTGACCGGCCAGTGTATAGGGATTATTGCGGTGCGTCGCTTGGGGAAAGCGCCTATGCGGCACCTGCTCAAGTTTGCGCGGATCGTGCCCCGGGCAGGGCTGGCGAGGAAGCGGCGTCCGATCAATGCGCGGGCGACATCGGCCTGCGGCGCGCGCGCTCTGGTGCACCGCCGCAATATTTCACATTATAAGAAACGAATCCGTAATCTGAAAATTTCGCTTGTCAGCCTCTGCTGTGCTTCCATAGAATCGCTTCGACCAGACAATGCGGGCGGATCTCGTGCGCTCGCCAGGAATTCACCAGGAGACAGTCTCATGTCAGCCGTACCAGAGCAGATTCTCGGCGCGAGCAGCGCCAACGACGCCGATCCCCAGGAAACGCATGAATGGCTGGATGCCCTGCAGGGCGTGCTGGCGGCCGAAGGTGCAGATCGCGCCGCTTTCCTGATTGAGAAGCAGATCGAATACGCACGGGTGAATGGCGTGACCCAGCCGTTCCACGCCGAGACGCAGTACATCAACACCATTCCGGTGGAGCAGCAGGCCCGCATTCCAGGCGACCAGGATATCGAGCACCGCATCCGCTCGTACACGCGCTGGAACGCGATGGCCATGGTGCTGCGCGCCAACAAGCACACCAACGTGGGCGGCCATATTTCGTCGTTCGCGTCGGCCGCCACGCTCTATGACGTGGGCTACAACCACTTCTGGCGCGCCCCGTCCGAGCAGAGCGGCGGCGACCTGGTCTTCGTGCAGGGCCACTCGGCGCCGGGCGTGTACTCGCGCGCCTTCCTGCTGGGCCGCCTGACCACCGAGCAGCTCGACAACTTCCGCCAGGAAGTGGACGGCAAGGGCATTTCGTCGTACCCCCACCCGTGGCTGATGCCGGACTTCTGGCAGTTCCCCACCGTGTCGATGGGCCTGGGCCCGATCATGGCGATCTACCAGGCGCGCTTCATGAAGTACCTGGACAGCCGCGGCCTGGCCAAGGCCGGCGACCGCAAGGTCTGGGCCTTCCTGGGCGACGGCGAGACCGACGAGCCGGAATCGCTCGGCGCGATCGGCATGGCCGGCCGCGAGAAGCTGGACAACCTCGTCTTCGTGATCAACTGCAACCTGCAGCGCCTGGACGGCCCGGTGCGCGGCAACGGCAAGATCATCCAGGAACTGGAATCGGAATTCCGCGGTTCGGGCTGGAACGTGATCAAGGTGGTCTGGGGCAGCCGCTGGGACCAGCTGCTGGCACGCGACACCAAGGGCCTGCTGATGAAACGCATGATGGAGTGCGTGGACGGCGAGTACCAGACCTTCAAGGCCAAGGACGGCGCCTACGTGCGCGAGTTCTTCTTCAACACGCCGGAACTGAAGGCCATGGTGGCCGACTGGTCCGACGACGACATCTGGCGCCTGAACCGTGGCGGCCATGACCCGCACAAGATCTACGCCGCCTACAAGGCCGCCAGCGAGCACAAGGGCCAGCCGACGCTGATCCTGGCCAAGACCATCAAGGGCTATGGCATGGGCGATGCCGGTCAGGCCATGAACGTGGCCCACCAGCAGAAGAAGATGCCGGTGGACGCGATCCGCAAGTTCCGCGACCAGTTCAACATCCCGGTGTCGGACGACAAGATTGAGGACGTGCCGTACCTGACCTTCGAGGATGGCTCGAAGGAACTCGAATACATGCGCGCCCGCCGCATGGAGCTGGGCGGCTACCTGCCCAGCCGCCGCCTGAAGGCGGAAGCGCTGCCGGTGCCCGAGCTGGCCGCGTTCGACGCGCTGCTCAAGGCCACGGGCGAAGGCCGCGAAGTCTCCACGACCATGGCCTTCGTGCGGATCCTGAACACGCTGCTCAAGGACAAGAAGATCGGCAAGCACGTGGTGCCCATCGTGCCCGACGAGTCGCGCACGTTCGGCATGGAAGGCCTGTTCCGCCAGGTCGGCATCTGGAACCAGGAAGGCCAGAAGTACGTGCCGCAGGATCACGACCAGCTGATGTTCTACAAGGAATCGCAGACTGGCCAGGTGCTGCAGGAAGGCATCAACGAAGCCGGCGCCATGTGCGACTGGATTGCCGCCGCCACGTCGTACTCGACGCACGGCGTGCAGATGATCCCGTTCTACATCTACTACTCGATGTTCGGCATCCAGCGTATCGGCGACCTGTGCTGGGCCGCTGCCGACATGCGCTCGCGCGGCTTCCTGCTGGGCGGCACCTCGGGCCGGACCACGCTGAACGGCGAGGGCCTGCAGCACGAGGACGGCCATTCGCACGTGTTCCACGCCGTGATCCCGAACTGCATCTCGTATGACCCGACGTTCCAGTACGAACTGGCCGTGATCATGCAGGACGGCATGCGCCGCATGTACGCCGAACAGGAAGATATCTATTACTACCTGACGGTGATGAACGAGAACTACGAGCATCCGGAAATGCCGGCTGGCGTGGAACGCGACATCGTCCAGGGCATGTACCAGTTCCGCAAGGGCGTGGAAAACAGCAACGCGCCGCGCGTGCAGCTGCTGGGTTCGGGCACGATCTTCCGCGAGGTGATCGCCGCCGCCGAGCTGCTCAAGAAGGACTGGGGCGTCGAGTCGGACCTGTGGAGCTGCCCGAGCTTCACCGAGCTGGCCCGCGAAGGCAATGCCGCCGAGCGCCACAACCTGCTGCACCCCACCGAGACGCCGCGCGAGTCGTTCGTCGCCCAGAAGCTCAAGGGCGTGCGCGGCCCGGTCATCGCCTCCACGGACTACATCCGCGCGTTCGCCGAGCAGATCCGTCCGTTCGTGCCGCGCCGCTATGTGGTGCTGGGCACCGACGGCTTCGGCCGCTCGGATACCCGCGAGAAGCTGCGCCACTTCTTCGAAGTGGATCGCCACTGGGTCACGCTGGCCGCGCTGAAGGCGCTGGCCGACGAAGGCGCGATCGGTCGTGAAAAGGTCGCCGAGGCGATCAAGAAGTACAACCTCGACCCGAGCAAGCCGAACCCGATGTCGGTCTGATTCCCGGACTTACACGCCTGAACCCCCCCGCAGTGCGGCACCCGCCGCGCCGCGGGCGCCCCCGGCTGGCCCGGCGGCGCCTTGCGGCGTGGCAACGTGACAGAAGCGTGAGGCGAGAGTAACCTCGCCGAGCGTTTGTCGTGTGTAGACGCGAGTGCCGGCTGCCCAGGAGAGACACTGAATGAGTCAAGCGATTGAAATCAAGGTGCCGGATATCGGCGACTACGACGCCGTACCCGTCATCGAAGTGCACGTGAAGCCGGGCGATACCATCAACGCGGAAGACGCGCTGGTGACGCTGGAGTCGGACAAGGCGACCATGGACGTGCCCAGCCCGCAGGCCGGCACCGTCAAGGAAGTCCGCATCAAGGTGGGCGACAACGTGGCCGAAGGCTCGGTGCTGGTGATGCTGGAACCGGCAGGTGCCGGCGCCGCCGCACTTGCCCCGGCCCCCGCTGCCG
>NZ_CAJPVH010000008.1 GCF_905397395.1 Cupriavidus campinensis
CACGCTACGGCCAGCGCGGTGTCGCGCGCGGCGAGCTGGCCGCGCACCTCGCTCAGTTCGGCCCGCAGCAGCTCGACCCGCAGTTCGGCCTCGGCGCGGGCGGCCTCGGCGGTGTCGGCTGTGGCTTGCGCCTCGCGCTTCAGGCGCACCACGTCGTCGAGCTGCACCGCGACCGCGGCCTGCCACAGCGCGCGCATCGCTTCGGCGATCTCGACCGGAATCTCGGGCAGGGCGAGGTCGGCCAGGCCCGAGCGCACCACCTCGGCCTCGATCGCGTTGAGCGTACGCGACAGCGTTGCAGGGTCACCGCCGCCCAGGCGGTCACGCAGCTTGCGCACCGACACCACGCGGCGAAAGCGTGCGGCCGTGGGCGGCGCCGCGTCGCCGGCCTCGGTGAGCATGGCCAGCACGGTGGCGCGGATCTGGTCGGGGGTGGCGGCGAGGCGGGGCATGGCAGTTTCCGGAGGCGCATTTCAGCCTATCTTACGCACATACCTAACGTTAGAAAAGCCATTTATGTGTTGCTTGGGAAAACCAAAGACGGATAAATCTAGTTATCTTGCGGAAACAATGGCTTCCAGCCACAGGGCGCGCTTGGCCGCGCGGCGGGGGCGGTCAACGTTCCAAAACCAAGGGGAAAAGGACCAGTCAGCAAGTGACTGATTTGACTAGGGTTTTAGGGTGGGCATCACCCTGGAACCCGCATGGCTGCTACGGGTGGCTACCCCGGTAAATTGCGGCGAAATCAAGGGGACCCCTGATCCAGACATTCGTCTATTCGCTGGCCTGGCCGCATATCCAGTGGGCGGCGATGCTGGTGGTGCGGCTGCGCCCGGGTGCGGGTAACTAGTCGCTGGACGAACTGTAGGGGGCGAGCACTAACCGTCTCGCGCGGCGGCTTGCGAACCATAGGTCGGCCCGCGGCCGGAAAAATGCTTGACCTTCCCTGCCGTGGGAACGTCCATATTAACCATGGGGGACAGAAGCCCCTGCGGCGTGGCAGGACCAAGTCGGCAGAGAGCATCGGATTTTCCGCCGGAGGTTAGTCAAATGGGCGTTCCGGGGCGCACGTTGTATGAAGAGGTCTTTGCGGTGTTCGAAAGGGCATGCCAGGAAAGCGATTTCGAGCTGGCCGAGGACCTCCTGCTCGCCCTAGAAGCGATGGATCGCCGGCAGGAAGCTCATCGGCAACTCGACCGCGCCTACCTGCTGCTAGCCGATCTCTGAGAACGGGAGTCCCCCGACTTTGGTTTCTACCTGCTTGCCATCGGCTGGCCAATGCCCCTGGGGACAGCAGTGGTCCTCTTCCATGCCTTAGCGTGCAATATTTTCCGTTTTCTGAAGTGACCCCTTCTTTACGGAGTCCCGCGTATACCAGTCGTTCTTCTCGACAACCGGCTCTTTGCGATAGTGCCGCATGACCCGAAGAAAGCACTCGAGAGGCTGTTCTTCTTTCGTAACCATCGGGCCTAACGTCGTCGGAGACAATTGCACGTTCCGGCTAATTCGAGAAACATCGTCTATTTTGCAGAAAGCGGCCGCTAACCGATCGAGCGGGGGAGTATCCGAAGGTCTTGCGAGCGCCGAGGCAATTTCTTCCATGTGCGCCGGGCTGCAAGGAAACTCATGTCGATCGGACAGTGCGCTCACTTTGGCTTGCAGAGCCGGGTTCGTGCCCTCGTGAAGGTACGCAAACAGGTTGTAATCCAGGTAAATTCTCATGCGATGGAGTTTGCGTATTGTTAAGCGCGCTCATACGTTTGGGAAATGCTGGCCGAACCTGAAGTTGGCGCATTCGCGCTGCACGTGGCTTGGGAGCAGTGGGAGTCTTACTTCTTCGACATTTGAAGGATTCTGAGCACGATGAGTGCGAAGGCAGTCGCGACGATGGCCGTCACCGCATGGCCCATGCCGGCGGCCACGCCGATCGCGGCAGCAATCCAGATGCTCGCGGCAGTTGTGAGCCCCCTGACGTGTGTCTCATTGTCCGGCTTCAGGATCGCCCCTGCACAAAGGAATCCGATGCCTGACGTGAGACCCTGAAGCACGCGGCTCATGTCGGCAAGCTGCACGCCCGCCTGGAGGGGAACCACGACAAAAACGCATGCCCCCAGCGCGACGAGCATGTGAGTGCGCACGCCTGCGGATTTTCCCGAGCTCTCCCGCTCGTACCCCAGCAAGCCCCCCAAAACGATAGAGACGGTCATTCGAACGACGGCACGTACTGCCTCGGCAGCATTAGCGAGATCGGAGAATTCCGAGCTCAATGTGCGGATGATGTCGTTCATTGCGGAGCGTCTCTGGGTGTGTCCTGAAAATGGCCAAGACAGTCTATGTCGCAGAAGATGACTGTCAGATTGCCGAGCTATGACACAACCGGATTCGCTGGCCCGGGGGCAAGATTAACAACGTATTACATTTCGGCAATAAAGCCTGACAACGGAAGGGCAACCTTAGAATGCCGGCCATTAGTGCTCGTTTTCGCGCCAGTGTGTCCACTCGAAGTGCGCGACATTCTCCTCCAGCCCCCGAACCGCATGACCGATTCTTCAATCTCCCCGTCCCAACCCGCTGGTCTCTCGAGGGCGCTGGACAATTTCCTGACACGCCACCGCATCGGCGTTTGGCGTGTTGTCGTAACGTTTGTCCTGGCAAGTCTGGTCTTTGGCCATTCTCGCTGGGACGGTACCTGGGTGTCGCCGCTGCTGCTGACGCTGGGGATGTTGGGGGTGAGCCTGGCCACGGTCGGGCGGCTCTGGTGCGCGTTGTACATTTCCGGGCGCAAGAACAATACCTTGGTGACCTCGGGTCCATATTCACTGTGTCGCCATCCGCTCTATGTCTGCAACTTGCTAGGCATTATCGGACTAGGGGCGATGACCGAGTCGCTGGCGGTTACCGCAGTCCTGGCGCTCGCATTTGCGCTGATGTACCCGGCTGTCATCCGGACGGAAGACCGCTTTCTGGCTTCCGCCTTCCCGGAATTCGCCGAATACGCACGCCGTACACCAGCGTTCTTTCCCCGTCTGTCGCTGTATAGGGGGGAGTCGACATGGACGGTCCATGTGTCTTCCTTTCAACGCAATATTGCGGACTCGGTCTGGTTTCTCGGCCTGTCGGTGGTCGTGGAGTCGTTTGATTTGTTCCATGACGCCGGCGTCCTCCGGGCGGTCGTGACGCTTGCCTGATGCGGGCAACTCCGCATACACGTACAGCCATGCACTACGCTCACGTCTCCGATTCTGTTGTCGAGAGCATGCTCGTGATGCTGGTCGGCCTGATCGTCCTGTATGTGGGGTTCGCTGTCTATTTGCGGTGGAAGCATGGGCCCGCCCCCAAGCGTAAGACTGATGAGGGGCGAAAGCGGCACCCCAAAACGAGCAGGCGAAAGCGATAATCGTAATCTGCTCTTAATGCTGGTGATCGAGGATTCATGTAAACTTCGGCGACGGCCCAGCCGTTAGTACTTCAACCCCAAGCCCCCCGCACAGTCTCCCAAGGAATGCGACGTTTCGTTCTGATCTTCGTGCTGCTCATTTTGCCGTTCCAGTTTTCCTGGGCGGCAGCGGCACGCTATTGTCAGCACGAGAAAGCCACGGCCACTTGGCACCTTGGGCACCACGAGCATCGTCATCAGCAGCCGGAAGGTAAAACGGATGCCGAGAAAAAGCCATTCGTGGATACAGACTGCGGGGTATGCCATCTGGTCTCCCTCCCGTTCGTCTATGGACAGACGCAGGACGTGTTGATAGCGAATCGGGTAGAAGTGACCGATACTCAACATGCGTCCGAGTTCTCGTCTCTGAATGCCAGGGCTCCCGACCGTCCTCAGTGGCAGCGTCTCGCTTGATCGGCGAGACGACGACTCTTTTTCTCCTTTCGTCTCTCGCCGAATTCTCCTGGTCACATACCTTGGTGCAATTCGATGCGAAGACTATTTCTGCCGCTCGGGCTGGCGGTAGCATTTCTCAGCCCAAACTTTGCCGTAGCGCAATCTGACACCGGCACGTCCATGGTGCCCGTCTTCCCAAGGGAAGCGGCGGGACCGTTGACCCTCGAGGCCGCGTTGTCGCTGGCGGCAGGAAGCAATTTCAACCTGTCCGCCGCCGCCAAGGAACTCGATTCCACAGAAGGTGGGATCATGCAGGCCCGGGTTATTCCGAACCCGGAACTCCAGACGCTGGTCGAGGACACGCGGAAATCCACCCGTACATCCACCGCCCAGATGAATATCCCCATCGAACTGGGCGGCAAGCGCTCGGCTCGTATCAATGCCGCGGAAAGGACGCGCGAACTGGCGCAGGCAACGCTGGCTGGCGTTCGCGGTGACATTCGGGCGCAGGTAATCGAGAGCTTTTTTTCCGTCTTGATCGCACAGGAACGCGTCAAGCTGGCAACTGGCTCCGCGGATATCGCTGCGAGGGGCGCGCAAGCCGCTTCACGCCGCGTCGCGGCCGGCAAGATCTCCCCGGTTGACGAAACTAAGGCACGTGTCGAACAGGCCAACGCCGAACTTGAATTGGCCGAAGCAACGGCGAGCCTGCAGTCCGCCCGTCAGGCGTTGACGGCGTTGTGGGGCAATGCATCGCCGCAGTTTACCGAAGCACAGGGCAATCTGGACGCGCTGCCATCCAGGCCGGCGCCTGAACTCCTTCTGAAGGAGCTGGAAAACTCACCGCTGGTGGCCGCAAGCCGCGCTGAACTTGACCGCCGCCAGGCATTGGTGGGCGTTGAGCGCAGCCGCCAGTATCCGGATCTGACAGTCAGTCTGGGTGCCAAGCGAGATACAGAAGCCAACCGCAACATGGCGGTGATCGGTGTGGCGATCCCGTTGCCGATTTTTGACCGGAATCAGGGCAACTTGTATTCGGCCATTCGCCAGGCGGACAAGGCCCAGGATGAATATCTGGCCAATCGCATCAGCCTGACCCGAAATCTCCTGATGGCATCGAACCAGCTGTCGGTATCGCGCGCCTCGGCACAAACGCTGAAGCAGACCGTCTTGCCAGGCGCCGAGCAAGCCTTCAACGCGGCGACCATTGGCTTCGAGGCCGGCAAGTTCAATTATCTGGACGTCCTGGATGCCCAGCGCACGCTGTTCCAGGCACGCATCCGCTATCTCGGCGTGCTTGGACAAACCTATCAGGCGGCGACCACGATCGATCGCATTCTGGGACGTTAAGACGGGATTCATAAAACATGGCTATTTCGAACAAACAAAAGGCTGCCATTGCGGCCATCGTACTGGTGGGCGGCGTCGCGACTGGTGGCGTTCTGCTGAGCGGGCGCTCTGCGCCGGAAGAGCAGGGTGGGCACTCGGAATCCAAGGGGCATGGCGACACCGAGCACCATGGCAAGCAGGCGGCGGAAGCCGACCACAAGGATGACAAGTCACACGGCGACGGCGAGCATCACGAGGTCAAGAAGGGCCCCAATGGTGGCGCGCTCTTTTCGCGTGATGGCTATGACGTCGAAATTGGCACGGCCGAATCCAAGGGCGAGGCCCGTATTCGGCTCTGGGTTAGCAAGTCTGGGAAGGCGGTGGCAAATGGCGTGGCAGCGACAGGCCAGCTCGTGCGGGCTACGGGCGAGTCTCAAGCGCTCAAGTTCGTGGTGTCTGGCGACGCGCTGGAAAGCCAACAGCCAGTTGCCGAGCCCCATGTCTTTGACGTGACCGCAAATGTGACCTTGCCCGGTTCGTCTTCGCCACTCGCCGTGCGGCTCTCGAAAGAGGAAGGCAAGATTGAGTTGACAGCGGACCAGCTGGCCAAGACAGGGGTAGTGGTTCAAACCGCGGGCTCGGCAAAGGTCCAGGCTGGCGTCCAGTTCCCCGGCGAAATCCGTTTCAACGAAGACAAGACAGCCCACGTGGTGCCGCGACTGGCTGGCGTCGTAGAGAGCGTTCCGGCCAATATTGGGCAACAGGTTAAGAAGGGACAGGTTCTCGCGGTCATCGCGAGCACCGGACTTTCTGACCAGCGCAGCGAACTGCTCGCAGCACAGAAACGTCTGGATCTGGCGCGTGTCACTTATGACCGCGAGAAGAAGCTCTGGGAACAGAAGATCTCTGCGGAGCAAGATTATCTGAGCGCCCGCAACGCGCTGCAGGAAGCGCAGATCAGTGTCCAGAACGCGCAGCAGAAGCTGACCGCCATTGGCGCCAGCAACAGCTCGACGGCACTCAATCGCTACGAGCTGCGCGCACCGTTCGACGGCATGATCGTTGAAAAGCATATCTCGCTTGGGGAAGCGGTGGCGGACAACGCCAACGTGTTCACGCTGTCGGATCTGTCGTCCGTCTGGGCCGAGTTCGTGGTGTCTGCCAAGGATGTCGAGCGGGTGCGCATCGGCGAAAAGGCGTCGATCAATTCGGCATCGTCCGATGTGAAGGCAGATGGCACCGTTTCATACGTGGGTTCGCTGCTGGGCGAGCAGACGCGGACGGCGAAGGCCCGCGTAACATTGACCAATCCACAGATGGCTTGGCGACCGGGTCTCTTCGTCACGGTCGACGTATTCGGTGCTGATGTCGAGGTGCCCGTTGCGGTGAAGACCGAGGCCGTCCAGGACGTCAATGGCGAGAGCGTAGTCTTTGTCGCGGTTCAAGGTGGATTCGTGCCGCAGCCGGTGAAGGTCGGCCGGACAAACGGCAAGGTCATCGAGATTGTCGAGGGCCTGAAGCCGGGCGCACGTTACGCCGCCGCCAACAGTTTTGTTCTGAAGGCCGAACTTGGCAAATCCAGCGCCGAACACGGCCATTGATACGGGGGAAACAGCAATGTTTGAACGTATCATTAGTTTCGCCATCCAGCAGCGATGGCTGGTCCTGCTCGCCGTGTTTGGAATGGCCGGGTTAGGGATTTTCAGCTACAACCGACTACCGATCGACGCGGTCCCTGACATTACCAACGTTCAGGTTCAGGTCAATACCTCGGCACCAGGCTATTCACCGCTCGAAACCGAACAGCGTGTTACGTATCCGATCGAGGTCGTGATGGCCGGCCTGCCGGGACTCGAACAGACGCGTTCCCTGTCCCGCTATGGCTTGTCGCAGGTGACGGTCATCTTCAAGGATGGCACGGACGTCTATTTCGCGCGCCAACTCGTCAACCAGCGCATCCAGGAAGCCAAGGACAATCTGCCTGAAGGCGTTGTGCCGGCGATGGGGCCTATTTCGACCGGCCTCGGGGAGATCTATCTATGGACCGTTGAAGCCGAAGAGGGTGCTCGCAAAGCTGACGGGACTGCCTATACGCCGACAGATTTGCGCGAAATCCAGGATTGGGTGGTACGGCCGCAACTGCGTAACGTGCCCGGTGTCACCGAGATCAATACTATCGGTGGTTTCAACAAGCAGTACCTGGTCGCGCCGAGTCTTGAACGGCTAGCGTCGTACGGGCTGACGCTGACCGACGTCGTCAATGCGCTGAACAAGAACAACGACAACGTGGGTGCGGGCTACATCGAGCGTAGGGGCGAGCAGTATCTGGTTCGTGCGCCGGGTCAGGTTGCGTCCGAAGACGACATCCGCAACATTATTGTCGGTACAGCGCAGGGGCAGCCGATCCGCATTCGCGACATCGGGGATGTGGAGATTGGCAAGGAACTGCGTACCGGTGCGGCAACCGAGAATGGCAAGGAAGTTGTGCTGGGCACGGTATTCATGCTCATCGGCGAAAACAGCCGGGCTGTGTCAAAAGCGGTCGATGAAAAGGTCGCTTCCATTAACCGTACGATGCCGGAAGGTGTGAAGATCGTAACGGTATACGACCGGACACGTCTGGTCGACAAGGCCATTGCGACCGTCAAGAAGAACCTTCTTGAAGGCGCGGTGCTCGTCATCGTAATTCTGTTCCTTTTCCTGGGTAACATCCGCGCGGCGCTGATTACCGCGACGATCATTCCGCTGGCGATGTTGTTCACCTTCACGGGGATGGTGAACTACAAGATCAGTGCGAACCTGATGAGCTTGGGCGCGCTCGACTTCGGCATCATCATCGATGGCGCGGTGGTGATTGTCGAAAACTGTGTGAGGCGACTGGCGCATGCGCAGGAACACCATGGCCGGCCATTGACGCGCTCCGAGCGGTTCCATGAGGTGTTTGCCGCAGCGAAGGAGGCGCGTCGCCCACTGATCTTCGGTCAGCTCATCATTATGATCGTCTACCTGCCGATCTTTGCGCTGACGGGGGTGGAAGGCAAGATGTTCCACCCGATGGCGTTCACGGTCGTCCTGGCGCTGCTGGGCGCGATGATTCTGTCCGTGACGTTCGTTCCGGCTGCGGTCGCCTTGTTCATCGGCGAACGGGTGGCCGAGAAAGAAAATCGTCTCATGCTCTGGGCGAAGCGTCGCTACGAGCCGCTGCTGGAAAAGTCGCTCGCGAACACGGCCGTTGTATTGACGTTTGCCGCGGTGTCAATTGTTCTGTGCGTGGCCATTGCGGCCCGCCTGGGCAGCGAGTTCATCCCCAATCTGAACGAAGGCGACATTGCCATCCAGGCGCTGCGCATTCCTGGCACGAGCCTGTCGCAGTCCGTGGAGATGCAGAAGACGATCGAGACGACCCTCAAGGCAAAATTCCCCGAAATCGAGCGCGTGTTTGCGCGGACAGGTACGGCGGAGATTGCATCCGATCCGATGCCGCCGAATATTTCGGATGGCTACATCATGCTCAAGCCTGAGAAGGATTGGCCAGAGCCGAAGAAAACACATGCCGAACTGCTGTCCGCCATCCAGGAGGAAGCCGGCAAGATCCCCGGGAACAACTACGAGTTCTCCCAACCGATCCAGCTGCGGTTCAACGAGCTGATCTCCGGGGTCCGCTCGGACGTCGCAGTCAAGATCTTCGGCGATGACAACAACGTGCTCAGCGAGACGGCGAAGAAGGTATCGGCCGTGCTGCAGGGCATCCCCGGCGCGCAGGAGGTGAAGGTAGAACAGACCACCGGCTTGCCGATGCTGACGGTCAAGATCGATCGGGAGAAGGCGGCGCGATACGGGCTTAACATGAGCGACGTGCAAGACGCGGTGGCAACGGGCGTCGGAGGCCGTGATTCCGGAACCTTCTTCCAGGGCGATCGTCGTTTCGATATCGTGGTCCGCCTGCCCGAAGCTGTGCGCGGCGAGGTCGAGGCTCTGCGCCGATTGCCGATTCCGTTGCCAAAAGGAGTGGACGCGAGAACGACGTTTATCCCATTGAGCGAGGTGGCGACGCTGGAAATGGCGCCCGGCCCGAACCAGATCTCGCGCGAGAACGGCAAGCGCCGCATCGTGATCAGTGCCAACGTTCGTGGACGTGATATTGGTTCATTCGTGCCCGAGGCGGAAGCGGCTATCCAAAGCCAGGTCAAGATCCCGGCTGGCTACTGGATGACATGGGGTGGCACCTTTGAGCAACTGCAGTCCGCCACCACCCGCCTGCAGGTGGTAGTGCCGGTGGCGCTGTTGCTGGTCTTCGTACTGTTGTTTGCGATGTTCAACAACATCAAGGATGGCTTGCTAGTCTTCACGGGCATTCCCTTTGCGCTGACTGGCGGGATTCTTGCCCTGTGGATACGCGGCATTCCGATGTCCATTACTGCAGCGGTGGGCTTCATCGCGCTGTGCGGGGTGGCGGTGCTCAATGGTCTGGTGATGCTGTCGTTTATCCGATCGCTGCGCGAAGAAGGGCATTCCCTCGACAGCGCGGTCCGAGTTGGCGCCCTGACGCGACTGCGTCCGGTGCTGATGACGGCCCTGGTGGCATCCCTGGGTTTCGTGCCGATGGCCATCGCCACCGGTACGGGCGCTGAGGTGCAACGTCCCCTCGCAACGGTGGTAATCGGTGGCATCTTGTCGTCCACGGCGCTGACCCTACTGGTGTTGCCGGTGCTCTATCGACTTGCTCACCGCAAGGATGAGGACGCGGAAGATACTCGCGAGCCAGTCACTCAGACGCATCAACCGGATCAAGGCCGCCAGCCTGCATGACGTAAATCCTTGGGCGGTCATCGTACCGCCCAATTTTTATAGGAGTTTCTATGGGCGCAGGTCACTCACACGACCATCCCGGTGGCAACGAGCGATCGCTCAAGATCGCCCTTGCGCTGACCGGTACGTTCCTGATTGCCGAAGTGGTCGGTGGTGTCATGACGAAGAGCCTGGCGTTGATCTCCGACGCCGCGCACATGCTCACGGACACCGTCGCACTGGCCATCGCACTGGCTGCTATTGCGATCGCCAAGCGACCCGCGGACAAGAAGCGGACATTTGGCTACTACCGTTTTGAGATTCTTGCCGCGGCCTTTAACGCATTGCTGCTGTTCGGTGTGGCTATCTACATCCTGTACGAAGCCTACCTGCGGCTGAAATCGCCACCTCAGATTGAGTCAACCGGCATGTTCGTCGTGGCTGTGCTGGGCCTGATCATCAATCTCATCAGCATGCGCATGCTGTCCTCCGGGCAAAGCAGCAGCCTGAACGTGAAGGGTGCTTATCTGGAAGTCTGGAGCGATCTGCTCGGGTCGGTTGGCGTCATCGCCGATGCGATCATCATCCGCTTCACGGGCTGGGCGTGGGTCGACTCCGCCATTGCGGTGCTGATCGGCCTCTGGGTACTGCCTCGCACTTGGATCCTGCTGAAGTCGAGCCTGAATGTGCTGCTCGAAGGCGTACCCGATGACGTGGATCTGGCAGAGGTTGAGAAGCAAATTCTGGCGACGCCCGGGGTAAAAAGCTTCCATGACCTCCACATCTGGGCACTTACCAGCGGCAAGGCGAGCTTGACGGTTCATGTCGTGAATGACACGGCCGTCAACCCGGAAATGGAAGTGCTACCGGAATTGAAGCAGATGCTGGCTGACAAATTCGATATCACGCACGTGACCATTCAGTTCGAACTGGCACCATGCGAACAAGCGGATGCAGCTCAGCATTTCAATGCATCGCCAGCACTGGTCGGATCGAAGTCGCTTGCTGCAGGAGGAAACTAAGGTGCGGGTACTTGTTGTAGAAGACGAACCGCGTACTGCGGAGTATTTGCAGAAGGGATTGTCGGAGTCGGGTTTCGTGGTCGACATCGCGAACAATGGTGGCGATGGGCTCCACATGGCGGAAGAGACCGACTACGACGTCATCATCCTGGACGTCATGCTGCCAGGTATGGACGGGTGGACGGTCATCAAGTCCATTCGATCCAAGTCCGAGACACCCGTACTGTTTCTGACGGCGCTGGATGATGTGGCGGATCGTGTCAGAGGCTTCGAGTTGGGGGCAGACGATTACCTGGTCAAGCCCTTCGCCTTTGCCGAGCTCCTTGCCCGTATCCGGCGTTGCTTGCGCCAAAGCACCTCGAAGGAGTCCGAGCGATTGCGCATTGCCGATCTGGACATCGACGTGCTTGGAAGGCGGGTATTCCGGGGAACTACCCGCATTGAATTGACGAATCAGGAGTTCTCGCTGTTGCACCTGCTCATGCGCCGGAGAGGGGAGGTGCTGTCGCGAACCACGATCGCGTCCCAGGTCTGGGACGTCAACTTCGACACGGATACCAATGTCGTTGACGTCGCGATCCGGCGCCTGAGATCCAAGGTGGATGATCCCTTCGATCAAAAGCTGATCCATACCGTACGGGGAATGGGCTATGTCCTCGACCCAGAGCGCGGCCGGTGACGGAATGAGGCCCGGGACTTCGATAACCCCGCTGTCACTGACGAGGCGGCTTGGGCTCTTCTTTGCATTGGTACTGTCTATCGCGCTGGCCAGCATGGGCGCCTTTGCTTACTACTCGCTCGCCGCGCAACTCGAGGCCAGAGACGATGAGGTTGTAAAGGGAAAACTCGAACAGGTCGAGCATTTCTTGCGCGAGGTGGACGGGGTGCAGGGCGTCCCGGCGGCGCAGCATCGCTTCGATGATCTGGTGCGAGGTTACTCGGACCTCATCGTTCGCGTCACGGCGCTGGATGGCCGGCTTTTGTTTCGCACGGGCAACGATGCATTGCTGGAAGGCACTGACCAAGCGGCGGTCACGGGAAAGTCATCGCTCATGTTCCAGTCCGCCGATGCGGTGTTGGGGCGAGACGGTACGCGGGCGACGGTGTTCGTGGCGAAGTCTGGCGAGGACAGGAAGCAGGTGACTGCGCGATTCCGGACGACGCTCGTGCTTGGTACCACCGTCGGTGTGATATTGACGGCCCTGGTGGGGGCGGCCATTACGCGCCGTGAGCTGGAGCCGGCGCACGTACTTATCAAGCAGATCAACCGGATCAGTGTGGAACGGCTGAGCTACCGGGTGGACATGCCACCCAAGCCCACCGAAGTGCGTGATATCGCCTCTGCGTTCAATGCGATGCTGCAACGCCTCGAGGATGGTTATCAGAAGCTGTCGCGGTTCTCCGCCGATCTTGCCCATGATTTGCGCACGCCGCTTAACAACCTCATTGGACATGCCGAGGTCGCCTTGTCACGAGACCGCACCGGGCCCGAGTATGTCGCCTTGGTGGAGGAAAGCCTGGTCGAATACCAGCGACTTGCGAGGATGATCGATGCGATGTTGTTCCTCGCGCGAGCTGACAGTGCCAATGTGGCGCTCGAGTTGACGGAACTCCAGTTGAATGCAGAACTTCGCAAGTTGTCCGCCTACTTTTCGGTGCTTGCAGAGGAGCGAAGCGTCGTAATCAGGGTAAGCGGGGATGCCACCCTGGTCGCTGATGCCATTCTGTTCCAGCGTGCGATCAACAATGTTCTGTCAAATGCGGTCCGTCATGCGTGGCCGAATTCGATGATAGATCTGGTGGTGCGCCGCGAAGCGGCACATTGTTGCATCGACATCACGAACGTTGGAGACCCAATCCCGGAGCGGGAACTTTCCCTCATCTTTGATCGGTTCTTCCGTGGGGATAGGGCGAGATCCAACTCGTCACAGTCCACGGGGCTGGGCCTGGCCATCGTCCTGTCGATCATGGAGCTCCATGGCGGCGACGCGTCAGCCGTGAGCGGCTTGGATGGGAAGACACGCTTTACATTGCGCTTCCCGCTCAACGGTGCTGAAGCCTCAGCGCGGGTTTCGGTGGGTAGGCCGAGTCAGGACCGACCAGTCGTTGGGTAGAGTGGTGCAATGAGCCCGATTGCCTATTTGTAATCGCCGGGCAAGGCTGCAGCATGCGTACAATTTATACACTCGTTTTCATAGATCAACGAAGTCTCTAGAAAGGAGATGACTATGAAAACGAAGAAACACGCCTTGCTGTTTGCGGCGTTGCTGTTGGGTGGGATGTCGGCTTCGTATGCTTTGGAAATGACCGGGTTGAAACCGGGCGTGCCTGCGTCGACGGCGACGGCGCAGGCGATGGCGAAGCGTCACGCGACCTTGTATGGCGATCCAGCCGGCCAATCTCAGGCCAGTCGCATTATCGACGTGAAGCCAGGGATGCGGTATGTCAACGTGGACTCTGGCGAGACGGTGGCGTTTCGGGCCGGCGAGAAGATCGTCGCATGGACCTTCGCCCAGATGGTCAGGGATACGAGTGTGGACCTTGGCTTGTTGATGCCGGATCTGCCGGGTAGCGCTGGCGTGCGCGTCTATATTGATAGAAGCGACCTCTTCACAGGTGGCTGAACGTTGCTGAACCGGTGAACTACAGGCCCCGCACAATGCGGGGCCTTTTTCATCGTCATTGGCGTCGGTTCTGCCGCTTAGCAATACACGAGGCGATGGGAAGTTGTAGCACGCGCCACCGCATCATGAACGGCACCGGATTGACGCCGATGGAGGGAAAAAAAGCTTGCCCTCCGGGGAGGGCAAGCTTCGGAAGCTTTCGCCATCGGGATAAAGCGAAAGAGCACCAAGAGCCAAGCAACTGACGGGTGCCTGGCTCCCCCACAGAGGTCGGTCTGAGTTTCAGGGACGGCTTGCGTCAAATTCCGCGTGCGCCATCGGTGAACACATCACGCGGCCCAATACGCGAGCCGTCGGTAAATACGTCACGCTGGCCGAGGCGTGCGCCGTCGGTGAACACGTCGCGCTTGTCGATGCGTGCACCGCCGGCGTAAATGTCGTTGACTGCGGCGCGTCCGCCGTCGGTGTAGGGGTCGCGGGGACGGTGGATCTGGCCATCAGGGGTAGCAGCGATGGCGGAGCCGGCGGCAGCAATCGTGAGGGCAGCAGCAATCAGGGCTGGTACGTCCCCGGTCTTGTAGACACCTGATAGGGTGTTTTTGAGACTGGAGGAAGCATGAAAAGCAAGCGATATACGGATGAGTTCCGGGCCGAGGCGATCAAGCAGGTGACCGAACGCGGTTACCCGGTGGCGGAAGTGGCGCAGCGGCTGGGGGTGTCGAGCCACAGCCTGTACGAGTGGCTTCGCCGCAGCGGGGTCAGCCGGCAGGCACGCAAGACGCAGCAGGATGCCGATCTGCAGCGCGAGAACCAACAACTGCGCGCCGAACTTCGCCGTGTCGAGGAGGAGCGCGACATCCTAAAAAAGGCCGCCGCGTACTTTGCCAGGGGGTAAGGGCAAGGTACGGGTTCATGCATGCGCACCAGCACGAGTTCCGGATCACGACGATGTGCCGGGTCCTGAAGGTCGAACGCAGCGGCTACTACGCCTGGCTGGCCAAGCCCCGCTCGGCCAGGTCGATTGAGGATGCACGCTTGCTCAAGCTGATCGAAGAAGCCTATCTGGCCAGCGGCGGCGTGTACGGCAGCCGCAACATTCATCGTGATCTCATCGAAGCCGGCGAACGTGTCGGCAAGCACCGGGTTGCACGCCTAATGCGCGAGAACGGCTTACGCTCGGTGCGGTCGCCGCAACGCCGCCGCTACAAGACGGGTAAACCGTCAGTGGTAGCGCCCAACCGGCTGCAGCGGCAGTTCACCGTGCCCGAGCCGGATCACGCCTGGGTCACGGACATCACTTACCTGCGCACGGCCGAAGGCTGGCTGTACCTGGCGGTGGTGCTGGATCTGTACTCCCGTGCGGTCATCGGCTGGTCGATGAAACCGACGTTGGCGCGGGAGTTGGCGCTGGATGCACTGCTGATGGCGATCTGGCGCCGCAGGCCGACGCGAACGGTCACGATCCACTCCGATCAGGGCGTGCAGTACGGAAGCGACGACTGGCAGCGGTTCTGCCGCGAACACGGGTTGGAGGTGAGCATGAGCCGGCGTGGCAACTGCTGGGACAACTCGGTGGCCGAGTCGTTCTTCAGCAGCTTGAAGAAGGAACGAATCCGGGGCAAGGTCTATCCGTCACGGAACGATGCCAGGTCAGACGTGTTCGACTACATCGAGGTGTTCTACAACCGACAGCGCCGCCACGGGCACAATGGCGGCCTGTCTCCCATGGCTTTCGAGGAAGCTCACCCAACTCGATCGCTGTAACTGTCTACAGAACCGGGGACGTACCAGGCAGTGTGAATCGTCTTCATGGAATCTCTCCGGAGTCAATGTTTGTGAGTCTCTAATCGCTCACCGTGTTCACAGTCTAGCTACCGGACCTGCTCCACTGAATTACCCGCGTATTACGATCCTGTCATAAAAAAATGCCTCCCGGTTGGGAGGCACAAACTCTCTTGAATTAACAAGAAAGTGTCGATTCTTTTGAGCTCGCTCAGAACTTGTGGCGTACGCCTACGACGACGCCGGTCTGATCCTTGCCAGGGACAACGTTGGTCGGGCTGCCGGTCGTCGAGTTGTAGCCGTTCATGCCCAGCTGCGAGTTGCCGCGGTTCAGTGCATAACCGACGTTCATATACACATCGGTACGCTTCGAGAAAGCGTAATCTGCCGAGGCAACGAACAGGAACGGGTCTGCGCCAGAATTGCGGCTGTCCGTGTAGTAGGCGGCGCCGGTCAGCGTCAGTGCGGGCGTCAGGCCATAGCGCAGGCCGGCCCAGTAAATGTTAGAACCGTTCGTCGGCAGCGCACCGACATTGCCGTTGTACCAGCGATAACCAATAAATGCCTTAGCCGGTCCGAAAGCGTAGCTCGCGCCAATTAGAGCGCGGCGGTCCTTGCGGTCGGCCGTGGCGACGGTGCTGCCCTGGATCTCGTCGTACACCGCGCCGACAGCGAGGGCGCCGGTTTCATACATGAGCGATACGCCCATGTTTCGATCGACCTTGTAGTTCCCCGGCACTTCGCCGCCGCCGGTGCGGCTAAAGCTGTAGAGGCCGGTGACCGTCAGGCCACTGAAGATGCCACGGTACTTGATAGCATTGTCAGCGCGACCCGCCAAGACGTCATCCATCTTGAAGAGCGAGTAGCGCGGCGCGAAGCCCATCGGGTCGAGTTGCAGCGTGGTGTCATACATTGGTGTCGTTTGACGACCCAACGTCAGTTGACCATATTTGCTACCCAATCCTACGAAGGCACTACGATCAAAAAGACGGGTGCTGTTGTTCTGTGCGCCGGTGTCGAACGAAATGCCGCTTTCCAATTCGAAGATGGCTTTCAGACCGCCGCCAAGGTCTTCGACGCCACGCAGGCCCCAACGCGACGTCGACATGTTGCCGGAGGTCATGCGAACCTGGTTCGAGCCACCGGGCGAAGCCGATGGGACGTTGCTCAGATACTCGATACCCGCGTCGGCCACACCATACAGCGTGACGCTCGATTGAGCGAATGCGGTTGTAGCGAACAGACCGAGGGATGCGACGGCAATGCGACTAATCTTCATGGATTCTCCTCATTAAGACCCGAAATTAATTTGGTGGGGGCGAGTATAGAAATCTGCAGATGACGGTCAGATTGCGAAGTAATTACGTGGGGTCACTTCGTCGCGTGATGACGACAAGGTGGAACGTACCGGGGTTATGTGGATTGACATGGCTTTCGCGCGGACGCGTCAACCTGTGTGCGCGCGAACATTGCGGGCCGGTAATGGGAAACTCACGAAAAGAGGTCGCTTCTCTCGAAGCAAGATCGACTGCCTTTGCAATACGCTGCGGGTTCCGATCTAGTTGGAGAGTAAGGATGGACACGCCATACGTCGCAAAATGGGCGCGTAGCGAAGACAGCGTTCATGAGCAAGCGCTGCGACTTCGCACACGGAGGTTCGAGCTGCTGTCTGCAAATATTGCAAATGCGGATACGCCGAACTACAAGGCGCGCGATATCGACTTCAGCGCCGAGTTGGATAGGGTGATGGGCAGTGGCCAGAATTTTGCGGGCATGACCATGACTTCGCCGCGACACATCGAGGCAAGCAAGCCCGCGCTGGAAGAGGATCTGATGTATCGCGTCCCCCTGCAGTCGAGTATGGACGGCAACACCGTGGAGATGGACGTCGAGCGTGTGGCGTTTGCAGAGAACGCGCTGCGGATGCGGTTCTCCATTCAAAAGACTGCCGACGAGTACAAGGACATGCTCAAGCTCTACCAGGACATGCGGCCCTAGCGGGGAAACCGCGACTACTGGCAGGGCGGCTTGGGTGCGGCGACAGCGCTGGACGCGTCTCTGGAAGACGGCTCCGGTGTGCTCGCTGCGGATTCCTGCTTCGACGGATGTTTGGCTGTGCGATGTCGCGGGTTGGCCGCCCAGGCAACCCGTTGGTCGCGGGAGGCGTATCCCGTGTCTGAATGTCCAATGGCGAGGGTGTGCCACTGGGTCGGCTTCTCGCTGAGTCGATCACCGGTCGCAGGAGCCGGCAAAGCGTAGGCCAGCAAGGCAGAGCATGCGACGGCGCTAATCATCTGTATGGTTCCTGGACGGATGACATGAGGATCCTGTCATCCGCAAGATAGTACGCTCAGATTGCGGGCACATTACCAACGCATTACGGCGGGGCATTGGGGCGCTGACTCGTTGAGCTTTGTTGTTGCAATGCGGGGCACACTAGTTGCTAATAGTGTGCAACGGCGTGAATGCCGATTCAGACTGACTGGAGCCCGCGACAATGACCGAAAAGCTGCGCCTGGACATTCCTGTCTTGCTTCCTGGCCTTCCCGATTCCTCTGATCCCTGTGTAGAACGGTTGCTGTCCGAACTGAGAGGGAAAGAGGGCGTCGAGGCGGCGCATATAAAAACTGCAAATGTTGATAGCGATTCACAGATATGTGTCCACTACGATCCCGCAGCGATTTCCCTTGCCCGCATCCGGGAGCTGGTGACAAGCACGGGTGCGGTGATTTCGTCGCGGTTTGGTCATGTGCTTTGGCAATTGAAGGGCGTCTGGCACGAACGACGAGCGCGAACCGTAGCTAGCCAACTGCGGGCCTTGCCCGGCGTCATCGAGGCCGAAGTCAGCGCCTCCGGCATAGCGCGCGTCGAATTCGACAACGATCGGATCTCCGCGGCAGGGATCGAGCAGGCCCTGTCAAAACGCGGGCTCGCGCCGGTTGAGATCGGTGCCCGGAAGAGCGGTCATGCAGACCATGAACACCGCGAAGGCGTCAAGGATCATGCACATGGGGAAGGCGAGGGGCATGAGGCCCACGCACACGGCAGCGTGTTTGGCCCGAATACTGAGCTAATCTTCTCCCTGATCTGTGGGGCCTTGCTTGGTCTCGGATTTGCCGTTGGTAAGCTGTTCGGCAGCCTGCCAGCATGGATTCCGGTTGCCTTCTTTGTCGGCGCGTATTTTTTTGGTGGTTTCTATACCGTTCGGGAAGCGATAGAGAACCTCCGGCTAAAGAAGTTCGAAATCGACACACTGATGCTGGTAGCCGCCGCAGGGGCGGCGGCGTTAGGCGCTTGGGCGGAAGGCGCGCTACTTCTCTTTTTGTTCAGTCTCGGCCACGGGCTCGAACACTACGCCATGGGGCGCGCCAAGCGGGCGATCGAAGCGTTGGCGGCGCTCGCACCGGCTACAGCAAGTGTGCGGCGTGAAGGCGAGGTACGAGAGGTCCCCGTCGAGGAATTGCAGGTGGGGGATGTGGTGGTGGTTCGGCCGAACGAACGCCTCCCCGCCGATGGTTTTCTGGTAAAGGGGGCTTCCGCAGTCAATCAAGCGCCGGTTACTGGCGAAAGCATCCCGGTCGACAAGCAGCCCGTGGATGACGCCGCCGCAGCCAGGAGGAAGCCCGATGCCGTAGGGGCCGTGTCCCGCGTGTTCGCCGGAACCATCAATGGCGCCGGCGCCATTGAAGTGGAAGTGACGCGCCTTTCCACGGACAGCGCCCTGGCGAAAGTCGTCAAGATGGTCAACGAGGCCGAAGCGCAAAAGTCACCGAGCCAGCGGTTCACTGAGAAGTTCGAACGGATCTTTGTTCCTGCAGTGCTTGTGCTGGCGGTATTGCTGCTGTTTGCAGGGCTAGTGATCAATGAGCCGTTCAGTGCGACCTTCTACCGCGCCATGGCGGTGCTGGTTGCCGCCAGCCCATGCGCGCTCGCCATCGCGACACCGAGCGCGGTGCTGTCGGGGGTAGCGCGCGCCGCTAGAGGGGGTGTACTGATCAAGGGCGGGGCGCCGCTCGAAAACCTGGGTTCACTGAAAGCCATTGCATTCGATAAGACGGGGACGCTGACGGAGGGGCGCCCCCGTATTACCGATGTGATGGTCGCCGAAGGAGTAGCTGAAGCGGAATTGTTGAGCGTAGCGGTCGCCGTGGAGTCGCTCAGCGACCACCCGTTGGCTGCGGCCATTGCCCGCGATGGCCGCAAGCGCCTGGAAGGCAGTTCCATCCCGGAAGCGTCTCATCTCCAAAGCTTGACCGGACGCGGGGTCACGGCGACGTTGTGCGGTAAGACCGTCTGGATTGGCAAGCCTGACATGTTCGGCGCCGACGGGATTGCACCGCTTAGCGAATCGATGGCGAGCGCAGTGCAGACGCTGCGCAGCACTGGCCGCACGACAATGATCGTCAGGCAGGGAGATCGGGACCTCGGCGCCATTGGGCTGATGGACACGCCGCGCGCCTCGGCGCGCGCTGCCCTCGAGGCACTGCGCAGGCTGGGTATCACACGCATGATCATGATCTCCGGCGATCACCAGCGCGCAGCCGAAGCCGTCGCCAAGGACGTAGGTATCGATGAAGCCTGGGGCGATCTGATGCCTGAGGACAAGGTCAAAGCCATCCAGACGTTGCGCGCGGAAGCCAAAGTGGCCATGGTCGGCGACGGCGTCAACGACGCGCCGGCAATGGCCAACGCCACGGTGGGCATCGCAATGGGTGCGGCAGGTTCAGATGTGGCACTGGAAACGGCGGATGTTGCGCTGATGGCCGACGACCTCCAACACCTGCCTTTTGTGGTCGGTTTAAGCCGACATACGCGGGCCATCATCCTTCAGAACGTGTATATCAGCCTCGGCGTCGTGGCGTTCCTTCTGCCAGCCACGATCCTCGGCCTCGGTATCGGGCCCGCCGTGGCCATGCATGAGGGGTCGACGCTGATCGTCGTGTTCAATGCGCTTCGACTGCTAGCCTATCGCGACAAATCCCCATGACGGGCCCCGGCCGCAATGATGGCGATGCCAGATGCGGCGGCAGCTATGGCCGCCGACTCATTTGGCGGCATTGCCGCAACTTCCACAGAACTTTGCGTCGCGTGGGAGTAAGGTGCCGCATCGACTGCACGGCGCCGGAGCCAGTGAACTGCCGCATTGCTGGCAGAAGCGCGCGCCCTGGGCGCTCACCGTGCCGCAGTTGGGGCAGTGGACGCCGGCGGGGCTTTGTGGTGGCAAAGGATTCCCATAGCCGTAGCTGCCGCCACCATCATGATGACCTCCTCGACGACCGTGCTCACTTCCGCCGCCGTGATGACCGCCGCTGTGACGGCCCATGAGCCTTTCCAAGAAACCCATCATTCCTCCTAAGTGGATGGATCGTCGCTGCGGCCCCGTGGTGTCGGGTGCTGCGACGACTTGCGCTGCTACGCGTCAGCCAATGCCTGTAGTAAATAGTCTGTAGTGACTACAGGGTCAATGGTCGGTGGATGCGAAGAACGGAATAAGTTGAATACGAGGCTCTTTCTTTCGAAAACGTCATGATCCCGATAGTTGCTGGCCATGTCGTGAGAGCGCATGGAAGGCGGGCTGTCTATCGGCTTGGCGCAAGGGTTTCCGTGAGGATGGCATCCCGCTGAGGAGCCTCGGGGAGGCCAGGAGCTTTGCCTTCCGGGCATCCGGGTGCGTGAAAGATTGCTGCAGGCGGGGTGCCACCCCGTGTCGCTGCGGCCACCTGCCCCGGCTCAGCGGTGGGGGTGCCGGGGCCGATCGGCGCCGTATAGCTTGCCACCAGATACACCGGCCGCCGCTTGACTTCATTGAACAGACGCCCAACATATTCCCCGAGCACGCCTAGGAAAACCAGTTGCAGGCCGCCCAGCAGAAGCAGGGCGGTCATCATGGATGGGTAGCCGTGTACGGGGTCGCCGTAGAGCAGCGTCTTGCCAACGATGAAGGCGGCCATGCCAAAGGCGGGAACGGCAACAAGCAGGCCGATCGAGGTTGCAAACTTGAGCGGCACGGTGGAAAAGGCAGTGATGCCATCCACGGCAAAACGCAACAGCTTGCGGTAGTTGAACTTGGTCGTCCCGGATGCCCGCGCGTCACGCCGATACAAGACGGCCGTCTGCCGGAATCCTATCCAGGCATACAGCCCCTTCATGAAGCGGTGCTGCTCCCGGAGTTGTCCGAGTGCGGCAACGGCACGACGGCTCATGACGCGGAAGTCGCCGGTGTCGGCCGGAATCTCCGTATCGCTGAGCTTGCCCATCAGGCGGTAAAACCAGTGCGCGGTGAACTTCTTGAGGAACGATTCGCCATCCCGGGAAGTGCGCGTGGCGTACACCACGTCGAACCCCTCGCGCCATTTCTCGATCAACGACGGAATCAGTTCGGGCGGATCCTGCAGATCGGCGTCGATGATCACAACGGCGTCGCCGCTTGCCACGTCGAGGCCCGCCGTTAGCGCGGCTTCCTTGCCGAAGTTGCGACTCAGCTCGACAATGCCGACGCGCGCTTCGGCCGCCTTGAGATTGTGTGCAACCGCCAGTGATCGATCGCGGCTGCCATCGTCCACGTAGATAATCTCGTAGTCCGATGCCAATCCATCCATCACGCGGAGAAGCCGAAAGTGAAACTGTGGCAGGACAGCTTCTTCATTGAAGAGCGGTACGACGACCGAGATCTTCTCTGGCAGCAGGCTGGCGGCATTCATCGCATCGCTCCATTCATGAACGTCCAATTTGCATGGAGTACGTAGTTGACCAACATGACGAAAATTGTCGAGAGGATTTGAGCAACCAGGTAGTGAAGCCCCAATGCTAGTCCAGCCCACATCAGAAGTGAGTTAAGAAAGAACGCCAGCGCGGAAACGAGAATGAACCGTCCGAAAGTGGCGCGTTGTGGTCGGACTGGTGTGAACACCCATCGGCTGCTGATGCAGTAGTGCGTCAGAAGGCCTGCAACACTGCCGGCGGCAGACGCCGGTAGCGCTGCAACCCCGAAACCGACCAGCGTGATCAGTGTTGCGTAGTGTGTAGCGGTTGCCGTCGCCCCCGCGCCCAGAAACCGTACAAATCGTGATGGGATGTTCATGGTTTTTGCACCAGAACGTTGACGCCATGTCGTCCGATCACAGTTGTGTTGCCGCCGAGCAGCGGTCTCAGTCGATGAAACGTCTCGTGCCGCATGACCGCGAGCTTGTGACCAGGGGTCAGCCATCGCTGCGCAAAAGCTTCTTCATTAGCAATCCACTTGTCGGGCTCGACCGAGAAGCCGAGATCCAGCTCGGATCTGGCCCCGACAATGATCGGTTCTCGTTCGGCGTAAAACGCCAGACCTCGGTCAATCTGGCCCACGTTGAACAGTTGTGTGTTGTCGCGGGACGCCGCCTTGGCTTCCAAGCCAAGTGGTTTGATGGAGAGGGACCCAAACGCCCGAGACGCCATCAAGCCAGCCTGAAGGCTGGCCAGCGTCGCCAGCGAAGCGACGGCAACCGCGCAGAGCCTGTGGCCGCGCAGGGCGATCCCAAAGGCCAGGAAGCCACCGATGACCAGAATGCCCATCGTGATGGCGCCCCAGGTATGCAATGAGGCCGGATTGCTGATATTGAGCTTCAGTACCGCATTCGACATTGTCGGATGCCATAGCAGCACGGCGATGGCAACGCCGAGCACAGGCATGGCAAGAAAGCTTGCCGCCAGTGTGGGGCGGGCTGCAGTCATGGATCTGTACGCGAGCAAGACGGCCACCGGTGGTAAGGCGGGCAGGATATAGAGCGGCAGCTTCGAGCGCGAAATCGAAAAGAAGGCAATGACAACGACTACCCACAGCGACAGAAACAGTCGTGCGTCGAAGCCAGGCGTTGCCTGTGCGCTGCGAGAGCGGAGTGCGATAGCACGGGGAATCAAGCCCATGAACGGCAGGACGCCTGCCGCACCAACGGCCAGGAAGAACCAGAATGGCTTGTCCCGCTCGTGAACCGAGGACGAGAATCTCGCGAAGTGTTCGTGGATGAAGAAGTAATTCAGAAATTCGGGGTTGCGCTGGGACACCACGACAAACCAAGGCATGGTGATGGCCACCGCAAGCAGGCTCCAGCGCCAGAATCTCGCGCTAAAAAATGCGGAAAATTGTCGAGTGACCGCCCCGTATAGCAGCAGCGTGATTCCTGGCAGTACCAGGGCAATCAGGCCTTTGGCAAGAAATGCCAGACCGACCAACAACCAGATCAGGGGGTATAAGCGAGGTTCCCGATTCTGGTAGGCCACGGCGAAAACGAGAGCGGCACTGCCGAGCAGTGCGCCGACACCAATGTCTGTTGTTGTCAGATTCGAGCCGAGAATCCAGAGGGGAGCGCCGATGAGCACCAGCGCTGAGGCGAGGCCTATGCGCGTGTCATAGAGCGATCGCGCCGCCCACCATGCGGCGAGTGCGCCCAGCAGTCCCACAAGCGCACTCCAGATCCTTGCTGTCCACTCGGACGGCCCGAAGAGCGTATAGGCGCTGGCGGTCGCCCAATACTGCAGGGGCGGCTTGTCGAAGAACTTGATGCCGTTCAACCGCGGCGTGACCCAATCGCCGGAGACGAACATCTCGCGCGGAACCTCGGCGTAACGACCCTCGTCGGGTTCATAGAGGGGACGCACGGATAGCGTGGACATCCAGAGGACCACCGTGAGTGCGATGGTCAAAGCCATGAAAATCTGTCGCTTCAAGAGACTGCCCGTCCAGGTGTGCGGTGGCCACTGCTACCGCGCTTGGTCAAATGCTCTCAGGGCGCAACGACATAGATGCCGGATGTGGTTCGTCGCCGTCGTGATGTTGGATCATGGAGCAGTTCACGCGGCGCCGCTTGACGCCCCACGAGCCGAGGATGCGATTCACGCGGGAGTCCGAAGGATGGCGACTTGGCCAGCAGAGAGCGAACAGCGGGATTCTAGGGCGCTCACCTGTCGGGGGGATTACGAGATGATGACGGCGCAGTCCGCCGTCGAGTGCTTTGCGGCAGAAGAAGTTGCCTGACGAAGCGTCAGCGTTAGCTCATGGTAACCCAAGTGCTTCGGAGAACGGGCGTCGGGTTCGATGCGTTGGTGCGTAACCATTCGGCAATGTCGCCGCAATGTTCTGCATAGTAAACTTGACGCCCCGCAGTTGTCAGCGGGCCTCATCACCCTTAGTGCTCAAGCCTAGGAAGTCGCTTTCCATCAGATGTTCTTAGGCGCAGCCTCTTTCGAAGGTGCTTGTCTTTCGCGCTGCGCTTAGATCCGGGGTGTTCGTTGTCAACCCCAAAAAGTCGCAAGGACTTCGCTGCTATGCGGTCGAGACTGACGGCACTTCTGATGGCAATCTCGACCTATCAGGCGTGGGATTTCTACCACCTTGCAACGCGAACACCGGACGCTCATGTCGTCGCCGACGCAGTCGCGTAGGTAGTGGGCGGCCTCGCGATCCTTTGGTTCGTGATTCGAAAACGGTGTCGTCGTGTCAGCCCAAACCGACCTGTTTCTGAGGCGCTACCTGGCGCAGCCAAGGTACGAGGGCAGGTGATGGCGGAACGAAACGAGGTGGCAATTCAGGCGACGCGGCAGTTGTTGCAGTCGATGCTGCTGCAGTTCGAGCGCTGGAAATATACGCCATCGGAAACGGAAGTGGCGATGCTTCTCATAAAAGGGTTGACCCTTGAAGAGTGCGCTCACTCGCTAGCGTGGCATGATGTGACGGTGCGGACAATTGCCGCGGGCGTATTCGCCAAGGCGAACCTCAGCAATCGCCATCAATTTGCCGCCTACTTTTTCGGTGATCTGTTGGTTGAGCCGATCGAGCCTGCACCTCGATCAAAAACCGGTGAGTGTAGGCACGACGCCGGCATGTAAGTTGTCGCGCTTGACCTTCAAGCAAAGACCGGAACGGTAAAAATCCGATTATTGGTATCTGTGCCACAGTACGGTGCTGTGGCTGTATCTCTATTTCGATGAACAAACTTCTTCAAGCTATACACGAAAGCTTGCCGCAGTGGCTGGCAGATTGGTTCGACATTCTTGTTCCCGCTATCGAGGTCGTGCTGATTGCGGCTGGCGCATGGTTAGCAGTGCGCATCGCGCGGCGGTTGCTTAGAAAGCTGACCAATACATATTCTCTGCCAGGAAAAGTTGCGGCGCTGTCTTTGCGTGTGGTCGCGACCATCGTGTACGTAGCTGCCACGCTCTGGGCTCTGGAGCGAATGGGCGTGTCTGGAACCGTCCTGTGGACCGCATTCACGGGATTTGCCACTGTCGGGGCGGTCGCGTTTTTCGCCGCGTGGAGTGTACTCTCGAACCTGTTCTGCGCGCTCCTGATATACGTCACCGGTGCGTTCCGCATTGGGGATGTTGTGGAGCTTCTTGAGAACGGGGAAAAGCCGGGAATTAAGGGCCGTGTGCTCGACGTAAATCTCGTCTATACCACCTTACTGGAAACAACAGTCGAAGGACAAGAGGTGGTGCTGCAGCTGCCGAACAGTCTGGTGTTTCAACGTGTGCTACGAAGGTGGAAGTAACCGCAAGGGTGGCGCGGTCAGGCAAGGACGGAGACCGGCGCAAGAAGGGAAGCCCCGCTTCGCTTTTTTGAGGCCGAGCAAACTACTCAAGACCTTAAGCCGCTGGCGTCCGCGATGTCGGCGGACGCCGCAATACTGCTTGACTTCAGTGGCAGTGACGAATGCCGGTCTTGTGGTCCATATGGCAGCCTTGGCTGTCAGTCCCACCACTATGCGCCCACACGCCGCCCGACGCACAGGCCAGAACGGCCGTGAGAATGATGGTGATCCGTTTCAAGAAAGGTCTCCCTGGAGTGTTGGTTAGCGGTCTCAGTCTGCCGCAAGTTCCACACTATCATCACTGCGATTGCCAGCCCTCCCCGCCGCGGTAGGGCTGTTGCGGCTGTGTCACAACTGTCTGCGCTCGCTACGGCCAACGCACCTCAGCAACTTAACGAAAATGCTGACGGCCGCTGGCGCCCAAGTTTGTAGGTGAATCGACGCATAGCGTCCCCGCAATCCCGATGGCCTCGCCGATGGCCAGGCCATCAGGGTTCTGCGTGCTCTGCCTGCGCCGCAGCCACAGGTCACCGACGACATTGAACTGTGGCTGGCACCGCGGGCCGTGCGCGCATTGCGAGCCCACGGCATTTCCACACTGGCGGACCTGACCGTGCGCGTGCCGCGCCGGCGCCGCTGGTGGGGCGCGATCCCGGGGCTGGGGCAAGCGAGCGCGCGGCACATCGAGGCCTTCTTCCACGCCCATCCGCGGTTGACGGAGCGTGCGCGTGCCCTGATCGTCGGCGCGCCGCCAGGCGAGGTGGTCCCGTGGGAGCGGCTGAAACTGCCCGACGAGGTGGACGGCTCGCGAGGCAGCTTCCGGGCACCGCGACAGGCCTGCACGCTCGACGCATCGAACGACTACGAAGCCGTGCAGGCCTGGCTCGCCCTGCACGAAACCCAGACCACGCAGCGCGCCTATCGCAAGGAGGCGGAACGCCTGATCCTGTGGGCGATTATCGAGCGCGGTCGGGCGCTGTCGTCGCTTACGACCGAGGACGCCATCGCCTACCGCGGGTTCCTGCGGCGACCAACTCCGCGTGAGCGCTGGATCGGGCCACCGCGGGCACGCAGCGCGCCCGACTGGCGCCCCTTCGCACGGGGGCTATCGGCACGTTCGACGGCCTACGCCCTCACGGTGCTGGGCGCCATGTTCCGATGGCTGATCGAGCAGCGCTATGTATTGGCCAACCCGTTTGCCGGCATCAAAGTCCGCGGCCGCACGCGGGTCGCGCCACTCGATACCACACGTGGCTTTACTGAGGGCGAATGGCTGCTGGTGCGCACCATTGCCGATGGCCTGGAATGGTCGTACGGGTGGGACGTGCCCGCAGCGCAGCGCTTGCGCTTCATTCTCGATTTTGCCTACGCGACCGGCCTGCGGGCCAGCGAACTGGTTGGCGCGACGCTGGGCGATATCCGCACTGACGAGCGCAACGACCGCTGGCTGCACCTGGTCGGCAAAGGTGGGCGCCCGGGAAAGGTGGCGCTACCGCCACTTGCGCGAACCGCACTCGATCAGCATCTTGTACAGCGCGGACTGCCGGTGACACCAGCCCGTTGGGACCCCAGGACACCCTTGATCGCCAGCCTGGAGCAGGACAGCGTCACTAACATCACCGGCACCCGGCTGTGGATGGTAATGCGGCGCTTCTTTGGCCAGGCCGCGGACATCATCGCCGGCGACCACCCGACACTCGCCGAAAAGCTGCGCCGAGCCAGTCCCCACTGGACGCGGCATACCCACGCTACACACGCCCTCGCTCGCGGCGCGGAACTGACCACCGTGCGCGATAACCTACGCCACGCGTCGGTGGCCACCACCTCGATTTACTTGCAAAGCGACGAAGTCAAGCGGGCACACCAAATAGGTCAGGCCTTTGCCGCTCGGTAGCCGACGTCCGTGCCGACTGGCTTAGCGTGCAATATTTTCCGTTTTCTGAAGCGACCCCAGGTACAGCGAACTCCAACGGCTCTGCGCGCCGATGATCTGATCAGTAATGATGTGGGCCGCGACTGTGCCGTACACCAGCCCGTCGGTGGAGAAACCAGTGGCGATGAAAGCCCCTGACTCGTCCCGGCCGATGTAGGGAAGGCCGTCCGGAGAATGAAAGTGTTGTGCCGACCAGCGCTGAACGGGTGAACCGACAGCCAGGTATTCCTGCGCGGCCCGTTCAAGTTGAGCGAGTGCCGCGGCTGCATCATGCCTTCCCGTTTCGTGGTGTTCACCGATGCAAAGCAAGTAATGCTTGCCGTTTGCCTCCAATCCGCGGACCGATAGCCTGGGATGGGCCTGCGCCCAGAAGATGCCAGCCGGAACGGCTTGTTCGTGGAAGGCCAAACCATATTCGCGGCGCACAGCCATGCCGGCTTGCACCAAGTGAAAACCCAGCGGGGAATGGGTGGCCAGCACAATATGGTGGCCGAAGGCGGTACCGGTCCGTGTGCGAACGACGCCGACTTCCAGGTCCAGCTCGAGGGCAGGGGAGTTTTCGAAGAGGCGGGCGCCGGCGTGTTCGGCTTGCAGGGCCAAGGCGTGCAGATAGCCGATCGGATGGAACTGCGCTTGTGCCGAAAGCAGAAGCACCGCGCCCTTTGCGGCGGGCAAGCCGGGGGGCATCTCAGAGGCCAACTGCGCGTCCAGACCTGCTGCGCGCAATGCCTTCAGCTCCCCCAGTATGGTCGGCTCGGCATCCGGGCTTAGCGGATACTGGTACATCGGGCAGCGGCGGAAGCCGCTGCTCGGCCCCATCGCCTGCGCTTGCTGCTCGATCCAGGCGATCGCTTCCCCGCGAGACGCTACGACGGCGCGGGCGGTGTCCGCTTCGCACTTAGCCGCCAGCGTTTCGAGGCCACCGGTGACGGTCTGATACAGGTTACCGGTGGAGCCGCCGCTATCACCCGCGCCTACGGCACGGGCTTCGATCGCCGCCACCGACCGGGCGGTCTTTGCGAGCAGCAGGGCGGCGGTCAGGCCCGTGATGCCGGCACCGACGATCACCACGTCGACGCGCAGGTCGCCCTCAAGGGCCGGTCGAGGCCGACGCGGGCGCGTGGCCGCCCAGATGGAGATCGAGCCCATCATGCCTCCTTGTACCGAGTTTCATGGCGGCACAGGTTATCGGCGCAGGCGTCCAGGACTTCCCGACATCGCGGGTCAACGCCATGGTGCTTGCGTGCGCCGGGCGCCGTCCCTTGGTGGCGCGGCGGCACTGGCAGCCCAACAGATAGCAAAGCAGATAGCAAAGCGCGTGCCGTGATTGGATAGCCCGCGCGTGAATGCTGGTCTCAAATTGAGCGCCGGGCATCGCGCGGGAGAACGCTCGTCGGCGAAGGCAACGCGAGAAGAGGCGCGTGTGCGGGACGAACTGGTCAGCCCGAGCAATGTTGGCATCGCCCCTCCCAAGGAAGCGAATCAAACGGAGTCATCCGCGCATGACCAGCGAAATACTAAGTCGCCATAAACTCGAAGTGCCGGCAGGCCACGACATTACCGGGCTGTAATCAACGCGCAAGCTTATTCCTGAAAGATATTCCTCGCCTTGTAATTTGGCCTCAATCTTTAAGCGGAAATGAGCGCGGTCATAGCACCGTCGCGAGCAAAGGGAGGGCAAAACGTGCGAGCGCTGCGGCCTCGCGGTGCGGCCGGTCCAAATATTGCTGTGACGATAGCGGCGCCGACGTGGCGTCATCACTTCAAGGAGCCGACCATGCCGCATCAGAATTTTCAACACTGTATCGACGAGTGCAATGCTTGCGCAGTGGCATGCGAGCACTGCGCCGCCTCGTGTCTAAGTGAGCCGAACGTACACGAGATGGCCGAGTGCATTCGCCTGGATCTCGATTGCGCCGCAATGTGCCGGATGGCCAGCGCCTATATGGCGCGGGGAAGTCGCTTCGCCAAGGATCTGTGCAACCTTTGCGCGACCGCTTGCGAAGCATGCGGTGCCGAGTGCGAGCGACATGCGGCTCAGCATTGCCAGGAATGCGCTCAAGCGTGCCGGCGTTGTGCGCAGGCATGCCGCGCCATGGCGTAGCACGATCGGCTGCCAACGGCAGAACGGCCATGACGCTAACTTTTTGGCTCTCTACGGTCACGCGAAAGCCCGCGCGGACTACAGGACTGCAACGTCGCTGTCATTAAACGCGTCGGTTCTTCCGGCCGCCACCAGCGGCGACGGGATGCCGTCTCAGCGTCCGGTCGAGCATGGCGAAGACATCCCTAGCGTCGATTCGTTGCGCCGTCACCGTTGACGAAGTCGCTCATTCGTGCCGGCGGCTGCGGCGTGCCACCCATCGCGGGTCCATCGGAAGAGCCGCCTCCGTGCGAGTTGTGTGCACAATCATCTGCGTGATTGCCATCCTGGCTGTGGTAGGCATGCTGTTGATGCATAAGCGCATGATGGGCGGGCTAAGTTGTTGCTGGACCGGCGGCCGCGTAGTGCGCCGGATAAGGGCGGTGGCCGCCTAGTTGATGCCCGCCCGGAGATCGCTCCGGCGACCGCGCGCACGCAGCGCACCGGAGAGCGGCTGGGTTACTTGGTCTGATCCATCATTTCGCGACACTTTTGCATCATGGCGTCATGGTGGCGCAACATCGCCTTGGAGTCGTCCGGCTTCTGTGGCTTGTGTTGCTGCGCTTCAGCCCGTTTGGCGGTACGAGCGCGGCTTGTCTGATGCTTGGGCCCACGCGATGCCCCCAAGACCGGACAATCCTGCCATCACACCCCCCGCAGCCAGACCCTGCACGAAGCGGCGGCGCGGTAGGTTGGCCAGCACAATGCCAGACTGTCGATCACGTCCCATGAAATAGTCCTTTTTGCTTGAATGGCCGCATCGGACAGCGGCAAAGAGAGAGTAACGAGGACGAGGCTACCGACAACTTACCTGAACATTACATTCCGGTAATGTCCGGGCCACTCGGAGCAGGGCTGCGTAGACTCGCCATGGGCTGACCCAAGCGCAGCCATACAATCGGAAAAAGGAAGCTCGAACATGAAACTGCTCGTCGTAGAGGACGAATCCAAGACAGGCCAGTACCTGCGCCAGGGATTGACCGAGGCCGGATTCGTTGTCGACCTGGTTGGCAACGGGCTTGATGGACAACACCTGGCGCTCAACGAGTCTTACGATCTGATTATTCTCGACGTCATGCTGCCGGACCTCGATGGCTGGAGAATTCTGCTGAGCCTGCGCGCGGCCGAGAGCGCGGTTCCGGTCTTGTTCCTTACTGCCCGCGACAGCGTCGCTGATCGGGTCAAGGGACTGGAGCTCGGCGCGGACGATTACCTGGTAAAGCCATTTGCATTCTCCGAACTGTTGGCTCGCGTCCGGACGCTGCTGCGCCGCGGCACTGTGCAGATGGGGCTGGACCGCATTCAGGTGGGCGACCTGGTGCTTGATCTTAGTCGACGTCGCGCTTCGCGCGGAGGTCGCCGGATAGCGCTGACCAGCAAGGAGTTTGCGCTGCTCGAACTGCTCGCCCGCAGGCGGGGAGAAGTTCTGCCCCGCTCGTTGATTGCGTCCCAGGTGTGGGATATGAACTTCGACAGCGACAGCAATGTGATCGACGTTGCGATTCGCCGCTTGCGAGCCAAGATCGACGACGACTTCGACGCCAAGCTGATTCAGACGGTGCGAGGCATGGGGTACGTGCTGGAAGCGCCCGAGGGGCAAGAATGAAGCGCCGTATGTCGCTGACCATGCGGCTGACGTTGTTGTTTTCTCTGACGTCGGCATTGGTGCTACTTGGCCTCGGAATACTGATCTGGCTTTCCATGGACCGGCATTTTGCCGACGAAGATTATGTGGTGCTTGGGGACAACGTTCGTCTGATTCAAAAGATCGCTCAGGAGCAATCCAGCACGCACCTGCCGAGCCGTCTTGCGGAAATGGTGGAACATCACCCCGGTTTTGTCGCCCATGTGAGCACCGCGAAAGGTGACGTCATTTACCGCACCAATGGGTTCGATTTTGGCGCCATGCTCAACGTTATTGGCCGGCTTGGACCGGATGAGACGACCTTGAGCTGGCAGCAGGGAGACAAGGAATACCGAGGTATGCGCGCGCACGCGACAGTGCCCGGCGAGTCGGTGCCCTTGGCGGTGATGGTCGGCATGGACACCGAAATCCATGCCCACTTTATGCACGCGTTTCGTCGCTCGCTGGCCTTCTATACCACGTTGGCGGTGCTCGCCAGCGGCTTGTTCGGCTGGTGGGCAGCCAGGCGCGGTCTGGCGCCGTTGCGAACGATGGCCTCTCGCGCCAAGGGTGTCACGTCGAATCACCTTGACGCCCGCATGCCCGTGGAGACCGTGCCGGTGGAGATGGCCGATCTGGCGGCGACGCTGAATGCCATGCTCGAGCGCTTGCAGGACGATTTCCGGCGATTGTCCGAATTCTCGTCCGACCTGGCTCACGAATTGCGCACGCCGATCACCAACCTGATGACCCAGACCCATGTCGTGTTGTCGCAGCCGCGCGAGGCCGCCAAGTACCGCGACGTGTTGGCCTCCAACGCCGAGGAGCTGCTGCGCCTTGGCCGCATGGTGTCCGATATGCTTTACTTGGCCAAGATGGAGCACGGCATCACGCTGCCCAACGAGGAGTCGATCCATGTCGGCGACGAGGCCCGCGCGCTGTTTGATTTCTACGACGCCTTGGCCGAGGACAAGGGTGTGCAGCTGCGCCTGCAGGGCGACGCCAGCATCGTGGGCGATCGCCTGATGTTGCGCCGCGCACTGAGCAATCTGCTGTCGAACGCACTGCGGTATACGCCCAGCGGCAAAGCGATTGTGATCAAGGCATGCGAGCAAGACGGCGGCGCCACCATCGTGGTCGAGAACCAGGGCGAGGGGATCGATCCCGAGCTGTTGCCGTCGTTGTTCGACCGGTTCTTTCGGGCCGACAAGTCCAGGGCGCGCGCTGATTCGGACAGCGTGGGGCTTGGCTTGTCGATCACGCAAGCCATCATGGTGGCGCACCGCGGTGGAATCTCGGCTGAGTCGTCAGGCGGTCTCACCCGCTTTATTCTGACCTTCCCGCGGCGCCAGCCACGAGCTTAGGGAGGCCGGTCCCCCATGGCGAGCTGCGAGGCACGTGCTGATGCCAGCAAGATCGGCATACTGTTAGGCCATGTGCCGGATCCCGCTGCCAATAGCGACGCTATTGAGATAAGTGTTCTTATCGTAATAGCACGTCCAGTGAGCTAAACTGGCTGGTATGAAAGCGCGCCAGACTGCCACCCTTCCGTCCCCACCGGCCGATCCGGCGGGTTTTCCCGATGCGGCTGCGTTGGCCGCGCTACGGGCCTGGTACGAAGGGCTGCCGGCCCGCGATGCGGTGGTGCGCTACCTGAACGAGCGCAAGGCCAGCGGCCAGTCGGCGCGCGGCATCCTCGGCCACATCCGGCGACAGTTGTCCGATTTCGCGCGCCGTCGGCAGCGAGACGACCTGGCCGCCTTGTTCGAACACGGCGCCTCCGAGCGAGTCGGGCGGGCGAAGGCAATCAGCCAAGCGGTCGACTTGCTGCGCCGCTTGCCGCCGCCGCAGCCGGAGGTCGTCGACGACATCGGGCAGTGGCTGCCGCCTCGTGCCGTGCAGGCGCTGCGCGCGCACGGCATCGCGACGCTGGCGGACCTGACCGTGCGCATTCCGCGCCGGCGTCGCTGGTGGACGGCGGTGCCCGGCCTGGGTCCGGCGAGCGCCCGGCGGATCGAGGCCTTCTTCGCCGAGCACCCGCAACTCACCGACCGCGCCCGCGCGCTGATCGCCGTAGCCGACCGCGGGGTGATCGTGCCCTGGGAGCAGCTGTGCCTGCCCCACGAGGTTGATGGCTCGTCGGGGACCTTTCGCGCCCCGCGGCAAACCTGCACCCTCAATGCGGACAACGACTATGCGGCCGTCCAGGCTTGGCTCGCGCTGCACGAGTCGCCGGGCACCCAACGAGCGTATCGCAAGGAAGCCGAACGGCTGATCCTGTGGGCGATCGTCGAGCGGGAGCGGCCGCTGTCGTCGCTCACCACCGAGGACGCGATTGCCTACCGCAGTTTCCTGCGCCGGCCGACCCCACACAAGCGCTGGGTGGGACCGTCGCGGCCACGCACCTCGCCCGAATGGCGGCCGTTTGCGCAGGGCCTGTCACCCCGTTCAACGGCCTATGCCTTGTCGGTGCTCGGGGCCATGTACCGGTGGCTGATCCAACAACGCTATGTGCTGGCCAATCCGTTCGCGGGTATCAAGGTGCGCGGCAGCGGGCGGGCTGCGCCGTTGGATACATCGCACGCGTTCACCGAGGGCGAATGGATGCTGCTGCGTACGCTCGCCAACGGACTGGAGTGGTCCTACGGCTGGGACGCCGTGGCGGCGCAGCGGCTGCGCTTCGTGCTGGATTTTGGCTACGCGACGGGGCTGCGGGCGAGTGAGCTCGTTGGAGCCACGCTTGGCGGCATCGAGATCGATCCCCATGGCGACCACTGGCTCAACCTGATCGGCAAGGGCGCCAAGGCGGGCAAGGTGGCGCTGCCACCGTTGGCACGCATAGCGCTCGATCGCTATCTGGGGGAGCGCGGCCTGCCGGTCACGCCGGCGCGCTGGGACCCGCATACCCCCTTGATCGGCGGCCTCGGCCAGGAGCCGGCCAATGGCATCACTGGCACGCGGCTGTGGGGCGTGTTGCGGCGGTTCTTCACGCAAGCGGCGGACCTGATCCAGGCCGACCACCCGGCTGCCGCCGAAAAGCTGCGGCAGGCCAGTCCCCACTGGATGCGGCACACGCATGCAACCCATGCGCTGGCCCGCGGCGCGGAATTGACAACGGTGCGGGACAACTTGCGGCACGCGTCAATTTCGACCACCTCGATCTACCTGCACGGCGACGAGGTGAAACGAGCACGCCAAATTGGGGTGGCATTCTCCGCTCCGTAGCGATTTTGTGCGCTCGCCAATTGGGAGGTCCTGGCAAATCCCGGCTTATATCACTACGAGGGGATTCCATCCGTTCTATATAACCTCAAGGCTTATGATAGCCAATTGGCCGTATCTTGGTCAGACCCCGTGAACGCACCAGGGCGCGTCGCCATCGTCGCAATCCTGGCTGCGGTGATCCCCGCCATGCAGGTCGCGCGCGGGAAGAAATGCTCTTTTGAAACAGGTTCTAAGCGCCAAATGCGTCCTCCATCTGCCGCGCGCGCTTGATGCTATCGCCATGTAGGTAAAGAGATGTTGTGGATACTGAGGCATGGCGCAGGTTATCGCGCACCGTGATCAGTTCCGCCCCGCGTGCCAGCGCATGGGTGGCGTGGGTATGGCGCAACCAGTGGGGGCTGGCCTTGCGCAGTTTCTCGGCAGTGGCCGGGCGCTCGGCTTCCAGCTGGTCCGCTGCCGTGGCAAAAAAGCGCTTCATGACCATCCACAAACGCGCGCCCGTGATGCCGCCGCTTTCGTCGAGGCCCAGGTTGCCGACCAGCGGCGTAGCGGGTTCCCACAATGCCCGGGTAACCGGAAGTTGCCGCTCGACGAGGTAATGATCGAGCGCATTGCGGGCCAGCGGCGGCAGTGCCACCCGGCCAGCCTTCGCGCCCTTGCCGACCAGATGCAGCCAGTGGTCGCCGTGCACATCGGTTTCGATGCTGCGCAGCGTGGCGCCCACTAGTTCGCTGGCGCGTAGCCCGGTGGCATACGTGAAATCCAGGATAAAACGCAGGCGCTGCGCTGCCGCAGCATCCCAGCCGTACGACCACTCCAGCCCATCGGCAATGCTGCGCGTGATCATCCACTCGCCTTCGGAAAACGCATGCGAAACGTCGAGAGCTGCGGTCTTGGCGCCGCCGCGTACTTTCAGACCAGCGAACGGATTGGCCAGCACATAGCGTTGTTGCACGAGCCAGCGGAACAACGCGCCGATGACCTGCAATGCATAGGCCGCCGAACGCGGTGACAGCCCATCGGTGAACGGTTTCCAGTCCGCCGCGCTACGTGGCCGCGCCGGTCCTACCCAGCGCTCGCGCGGCGAAGGTTCGCGCAGGAAATTCCGGTAGGCCGTGGCGTCCTCGGTCGTCAGTGACGACAAAGGCCGGTCCTTCTCGATGATGGCCCACAGAATCAACCGCTCGGCCTCCTTCCGATAGGCCCGCTGCGTAGACGGGGATTCGTGCAGCGCCAGCCATGCCTGCACCGCCGCGTAGTCGTTATCGGCAGAGAGCGAAGAGGTTTCGCGCGGTGCGCGGAACTGACCCAGCGAACCATCGACTTCATGCGGCAGACGCCCAATCTGCTCCCACGGCACGATCATGCCGCGCGGCTCGACGGCGACCAGCGCCTGAGCGCGAACCGTCAAATCGGGCCAGTTTTTGAAGAAGGCTTCGATACGCTTCGCGCCGCTAACGCCCAAGCCCGGAATTGTTGCCCACCACTGCCTACGACGTGGGATCCGCACAGCTAGGTCTGCAAGCGTGTGGAGGTCTTGCGCGCGCAGCGCAGCCACAGAGCCCGGCGATAACCACATACCAATGTCGTCGGCAATTGCAGGCACTGCCGGTGGCATGGTGCGCAGCGTCTCAATGGCCTGATCCGCTTCCCTGGCGCGCGCACTCCGGTCGGCGGCAGCGAACTCGAACAGCACTGCCAGGTCTTCGCGTCGACGGTAGCGCGCGTATGCAGCCAGTTGCCGACGGATGCCCCCCACGATGCCGCGTGACGACTGACCTTGAATGCGGTCAGCGTCCAAGTATTGGGTAACGACAGCGCGCGAAGACATACCCGCATGCCAAGCGCGCAGCGCCGCCAGCGAATCGGCGTCAGGAAAGGCGAAAAGCGGTTGGTGCGTGGCACTGTTCATTGGCGCAGTGTAACTCCGGCGCGTACTATTAGGATAACTGTTCCTATCGCAATAGCAGCTGTCGCGCGCCAAACCTGGCGTGCGCCTTATTCCATCGGCTTACTTACAATGCATGACTAACTCCCCCGCACTCTGGTCCTTGGTGTCTGGCCGCGGAATGCGAAGGGGCCGATTTCTCGGCCACACATTGTCTGAGATGCATTTACAAGCAAAAGTGCCAGTTGCCACGCAACTCCGTCGTGGTAATCCAAACGCCGATCTCGTCGGCCCACTGCACGCCCTTGAGCTTGAGGCAAGCCACCAAGGTGGACTTCAACGCGGCGCCAGCTCCAGCGCCCCCGGTCAGCGCACCTGCTGCGATCGCAGCGACGATGGCGGCGCCAATGCAGTCATTGACATCGCTCAGTATTGAATCGATGTCAGGGTGGCTGAGGTTTCCATCGAACTGAAGTTCCCGCCTGGTGTGCGCAAGTACGACACCTCCAACGCACGTTCAGAGACAGTGGGCGAGAAGCGTAGCTTCTCCGGGGCATGGAAGGCCTCACAGCTTTGTTTAGTGCCGGCGACCGCAATATATGAGCCCAACTACGAGGCCGGACCGAAGGCCGTGAACTATCGGATCTGGCTTTCCACGGCGCCCGCATTCGGAATCGCCGGTTTGTGGCGCACTTGGCAAGACGGCTCGCTCTCGTTCACGCTGTTGACCGTCAACTCAGACAGGCACGCCCTCATGAATCGTATGCACAAACCGGGCGACGAAAAGCGTTCGGTAGTGATCGTAGCGCCCGGTGAATGGGATGCTTGGCTGAATTGCCGGAAGCCTGAGGAGGCCCGCAGCTTTCTCAGGCTTTTTCCCGCTGAGCAAATGACGGCGGCGGCAGCTCCTCGGGCGCCTCGAATCGCTGCGTCCCAGTTCGAGCATCCCCACAACTAAGGCTTGGGCGGCGGCACATGAACGTCCGGCCGTACTATGACGATGCGATAGCCACCTGGATATGTGTGCGCCTTGTTTGAGGTGGCCTTCCGTAGAGTCCGAGCAATCCTCACTTGGGAAAGCGTGTAGGGGCCGGTCAGCGTGAGCTTGCGCCACCGCTTGGAGGGATACGAGTAGCCGCTCACCGATTGCATATATCCGCCTGGCTCGTACCACTCCGCAGAGTCGCGAGATAGCATGACCTCGTCCATGACGCCGTGCCATAGACTGCCCGTGCCTGTATCGACGTACCACATGTCCTTCTTCCAGTGATATCCCTGCAGCCACTTTTCGAAGGGCTTAGGGCTGTAGCGCTCGATGACGTAGCCGTCTGCCGTCTTCTTCTTGTCGCCGAACTTCGCCAAGTCTATCAAGGGGAGCCAGGTCACAGCCGCGCCATGTTTGTGATACTCAGCCGTGCGCCTCGCAATCTCCTGCTCCGTGATGGGCTGGTGCTGCATCTCGAAGATGTACTTGTCGCCGTCCTTGCTCTCCGCGTACACGTCTGCGCGCTGGGTGCCGATCGGGAATTCCACGTCGGCATTTCGAGGTATCGACAAGAAGTGGTTGAGAAACAGCATCTTGGCTGCCAAGTGCGCGGCCGTCTCGCCCTTAGCCCACGAGCAAGTGACAGGTGGCTTGTGAGCGAAGTGGTGTGCCTTCTTCAGACCCTTCTTGAGCGTGACCGCCTGACCGCAGCCAGGGCAATGATAGGCTGGACCCTTATGTGAGAGATGCGCGAAGCTACGCACTCCGCTGCGCAATGCGACAAGCATGAATCGACCCCTTCGTTTTCCTCTTGCGGGTCGATTATGGCAGTTTGGTTTTTTCTTGGCAGTATTGGCAGGTGTAGTAGGGATCGCGCGCCATAGCTACTCGACTGAACGGGCCGGCTTTCGCCGGCCCGTCTTTGTCAGGTCACGATGATCCAGCAGATCCAGCAGAGCGCCCGAAGACACGCTGCCACATCCACCTTCACATCCACCGTCACAGTAACTTTCTTCATCGCGTTAGCTCAGCAGAAAGCCTGTGGCGCCACAGGCGTTAAGCCTGGGGTGATTTTTATACCGCCCTAGCTGTGGGCGGTTGCAGCCGGCCGTGTCTAGAACTGGCTGACCACACCTGATCCCGTGTTCCTCCACCGAAAGTCGATGCCAGTGGCACTTTCACAGGTCGGCTCAGCTCGCGCAAAGATAGTCCAAAAGCCAATAGCGGCAGGACGTCTCAAGGCGAGATCATCACCTTGTGCGGCTTGGAGGGCCGCCGCCTAAGGGTTCCCACCCTAAGGCGCCTTCAATATACCAGAGGCAGCGAATCCGCAGCGACTGTCGCGCGCACCCGCGTTTCTCTGTCTGCCCGCCCCCCGCGAAAGATCTTAGAGCCAAGCGTCTGGGGATCGGACCGCATCCACTTTCTGGGGATCGGAAAACCGTAGGCACAGAACCTAAAATAATTTGCATTGCATTTCCGCCCCCAGAAATGACCGGAAGGAACTTGGTCCTGCCCGCACGCCTTATAAACAAAGAGCTTTCGCCCGATCCGGGCAGGGCACTTCCAACGTCAGAAGTCACCCGGAGGGCGGGAGTTGTAGGAATTCGCCTGATAGAGCAGGGCGGGGGACAGCGCCACACTAGCGCCATAGACAAGGAGATGGGCTACAGACATCCAGGGTTTCTTCCGGCGAAGGCTGGGCAGTTGAGACGGTCGGTGGCGGCGCCCGTCCATTGTTCGCTACCCAAGCAGAGGCGGCGCTGCAGGCACGAAGCGCGCTAAAGCCGACAAAGTAGAACTACTGATTCACGGCCGCGACGGCCAGATTCGGGAGTGCAATTCCTTTGGACATGACCCGCGCCACGTCAAGGGCTAAAGCCCACGCCACCCGCACTGCAGCACTCGACCTAGAATCGCTACGGCCGATGCTTCTCACCGAACGGAAAGCCTTGCCCAAGGGGTTGGGCTGGCTTGCCGAGATTAAGTTCGACGGATACCGCGCGCTCGCGTCGACTGGCCCCGTCCCAGCTTTACGCACAAAAAATGGCGCGGATTGCACAGCTTGGTTTCCGGAACTTACTCCAACGCTAGCGAGCCTCCCTTCAGACTGCATCCTCGATGGGGAGATCTGCGTCCTGGATGAGTTCGGCCGCGCTGATTTCGATAGGGTTCATACTCGGGCGCTTCGCCGGGGCTGGTATGACGGGGCCGATTCGGTCGTCTACTGCGTCTTTGATCTGCTCGCGGAACGTGGGAGGGATGTAAGGCAGGTTCCAATAGAGACGCGTAAGAGCGCGCTGGAGCGACTGATTTTGGATGCCAATCGCAAGAATGCAGCGGGCGGGTTGCTGTATGTGCAGGCAATCGCAGATCAGGCCGAATGGCTGTACGCCCACGTCCTGGCCCTCAAACTGGAAGGGGTGGTGTGCAAGCGATCCGGCTCCGCATACCAAGCCGGCATCCGGTCATCCGACTGGGTCAAAGTAAAGCGACCAGGCTCCATCCCAGCATCACGTTTCCAACGCTTTGCAAGGGGAGGGTGATACTTCTGACGTTGGAAGCCCGCACCACGATAGCAAAGTCAGCGGCGGCGCTTTGGATATCGGACCATCACGTAGACAAAGAAGCCAATGAGGACCAAAGCAACCAGCGTTACCGTGCCGAGTACCTCGACCCCGATCCAGCCATAACGGAGGAAGGGGGAGGCGAGCATCATCAGGAAAGCGGAGAGGGTTGCCATGGTCGCATTCGATTTGTTTCGTGCGCAATCGATATCACGCGCGGCCTGTATGCTACAGCATGCGTGGAATGGGCTAACGTCCGTTCCGCGTGGTTTTGGCTTTAGCGGTGTGGAGGGCCGCCTTGCCTGCACGATAGCCAATGGTCGCATTTTCCCCCACCGTCGGCGTGCGATCGAAGTGTTTAAGTGCGTGGACGACATAGTCATGCCGCCCGACTTCTTGTGCAATGGCATCGGATGAATGTGCGACGACACGTCCCACGTATCGCTTGTCCGACTGCACCTCTGCACGGTGAATCCTCGCTTTTGCATCGAGACGACGAACTAGCTGGTCTATGTCCGCGCCGATCTGCACGGCGACAGTTAATGCTTCCGTCGCCGACCGGACAGGTCCCAATGTGGCGCGCGTCTCGTTCTCATGCTCAATCCGTTTTACGAGTTCCTTCAACTCTGGATTCAGAATACGAATCCCTTCTTGAACGGCCATCCTCGCCAAGCGCTCCTTGAACACGAAATCGCCTCCGCTGATACGAATACCATCTCGCCACTTGTCAGCGCTGTAGCGCAGCGAGAGAAGCATCGCATCATCGGAGACCGAATTGCGGCCCCACGTGATGCGCTGGCCTTCGTCCCGGAACGCTGGATCCCCGGAGGCGAATTCGTAGCTCACACGTCCATTCTTGCTGACCTTCCATATGAGGTTCTGAAAATTGCGGACATTTGGATCGCTGTCGATCGGCTTCGCTGACACGATCGCGTTCTCTTCATCGGTGCTTTCTTCCGCTGCTCCCTCCTGCTTTTTCCGATTCCGGCCCTCCTGGTAGATCATCCCGCGAAGGGCGCTGATGGCAGCTTCATCGCCTTGCTTTGCTTGGTCCTCGACCCACTGCCTCCACGTTGGTACAGGCGGTAGCAACTCCCTTCGGACGGCGCGCTCCGCACGAATCTGAGCGATCAGCTGCGCCCGAGCTTTGTCAGCGGTGAGCTTGGCCAGCATGTACGCTTGCTGCTTCTGCGCTGGGCTCAGCGCCTTGTCATCACGAATCTGCTTTCGCCGATTCCCGTGAGCTTGCCTGATAGCCGCATGGCGCTTTCGATCTTCCTCCTGGAACGGCGCCAACGCCTTCTTGGCGATCGCCTGCGTTTCCTTGGCGAGCCGCTGCTCTGCCTTGAATCGCTCGTGCAGTGCATCCCGAAGTGTCTTGCGAGCTAGACGCGCTTCCAACCTTTTGTGGGGGTCTCGCTTGTATGAGCGGGTGGGCTCCGTCTGCTGGGTCTCGGGGGAGGGGGGCTCGAAGGCGCCAAGCCGCAGTTCCAGATCTGCACGCTTCAAAAACCGGAAGGCCGCCGAAGCGCTGATTGCAAGCGACTTGCCTTTCTTCTCTTCCGTGGGGGCACTGGTGTCAACAACCTTCATGCCGCCGCCGCCCGCATCGCGTAACTCCAAACTGTGGCGTGCCAAGACCCTATGGATGTCCTGCCACGATTTTGCCTTTCCATCCTTCAACAGCTGCTTCAGTTCTGTAGCCGGCTCGCGCTTGCACCAGGTCTCCAAGGACTCCTCACCGCTCCAAACCTCAGCCTTCTGGGCACCTGGCCGCATCGGCACAAGGTCAGGGTCAACAAAGTCTGTGTTTTTTATGACGTGCTTAGTGCCATTTACTTCAACCACTTGAAAGATGCCGTTGTCGTGGTGCCATCCATACTTGATCTCTGCCTCGCGAGCTGCCCGGTGCAGCGTCACGTAGTCGCGGAACGTGTCCACCGCCTTGAACGTGCGCGGGTTCACACGATTCACTTCGATGTGCGCGTGGAGATTGTCGGTGTTGGCGTGAATGGCAATGATGTACTGATGCTCCTCCATCCTAAGGGCTTTCAGTGTGTCGCGGGCCGCGGAGAAGATATCTTCCGTCCGCGGGCGCTCGTGCTCTGGCCACGACAAGATGTAGTGGTAGACGGGGTTCTCTACGAGCGGTGCCATCTTGGCCGTCATGTACATCTCGGCGGGGGCGTTCTCCAGCGAGGAGACATTGCCGACCTCTACGCCAATCGTTTTTTCTACATCTTCTCCCAGCGCATTCAGAACACTTTCCTTGGTGATGTACTGGGTCAAGTTCTCCCAGCTGTATTTGTGCGCAGGCTCGCCGCTTTGGGCGATGCCCGCCGTCATGTAGGTTGCGAGATCCTTGAACGAGGATTTGCCGTCTCTTCGGTTTGGGGCGATCTTGACAATCACGACTCGGCTCCATTCGTCCATACCCGCTGAATCGCCGCGCATACCGCCTGCATCGTGCCGTCCAAGGTGCTCAGCGAGAGGGCGCCTGGCTCCGCTTCCCCAGCCTGCAACTGGCGATGGATCGCCTTCAGCTGATCCACGCAGAGCGTAAGTTGGTAGATAGCATCCACATCGGAACGCTGACGCGCGGCACGCCCAAGCGCTGCCCTGATAACAAACTCGGAAACGGTCAGCTTCCGCTCTGCGGCTTTCTCTTCAATTGCCCGCTTTTCTTCGGGGCTGATCCGAAGCTCGAAGCGGGCACTCTTTGCTTTGGTGGCGGCCTTGGCGCTCATGCTAATTCTCACTAATCGAAGTACGGGTCTCGGGGCGAAGCCCTGAGTTCAACGGAAAGGGGAAATGCGCGAAGGGGGCCAAAGGCCACCGAGTGCATTTCCCCGGTGTACGGAGGCGACTTGTCGCGTCCGTACATTCCCTATCCTGTCCAAGAAGTTCTGCTGTTACTTGTTGAAGCTCGCGAGGAACCTCGCGAGTAGCCTCCGGCCGAAGGCCGGAGCGGCTGTAGGGCCGATAGCGTGGTGCGGTCGAAACTGATACGGCTGACGTGTAGACGGACGGCGTATCGGTGGCGAATGGAACTGACTTTCACGGCAACGAAGGAGGTGCTACGCAGCATCACGAATTTTTTAATGTTTGTGTGGTGCTATTATATTAGTCCGCTGGCGCATGCCGAGCATTGCCTGGGAGAAAACATGGCGACGCCGAAAAAGATTGAGAAGGATGAAATTGAGGTTGCCCGCCAGCGTTTGCTGGCGGCGATCTACAGCGAATTACCGGACGAGCGGTTCCTGAAGAAGCAGGCGGTAAAGCAACTGCTCAGCACGTTGATGGCAGCGCGGGAACGGGGCTTGAGCTTCGAAAAGATCTCCGAGATCCTGCAGGCGTCCGGTTTGGACCTGCCGATAAGCTCGTTGCGAAGCTACTACTTTGAGTTGAAGACGCAGCACGACCTTTCCGCAGAAGCCCAACGGCACGCACGAAAGGTCAGTGAGACGAGGGAGGCAATTCAGCGGAAACTGTTGGAACGACACGTCCAGCACGGTGCAGCGATCGCGGAACGATACGCCGAACGAGCGGCACCCCGGCTGGTCGATGCTTTCGCCCTCGATTCGACGCCACACCACATCCAGGATGCCCAACTGCAAACGCGCGATCGCCCCAATAAAGGTAATCGAGTTCCGGCGCGCCCGGCTTCGCCGGCCGCCCTGAATCCGCCGCAAGCGCCGGATTCAGGGCGGTTAAATAGTGTGGAAGAGGGGGATCTGGGAGCAGGCGGGCAAACGCTCACACTTCCAACGTCAGAAGCCAACTCTGTTGATCGACGTGCCCCGACACTTGCCCAGGTTGAGGAAGCAAGTTTAGCGTCTGAAGTCCGAACTGACCTGGCCGAAGACTTGGAGCTGCGTGGCGAATTCGTTTTCTACGTATCCGGCAAGCCCTTCGAAGGAACACTGACGAAGAAGCAAATCCATTTGCTCAGGTCCGTTGGGCGCATCGTCGCGCCAACCAAGGGAAAGTCGAGCAAGGACTTTGTAGCGATGCCGGGTCGCCTCTGACGGGCCTTGCAGAAAAAAATAGGGCCCGCTCTCGGCGGGCCATATTTTTTTGTCACGACCATGGGGAGGGGACGTGCTCACGAGTCTCGCTCAAGTTCAAACTGAGCCGAGATCCGCATGTGCGGAGTCGCGGAGTTCTGCTTGTTGCTCAGGGCTAAGTGCATACCCCAGCGTAGTGGATTGGCCACTGGATGAGACTTGCTCAGGCTCACCAGCCCGAGCACGCATCTCCGCCGCAAAGCGTTCGATTCGCACACGTAGGAAGGGCGGGCAATCACTTTCGACATCCAGGTTGAGTCGATCAAAGGTCAAGAGCCCCAATCGCGCGTAGTCGCCATGCTTGGTACCACCACGATCGGCAAACGATACGCCTCCTCCCATGACCCCTATAAAGAGCCGATCGGCCAGCATGCCGTGTGCATCTAATTCGCGGAGTCTCTCAGCAGCGGAAATAGGGGGCATGGGACTCGGACCAACTCCGGCGCCGCGTATGCGGACCGTTTCGATAAGCGTCCGCCCCTCTGTAGCCAGCGCCAGCTTGTCGTAGCGCACAGTCACCTCATATCCCGCGCACCGCGCTCTTTCGATAAGAGCGTCCAATTCTTGCTGATCCGTCATTTGATAGTCACTCGGAGATAGGGTCATCAATGCCGCCTGGCACTCAAGCATCTTCGGCTGCATCGCGAGCCAGCTGGGTCGCATCGCGCAGCGACAGGTTAAAGGTACCGCGTGCCCACAGCGCCAGCTGGTGGATCGCGCCATTGTGGTTGTACCCAGCACGGCGATACTCCAGATACTGGTTGGTCGTCAGCCGCAGGGTTGCGAGATCAAACGCCGGCTGTTCCATTCTTAGCCCTCTCGTTCTTCCTCGGCTGCCGTGGCAGCGGTGCTGGCCGTTGCTGATGTGAACGCATTTCGGTACGTGTCGCCGCGCAGCGGCTTGCCACGTCTGCGTTCATCGCCGATGTCGCCTGCACGGGGGTGCAAAGCAACGCAATCGCAAGAAGGGCGGGGTTCATTTGCCCACCCCCTGAATAGCGACGCGAAGGGTAATCAATTGACGCTCCGTCAATGCTGAGACCGCAACGTCAGTCTGCTTAGAGAAGATCATCTCGCCATAGAGTTCCGCGAGCACGCGAACCTCCGGGCAGATGCTCAGACCAGCTCCATGGTCCGCTGGCTTGCGCACACGCCAGGCATTAATCGCCGCCTCCACTTCCACAATCGACACTGTCGCTTTCACGTTGAACACTCCTCATCGATCCCTTTCGATGGTCTATTATGTACCCATTGGGTACTTTCATCAAGCGATTTTTATTGCGTGATACTCTTGACTTAAATGTACCCGTTGGGTACATTTAAGCGTCGCACGGGTTACGGCGACATCATGCGCGCAGAGCCGAACGGCACTTGACAAGCAACAAGCAAGGGGAACGAAATGAACTACAAGCAAAAGGAATCGAGCCGACGCGAAATGTTGGGCTGCGCAAGGATTGCCGCAGGCGCCAAGAAGTACGGCAAGCCAGAAGAAGCGAGGCAGTGGAGTGACGCAGCAGCAAAACACCTGTTCCGCCTCAACGGCATGGCCGGCAACTGGTAACTGGCAAGGGGAAACGAAATGGCATTCAGCGCACCGGCACAGTGGGAAGTCCGCATCCTGCATATCCTTGCGGCCAGCGAATTCGTATTTAAGGGCACGCACATGGAATGCGCGTCGTTCATGAACAGCAACAAGCAGCGCTACGCCTATGTCGGCGAGTCGAATCTCTCGCAGGTCATCTACGTGCGCGACAACCACGCCGCCTAAACGCGCAAGGGGATGACAGATGACCGAAGCCGAACAAATCAAGCAACTGCGTGCCGCGCTGGAAACGCTGGTGAAGCTCCATCAAAGCTGGGACAAGGGCACTGCCTACGTGCCGGTGTCGTTCATGAACAAGAACGACGCAGCCATCGCCGCCGCCCGCGAAGCACTGCGCAATAGCGCCGACTAACCACAACGCGCTCGCTACGGCGGGCACCTGACACGCAAGGGGATGCAAGATGACCATTTACGTAAAGCATGACGGCCTGTGGGCTTTGTCCCCCGAGCAAGAGCAAGCAGCGTTGCGTGCAGGCTGCGTCGGCCTGAACTTCGGCGACAGCTTTAAGCCGCTCCTCGGGAATGTGTTTCTGGCGCGCAGCACGAACGATTGGGTCGGCGTGTATCGATTCAACGCGAACAGCCAATGGCCCGTTCGTATCAAGCGGTTTCAAGACTTCGACCGAGCACTGCGATTCGCCCAACGCGAAGACCGCGCCTAGCCACAACCCGCGCTCCGGCCGGCACCTGACACGCAGGGATTGCTTCCAACGTTGGAAAACCGATCCGCCCATGGCATGGCAGCTCACCAAACTTTGGCACTTACGCTCATATCCCGTGTGGAGATAAGCAACATTTCTTTAAACCACTATTGACATACGTACCCATTGGGTACAACATAGAGGCACACGCACAACAAGTTAATGGTGGAGAAGAGAAGTGGGCAAAGCGGAAATTTTTCTGTTGCAGACCTTCCCCGATATGGGCCGGGAAGTGTGGGCAAAGTGGGATGAAGAAGCCGGGATCTACGAATTGTTTCTGAGCCAAGAAGCTGACGATTACGTAGGCTGCGCAGATTCGGTGGCGGATGCGCGCAAAGTTGCACGCGATCTCGCTAAAGAGTGGATGAACTAAGCTATCAACGAGCGCACATGCCGTCGGAAAACACCAAGGCCGTCCTGCAGTTCATCGCAGCCAATGCGCATCTGCAGCGCTGGCTTGCTGCATCTGTTCGGTACAGCAGCACCAAAGCACAGGCTTCGCAAGATTTCCTGGTCCAAACTGAGGTTTCACAACGTCACTGCCCCCGCTGGCTATTGCTTCACGAAAGCAGCCGTGCTGGAAGCGATCCGGCACGCCTCGGGGGACACTTCGACCGCCCAGTGGTCAATAGTCAACGTCACGCTGGACGATGACACTTCAGAATGGGCCGTCGCAGCGTATTGGAATGGGGAACTGAAGAATGGGTTCGTCGAGCCCTGCTTCACCCTGGATGCAATGAAGGAGATCGCTCGGCGCTATCCGGAACTGCTTACATACAACTCGCAGAAGGGTTTTCTGACCCTAGACGAAGAGGCTGCACGCGCTGTTGAGCCCCGCCTCGTTGATGCGGGCGAGTATGGAAGCGTGTCTCTCTTCCAATTCGACGGCTGGTGCTGGTTCCTCGCAGAATAGCCAGTGCCTCAGACCTTTCGACAACATCACACCCGATCAACATGAAAGAAAAGGATACGGTAGTGCCCGATCATCAGTCGGTGATCAATCCGTTCACGGACGCGATGGGACTGCTCTTTCTCGGCGCTTTCATTGCCGTCGCAGCAGCGCTCTGGAACTCTGGCTCTCGCCATGCCTTGGGGGTGCTCCCGCTGTGGGCTGTGGTCGTCTGCGCAGTCGCCGCGGGCAGTGTTCTCATGCATTGGGTGCAGTGGAGCAGTGCCGAGTATCCTTGCCGCCTCGCGGTTGGGTGGGCACTTCTCGCAGCTGCAATTTCGTTCGCGCGCCTTGCCAACCGCGCGTTTCCCGGCATCTCGGCAGAGACACCGCTGCTCAACGCTTATGCACTCCAGTGGGCCCTGGTCGCAGCAACGATCTGGGTAGGTGCTAGCGCGGTACTCGACCATTTCCGAACGCTGTTTGCGCTGTATGAGTCTGGGATGATCCCACCTAAGACGCGGCCGGAGGAAACTGCGCCAACTCGCGAGTTCTTCTCCGAGTCGTGACCGCGATAGAGCCGTGTACCATTGCAGACCGATCACAGCAATGAGGCAGAACATGGTGCTCAACGGGGTCATAACGGAGCGCGTCACTCAACCCAGTCCTGGTGAGGTTCGCGCTGCTCGCGAGGCGGCTGGACTCACTGCCGACGCCGCAGGCGCCTTGGTTTCGTCGGCTAAACAGCCCCGACGGACATGGGAAAAGTGGGAGAAGCCCGTCGGCACTGACAACCATCGCGAGATCCCTCTTGCAGCCTGGGAGCTTTTCCTGCTGGTAACTGACCAGCATCCAGCCCTACGTTTGAAGAAGCGATAATAGTTCCCCTAAACGTACCCTTTGGGTACACTTTCATCTAGTAGTATTTTTATTTTATAACTGACATATCAGTGTCCCAACAAGGAATCATCATGGCCGAATCGAAGAAGAATGCTCTCACTGGTAAGCCTGTCATCGTCTTTCACGGCGACAAAGGCGGAGTGGGCAAAAGCACAGGCGCGTGCCTGTTTCTCGACTGGGCGCTGAAACGGCAGATGCCGGTGGCGCTCGTGGATGGCGACACGCGTAACCCGGACGTGTCACGCATGTTCGCGGACTCCATTCCCACGGTCCAAGCCAATCTTCGCATTCATGAAGGCTGGATGGACATGACCGACTTCATGTTGGCTCAGTCCGAAAGAGCGATCGTGATCTCGCTGCCTGCAGGGATCGGAGCAGACCTGCGTAAAGAGGGTGGCCGCTTCCTGCAGACCATCAGTCTGCTGGAGCGCCCTCTGTTCATGTTCTGGGTCATCAATCGGTTGCCCGACAGCGTGAACCTCCTGAACGAGGCAATGCAAGTCCTGGAGCCCGGCCTCGCGGGGAAGGTCGTGGTCAAGAACCTGTTCTTCGGGGACGAGGACAAATTCAGCCGCTGGGATGGTAGCGAGACGCGCAAGCGCTTCGAGAAAAGCGGTGGTCTGACGGTCAACATGACCGAGCTTCACGAGCGGACCGTTGACAAGCTTTTCTCTGACAACGAGGCCATCATGCCCTTCTCTTCGGCCGCAATGCCCCTGAAGGAAGCCGCCGCATCCCCACACAAACTCACGCCCAGCGAAAACATGGAGCTGCTGAGCTGGCTTCAGGACAACCACAAGACTTTGGACAGTCTGCGCCCCGTGCTGAGCCTGTAGGCGGGCCCCAGAACTTCTGACGTTGGAAAAGGAAGACGGCAATGGCACGGAAAATCAAGCGTGGCGACCCGGTTATCTACTATGGCGGTGCATTGCCTCAGCGCTGCTATTTCGGTGGCAAGATGGGCGCCTACCGGGTTCTGTCTTCCACTCCAAACGTGCAGTCCGGTTGGTGCGTGCCTCTGGAAAAGGTCGAAGCGGAGGTGTTCCACGCCCCAAACGCCGCTGGCGTTTATGAGGACGCGGTTTGCGAAAGGATCGAGTACAAAGCCTCCAAGATCGCGATTGTCTTCCGCTATGTGCAGGCTGGCCCGGCGTCCTGGGCAATAGGTTCGGAAGTCAACATTGGGGATCGCGGAATCATAAGCCCTGTTTCAATCCGCGACACGGCTTTCGAGACGTTCGAGGCTGCCACAAAGGCAACAATGACGCCGGTCCTGCTTGAACTTGGCCGTCTTGCTGCTGGGGTGGATTCGGCCTACGGCGTAAGTGCTTCGTCGACAAGGCCACTCCAGCGACGCGCAAAAGATGCCCTGTTCCATCTTCTTCATGCCCTCCCCTCCCCTTTACAGCGTGATATCATTATTTTACTTTCTGCAGGAAAGCAAAAATAATGGACAGGTTTGTTTGGCTCGTAGTCGGCAACAAAGGTGGGTGCGGAAAATCCGTCGTCGCGAAAGGCTTGGTTGATTGGCTCCGCGCGGAACGGGAGTCGGTGACTGTAGTCGACGGAGACGCGCGGACGCCGGACGTAGCGGACGCGTTTGCCGCCCTACTCCAGACTAAACGATTCGATCTTCACGACGTCACGGGCTGGCCCGCTTTCTCCGACTATTTATGTACGTCGGATGAAGACGGCGTTCTCGTATCCGGGCACGTAGTCACAAATCTGCCCGACGGCATCAACGACCGAGCGATGCTGTTTTTTGAACGCTTTGTGCGCCTGTCTCAAGCCTATGGCTTCCAGGTGAAAGTACTGTTCGTCATGAACCCCCTCCCCGACGGACTGCACCTTTTCGGGCGTCTGCTTCAGACATTTCCCGAAGTCATCCCCGTCAAGAACCTCGCATTCGGCAAAGTACGCGAATTCGTGCACTTCGACACCGCCTATGGTGCAGAGCTGGACGACCGCGTAGTTCTTCTACCTGCGATGAATCCTCGGATCATGCAGGTCGTGCGCGAGTCTGCACTCTCCTACACCGATTTCCTGGACCAGACCGGCAATCACGAGGGGAATTTCGTCTACGCAAAACTTGTGGTGCATGACTGGCGTGCAGCACTGTTCGAAGCCTTGGAAGACGTCCTCTACACAGACTAGATATGAAGCCAATCGACCAAGCGTTACAGACGCTACTTCAGCGCGAGCCGACCCCGGACGAGGTTGCGAAGTTCTACAAGATCAAGGAAGTTTGCGGCTTCTCGGAGCACGACAGTGTTTGGGCCATCCTGTTAGCGTTCGGACACTTCGAGATTCTCTACGGCGGCATTCCGGACAAGATCGCCGAGCAGACGCGCCAACTTCTGGCCGATCACAAATTGGCGCTGGAAGCGTCAGCAGACGCTGCTGAGCGAGCTGTTCGAGGCAGCCTCATCGAGCAGGTTACGAAGACTGCGCGAGAGCTTGCCGATCGCTCCATGGAAGCCGGCAAGATCCTCGCCAATCAACAGTCTCGTCGCAAATTTCTGCTGGGTGTCGGCTTCGCATTGGCGATTGCCGTACCGTCGATTGGCGCGCTGGTCTTCGGTGCCTATCACGCCGGTATGCGGGCACAGACCAGTATCGCAACCTTGGATTCCGCATGGGTCCAATCCCCAGAAGGGAGGGCCGCCCGAGCGCTCGCGCAACTGAATAACGTCGACGCCATGCTCGAATGTCGGAGCTACCAGGTGCGCAAAGAAGCCAACGCAACGTATTGCGTGCCCTATGACGAAAGGGCCAATCGCAGTTTTGGTTGGCGTATCAAGTAGCACTTTTTAAAAACTATAGTAGGTATCAATATGAACAATTTGAATCTTGTCAGAACCGCAACGCTCCGCATGCTGTCCGGAAACCTGTGCAGTCTGGCCGAACTGTCGATCTATCTCGAACAGTACGGCTACGTGGAAGACACAGCAAATCATTGCTGGGTCATCGCGGATGACAGCGCAGAGCTTGTTGGCTGCGCTCTGCAGGTCGTCACGGAGGGGGAAGAGTTCCTCGTCTACGGTGACGCTCCTGAACACTTCGCAAACCTTAACTACGTCATTCACAAAGCTGGCTGGAGCAGTTGTAAGGTCGCGTGCGAATCCCCAGAGGTGGAAGCGCGGTTGCTGGCACGCTTGGTGAACGTCGATGTCGATAGCGCAATCGCGAACTCGTTGCCCGCCAGTACGCTACGCGCCAATGCGCCTGGCGTGTCGCTCGATCACTACATGAACGCTCCCGGCGTAGGGGCCGTAGCAGCTGTCGAAAATGCTCTGTCCGACGATGGGCAACGAATCCAGGAGCTAACGATCAGGTACAACACGCTCGAAGAACGTGCTTCGGAGCTGGAAAGCGCCAACGCTAGCTTGCAGCAGGAGAACTCGCGCCTCCGGGCGCAACAGGCCGCAGGGAATCACCCGCCATCAACTGTAGACGCAGCCCATACGAACGTGAACGGCACCGCGCTACTCAACGCGATTGAAGGCCATCTCGGCTCCTTGATTGATATGTCAGCCACTACCGGATCGACGCTTCTTGCCGACTTGCGGAAGCTCGGCTTTGGCGTCCGTCTCAAGCTTGTCCCCCTCACTGACGCGGCAAAGGGTTGACGGACAGCCATGGCCGTCCAGATTTCCAACGTCAGAAGCTGCGTGCATGGATTGGTGCCGCTTATCGCGAGCGGCACCAACGCTGCAATGGGAAGATGCGCTCTGTTGGCTGCAATCGCGGGTGCTGTCGGGTTGCTCAGTTGGCATGGCTCTGTCGCTATGCTAGCCTTCGCGCCCACCATTGTCGTAGTGTGGCGGGCCGCGCGTTCACGCATGCAGGCCTTCATCTTCTTGTATGCCTACTACCTTGCAGCGTCACGGGGGCTGCTGTTAGGGGCGGGCATTTTCTTCGGCGATTCGCTAACTGCCCCCGCATGGGCATATGGAATAGGAATCTGGCTTGTTCCAAACGCCATACTCGCGGCAACCTGGGCGGTTTGCTGGGGAAGGTCTCTGCGAATCGCGAGGCTTGGGGTTGCGCTCCTTCTGACCTCCCTCCCGCCAATTGGCGTTTTCGGGTGGGCGAATCCACTGACAGCCGCCGGCGCCATCTTTCCCGGGCTCTCATGGCTCGGCATGGCACTTACGATATGCCTTCTTGCCGTGCTCGCACACAGGCTACGGCCCCTACTGGTCAGCGGACTGTGCGCGCTGGCCATTGCTGCAAACGCCGCTTACGTGCCGGCAGATCCTCCGGGATGGGTTTCCATCGATACCACCGTCGGAACCGACCGCGACGCAGCGTCCGAATTCTCTCGCCTGCAGGCTGTACAGCACCAGGTTACGTCTCATATTCACGCACATCCTGAGGCAAAGGTTTTTGTGTTGCCTGAGTTGGTCGGCGGAAATTGGGACGCCAATGCAATTTGGTGGGAGGACATCGGCGAACAACTGACCGCTCGTGGGCAGACAGCCCTAATCGGCGCCTATCTACCCTACGCACGCAACCACCGCTACGTGAACGCCCTATTCTCGATCGGCCGAGATCCAGATTGGGCCCTGGTCGATCGAGTCCCAGTGCCCATATCGATGTGGCGTCCGTGGGACTCTCAGAGCGCCACTGCGTTCTGGTGGGAGTCTGGTGTCACATCCATCGCGGGGATACGTGCTGCCAGCCTGGTTTGCTATGAGCAGCTGTTGATCTGGCCAATCGCAGTTAGCATGGCCAACCGCCCCGAGATTATTGTCGGAGCCTCCAATGTCTGGTGGGCGCGCGGAACCAGCATACCTGCGATCCAACTTCAGGCCACTTCTGCGTGGGCCCGTCTCCTCGGCATTCCGTCAGTCTGGGCAAAGAACGAGTGAGTCCAAAGGTGACATATCTCGACCTCGCCTTCGGAGCCCGCGCGCCACCTAACTGTAAAGGTGACATCCTCCGACCGTCGTGCATCGTCCTCGGCTCGGTCGGAACATGTCACCTTTTGGCCAGAATGTAGGTGCCGAACGCATTTCCAAAGGTGACGGATACCGACCCGGCACGGCGCTAGCTATCGAGATTGGGCCAAAAAGTGACAGTTTCCGACCCGCAAACGCGCTTTCGCCCCACCAAAGGTGACATTCACCGACCTCCATCTTCGGAATAGATCACTTTTTTTCTCCAACAGAAGCCTCTTTTTCTGCCGCTCCACCGGGCGATGCTGCGTTGCGCTTCGAAAGATGACATTTGGCGACCATGCACGCCTTGCGGTGAGGGTGGCGGATTACCGCCAGCAATAACCAAGAAAGGTGACATTTCCCGACCCATGAAGTCGTCTTCGTTGGAACGGTGACAGATTCCGACCTGGCAAGGGCACCCAAAGGTGACATCTGGCGACCAGTGGCTAGAAAGGCTAACGGTGACTCAATCCGACCTATCCCCTTCTTTTGATTGGCAAATATCGTCCTTGAGATCCTTCGGGCCAACTATGACGTATTACGACCCCTTCTTCACAATTCCAACTCTGGCAGCCGAAAGGTGACACTGACCGACCATCGTTCCCAGCCGGGACGAAACTCCCCAAAAGGTGACATATGCCGACCTCACTCATTGGACATCGAAAAGCGCAGCATCGGGACGCCTTATGTGTCACATGCGCGGCTGGTTTGGCTTTTTGCTTGCCTTGGAAGCGATATTTCAAAAAGGGGTTTTGTATAAAAGTTAATAAAACCTTTAGTAAACCCTTTGTAAACGTCGCGGCATCGCCCGCAAAGCCTTTGCCAGCAACGGTTTGCGGGTCGCGAGGAACTGTGAAAAGTGACGCAATCCGACCGAAAAGTGACGGATTCCGGGCGCAAGTGGACGTATACCGGGCGAGCGTGGACGTTTTCCGACCACTATCCCCAACGGTGACATCCGCCGACCGTGTTATCCACAGCAGGCGAGGCAGAGAGGTGACGCCGTTGTTTCTTGTCACCTTCCGCGAAAGGTGACTTGACGTATGGCTGTCACCCTAAACTATAATCCGCCCAGTCAAGGCACAACGAGCATGCCCATGAGCACAGCGCTGTCCGAAGTGGAAGTCATCGAAGCCGAGCCGATCATTATTGAGGAGGACGGGGATGTTGTGTCCGATGATACAGGCCGCGTAAAGGGGACCGTGGCAATGAGCCGCGCCTTGGTCAACGCATCCCATGGTCTAAAGCTCAATGAAAAGCGGCTGATGATGTGTGCCTTGCGGTTCATCGACAGCAAGAAGTCGCCACACGCACAGGGAGGCTCACCAGGCTACGTATCGGTACGTGTCAAAGCAGACCAATTTGCCGCGGTAGCTGATCTGCAGCCGCGTGACGGTGAACGCCAAGCTACGTCCGCATACGAAGGTCTGAAGGACGCTTGCGCTCGATTGATGGAGCGAAAGTTGACGTACCGCGAAGGAAAGCGTCTCGTTCAACTGCGATGGGTCTTCAAGGCCGTCTACCACGACGGCGAAGGGTGGGCAGAAATCAGCTTCTCACCTGACCTGACGCCGCACATCTTCATGTTGCGGAACCGATTCGTTCAGTACAACCTGGAACTCGCACGCGGCCTGCAGTCCGTCTATACGTGGCGTCTGCTGGAACTACTGATGCGGGAAAAGGATCGGGGCAAGCTCTTTATCACTGTGGAAGATCTGCGTGTCGCGCTAGACATTCCCGAGACCTATCGATTCGCAGATATTAAGCGCCGCGTCATCGAGACTGCCGTCGGAGAGTTGAACAAGAAGGCGGACCTCGTGATTGACTGGAAGCCAGTCAAACGGGGCCGGGCCGTGGCGTCGCTGGAGTTCACATTTGTTGAAAACCCCCAACGACGTCTGACGGACTTCTGACGTTGGAAGCATCACTGCAAAATCTGTTGACGACGTGGGACTTCGCGTTGACAATGATATAAATATATTCTGATACGCAGATTCGCCCACCTCGTTTTTCGAGGGCTGGGGCGAAGAGAAAAAAAGGATTACTGCGATGAAAAGTAGTTTTTTTATTGCTCTCGTGTTGGTGCCGTCGATCACCATGGCTGCTTTCGTCATTGAGGACGACGATCCAGTGGCGTCGGTGCCGCAGGCCAGTACCGCAGTGGCATCTGCGAAGGGACAAGGTGCGCGTCCTCTGATCGTCCCGTCTCAATGGAAGGCCGTGATTGTCGGGGTGCGCGAGATCAACAGCGCGACCCATGGTCTGGTCGCGTCGCGAGACGGCTCCAAGCTGCTGCTGACGTTCACGAAAGCTCCGACGAAGCTCTTTGTTGAGGATCCAACGACGGGCGAGGCGATCTCCAACGCAGACTGGTTAAGCGACACGGCGGTACGTATTGACGTCGCCGGCATGCGCCAGATCCAGATTCGCTCTCAGGAAGGCACTCTGACAGTCGCTTTGCAGGGCGAAGGCTTGGTTCGCGTACTCGATGAACGGGCGCCCGCATGAAGCGGCTCCGACCACTTGGTGCAGCGCTCATCTTCTTCAGCATGACGTCCGTCTCCGCGCAATGCTGGGAAGCTGTATCGGCGAAGTACGACATTCCCGTTCCGCTTCTGAAGGCAATCGCCGAACAGGAATCGCACTTTAACAACAGTGCATTCCGTCGCGAGCCTGACGGCAAGTACAGCGTATGCATGATGCAAATCCTCAACACATGGTTTCCCACAATCCAGCGCCGTTTCGGAATCACCGAAACGGATCTCCGCCGGGATGCGTGTACGTGCCTCGATGTTGGCGGGTGGATCTTGTATGAGAGTCGCAAGGAGCTTGGTCCGAATTGGCGATCTGTAGGCGGCTACAACGCGAAGACGGAATGGAAGCGAATCAAGTACGCGAACGACATCGAAAAGAGGCTCAGCAAATTTCAGGCAGGGGAAGCGAAATGACACGTTATTTGACAGCGGCAAGCCCGCGTTTGGTTCCGGGCGCGATCGCCCTTGCAATTGCTGCGCTGCTCAGCGCAGGAGAAGCGCACTCAGCAAGTGGTGTGGATCTCGTCGCGGCTCGAAGCACTTCGTTGGCTGCCGCGAAGGCTGCTGAAGAAGCCGGAGAGAAGCAGCGCGCGAAAGAAGGAAACCCTAGTGGTGCCATGACGGCCGCTGTCGCAACGTCGTTGCCTGTGGCTAAAGCGGAGCCCCCCAAGCCTGTGGAAATCTGGCGCATCACCGCCGAAGACGGCACCTTGGCCGATGGCCTGCGCAAGTGGGTGCTGAAGGCTGGATATGAAGGCCTGGAATGGAGCGCCGGCCGCGAGATCCGCGCATATCGGCTGGAGCAAACCGGCACCTTCAAGGAAGCGCTGTGGCAAGTGATGTACGACACCGGGACCACCAACTACCGGCTCCGTGCGTGCATCTACAAAAATGGCCTGGTGCGCATCGTCACCAAGAACACTCTCTGCAAATTCCAGTAATCGTCATGGCAACTACCGTATTCCAGAAGATCACCATCGCGGCGGCTGTGACGTCCATTCTGTCGGGCTGCGCATTCACTCCCGGCGAACTGGCTTCGGCTAAAGACGAACTGCAGGCGAAGATTGCCGCCCGCAAACAAGCGATGGAAGATCGCCAACGCGAACTACCCCTCGTGGAAGAGGTAGATGCGAACTACCTCGGTAGTGAGGCGATTCCGCTCTCGTATAACACGACACTTCCGCCAGCGTTTCATGAAAAGCGGCTGAGGCTCGCTGAGCGCACGAACGTCCGCACCATCGCTAAACGGATCACGGATGTCACGCGTATTCCCGTTGTCGTCAACGTGGATGTTTGGTCTCGCCCGACGATGCGGCGTCTGCCTAACGGCTCTGGTGCGATGACGCAGAACGCTTCCGCGACAGTGGCAGCCAGCACACCGGCGGCAGCGGGCGGCTACCCTGGCGGCAGCCCATATGGCGGCTCTGTAGTTTCCCAAAGCGGGTACCTGGGGGCGCAATGGATCGATCCCAATGATCTGTCGGTTAATGTCGATGACACCCTGGCACGGGCTATGGATGCGTGGACCGCGCCGGCGGGCCTGAGTTGGGATTACAACCGCGAAAAGAATGAAATCACCGTCTTCCGCTATGTGACGCGCTCATTCCAGATCCGGGCTAGCAGCGGTACCGTGGAAACGACGTCCACCATGAACAAGGGCCTATCCGCAAACAACGGAACGCAGGGCAGCTCCAATGGATCAGGATCGCAAATCGGTTCGTTCGATGCTGGCTCAAGGGTAACGACGTCGGCCAAGTCGGATGCTCTGGCCAGCCTCCTCCAGACCATCAAAGACAATTACCTGCTTTCGGCAGAAGAAGTCGCCACGGCGAACACCGCTACATCGTCCATCACCATTACTGGCAGCCGATACACGGTCGACCAGGTAGGGGCTTTCATTGCCAATCAGAATGCAACGTTGTCTCAGCAAGTTGCTGTGACCTTGGATACGTATCTCGTCCAGGTCACGAATCAGTCTGACGCTGGATTCGACGTTTCGGCCATCTACTCCAAGCTTGCAAACGGCGCCGCCGAGTGGGCCTTGAACCTCTCGGGCCCGACTTCTCTTGTCAGCAATGCGGCGGGTCAGTTCGGTTTCAATGTTGTGTCGCCGACCTCGCCTTGGAACGGTACGAGCATCACCGCGCAGGCTGTGAACAGCCTCGGCACCGTGTTGTCGCACACCTCCCGCACCTATCCGACCAAGAACCGCCTGCCGATCAACGTAACCAATTTTGAATCGGAAGGCTATCTTGCGCAGACCACGCCGGGATATGGCGGACTGAGCGGATCGAGCGTAACCGGCCTCACCCCGGGCACCGTGACAACGGGCAACTTTTCCGTTATTACGCCGACCATCTATGAGAACGGCGCCGTCGAGTTGCGCCTTTCCCTTGATGAAAGCTTGAATCAGGGTTTCAAGGAAATTTCCACCGGCTCGGGGGCGACGCTGCAGAAAATGCAGCTGCCGCACATCACCGGAAGCAAGGCCGATCCAACCGTTGAAGTCCGCGATGGCGAATCGCTCATCCTGGTCGCGATGGACGACGACACCATGAACGGGCAGAAGCGGTACGGCGCTTCCGGCGCCTCGCTGACAGGCCAGCGCGCCCGCGTCGTGAAAATCCAGGTGGTGACCCCTCGCGTGTTGGGCCGGAGCTGAGAATGGACCACAGAAACGTCGTGACAATCGACGGACGCCGGACAATTTTCGGATTGTCCTGGCGCGTCATCGATCAGCTTGGCTCGCGGAATGATGTTATCAAGCAGATGAAGCGCGACGGCGCTCGCTGGCAGGCGAGCTACAAGACTGCGCGCTACCTTGAGAACCTGGGGACGATGCGTAGCGCACCGCCAAAGGGTAGGGTGCTTTCCGCTGCGGGACAAGCCGCTTTGCATCCGAACATCCGCGGCACTACCGCCCTGATCGTTCTCGAAGAGGAGGGCTCGCAGGTCGCCCAAGGCCTTGTTGGAATCATTGGCCTGCAAAGTGGGAACGTGACGATGGACGTGCTTGTCTCGCCTGCCGATGCTCCAGCGACAATTCGCGCGTACACCGATCGTCTCGCGAAAACTGAAGAGAGCTTTCGCGTGCACGGGACAATCCAGACGCCTCAAATTCAGCAGGCCGTCTCTCGCGCGGAAGGGCAATTTCCCTTCACCTGGCATGACTTGATTCCACCGCAGCGCGGTCTGCGAGGCTTTTTCGGCCGTTCCACGCCAAGCGTCTATCTCCGGCCGCTGAAGACGGACCAGGCTCTGAAGTACACCGCTATCGCTAGTGTTTCTGTGGCTGTCATCGCGGCAGGGCTCTATGCCAATGACGTGCTGCAAGAGCGCGACGAAGCAGCGCGTGCTTTTGCCGCTAAGCAAAAGCAGGATCCGCGCCATCTGTATCAAGAGTCGATCAAGCAGTTTTTGGCGACACCACGGATCTTGCTGCGTGACGCCATACCAGCTGTCAGGACCTCTATCGGCCCGGTCAACGTGCAGATGGCCGGCTGGAAGCTCAAGACCATTTCATGCAATTCGTCCAGCTGCAGCGCGACCTGGGAACGTGATTTTGGAACCTTTGACGAGTTCATTTCGCGGGCCCCTGAAGCATGGTTGCCTGTGGTTCCTGATGAAAATCTGTCACGGCTGACACACACGTTTCCGCTGGAAATGCCAAAGCGGACGCTGCCCGACCGCAAGGCCTGGCTAACCCAAACGGCATTTCTTCAATCGGAAGCCAGCCGCTGGCAACGCCTGAAGGAACTCGGCCTAAGTATCACCCTGCAAAAGCCCGAGCTTCGCGCGCTTCCCTCGGTCGCGTCCGCCTCCGTGCAGTCGCAAGCGATTTACGCCGCAGTCCCCGAAGCAATCCGTGGGTCAACGTGGAACATCAGCAAGACGGACTGGCTTCTGAGCAAAGCGTTTGAGAACGCGCCGGAAAGCATGTCCCTGGAGCAACTAACGATCTCTTTCACCGGGAAAGGGGTCCAATTCGATGCATCGGGAGTTTCATATGTCAGCAAGTAAACAAGCGATTCTGGCGATTGCTGGTCTCGCGGCATTCGGTTGCGCCAACGCACAAACTGTCGATCAGCTGACGGAATGGTCGCGTAGCAAACTTTGCAAAGACATCACCAAGGATTTCGCTCCGAACGTTTGCCCCGGCGTGGCGTCCAGCGCAGCGCACTCTGCCGCAGCGGCGGTACCGGTGGCACAGCCCGTTCCACCGCAACCGCCGGCGCCCGTGCTGCGTGGCATCAACGGCGGTAGTGGAACCAAATTGACGGCAATGATTGCTGAAGGCGGAGATCCGGCGCCTTATGCTGTTGGGCAGACCACAAGCGGCGGCTGGAAGGTAGTCGGCGTCAACGGGAACGTCGTCACAGTATCGCGGGGGAACGTTCGCAAGTCGTTAGAGTACCAGGACACCCTCGGCGCCTACATGCCTGTCCCGCCTGCAGCGTCTGCGGCGCAACTGCCGCTCGCGAAAGCGGTCGGCAACGACCCGACGCCATCTGCGCCCGGCACGCTGATGAACCGCTGAGACGCCATGATGAACCTGAAAAGCATCCTTGGCGGCAAGGGCCAGCACGGCTTGCCAGAAGGGCGTGACACGTACGCGTCTGTGGTCGCTCTTTCCCCCGCGCCTACGAGGCGCCTGCGCTATGACTTCGAAGAGATCCAGCAAGTTGAAGACTTGCTTGGAGATGTGCGCGGACTGTTCAGGAATCTTGTCCCAGCCGGCTATGAGGCAAGTTGTGTCGCATTGGACGTAGGCTTCGCAAGCACCCTGATTTTCTGCACGCCTGAGTTCATGGCATCGCACCATCATCAAACGCTGCGACAAACGCTCGAATCCAAGACGATCAGCCTTGAAAAAGAGCTTCGTGTCAGCGCTGAAATGATCGCCATGCTGACTGACAGATTCGAAAGCAAGGCGAGCGTCATCGGTCGAACCAACACCGCGGAAGAAACTCGATACACCGAACTCTACGAAGATCTGATCCGGGGTGCGAAGGAATTGAATGTGGCCGACCTGCATATCAGGGTTGGCAAAAGAAAGAGCTTGATTCGCGTTCGCCGGTACGGCCGTATGCAGGATTGGAGACGCCTGGATAGCTCCGTTCTCGTTCAGGCTCTCGGAGCCGGCTTCAACTCGCTGAGCAAATCGGGCAGCAATTCTGCCGGCTCTTTCAGCGTCGACCGGGCAATTAACACGATCACTGAGCACGAGTTCGACGGCACGCCCATCCAGGCGCGCTTCAGCTCTTATCCGACCGTCAATGACGGCTGCAAGATTGTCATCCGTATCCTCGACAACGGGGCCGCGCCGACACCGGACGCTCTGGGCTACTCCAAGCAGCAGATCGCGCTGCTGATTCAGGCGATTGTTGAGCCGCAAGGACTCATCATCTTCGCTGGGTCCACAAACTCCGGCAAGTCAACCACAATGCGCGCGCTGATGGCAGTGCATCCATTCTTGTCCGAGATCGTGACCATCGCGGTTGAAGACCCCTCGGAGTACGACTACGGGGAGTACGTCGAACAGTATTCGCTCCAGCGCAATGCCGATGACCTGGACGAAGACGTGATGCGAAAGCTCATGGCTGCCTTCCGGTCGATTCTGCGTCAAGACCCCGACATTATCATCATGGGCGAAACCCGCGACTTGATGACGATGAACTTCGCCGCAGGCATGGTCCAGACGGGTCACTTGCTCATGACATCGATGCACGGTGACGGAGCTATCGACGTACTTTCCCGCATGCACTTCGAGCTTAATGTCTCCACAAGCCTATTGTCGGCCCGCAAGTTTGTCCGTGCATTCACCTATCAAAAGCTGCTCCCTCGGCTCTGCAGTTGCTCTGAGAAAGTGGATGCCGTCTCTCTGCTCTCGTCGGAGCATGTGCATGCATTGCGTCATCGCTTCAAGCTCGATCTCAGCAAGGTTCGGTGTGCCAACGCGGCTGGCTGCGAGCTTTGCAATAAGCCTGGCCTTAAATCCGGTGGCGTCGCAGGCCTGACCCTAGCCGCTGAAGTCATGGAGCTGGACGAAGAGGGCCGGGCTCTGTTGCGAAACGGCGATTTTGCCGGCCTTCGCCGCCTCTGGCGCAGCAAACGCACGTCGTCTTACGCCGACGAAGACACCACGGGCAAGACGGCATTCGAGCACGCCATTTACAAGATTTCGCAGGGGGTGGTCGATCCTCGTGATGTTGAGCGTGAGTTCGGGCCATTGGCAACGTTCGATCTGGACGAGGGGACCCAATGATTCTGGAAAGCATTCGGCGATCCATCGCTCGCGCGATGTTCTTCTACAAGCGCGATGAAATTTACGAAACCTTGACTCGCTCGATGGAACAGGGCGGTTCGGCTCGAACACCACTTCTCTCGGTCGTTTTTGAGGGAAAAGGGGACCGCGCAGCAGAACGGAATTCCCTCATCGCGATTGCTCACTATGGCGTGCAGAACCGGCTGGAAAACGGACTGACGCTATCGGAGGCGATGCGGCCTGTTATCCCTGCCGAAGAGGCAATGATGATTGACGGCGGGGAAGTCAACGGAAAGCTACTTGAGGCTATTCGCTCGGCACAGCATTCGAAGCAGGTATCGGATCAGATTTCCGACCTGGTTCGGGCGGCCATGCACCAGCCCATTGTTGCCGCCGTCGGATTTCTGGCGACGTCGGTCTTTCTCGGGTTCTTCATTTGGCCCGATTTCCTGCAAGCAACGCCCAAGAAGTATTGGGACGGCTGGGCGTACGCCTGCCTCGATCTGCAGATGAAATCTGCCAAATACTGGCCGGCCACCACCGCGGTGCTTCTTCTCGCTGTTCTGTATCGATGGTCGCTCCCTCGATGGACCGGCCATGTGCGGAAGTTCGTGGACCACATTCCGCCGTGGTCAGCGTACCGGGACGCTCGCGCAGCATCGTTGTTCACCGGCCTGGGTTCGCTCATTGAGTCCGGACTTACCATCGACCAGTCGTTTGAACGAATCTCGCGGGAGGCAAGCCCGTATATGCGCTGGCACATCGAGGCGATGCGCCTCCGATATAAGGAGCATCCAACCAAACCGCTCCATGCACTCGACACAGGTCTGTTCTCGACCAGCATGCTTGACCTGGTAGCCGAATCGGCGTCGCAGCGCACCTTCGACGCCACGCTCCAGTACGTCGGCCGCACGGCTATGTCAGCCATTGTGAAGAGTGTTCGACGTACTGCGATTCTCGGTAACGGGATTTTTCTCACAATCATCTTTCTGCTGTTCATGTGGTTGACGGCCGCCATGGCGATCGGCTCGACAGACGCCGGCGAAAGACAATCACGCGAAGCTGCCGGGTCGACATACAGCACCCGCTAAGCATTCCCAACTTGCTCTACCAAACCAATCTGGAGTCAGAATGAAATCCACCGCACGTACCCATCGCCAAATCCCGCGACTCAATAAGAAGCAGAGGGGCAACCTACTTCTGCAGGTGATCGTTGTTATTGCGATTATGGCCATCATCGGCCTGGCGGCGACGCGCGGCATGGCCTGGCTTAACAACATGCGCGCGCAAAACCTGGGGTCCGAATGGAGTCAGCACGCGGTCAAGGCGGTTCAGTACGCCGGCACGCACGGCGGTACGTTCGCGGACATCGATACGGAAACGTGCGCTGGCTATTTCTTTGACAAGAAGCAATACAGCGGCTCGGGCGCTTCGACGACCATCCGTGCCACGGAAGGGCGCGGCGTTGTCACCTGCACGCCGGCACAAACGGTTACGGCAAATGACTCGATTGCCATGACTTACACCGGCTATACGGAGGCGGTCTGCACGAACGCTGTGATGGACGGGACGGCAAACGTTATCGCCGTGTCCGTGGGTTCGACGCTCATCAAGTCGACGAATCAGGAGCCGAACGATAAGGCAATCATGCAAGCGTGCCGGGCCGGTGGTGAAAACAACACCATTACCGTGACGTTCACTCGATAACTGCTATGACACGGCGCTGCGGCGCCGTGCTTCCAAGGCCTGCATTGTGAGACACCGACAACAGCTAAGAAATCGGCGCCAGCAAGGGGGATTCATCCTCTTGACGACCATCATTGCCATGATTGTGTGGGCGCTGATTTTGACTTCGCAAGCCACATCGCGCCGAAACGGAGTCCTTGAGCAGATTGGCACGAGCATGGGCAAAGGGCTCGGCTCGATCAACAATTCGATGGGTACTTTTCAGTCCAGATTTATGACTGAAATTACCGAAGGCACTGCCATCGCTGGCGTTGCGGATCCCCTGCACCCCACATTGGGAAATCTCGCGCAACTGGCAGGGCTACCAGGCACGTACAGTAACGGCGGCTTGGCGGGCGGCGCTCAAGTTCTCAACGAGATTTCATTGGTCCCTGCGGGATGCGCGCCTGAGGATTGCAACATCATCAGCCGCTCCCGCCTTGCACAGCCGGTGGTGGACAGTTGGGGTAGGCCGGACTATCGAAAACTGATGGCCGCGGCATTGGCCATCGGATCTGATGCGGGCTACAGCACTGAAAAGAATCCTGCCACCATCACTCTCGTTAGCGGCGCAATGATCCCGAACCCTGATCCGACACAGCGCGCAGGCATACTGGTTGCGATCAATGGGTATGGCTCGTCGGCATGGGGAGCGTTTGTACGAATCCGAGATAAGCGCGATCCCGACCTGAAGGGCACGCTTACCATCGCCGGTGACACATTCTTGAATTCCGATTTGAAGGTTGCTGGCTCAACGACAACCACAGATGCCACGGTGAACAACAACCTCAATCTGCTGGCATTGGGTTATCCGGGTCAAGCCTGTTCACCGGTCGGAGCTGTGAGACGCAATCAAGAGACAGGCACGAGCCTCGTGGTCTGCTTCAACGGCACCTGGCAAACGGTGGGCACGGCCGTGAGCAATGTTGCGGAAAACGTCGCCTGCTCGCGGCCTGGCCAGATCGCTACCAACCCCGGCAACCAAGCGTTCATTTGTCGCAATGGCTACTACGTGTCGATCACGAACTTGATGCCGAAGAACGTTGAACTCGCTCGCTATGTCGTGGGCGACAACAACGTGACCGTTCCTAAGCCAGCTTGCGCGGCCGGTGGGTCGCCGTCGTTCTCCTTCGAGGCGCGCACGATGGGCACTGATTTCAGCCAAGCCCCGCCTTACACCGCCGTCCGGTACAGCGCAGACGACTACGGCTGGGCCTGGGTGCCGCGCATCCTCATGGTCAACATGAACGGCGCCTTGCAGAGCGGCAACGTCCTCGGCTTGCAGGGCGTGTTTAAGGCCGAATGCTATTACCCATAAGGATCTCTATGAAAAGGTGTTTCGCGTTGTTCCTGGCCGCGCTCGCCGCTTCGTTGGTGTTGGCCAGCGGTAGCGCCGTGTCGCAGTCCCTGAATGTGCAAATGCCCGTGGGGAGCCGGTGTCCGACTGGCTACCATTGGGAGAACGTTGGCTTCGCACAATGCATCATCGACGCGCCGCCGACCCCTCCGGTGCCCCCTGTAGCGGCATATACGTACATCTATCTCGTCGGCTCGACTTCTGTTCAGTGCAACGGGAATGGATGCCATTCGCTAACTAGGGTGGAGCGCACGACTACCAGCAACGGAAAACAGTGGACGACTGTGTTCTCTGTTATGGACGACCCGAACCTTCCTTGGATCGATCTGACGCCGTACCTGGCGATCAATCCTCAGACGACGGATCCGACCGTGTTGCGAGCCTGGATGGGGCCGTTCATTGCGGCCAATTGCGCTCTCGCGTCGGACAGCGGCGAGGCAAAATCTATAATTTCTAATGCCGTTGGGTATAACGTCTCGAATGTGTTGTATGCGGGATCTTCGAACGTCAATGTTGGACAACCTCAAGCATTAAACTACGCACTCTGCCCAACTTCCGTGATGTGAAGAAAGCCCGCGAATAGCGGGCTTTTTTGTCTGCGACATAGCGATGTAACGGGGGACGGTTGAAATGGAAGACTGACCATCTTCCGTTTCATCATGAAAATCCTCCCGCTCTTTTCCTGTGTGGCCTGGTCCGTTGCGATGCTAGTCGCTGCGCCACATGCTTCCGCGCAGGCGCTTAATGTGGCAATGCCGTTGGGTAGTGCCTGCGTGGCCGGCTACCATTGGGAAATGGCTGGGGGATTCGCGCAGTGTATTGCCAATCCTCCGCCAACGCCCCCCACGCCCCCGAGCCCGCCGCCCTCATCCAGTTGTGGTGCGAGCTACCCTGGCTACTATGATTCGCCCGGTACGTTCGTCTACATTGGCTACTGGAACATCCAGAACGGCGATTCAGGCGGGCAAGGCCCCGGAATTTTTGTGTGGTTCAACGGGACAAAGATTTTCGAGAATCCTTACGTCAGCATTGCGCCCGATTGGGAGAGTGCGGTGGACGCGAATATGCCGGCCGGCTATTCGCGCGGCCAGTACATCAACGCGGACCCCGGCAATAGCAACGGGACTGCTTGGTACGCCTTCGGCGTGTGCAAGAACTAGAAGCGGCAGGAATAAAAAAAGCCCGGCTTTCCGGGCTTCTTCTTTGGCGTTGTCGGCCTCAGTTGGTCTTGAAGGACCAGCTCTTGGAGATTGCCGTGCCATTCCGGGCACCGGCAAACGTTGCGGTGTACGTTTTGCCGCTGGCCAGAGGGCTGAGGGGCATGAAGAACGCGACGCCGGGGTAGAGCATCGCATCAGCCTGCGCACCGCTCACGGTCGAACCCGAGAGGGCGGCGGTGGGCACCAGCACGCGACCGGGGATCGTTGCGCCCACGTTGTCAACGAGCGTGAAGCTGCTTACCGTCAGCTTGTCGGCGGTCGTATCGGCACGCACACGCACCATCAGGGGATGGCCCGGCGAAACAATGTCCGGAGCCGGCTGCGGGCTTTCGGCGGGCATTGCACCGTCCACCGACGAACCTTCGACCGGGGCAACGCCGATTGCGTTGGCCGCCATCAGTTGACCATTGCCAACCGGCGAGGAGTTTGCCGGGGGCGTACCCGCGACACCGCCGAGCGTCACGACACCCATGTCGATCGAGCACGCATAGTCGTTGATGCCGAGGCCCACCGTTTCCACATTGCTCGTCAAGGCTTGCAGGTGGTACACGCTGTTCGTCATGCGCAGGCACATCGGAACTTGGCTGACCGGCAGCAGGGCAGTGCCGCCCGCGACCTCGGAAATCCACGTTGCCGCATCGACGCCGGCCTTGGTGGCACGGCTGCGGGGCGTTGCTTCGTAGTAGCCGGTATTGGTCGAAAGCTCGTCGTGACCCACCACGAGATTCGCCTTCATGTAGTCCGCATGGGCCTGGGCCGCAACGTCCAGCTTCGCATCCTGGCTCAGTTTGCCGACACCCACCGCTGCACGAAAGTCGTTGAGTTGCGTGAACAGCGTAGCGCGCAGGTCGCTATAGGTGGCCGCAGGCACGTCCGTCGCGGGCGAAGTGGACGACGGGACGGTAGGAGTGGTCGGGACGGTCGGCGTCGTGCCACCGGTACCGCCATTGCCGCCGCTACCGGTGCCGGCACCATCACCACCGCCGCCACATGCAGCAACCAGGCTTACGAGAGCCGCGGCGAAACCGAGCATTGCGAAATCTTGGATCTTCTTGCCCTTCATGTTCTTCTCCGATTGGATTGTCTGGGTGTTGCACTAGGTGTTTCAGTCGTTCACCGTGATATCATAATATCACGAAATCGAATCTGTGGTACAAAAAAAGCGTAACTTTCGATGTAAGATTCAAAAAATGCCTTGGGGGTCCGCTAGGATAACAGCCTTATGAGCCGCATTGCCCCCGAAACAACGCTACAAAAGCTCCGCACTTGCAGGGATTGGGCCACTTCCAACGTCAGAAGTCTTCTTTGAAACCGAAATAGTGAAATAAAAAAAGTATGATGCCACACGAAATCACGCTCAAACTCCACCCTGAGGATATGCAACGACTGCGCGATGCTGCCGCTTCGACCGGCTACAGCGTTGACGACTACGCTCGGCTTGCTCTTCATCTTGCAAGTAAGGCGACGCTTGGAACGAAGGCGGATCTCATCTCAGGGCTCGTTGGCAGCTATCGCAGAGTGACCTGAGGACTCGTTTCCCCTTTGCCTGGAAGCACACGGAGAGTGCGTCGCAGGGGGGAAACCTTGAAGTCGAGGGCCGGCACCATTTCCGATACTTGTGACAGCACTTCAAGATATGTGCCGGCAAAGGACTTCTCATACTGAACTTGGTAGGGGTCTGCCACAGACCATTCCACGGGCATATAGCCGGCGTCGCTAGCCCACTTGGCGAGGTTATCTCGCAAGGACAAGGTGGGCGAAAGTACCCACTCACGCCGTGGGAGCGTGTCGGAAGAGGGTGGCGTCGCCGACGCTGCCGGGGTGATGCCTGGCAGCGCGTCGGCCTTGGCTGGGGGGGCGGGGGACAGGAGATCGGCGACGAGGCGGAGAGCGTCATCGTTCGAGATTGCCTTCCGCTGTGCCAGCATGAGGATGCGGCGGGCAAACTCGATGCGCGCCTGGTCGGGGATGCTTTCTCGGCTGGGCGTCATCGAGCGGGGAGATGTGGGGAGTTCGCCTTGTTGGGCATGCTGCACGAGCGGGGCATGGCGCATTGCATCGCGCAGTGTGGCAGAGCGCGGGGCCTTCGCCACAACCTGGACGTCAGTGTCATCGGCAGCTACGTCTGCGTCCAGTTCGCTCAAGATAGTGATTCGGCCACCGTCGATTCCATTCCGGGTCATCCAATCTTTCACTCCATATGCACGACGTGTTGCTTGCATGAGACGTGCTTTGGAATTGGCGACAGCATTGATGGAGATGACCTCTGCTTGGGCGAGCGTTTGTGAGATTTCCTCTAGCCCTGCACGTCCCGAGCGTGAAAGCCGGGTGCCGAAGAACGATACGTACAGCGTCGTCTCACGCTTAGCCACGATCGTTGCCGGATAGCCGGCAACGGAAGCCATCTGCGGCGTGTCTTCACTCACAAAAAAGCCGGCGTGCGCTGCGCCATGGAGGCTGGTTAGGGCTGCGGCAACGGCCAACGACCACTTCAATTTCATGTTCATCCTCAGCGGTGTATCGGAAGCACCATGCTTCTGACGTCAGAAGCAGCATTGTGACACAATCAATTTTTAGTATGATATGTTAATATCAGTCTATCGTAGCCCAACAGCAAATGGACCTAATGAAGCCCTCACTGCAAGAACAAGCCTATGCGCGGATGCTGGAAGGGCTGCGCCGTGATCTCGGTGTCTGTATGAAGGAGTTCGAGAACCCCAAACTTCAAGAGCTGATGCTGAACCCGGATGGGAAGCTCTGGCGAGAAGTAGCGGGGGAGGGCATGTCCGATACGGGGCACCGGATATCGGTCATCGAGGCGGAGCAGCTATTCGGAAGCTTGGCCGGCATCCTGGAGATCGAACTGAATGCAGCGAATCCCATTCTCGAATGCGAACTCCCAATTAATGGTGCGCGCTTTGAGGGGCTGGTGCCGCCGATTGTGCAGAGGCCGACGTTTGCCATTCGGATCCAAAATTCGTTGGGGATCACACTTGCTGATTTTGAGCGTCGAGGCGTGCTCACGCATCGCGATGATCCGGCAAATAAGCGGCGTGCGGAGCAACGTCCCTTCGTGGAGTTGGCCGCAGGGAAGAGCCACCGCGAGATCATCGAGTTGGCAGTCCAGCGGCGCCTCAACATTCTTATCATCGGCGGAACAGGATCGGGCAAAACGACGGCTCTCAATGCGATGACTCACAGCATTGCCACGCTGAACCCCTCGCATCGCATTCTCACGATCGAAGACACGCGCGAGGTCCGTTGCGCATCGGAGAACATCGTTCAAATGCGGACCGACGGCAGCGTAGATATGACGCGGTTGCTGAAGGCGTCTCTCCGCCTGCGTCCAGATCGGATTATTGCTGGTGAGGTACGGGATAAGGCCGCGCTGGCTCTCTTGAACATGTGGAACACCGGGCATCCGGGGGGGCTGGCGACAATTCACGCCGACGACCCCTATGGGGGGCTCGTGAGATTGGAGCGATTGATCGAGCAGAATCCTGGTATCAGGGCCAATCCTCAAGAAATTGCGGAAGCGGTCGACTTGTGCGTCTTTATTGAGAAGGAGGAGGAGGTGCTGGCGGGGCGGAAGATCCGCGAAATTGCTGTGGTGGAGCGATACGATCCTGTATCGAAACAGTATGTGTTGACGAATGTCTAATTTGTTTAAGGGTAAATGAAATGAAAAAAGGTCTGTGTGAACAAGCTAAAGCCGTGCTGGCGGGCCTGGCTGGAATGCGGCATCGGGTGTCCCTCAGTCAGGTATGGGCCGTTCTGGTACTGAGCACGTATGCGGGGCTTGCTGCAGCACAATCCGCGGCGCCGTGGGAAGGCGGTCTTTGTGGCGTCGCGAACTGGTTCAAGGGTCCGACCATGGTCGCGATTGGCAGCATTGCGTTCGCCGCAGCTGCAGGTGGCTTTGTCTTCGGCGAGGAGCTGACCGGCATCATGAAGAAAGTGGTGAACATTGTCGCCGCCGTCTGTCTGGCCGTCGGTGGCGGTGCTTTCATCGGCTGGGTCGCGGTCAAGGCGGGCGCCACTGCATCGAGTTGCCCCGTTTAAGCGAGGCTTAGCTATGAGCGCTGGTCATCGCGGAGAACTGACGAAAGTTGCCATCCACGCTTCAGGTACGCGCATCCTGCAGTTCATGGGCGGCGATCGCATGCTTGTCCTGGGAGGGGCGACATTCGCCCTATATCTCGCCTTCGTAATGAGCCTGCGGTATGGGGTCTGGTACGGCATACCGGCTAGTGTCGCAGTCTGGGTGCTATGGATTGCGTTGATGCGCAAGCTCGGCAAATTTGACCCGCAGGTTCGTGAAGTCTACATGCGGCATCGCAAGTATCGAGCTTTTTACCCGGCGAGAGGTCGATTCGACGCACCGTCGCCAAGCTATAACGATTTCAGGTGAGGTAGCAACCTATGAGCGGCTTTTGGGCAGTCGTTCTGCTCGCAATCCTTGGGGTGGTCATTTATGCCTGCGCCCGTGGTCGAGTCGGAATGCAGAAGGAGTACCGAGACGAAGCGCAGGGCCTCGCGGACCTACTTCGATATGCTCGTCCCATTGAGCCAGGCATTGTCCTTGGCAAAGGCGGCGAGCTGATCGCGGGGTATTTCTACCGGGGGACGGACACTGAGTCCGCGAGCAACAGCGAACTTGAGGCCATTGCGGCGCTCCTCAACGACGCATTGCGTCGCTTCGGCTCTGGGTGGATGGTACATATCGACGCCAGTCGATCGTCTGCAGTGGGGTATCCAGAAGATCAGGTCTTTCCTTCCGCCGCCGCCAAACTGATGGATCTGGAGCGAGAACGTCAGCATCGCGCAGAAGGCGCGCACTTCGAGAGCGTCTATGCCATGACTTTCACGTACCTTCCTCCCTTGCTCCTGGAAAGCAGGGCGACGGCAATGATGTACGAACGGAGCACAGACCTCAGCCTGGAGCAGGTAACGATTCAGGATCGCTTGCTTACGCGCTTTAAGGACAATTTGAGCGAGCTTGAGGCACAGCTTTCCACCGTCTTCGAAGGCATCTCGCGGATGACAGACCAGACAGTGACGAGTGCCTTTGATGGCCGTTCCGTTGTGGTCGATCATCTTGCAGGATACATCCACTACTGCGTCACAGGGATCAGTCAACACATCGTAAAGCCGCCTGTGGGCGTGACTTACGACACCGTGATCGGAAGCCAGGACTTCGTGGGAGGAAATCTCCCGCGCGTCGGGCAGAAGCATGTGCGCTGCGTATCCATCGAAGGCTTCCCGGCACAGAGTTTTCCGGGAATTCTCGGCGCACTGAACAGTCTGCCTGTCGCCTATCGATGGAACACTCGGTTCATCTTCATGGATCCCGAGGAAGGCAAGGGGGTGCTAAACCGCCTTCGCAAGAAATGGCGCCAGAAAATCCGAGGGTTCAAAGACCAGGTCGCGGACTCGCGCACCGGTCCTGTCGACGTCGATGCGGCCGCGATGGAGGTGGACGCAGTTGTGGCAATGGGCGAGGCTGGATCAGGACTTGTCCGCTATGGCCACTATACAAGCGTGATCGTTCTTATGGGCGAAGACACCGCGCGCCTAAAGCAAGCCGTCGAAGACTGCGCGACTCTCATTCGCAATCTCGGCTTCACCGCGCGCATTGAGGACTTGAATGCCGTCGAAGCGTTTCTTGGAACATTCCCCGGGCATGGTTATGAAAACGTGCGCCGGCCGATTCTGCATTCACTCAACCTCGCGCATCTGATACCGACGACTGCGACATGGCCCGGCCTCGCCACGAACCCTTGCTCATTCTTTCCGCCGGATAGTCCCCCGTTGCTGATGGGCAAGACCTCTGGCAACGCGCCGTTCCGGTTCAACCTCCACGTGGACGATGTTGGGCATACCTTGATGCTGGGACCGACCGGGGCGGGGAAGTCGACGCACTTGGAGCTGATCGAGGCAGCGTTTATGCGCTACCCTAATGCTAAGGTCCGCAAGTTTGAGAAGGGCTATTCGTCGTTCATCCTGTGCAACGCGGTGGGTGGGACCTATTACGACATCGGCGGAGAGCATGACCAGAGCGGAGGCTTCTGCCCGCTGGGCGCCGTAGACCGTCCCTCTGAACGAGCGTGGGCGACGGACTACATTGAAACGCTGCTGAAGTTTCAGGGTATTCAAGTGAAGTCTGGGCACACGAACGATATTCGCGAGGGCCTAATTCTCCTGGGGGCCGCCGATGCGGATCGGCGCTCCATGACGGACTTTCTTCAGAAGATCAAGAACAATGAAATCCGTGAGGCACTAAAGCCGTACACTCTGGCGGGCGATAATCCGATTCTGGATGCGCAGACGGACAATGTAAAGCTTAGTCCGTTTACGGTCTTTGAAATGGAGCATTTGATGTCCATGGGCGACAAGCGCGCTGTGCCCGTGCTCCTTTACTTGTTCCGTTGCGTCGAAAGGGGCTTGGACGGCTCGCCTACTCTCTTGGTGCTCGATGAGGCGTGGCTGATGCTCAACCACCCGCTGTTTCAGGAGAAGATTAGGGAGTGGTTGAAAGTCTTGCGGAAGGCCAACTGCGCCGTACTGTTCGCTACGCAGTCCGTTTCTGACGTTGGAAAAAGTCAAATTCGCGACGTACTGTTCGAAAGCTGCCCGACCAAGATTCTTCTTGCGAATCCCGAGGTTCGCGACAATGAAGATTCGGCGAATCAGTACCGTGCGATCGGGCTCAACGAGAGGCAGATCGACATCATCGGTCGTATGGCAAAAAAGCTCGACTACTACTACATGTCACCATTGGGTCGTCGGAAGTACCAGCTTGGCCTGGGTCCGGTGAACCTTGCCTTTACCGGCGCATCCGGAAAGGAAGACATTGCGATGGCTCGATCGTTGATCGAGCGGCACGGGGAACGATGGACCGTCGAATGGCTGCGCCATTGCCGCGCGACCAAAAAATGGGCTGATCCTGTGCTCGAAGACTGGGCCAAGTACCACGAAAGTCAGTTGGAGCCGGTACGACAGGCAGCGTGATATCGCGATATCTTTAGTGAAAGCAGTGTGATATAATAAAGTCACGATGCAAACCAACTGAAGAAGGAGGATGTCATGGCGATGTTTCTCTTGCTACTACTGGTGGCCGGGCCTTTGCTCGGCTTCATTGGGTACATGGTAGGTGCTTCGATCGCGTTCCCTCTTGTGCTTTTGGGGCACACGATCAAGGCGGCATTGCGGCGAAAGCGGGGTGGTGATCGTCCCGCCGTCGCCGGTGCCACATAACAGGGTCGATTTACTCATGCACAACGTTCGCTTTCTACTTTCGTCCATCGTCCTGGCTTGGTCAGTCGGCGCCTCTGCGCAGGTTGGGCAACCGAAGCTCACTGTGACCGATATGCAAGTCTTCTGCCAAGGCTTGGATCCGTTTGTCACGCTGACATTTCCGGTCAATGCCCAAGATCAGGCGCGGCCGGGAATCTTGTATGTAGGCATGCACGATCCCTCGATGTCCCAAGCTGCGTTCTTGACGACTAGTTCTTGGGTTGGCTACTCGGGAGGTCTGTTTCCTGCCTACTCGGTTGCATCGGCACAACTGGGCCGCCCGCGCTTGACGTTAGCGTTGCCTCAGAATCTGGCGGGTGGGGGATGGAAGCTCTACGTCGGCTATGGCGCCCTCTCTGTGCAGTCCGAGTCGCGAGTGCAGCAGGCAGCGGACGCTATCGCGGCTGCGAAGGCTATCAGCCCGAAGCCCGTGATCGGCGCTGTCGACCCGGATCACTACCGACGAACTCTCGTACAGACCGACATGACGCAGGCAGGGAAGTTTGCGTACGTCGAAACGGGTGTCGAAAACAATCCTTTTGTCTGCCGACCCGAGACGGGCGGAGGAGGCTAAGAAAAATGAACAACAAACTCAAGGGAGTCGCTGCAGCGTTATATTTCACGCTCGCAGGACAAGCGCATGCGGGAGCGATTGCTGGGGCGACGGAGCCGACGCAGATTCTCAACAACGTGACCCTGATCGCATCGTATGCCGAGCAGGCGCAGCAGACGATCACGCAAATCAATCAGTACCAGGCCATGTTGCGCAACCTGATGAACTCCACGCCGAGTGAACTCCTCGGTCAAGTGGCAGGAGCGTTGTGGAGCGACAGCAACATGACTCAAACCTTCAAGGATCTGCAAACGATCGTGATGGCGGGGCAGAAGGTGAGCTATACCCTGTCCAACGCCGAGACGATGTTCAAGCAACTGCATCCCGGCTACGGCTCTGCGTTCGATTTCAAGAACGGCTATAAGAGCTGGTCACAGAATACCTTGGGAGCAGTTCAAAACGCCATGTCCGTGATGGGTGCCCATGTGCAGAACTTCGCCACCGAGGAATCAATGGTGAAGGAACTCTCTCGCCGTTCGCAGTCAGCGGTTGGTCAACTGCAGGCCCTCCAGGCCGGCAACGATATCGGCGTTGCAATGGTTGGCCAGATGCAATCATTGCGGCAGATGCAGATGGCCCAGCTACAGCAACAATCTGCCTACATTGCTTCGCAGCAAGACCGGACCGACGTGGGCGACACCGCTGTGCAAAACGAGTTCGGAAAGATTCGTTCTGGCCGGGTAAAGAACCTTCCTCCGCAATAACCACCGGTCTCCACGTGGCATAGGCTCAATCACACAGCGCGCGGAAAGCGATGCGGACATCCTCATACTTCATTGGCCTTGCCTTTGCTGGCCACACAAAGACCCGGCGCCTACTGCGTTTCGGGATGATTCTGGCAATCGTCCTAGTGCTCTATGGATGGTTTGTGAGCGCGCACGCCCAATCGGCCGACTTCAATGTCCTGAATGGCGTTCAGGCGAAGTTCGAACCCTTGAAGGTGACTTGGGGAAGAATCATTAAGACCTACGCGGAGCGCCTATTCTGGGCGCTTGTCGCGGTCGACTTTGGCTGGACCACTGTCACATACGTCATTGACAAGAACGACGTCACAGACATGCTTGGCAGCTTGGCTAAGAAGATGATGACGATAAGCTTCTTCTTCACGCTGCTGAAGATGTCGGATACGTGGATCCCCATGATCTTGGACTCGTTCAGTCAGATCGGGAAGGAAGCAGGGGGGGTCTCCGGCCAAAGCATGACTCCAGACGGGATTGCGGCGGTAGGCTTCTCCACCGCACTAGGCATGTTCGAAGCGTTGAACGGGAAAGGGATGACGGAAAAGATCGCGCTGGTCCTTCCGATCACCGGGCTTGCGATCTTGTGCTTTCTTGCGTTTCTCTTTGTTGCTGCTCAATTGCTCGTTACGCTGATTGAGTCCTACATCGCTATTGGCGGCGGCATCATCATGCTGGGCTTTGGCGGTTCGCGCTGGACAACCGATATGGCGTCCAAGTACATGCAGTATGCAGTTGCCACCGGCGTCAAGCTCATGGTGATTTATCTCGTCGTGGGTGCTGGGCAGAGCCTCTTCGACCAGGCGGCGATGATTGACGCGGACAACATTACCCAGAGTTGTTTGCAGGCAGCCGGCGCGGGTCTCGTCTATGCCTACTTGGCGTTTCAGATTCCGGCCATAGCGAGTGCCATGATGTCTGGCTCGCCGTCCATGACGGCTGGTGGAATGATGGGCGCCGCCATCAGCGCGGGCGCGGCCCTAGCCGGTGCGGGCGCTGCAGCGATGGCTGGTGGCGCAGGTGCAGCAGCGGGGGTGTCGGGCGCGGCAGCTGGAGCGAGTGGCTTGTCGAAGGCGCTCGGCGCGGGCCTCAACTCAGGGTTGGACATGGGAAAGTCCGGAGGCGATCTTGCTGCCCACGCGATGGGCGAGGTGGGGAAGCACGGTATGGGGTTGGCCAGAGGCGCTGTCGGTGATGCCGTGAACAGTGCTCGCACCTCCTTCGCCGACCGCGTCGACAGCACGGCGGGCGGCAAAATCGCTTCGAGCATTGAAGCAACACGTGGAGGTAGTGTCTCCGGTGTGCCTGCGCCTCCGCCAATCACTCCAGCGGCAGGGGGAGCTGGAGCTTCGGGCGGACCGTCAGCAGCAGCCGGAGGCGACGGACAAGCGCGCGGTTCCGCACTGGACGGGGGCGGAGGTGGCGGGCAAGCGTCGTCGCCTGGCGATGCCGCCGAATCGTCGCAAGCGGGAAGCGCCGACGGGACGTCTGCTGCCGCTGCACCAACGTCGGCCGGCACTTCCGCCAGCGCATCCGGGTCCAGCGGCGGTCCCTCGGCTCCTACGAGCGGCGCTCCGTCGGGTAGCTCTGCAGGAGGCTCCGTTGGGGCAGGAGGAATTAGTGGTTCCACTCCGGCAGCACCCCCGGCCGCAGGCGGGAGTGATAGCGGTGCAGCCACGGCAACCGATTCCCCTTCGACTGTAGCTACCGGCAGTTCGAGTTCACCTACTTCGGCAGCCGCATCAACAAGCGCAGCGGTGCCAGGAGGTGACGGACAAACGGCGTCCGTTAGCGGTGATGCTCCGAGCAGCCCGCAAACCGGTGGGAATGCGGATCGTGATCCGTTGCATCGACGAATTCAGGAGCTTCAGGGATATGTTCCGCAGGATGCTGCTCACGCGGCGAGTATCAACATCGATCTGAAGCATTCGGCTGACTGATTAAATAAAATCGGAGTGATGGTTCGTGCTGAAACGAAAGAAGGCCGATGCAAAGGCGGCGGCAAGAGAAGAAACGAAGGACCGGGCGAGCAGCCCTTTTATGAACGGCGATGCTTCGAAAGATGATCGCTACATGAATCTGGCTGCCGCAGCGCATAACTGGCGCGTTGCGTTCAGGATCGTCTGCGCGCTCCTTGCGATTTCGATGGGTTTCAATGGTTACTACATGCTTTCCAGCAAATATGTGCCCTACATTGTCGAGGTGGACAAGATCGGGCACGTGGTTTCGGTCGGTCCAGCCAATCGGGCAACGCCGATCGACAAGAAGCGTGTCGAACGTGAGCAGATCACGCAGTGGGTCGAGAACGCTCGATTGATTGTCGGCGACCAGGCGGCACAGAAGCGCTTCATTTCGTGGGTCTATGCGCGTGTTCAGGAAGGATCGAAGGCCAAGAGGGCACTCGACAGGTTCCAGGCAGAGCGCAAGCCATTCGAGGTGGCTTCATCCTATACCGTGGCGCCCACCACGAACGTTGCGCTCGCGGTGTCGGACAACACCTACCAGGTTGAATGGACGGAAATCTTCTACGCGCCGAACGGAAACAAACTGCGTGAAGAGCATTGGAAGGGCGTCTTCAGCTTTGCGATCGAGCCACTTAGCACCGATGAAGGCATCCGCGCCAACGGTGTGGGGTTCTTCGTCACTGATTTCACGTGGTCCAAGGTTTCGGGCTAAGCCCCTTCAGACATCGGGAGTAAGTTGGAATGAAAAAACTGGTATTGCTGGCCGCCGGCATTGCATTGTGTGCGAATGCATTTGCGGCGGGAGGGAAGCGCTTTCTTACGCTTGAAGACGCTGCTGTGTCGCAGGCCAAGAAGTGGCAACAGACGGGAACTGCCAAGCCGATCATTTCCGACGATGGGCGCGTGATGTATCCGTTCGGGCAATATCTTCCGAAGCTCACCTGCACTTTGATGCGTGTCTGCGACATTCAGTTGCAGCCGGGGGAGATTGTCACGGGCAAGCCACTGGCAGGAGACACCGTGCGCTGGAAGATGAGCAAGCAGGTGTCTGGCTCGGGCGACCAGGCCGTGACGCATATCGTTGTCAAGCCGACCGACACAAACATTGCCACCAACCTTTTGATTACCACGGATCGGCGGTCATACCAGGTGGAGCTTGTGTCGAGCGCTTCGGAAAAGGACTACGTCAACATGATTGGCTTCTACTACCCGGAGGACATTGCTGCAGAGTGGGACGAATCGGCACGCTTGAAGGATAAAGCGCAGCGCGCCCGAGACAAGCTCGTCGCAGCAGAGATGCCGGCTGGTTCAATCGAGAAATTGGACTTCGCTTACTCGATTGACGGAGACTCGCAATTTAAGCCTCTGCGAGTCTACAACAACGGCCAGAAGGTGTATATCCAGATGCCCGAAAGCGTGACGGCAGCCGAGGCGCCTGTACTGATGCGTGTGGGCACGGACGGGAAGCTCGAAATCCTGAACTGGCGAGCCAAGACACCGACGCTCTACGAAATCGACGGACTGTTCGAGAAGGCAATCCTCCTGGTTGGAACGGATGGCGATGAACGCAAGGTCTCGATCGATTGGACCAAGCACAAGCGTAGCTTTTTCTCGTGGGGCAGCGAGGGGAATTAAAATGGCTGAAGCTTTTGAATCACCCGATGTGGTGGAGATGAAAGGCACCCTGACTGGGGTCACTCGATTGTCAAGAAAGGTGAAGCTCGCGATCGTTTTGGGAATCTTTGCGATTGCCATGTTCATCGTCGTGTCGATCCTGAGCATGGATGATGGCGCGCCTCAGCCCAAGTCGGACACGGAAGCGCAGGATACGCAGAAGCAGGAAAAGCGTGCGGCAGAGCCGGCCAAGCCCGATTTCAGCGGTGTAGGGGATGGGCAAGCAGCGTTGTCACCTTCAGGACCGAACGACGTGCGGCTGGAGCCAACGTTCGCTGTCGGCGTAGCCTCAGTTGCAGCAGCCTCGGCTCCAGAAGCGAAAGGCAACGGTTTGCTCATAGGCGGAGCATCGCAAGCGACGGTGCCGGCGGCGCAGGGTGTAAAGCTGGACCAGCAGCAACCGATGGGGGGCGGGGAGTCGAAATATCAGACTTCAGAAGAGACTGCGGCGGCACGAGCGAAGGCAGCGCTCGAAGAATCTCGCAAAAAGGCGGTAGAAGGGGGCATCGAGATGGAGGGCGGTGGCGACCTGGGCCGCCTTGCAGCTGCTGGGACGGCGCCTGGCCTGGCCGGTGGTGCCGTCAACTCTCAGCTCGCTGCTCTTGCTGCGGCGGCACAGGCGGTCCAAGGCTCCGCGCAGGGCCCAGCCGCAAGCCCGATTGTTCCGACAGCATACGGCGGGCAGCAGCAGGACGATCCGAACAAGCAGCCGCGTAAAGAGCAATTCCTTCGTACGGCGGAGAATGCCAGTAAGGCTTACCTCAATGAGCGCGTCCAAGCAGCAGTCTCCCCCTTTGAGATCAAGGCCGGGTGGGTCATACCTGCGGCTCTGGAGTGTGGTGTGAACTCGGACTTACCTGGCCAGACTTGCGCGCGGGTTACTGAGAACGTGTTCGATAGTGCCACCGGCCGGCACTTGCTTATACCTCAGGCAACGAAGCTGATCGGCACCTACGACAGCCAAATTGCATACGGACAGAAGCGCATCTTGGCGGTTTGGAATCGTATGATCTTCCCTGACGGGAGCAGCATCAGCCTTAACGGGATGCCCGGCGCAGACAAGGGAGGATATGCTGGCTTTGACGCCGATGTAGACAACCACTACGGTAAGGTATTCAGTGGCGCTCTGCTTTTGGCTGCGTTCTCCGCCGGGATTTCATTAACCCAGAAGCAGTCGGTGAATGTGAACGGGACGCTGACACCCTCTCAGGTCGTCACGCAGGAAGTGGGCAGGCAGCTTGGCCAAACTGGCAATGCTTTCATCCAGAAGGGGATGAACATTCAGCCGACGCTTAGCCGCGATCCGGGCTATAAGTTCAACGTAGTAGTGACGCGAGACATCGTCTTCCCATCAGGCTACGCCGCGAAGGGCTCCCGTTAATGTAACAAAATGAAATGAGGCCGCCCCAAGATAAAGGGGCGGTTTTCGCATTTCCAACGTCAGAAGTTGCGCTGGGGCAACTTGGCGCAAATCATGTAGGACTTTCGCGCCTTGCCGGTGCAATCCAAATACGATATGTTTATAGGGGTTGCATTCATTCTGATACATTAAACCGATAGGTAACACCCTAGATGACCGCTAAAAAAAGCGCGCCGGCAACAAAGACGAAAGCTACTGGCTCAAAGGCACAGCAGGCTGTCGCGCCGAAGCGGGGTAGCTCGCCGGCATCAAAAAGTCCGGCGCGCGCACTTCCGAAAAAGGCGGCAGCTGTTCCTGCGAGGAAGGGCGCCGTCGCGAAGGTGCCTGCCAAAACTCCACAGGTCACGAAGGCGGCGCCGAAGCCGGGCAAATCCGCGGAGGTAAATGCGCCAGAACCTACCAAGCCGTCGTTGTCGGCGACAGCCGTAGAGGCGCGGCCGCGCAACGAACACGGGCGAAGAATCGGTCGACCTAAGACCAGGCTGGAGGAATTGCGCGCTGTGCCCACGCGCTGCCCCTCACAAATCTATACGTACCTGAAGGGCATCACACCTTTTCTCTACAACTCGCTCACGGCGATGTTCGAGGACATGCTGCGCCGGTTCCTGGCCGAACGGCCTTGGGAGCACGGACTGCATTGGCGCAAGCCAAAAACTGCGATGTCCTACGCTGGCGGCCAGGCCGGTAAGACGGGCTGGGAGCAAGTCAATATCCAGCTGCCTCAGGATTTGGCTGAGCTTGTTGGCGAAACCGCAACAGTTTGCGGCGTTTCGCGGGCCTGTCTCTGCTACACGGCCATTTTTTGGTGGGTACAGTTCATTTATCCGCCCGCCAAAATGCTGGGCTCTAAAAGTGATCGATAAACGACGTTTGGTGCCAAATTCGTGTAATTGAGCTGCACGCAAGGCGCTTGCCGCCTTTTGCATCACCTCTTCATACGTCAGAAGCGCCTCGTGCGCTTCAGCGGCGGTCACAATTCAGCTATAAATAAATCAAGTTTCGTTGCCAAATGGCTGATATGTGGATATCATTCTAGCAAGCTATCCAGGGGTTCCAATGAATGAGGCAAAAGAGCAGAAGCATCCTGTGTTGATTAGGCTGCCGCTCCCGATTGTCGACTGGCTGTTCTCAGAGTCGATCCAGATGACGGAAAAGCAACGCGTCCAGATTTCTGTGCCGGCTTTGATCGTCACGCTGCTTTTGGACCAAGGCGATGTTGCTGGGGAGGATTTTTCCGAGCGTGCCGCCCTTCCAGGAGAGAAGAAATCCGTCCTTGTGCGGGTTCCTGTTTCGCTGCACGAGTCCCTGTTTTCGGAGTCGGTGGAGGTGGCCAAGCAGCGGCGTGTGCGAACTTCCGTGCCATCGCTGGTTGTAGAGAAACTCACGCGCCTCTATCTGCAGGGGCATACGCAGGACCAACCCGGGGCCGTCGGCTGACGACTCGCGACGAAATTCACAGACAGGACGGATCAGCATGCCGAAGATCGTAACGGTGACGAATCAGAAAGGCGGGGTCGGGAAGACCACCGTGACGTGTCATCTCGCGTTTGCCGCTCAGGAAGCAGGGAAGCGGGTGCTGGTCGTGGACTTCTGTGGGCAGGGCAATGCGTCGCAGTTTTTGACGCAGGATCTGCGCATTAACAAGCAGCGCGGTGGGGCGGAGACGCTCTTTTCGTCGAACGAACTCAAGTTCTCTGATACGCCGTGGGATAATCTCAAGGTTTTGCACGGCCACCTGTACCTGGAGGAGTTGGACAAGAAGGAAGACGAGCTATTGAAGCTCGCGATTAAGCTGCGTCCCGCAATTCGCTCGCTGCCTTTCGACTATGTGATCTTCGATACGCCGCCGGCACTCGGGCCGCGAATCGCAGGGCCGCTGTTCTGGTCAGACACTGCCATTCTGACAGTACAGCCGAAGCTGTCTTCCATCACCGGCCTGGACGATACGTTCGACACCATCAAGGGCGTCAAGCGTATTAACCACGGACTGTCGATTCGCATGGTGGTCAACTTATTTACGAAGTCGTCTAAGACCCAACGCCGTTTTCGAGAAGACCTTCAAAAGAAGTTCGGCAACGCGATAATTGAGGAATTCCCTTTGCGAACGCCGGTGTCCGATGCTCTTGAGAACTTCAAGCCGGTGTGGCAACACGCCCGCGACAAAAAGCTAGGGCAGCACTGGAAAATGTTCTCAAAGCGCGTGCTGGACTTGGGCGTCTAAAGGGATCTACACATGAGCACCACTCTTGATTTTCTGAACAGTATCGAGGCACCCACCGCGCAGATCGTGAATCTGAGCATCGATCTGATCGAGCCGGATCCCGAGCAGCCGCGGACTCAATTCCAGCCGGTGGACGGGCAGATCGACCCTGAGGTCATGCAGGAATTGTCGGAACTCGCCGACGACATCTATGAAAACAGCCTGTTACAACCGATCACTGTCCGCGAGGTGGACGGCCGGTACCGCATTGTTATGGGCGAGCGCCGCTGGCGCGCCGTCAAGCTCAATCGAGACAATGGGCGTCCGAATTCGGAAGAGATCGCCACCATTATTCGGCAGGACTTGGCGCAAGAGCGCCTGCGTCTGTCGCAGCTGGCGGAGAATATTCAACGCTCCAACCTCACGGATCTGGAAACGGCGGTCTTTCTGAAAACCACTATCGAGCAGTATCCGGAGCTTCAGAAGCAGGACCTGGCTAAAGTGGTCAAGAAAAGCCCGCAATATGTATCGCGCCTGCTCGCCCTTCTGGAGCCCGAGTGGGAGCACGTAGTGAGCACCGGCATCATTACGTATGCGTCGCTCCTGGAGCAATTTCGGCCTCTTCCCAAGGAAGCACAGGATCAGCTGGTAGCACGCGCGAAAGCAGAGGGACGTTCGCTAACGTCGGGCGATATCCGTGCGGCAAAGGCGAGCGCGGCCAACGATAGCGCAAGCAAGTCTTCCGCACCTAAAGCCGAGGTCGCGGCGCCAGCAACGCCGCGCAGGCCTGTCGACATCGACCCTGCGCTGGCTGCAGCAGTACAAGCCTTCGTAGAGGAACAAGCACCGCAGAACGAGTCCTATACTCCCAGCTCAAAGGCGAAGGATGTTCCGAAGCCTGGGCCGCAGATTGTGGATACGGGCGGGGATGCGGTTATTCCGAGCGGCACAACTGTGCTTGGCGCGGTAGCGCACGAGAAACGTGAAGCGAAGTTGACTGTGGCGCAGTTGGAAACACTGCTCAAGCGCAAAGCATTGCCCAATAAGTCGCACGTCGTTTCCCTGATGTTGCCAGTCGAGGACATGAAGAAGGCGATCATGGCAATGGGCGGCACCCTGCCTCAAGACGATAGTTCGCTTCCGACGATTCTCGCGGAAGCCATCAACCGCGCGTAGTGAGGAAGGGCCGGTTCAGCCGGCCTTTCCTCTTTATGCGATGCAAAAACCCGTTCTAATTTAAAAAAAACAAGGCAAGTCTTGATGCTAGGGTGTTTGGCGTGGAAGTAGACTTCGGACAAAACGCAGCAAGCGGCGCTCGCGCAAAATGGACGTCCGATCGCGTGGTCAATGCTCATATGGCCGTATTCGGCGATACGGGCATGGGAAAGACGCACACGCTGCGGAAGATCGTATCCGCAATGCAAGAGACTGGGCATCCACGGCTGCGTTTCCATGTCTTTGATGCCCACGGCGACGTATCCATCCCTGGCGAGTCGGCCGTCGCGTTCCACGAATCCGCTGATTTCGGTTTCAATCCTCTCGAACTGAACGCCGACCCAGAATTTGGCGGTGTGCGAAAGCGTATCCAGTCGTTGATTGGGGCGATCAAACGTACGTCCGTTCGGCTAGGGCCGCGTCAGGAGAGGGCACTGACAAAGCTGCTCACCGGGCTATACAAGCGTGAAGGCTTCATCGCTGACAACCCCGGGACGTGGCAAGCAGGAGGGGATCGCCGATATCCTACGTTGCCGGATGCAATCGAGTTTGGGAAGGAACGACTCAAGGCTTACCACGTTGGTGCGAATCAACGCGCCATACGAGCGCTTGAAGAGGTGAACAGATGCGCACGGGCCATGCGTGCGAAGAAGGCGACGCTGCAGAACGTCGACGATGATGGGGCGGCGCGGTTAGAGCGTGAGCTAGAGGCCGCGCGAGTCCGTGCGATCGACGCCTACAAGGATGCCGTCTGTGCAATCGAGACCGGAGAAGAGTTTGATGAAGCCCTCGACCTGGAGGGGCAGAAGGAGACGCTGGAAAGCGTAGTCGACCGCCTTGAGAATCTTTACCAGATCGGCATCTATCGCAGCACGCCTCCGCCGCTCGATCCTCGCTCCAGAGTCTGGCGCTACATCATCAAGTCGCTTAGCAAGGACGAGAAGAAGTTATTCACGCTGACCAGGTTGGAAACGATCTTCACGCGTGCCGTTCAGCGTGGGGAGCAGAGCGAGGTCCTGGATTGCATCGTGATTGACGAGGCTCATCTGTACCAAGACAAGGAAGAGGACTATATCGTCAACCGGATGGCACGAGAGGCGCGGAAGTTTGGGGTCTCAATGCTCTTCGCCTCCCAAAGCCCTACAGACTTCGCCGACGTGCTGCTGGCCAGCTTGGGAACCAAAGTGATTCTCGGGCTGGATCCGAACTTCTGGCCTCAGGCCGTTCGTAAGCTCGGTTTGACTGAATCGCAGTTGAAGTCAATTGTGCCTCAGCGCCGGATCCTGCTGCAGATGAAGGGGATCGGCCAGCTCGGCAGTGCGGCGAGCCTTGTGATCTTGTGATTATGAAATGTCACAAATTGACACACTTTCGCCCCACTTGCGTGGGGAGAAAATCACCTGTTCGACGCCGTTAATCCAATCTGCGCAATTGCGCCCGTAGTTCGGCAACGTCGGCTGCACTTCTAACGTCGGAAGTGAGTCGCCCAAGTAAAGAGCAGTGCCGCAAAAGTAAAGAGTTCTAGCTATTTACTTACTGAATTTTTCGCGTATCATGTGACCCATCGTGCGGGTGACATGTGGATAAGCCAGTTCTGCCAATTGGGAGGTGTGTGTTGATTGAAGCATTATCGGTGGTGATGGGGGTCGGTGTCTTTCCAGAAGAGCGTAGCTTTGTGCCTTCTAATCGCGCCGTCGTTGCGCCAGAAGTCCTGGCCCGTGTGTTCGCGGATACACCACTTCCCTTCAAAACGAACTCCGACGGCTCGGTCGATATGTCCGTCTATGCAGAATGGCTGGAAAGCACGTGGGCGCAGGGGATGGAAGAGTTTGAAGCCGGCTCGACGCCGGCGAAGCCGAAACAACGTTCACGCTCAACGGCGTAGCGCCTGGTATATAGTCCGTCCTCTTCTTTGTTGCAAACGCTAGACCATGAACGAGCAGGACTTTCAGAACCTAGTCCGCGATACGAATCTCTCCCAGAATAGCCGCGAAGCTGCGCGCCTGGTGTTCGTCGAAGGCTGGTCGCAAACCGATGCGGGGGCCGAGCTAGGGCTTTCAAAGCAGCGCATGACGCAGATCGTGAAAGTCCTACGTACTGCCGAGCAGAAGCAGAAGGATGAGGCCGACCTTGCGGCGCTTCGTCACGGCGCTCCGATTCCGAGCAGTACAGGACACGTTGCTGCCTTGGAAGCGAGCTACGCGGTTGCTGTAAAGGCGGCACGGGAGGCGTATGGCGACGAGGCGTATATCCAAACGCCGAAGGTGGACGGGAAGTCCATGGGTGACGTAATTGCGCGCACCGATTTCCACTTGGTCCAGTCTGTCGGTCGTGGCGCCGTCGTGGTACACGAGCTGGCAAAGCTGGACCGCGTTCCAGCGATCGGCAAAAGTGTAGCGATCGAGTATCGCGATGGGCGTGGAACGGTATTGGATCAGCAGCGCGAACTCGGCCGGGGCGGCAGAGGTTAGAGGGGACAGTGCGGCACATGCCGCATTGTTCCAACCACGTAATGAGATATTAAAAGCATAATATGCGAGGTGCTCATTAAGCGATAACTTCGCCGTTTGTCGAAGTGATTGATACTGGAGAATGACGATGGATGCGAAGCAGGAATTTTTTGATGCCCTCTATGCTGGTGAAGTCCAACTCGCTGCCAACGTTTGGCGAGAGAACAATCTGGACCCCAATAGCACGAACTCAGTCACAGGCGTTGGTGGGAATCCCGCGTTGGGCTTCGTTCTGCATTGGCAGGATCATGCCTTTGCACGCGAGCTAATCTCGCGGGGCGCCGACGTGAATGCCCGGGGCGAGAACGGTGAGACTCCTATCTGGGGCGCGGCAGACAGCGAAGGCGTGGAACTGCTTGTCGCGGCTGGTGCTGAGGTCAATGCACGCGTCACGCGCGGCGGTGAATTGTACTCGCGAGGGGCGACACCCCTGCACAAGGCCGTGCGGCTGTCGAATGCGGATCTGGTGGCTGCTCTGATCAAGGCAGGCGCCAATGTTCGAGCGGTCGACGCTGATGGCGTGACACCTCTGCACTACGCGTCCACCCCTCAAATCGTGAACATCCTCGTGCAGGGCGGCGCCGACTTGGACGCGAGGGACAAGTTCGAGACGACGCCGCGGGAGCACCTGGCGCGCACGATGCCGGGATTCGAGCCCGATCCGGTGGTTCCCGCAAGCGTCAAGCACGCCGCAGACGCTGAGCAGCACCAAGATACCGCGTCGGCAGCTATGCAGGTATCGATCTCCGAACCTTCTGTAGTCCAAACAGGGAAGGGGGAATACCTCTTTGTGGCTGGCGCTGGCGGAGGCAGGTTTGCCTTTATCTCTAAAGAGCATGCCGATCAGAACGTCGAGTTCCCGGATGCCGATTCGCTGAGCGCTTATCTGCTGGATCATGAGGAAGACCCGGACGTGCGCGCGATCGTATATTCCACGCTGACCAACGCACGTGGTCAAACGGCAATGCAGACCGCGCTCAATGGAGGGGAGCATGGCGCTGGCGGCCAAGCTGAAGGCATGGAAATGGAAAATTCAATCTCGCGCGTGGTCCGAGAGGTCAGTGTTGAGAAGGAAGCGGACGCGAAGAACCGTAGTGTCGTAGCCGCTCCGCCGGAGCAAGAAAACGCCATCCAGCTCGCCCCTGGCGCGCGAGTGCCAACGCCCGCTGGGACCGGCGAGAACACCATTCAATCTGCCGGTGGCGTTGCGGCAGCATCCACGCTCGCTTCTGGCACGCCCGCTGAGCAGAAGCCACAGCCGCCAAAGACCGGGCCGGCGACACTGCTGAACGGTCGCTTCGTGCGCCGAGACAACGGCGAGTATTTCCGCATTGCGGACGGTGAAGAGAGCAAGCGTGTGGCGCTTGTCGATGAAGTCGAAAAGATCCGCTTCGTGGACAAGCAGATGGACGCCTTTCAGGCGGCAATCGAGTTGGCCAAGCATAAGGAATGGGAGGCCATTCTCGTCACCGGTACGGAGAAATTCCGCAGCGAGGCGTGGTATCACGCGAAGCTGGCTGGTCTCGAAGTGGTGGGCTATGAGCCAACTGAAAAGGACTTGGAGACGCTACGCACAGCGCAAGCGCGCGGCGACAATACCGCATCTGCTTCTCAACAGTCAGCCGACGCGGCAAGCGCACGCCTCGTTGCGGCGTCTCGCGACGTTGCAACTGAGTTCGCATTGAAACACGGTGCTGGCGTGCAAGCGCCGAACGTTGAGAACGGGCGCTACGTCGGCAAGATCGTTCACGAAACGGATCACCACGTCGTTCAGGATGTGGGCAAGCGAGTGAACGTTGTCCACGACAAAGCTCGGCTAGACGCTCGCCAGCTTGCGAAGGCTCGCGAGCGTCGCGAGCACGTAGGCGTCCAATACTCAAACGGACGCGCGGCCCTCGATTTGAATGAGGGCAAGTCCAAGTCTCAAGGTCTTAGCCGCTAAGACAGGCTGCCCGCGATATGCGGGCAGCGCTCCTTCTATCGTATGCCTAGCAGAACACAATGACCGCCGAAAAGTTTCCAACGTCAGAAGTCGCCCGCGAACCGATCCGGAAGGGGCGGCGCTACATCTTCGTTCCGTATGCTGAGAAGGACCAGGCGAGTAAGTTAGGCGCGGCCTTCGATTGGAAGAAGGAGCTTTGGTATGTACCGCACGGCGTCGCTGATGCGCCATTCTCGCGCTGGTTCGAACCCCCGGCCTCACTGAGCGATCGCGACCTTAGCGATCAATTCGCGAGGGCATGTGAAGCTGCGGGACTGGTCTTGGACGGGCCGCCAGTGATGGACGGCTCATGGCAAAACACGAAGGTAAGTACCAGCAGGAAGGCAACTGCGAAGAAGGGAGCCTATCGCGCAATCCTGAATGGGAAAGCGACTAACGGATACATCGTCAACTTTGACACAGGGTCACAGGAGCCGTGGTTTCCTGAAGGCATTGTCCTCACGGATGCCGATCGGGACAAGCAACGTACGGCGATGGAACAGAATCGAGCACAACGCGAAAGCGATACTGCTGCGGAGCAGGTATCTACGGCGGAGCGTTCTGCGAAGCGTTGGAAGAGCCTGCCAGAAGCCCGGGACGACCATCCGTACCTGGCCAAGAAACAGGTGAGCGCACATGGTCTCCGCCAAGACGGAGACCGATTGATCACTGCGTTGCGCGATGAGCTGGGGCGCATATGGAGCCTCCAGTCTATTGACCCCAAGGGCAGCAAGCTGTACGAAAAGAACGGGAAGAAGACCGGGAATTTCCACGTACTCGGCGATCTGACCCAAGGCAAGACCGTTCTATTCGGCGAGGGCTATGCCACCTGTGCGTCGCTGCACGAGGCGACAGGACTTCCAGTGGTCGAAGTCTTTGATGGCGGCAACATAGGCCCTGTTGTCGCCAAACTCGCCCCCATGCTGCCCGGACGGACCATACTTATCTGCGGCGACGATGACGTTTTGACCCCCGATCGCGTCCTCAGCACCATCAACAAAGTCGCCAACACCGACTTTTCAAGGCCCAAGCTCCAACTCAACGGCGGCATCAAGGGGGATGAGATCTGCATTGATGGAACCCCCAGGAGCCTCTCGGCCAACCCCCGTTGCACCCTTCGACTGAGCTACGAACGGAGCCCCGAAGGGGTTCAGCGAATCGTAGGGGAGTTTGCAAATTCCGAAACAGGCAAACAAGTCGCAGTGAAGATCCTGAACACAGGAAGAGAAAAGGCTCTTGCTGCGGCTGCCGCACACGGAGCCCTTACGGCATTTCCCACCTTTCAATCCCTTGATGGATCGCCGACTGATTTCAACGATCTGCATGCCAGAGAGGGGATCGCCTTAGTGCGCCGGCAGGTTGGCCTAGCCATGATGGGGAAATCCGCTCAGCCGGATCAACGAACTCCAGAAGAGGTGGCTCGCGCTACGATCGGCGCTAATGCAACCCTCGAACCCGCGAGGGATAATCGTCAGTACGTCGGGACTGTGGTGGGAAACACGCCATCTCATGCTGTGCAGAGCGTTGGAAAGCTATCAGCCGTTGCACACGATCTCGCGCGCCTGGATCGTGTCCCTGCGGTCGGCCATTCGACCAAAATCGCTTACGCAGAGGGAAAAGGGCGGGTGGAGGGGCAGCAGTCGCTTCAGAATGGTCGAATTCGGTAGCACTCCGTTTTGCGAAATCCTTGAATAGCTGTACCATTGTGATACGTTTATATTATGGTACGGGAGGGCTGTCGCATGCGAACAGGGCAGCGAAACAAGTCGGTCCACTTCAGTGCTTCGGTGCTGTTGATCTTCTTCGTGCTTGCCATTCTTTCGTCCTGGATGGCTACGCAATACTTTGCCCATGCGGTCGGCTATCAGGATGGACTCGGCGAGTATGCTTGGCAATTCGGCCGCACGCGCATTTACCAGCCGTTTGCCTGGTTCGATTGGGCAGGACGATGGATCAACGCGACGGGCCAGCTTGCTACGCACGTCACGGTCATGCTGCTTGTGCTCTGCGGTGGCGTGCTGGCGAGCGTGTTGTTCGGTTTCTGGTTGTACTACCGGCGCAGTTTGAAGACCGAGACACCTGAGGATTTGCATGGCTCAGCACACTGGGCTACTGTCCGAGACGTCGAAAAGATGGGACTGCTTTCGTACGAACGACGCGAGGGACCCGCCTGGAAGCGTCGTCGCATCAAGCGGCTCGCCAGTGGCCCATACGTGGGCGCGCTTGACACGCCGAAGGGCCGGAAGGTCCTTCGTTACAGCGATCCAGCGCACTTGCTGTGCTTCGCCCCTTCGCGAAGCGGTAAGGGGGTTGGACCCGTACTGACGACGCTGCTGTCGTACCCCCACAGCACCGCAACAAACGACATCAAAGGCGAGAACTTCGAACTCTCCAGCGGATTCAGGCATTCCGCGGGATCCCTGGTCATTCGCTTTGATCCAACCTCCGTCGATCAGAAGAGTATTGATGGTAAGTCTCGCTACAACGTAGCGTCATATTGGAACGTCCTGGACGAGATTCGCGCCCACAGCGAATACGACGTGATGGACGCACAGAACATCTCTCAGGCAATCGCAGACCCTGACGGTGAAGGAATGGATGATCACTGGGTGAGCACTTCGTACGAGTTGCTTGTCGGTGTCATTCTTCACGTCAAGTACTTCGAACGGGACAAGTCCCTCAGTGGCGTCTCAACCTACCTTGCGGATCCGAGCTTCACGCATCCCGAACAAATGTTCTTGCGGATGCTAAATGCGGAGCACGATCCTGATGGAGTCATGGGGTGGCTCGACTCCGAAGGCAAGCCGACCAAGACACATCCGCAGGTGGCCATTGCCGCTCGCGCGATGCTGAACAAGGAAGAAAAGGAGCGGAACAGTGTCCTCTCCACCGCAAAGACGAAGCTCAGCCTCTACACGGAGCCAATCGTCGCTCGCAATACATCGCGATCCGACTTCCGCGTCCATGACCTGATGAATCATCAGAAGCCTGTCAGCCTCTATATTGTCGTGCCGCCGTCCGACAAGGCCCGGCTGCGCCCGCTCATCCGTCTCTTCATAACGTTCCTGATCTTGCGGCTGACGGCCAACATGTCATTTGAAGACGGTCGGAGCGTTAAAGACTACCGCCATCGGCTGTTGCTACTCGTGGACGAATTGGCATCTCTGAAGAAGTTGGAGCAGCTTCAGGACGCGCTTAGCTACATGGCCGGCTATGGCATTACCGCCTTCCTATTTGTACAGGACCGCATTCAACTGCGTGAAGCCTATGGTGACAATGAAACAGTCACAGCAGGCTGCCAGCTGCGTCTTGCATATGCTCCCAACACCCTCGAAACCGCCGAAGAGATTTCGAAGATGACGGGCGTGACAACGGTGAAGCGCCAGAACGTCTCTTATAGCGGCACACGACTCGGCGCAATGCTGGGTCAGATGAACATTTCGGAGGAGCTGGTAGAGCGCCCCCTGCTAACAGCCGATGAAGCAAGCCGCCTTCCACGCGACGAGATGCTGGTCTTCAATACTGGGCACAATCCGATTCGCGCGAAGAAGCTGAAGTATTTCGAGATGCCAGAGTTCCAACGGCGGGCGGAGATCCCGAGTCCTAGCCGTGTCCATATGACCTTCAGGGAAGGCCAAGCCATCCGAACAAAGTGGTTCATGGTTCTTTGCCAACGGGTTAAGGGATCGAAGAATCTCTCGCTGACCATCAACACCTACGCAGATTTCCCCGCCTGCCGATTGGTCCTGAAGCAGGAGCATCTGCTGCGCGAAGAGGTACTTGAGTTTGACTATGGGCTTGTTGACCCCAAGGGGAACCAAGTGACGAGTGAACTGACGTTGGATCATCTGTCGCTCACCGCTGTGCCTCTGGGCGATGCCGGCGACTTCAATCCGTCCGAAGCCTTTGAACTTCACTTTATTGTGAGCGACCCGTCGGAGTACCGTAGCTTCTCCCAAGCAGGCTTCTATCGGGATATGTCGGTACACGAGCGAGAAGTTCGACGTGCCATCCGCAGCGTGTTCCACAAATTTGAAGAAAAGGAAGGCAAGCCAACTGAACCGACGATTGAGCGCGCTTCTGCAGATGGTCGCTACGCAGGCAAGGTGCTCCTCGTGACGGACCACTATGTGGCCTTGCACCTGGCAGATGACCGTGAGCAAGTCTCGCTCCACCGCATCGAGAAGCTCTCGGCAGTGCCGAAGGTGGGCGACGGCGTGACGATCAAGTACACAGGCAAGCGAGGCGATCTGTGCTGAGTTATGTCCGCGTCCGCGCGCTGCCATCACATGCGCCGGTCTCGATGAGCCGTGCCGCCGCCCTCCATCTTTTCCAGCTCGTCCAACGCTACAACTGGTGCTTGTCTGGTGCTGACTATCGTGCGCGCTGGAGCGGCTTCTGGCCACGCGTCGCTTCTGTCGAACGCCTGCTCCTCGTGCTGTGCATTCGTGCGAATTGCGCCGGTGTATTCGGCAGCCGCATTGCCATGGTGGAAAGTCCAGTGGATTTTGAAGTGCATGATGGCGGCAATGAGCCGTTGCCGCTCACAGCAGAGGTCGCAGTGGAGTTCCGAGCGTTGCTTGAATTGCATTACGGGCGTCTTGGTAGCCCAGACGATCTCTACGCGTGGCTGTCTAGAGAGTGCCCCAAGGAGTTTGATCTGGTCCTTTCTATCAGCGCACAGCAGCGAGTTTTCGGCCATGCACGTTGGTTCGATGTGGACTTGGTCAAGGCAAAGTGCCGCCAATCTCTTCAACGCTATGGCTGGGATTACAACGTCGCCACGGCAATCGCCATCACGCTTGCCCGAAGCATGGTCGCATTCCAGCGTTTGCAGGAGAGGCAATTGTGAGGCGGCTGATCCTCGCTACGTGCCTGAGTTTCTTCGCTGCATCCGTGCATGCGCAGGCCGATCTGAACGCATTGCTTGCGGCCTGTGCGCCTACAGTTCATCCGACTACGATGGGGGCCATCGTCAAGACCGAGTCGAACGGGCGGATGTTCGTTCTCTCGGATGATGGGCCGCGGAGTCTCCCTTTCTCTGAGCGCAAGGCAATGCTCCGAACGATCCACGCGGGAACGGCGGCGGAGGCCGCCACCATCGCAAAGGATCTGATTAGCAAAGGACATCTAGTCGGGTTGGGCCTGACACAGGTTAGCAGTCAGAACCTGGCGAGATTGGGACTGACGGTTGAACAGGTACTCGATCCCTGCACGAACCTGCAGGCGGGTAGCAAGATCCTAGCGGCTTTCTACGTAAATGCGGCGGGCAAATATAGGGACGAACAGGCCGCACTCCGGGCCGCTATATCCGCCTACAACACAGGGAACTTCGAGCGGGGTTTTTCCAACGGCTATGTTCGCACCGTGCTGAATAACACGACTGCCGGCGTCCCGGCGCTAGTGGCCGGTCCAGTCCGCAGCACTCCCGCGCCACCAGCAGGGCGAAGTGCCATGGCAGCGAGGCCGTTCGATCCACGACATGCGGAGTTAGAGGTTGAATTTCAGTAAGAGCGCACGACACAGCACGCCTTCCATTTTGCTCCTAGCGCTACGTCGAATTGGGAAGCGGCTTGCTATCATGCAAGACGTGGAGGGCATGTTCGTTCCAGAAGATCGACGTGAAGAGCAGGCGCGAGTCTTCGGAAAATTCCAGACGCACGATGCTTGCGTCAATATTTGCTTCGATCCTGGCCGTGTCGCCTTACCGACGGGACCAGGTGTCATAAGGGCAAGCGGCAAGCTCTGGATCGGGGAGCGAACGAGCACGCTCACTCTTCTCGTCACGAAGTACCAATATGTCGACGCGCCGCTGCAGCGGCGCGATCCAGGTCCAACGACATGCGCGCATTGAACATCATTTTTTTTCCGTGGCTGACGCTCTTGGCGGCGAAGCGCCCGCATGCCGCTGCTGTATGCATGGCAATGCAAATTTCAATTGTCGGTTGGCCCATCGCCACGATGTGGGCGCATAAGATCGCGCGGCGTTGAGCGCAGGCCTCAGAGTTGGCGGGCGCCCATAGCCTGCAGCGTAAATCCTGGCAGGCTTTCTCCAATGAATGCCGCGGTTCGAACGATTCGCGGCGTCATGCGTCACCTAGCCGCGTCACGGTACTGAGGCCCGCTTGACCGCTATGACGAAGTGGACTAATATGGACTAAGTCCATATGGGAGCGATGATGCAGACCGTCAATATTCACGAGGCAAAAACCCAGTTTTCGCGCTTGGTCGATGCGGCAGCCGGCGGTGAGGAGATCGTCATCGCCAAGGCCGGCAAGCCTGCTGCCCGACTAGTGCCGATGGAGCGCGCGAAGGTGACGCGCCGCTTCGGCGGTCTCAAGGGCAAGGTCCGTATTGCAGATGATTTCGATGCACCGCTCCCCGACGACGTGGTTGCAGCATTCGAGGGACGGTGATGCGCCTGCTTCTCGATACACACGTCTACCTGTGGTCGGTGATGGATGATCGCAAGCTGACGAAAGCGGCACGCAAGCTCATTTTGGAAGCTGAGGAAGTATATGTAAGCAGCGCAAGCATCTGGGAGGCGTCGATCAAGGTCGGTCTTGGCAAACTCCAAGCGGACATCGATATGCTTGTGTCGGAAATTGAAGTCAGCGGGTACCTAGAGTTACCAGTGCGTGCTGCTCACGCTGCTTTGGTCCGCAGCCTACCCGACATTCATCGCGACCCCTTTGACCGGCTTTTGGTCGCGCAGGCAATGTCGGAGCCATTGCGGTTCATCACCTCAGACGGACATCTGTCGAGGTACACCGAACTCGTTACCACTGTGTAGGGAAGACCATGAACAAGCAGCATGATCCAGGGCTCGGCCTTAGACCCCAGTCTAATCGTCAGAAATTGACAGACTGGGTGCGCGAAAACTGGCTTGCGATTGCAGGCTTCGGCGCATTTTTTGGCTTCCTTGCCTACGATGCGATCGAGGCACAGTTTAGTCCGTTCATTCGGTAGTACAAATCAACCAGCCCTCTAACTGGGCGCTTCTGACGTCAGAAGCTCGGAAGTTTGTCCGCCTTCTAGTTTTTTTATATTATTATTCCGGCGTTCCCCTGAACTCAGGGAGAAGGAAGCAACCCGACCGTGTTTTACCCACGGTCGGGTTGCAAGAATTACAGGTTAGGGCCCTGTGATTCCGGCTAGCTTCCTGCCATTTCTGGCAGCGAGAGGCTAGCAAATTTCTCACGACGTTGGAAGAAAGCGATGAAGAGGAAACGAGTCCCAGAGGCCCAACTCGGCTTTGACTTTACATTTAACGAAACCATTGCGGCCATCGACCGCATCGCCGAAGATGCTGCCGCTGATCCGATTGAAGATGCCCCTGCAGGAGCCAAACATGCTGACCAAGGAAACGAAGCCTCTCGACGTAGCCAAGCGAATCCTCCGGCCGGAGACGATCTCTTCAGTGCGATCGCGCCCCTTCCATCTCAGGGGGTGGCTGATACTGGATCGTTGGGCAATCAACAGCCCCTCGAAGCTCCAGGCGCTGGAGGAGGAAGGCGAGGTCGTACTTCTGGGCCGGCTCTTGGAACAACAGAACCTGGAGCACGAGATCCTTCTGGAGGCGACGACATTGCTGAACTCCGGAGTAACGGAGACAGAGATTCTCGCGCAGAACGAAGTGGAGACAGAGCTGCTGTAGTCGGTGCCGCCGGCGACTATCGCATCACGGATGCAGACCGTCTCGGTGAAGGCGGAGCGAGGACGAAGTATCGCGACAACATAGCGGCGCTGCGTCTCTTGCAAGAGTTGCGTGCTACTGAACGCCCTGCAGCGATTAAAGACCAGGCGATCCTCGTAAAATACGTTGGCTGGGGAGGAATTCCGCAGGTCTTCGATCATCGCAATACCGAATGGCGTAGCGAGTTTGAAGAACTTGCCTCCCTCCTTACGGCGGAGCAATACGAAGCTGCACGGCGTTCCACGCAGGATGCGCACTACACCGCGCAGCCGATCATTGAGTCGATGTACTCGGCCCTACACCGCTTCGGCTTTGACGGTGGCCGCATTGGTGAGCCTTCCGTAGGCAGCGGCAATTTCATTGGCCTGATGCCAGAGGCGTTGCGGGATCGGAGCAAGGTCACTGCCGTAGAACTCGACCCCACAACGGCGCAGATCGCGAGACACCTCTATCCGTCTGCTACCGTCATCAACAAGGGATTCCAGGACGTCACGATCCCGGAGCGCTACTTCGATCTGGTTGTCGGGAATCCCCCCTTCGGAAGTCAATCACTATACGACGCGAACCATCGCGATATTTCCGCGTTCTCGATCCACAACTACTTCATCGCAAAATCACTGGATAAGGTTCGCGAGGGCGGACTTGTAGCAGTCGTCGTGTCCAACTACTTCATGGACGCGCGCAATGAGCAAGCTCGCGCGCATATCGCTGAGCGAGCGCATCTTGTCGGTGCAATTCGCCTGCCCAACACGGCGTTCAAGAAAAACGCGCTGACCGAAGTCACCACCGATATCGTCTTCCTTCAACGCGCAAGGCCGGGCGAGCCCATTGACAGCAGGTGGACGAAGGTGGGAGAAATTCCCGATCCCGATGGCGGCGAAGCCATCCCGCTCAACAGCTATTTCATCGACAACCCTCAGATGATGCTGGGTCGCATGGCGCGAGCAGGCACCCAGTATGCTGCGGGCACGCCAGCGCTTGTCTCCCTGCCAGATCAAGACCTGGCCATGGATCTGAGCGCAGCAATCATGCAGCTGCCGGCAGCGATCTACCAGGCAAGGGCAAATGAGGTAGAGCAAGAGCTGGCGGAGCCCCGTGAAGCCATCTCCGTGCCTCTCAGTGTGAAGATCGGCGCCTACTTCGTCACGGATGGCGGACGCGTCGCCACGCGCCTGGATGACCTTCTCGACGAGCCGCAGGCCGAGATTGTCGAAGGAAAGTCTGAGCGCGCTCTGGAGCGCATCAAGGGAATGGTCGACATTCGATCGGCCCTGCGCACCCTAATGGCCGCGGAGCGTGGCGGTGATCTCTCCGACGCAGATCTTGCGCCCATGCGCACCGCCCTGAATCGCGCATATGACACATTCGTCAAGCGAAACGGGCATGTCAGTTCCCTGGTGAACCGACAGGCGATGGGAGAGGATCCCGACTATCCCCTGCTGCAATCGCTTGAAAAGGACTACGACAAGGGTATTTCCACGGACCTGGCCAAGAAGCATGGCGTTGAGCCGCGCGACCCGAGCGCGGAGAAGGCCGCGATCTTCTCCAAACGGGTGATGTCGCCACGACGCGAAGTGACGCGCGCCGGCACCGCCAAGGATGCGCTAGTGGTATCGATGAACGAGACAGGCGGGGTGGATCTCGATCTGATGGTTAGATTGACAAGCCGTTCCGAAGAATCCCTCGTTCGAGAGCTACAGGGCCTGATCTTCCTGAATCCTTCGTCGCAGCGATGGGAAACGGCAGATCGATATCTCACAGGGAACGTTAAGGCAAAGTTCGCAATCGCCCAAGATGCCGCAGCGCACGACTCGCGGTACGCGTCCAACGTCGAAGCACTGAAGCTGGTACAGCCCCCCGATATCGAACCCATTGACATCTCCATTCACCTGGGGTCTACCTGGGTTCCGGACCGGGTTATCAATGACTTCGTCTCCCACATCTTCGGTGATGTGCATCGAAACATCAGCTACCAGGAAAGCCTCGGCAAATGGCTCGTCAAGATCGGTATGGGCGATCCGACAACTATGCGAGCCACATGGGGAACTCCAGATGCAAGCGCAAACAACATTCTCGAAGCGATCCTGACGAACAAAATCATCAAGGTCGAGGACATCGTTGGGTATGACGACCACAAAAACCCTATCCGCAAGACCAACGAAGAGAAAACCGCCGCAGCGCAACAGAAGGCAGACGAAATGCGTCAGGCATTTCATGACTGGGTGTGGGAGGACAAGGACCGTCGCGAAACGCTCGCTCGCTTGTATAACGACCGCTTCAACACGAACGTCGCCCCTCGATACGATGGCTCCCATCTGACCCTACCCGGTGCCTCCAGCGCCATCGAGCTGCGCCCTCATCAGAAGGACGCGATCTGGCGGGGCATCCAGGACGGCACGGAGCTATATGACCATGTCGTCGGTGCGGGGAAGACGTTTGCATGCATTGCCACATCGCAAGAAGCAAGGCGAATGGGGCTCATGAAGAAGCCCATGTTCGTTGTCCCGAATCACCTTCTGCTGCAGTGGAAGGACGACATCTTCAAGCTCTATCCGGATGCAAATGTCCTGATCGCAGAAAAAACGGACTTCCAGAAAGAGAATCGCCAAAGGCTTTTTGCGCGAATCGCTACGGGAGACTGGGACGCTGTGGTGGTCGGTCATTCCAGCTTCAAGAAGATCGGAATGCCGCCGCAGGTCTTGGACTCTATCCTGAATGAACAAATCGCCGATCTGACCGAAGCGATCTTGAAGGCAAAAGCAGACCGCGGTGATCGCGTCACCATCAAGGAGATGGAGAAGGCAAAGGAACGGATGGAGACAAAGCTCAAGCGTGCCGCTGAGACTGGTGCGAAGGACAAGGTCGTTACGTTCGATGAACTCGGTATCGACGCGCTGTTTGTCGACGAAGCTGACGAGTTCAAGAACCTTTTCATCACAACTACTCTGTCCAACGTTTCCGGCCTCGGCAATCTGCAGGGATCCGATAAGGCATTCGACCTGTTCGTGAAGGCGCGCTACGTGCAGATGCAGAACAACGGTCGCGGCGTCTATTTCGCTACTGGCACTCCAGTTGCGAACACCATCGCCGAGATCTACACGATGCAGCGGTACATGCAATACGACGAGTTGAAAGCCCGTGGTATTCATCACTTCGACGCATGGGCAAGCACGTTCGGGCAAGTCGTAACCGGCTGGGAACTAGACGCGACTGGCGTCAACTATCGGTTGAACTCGCGCTTCGCAAAGTTTCAGAACGTTCCCGAGCTAACCAACCTGTATCGCTCCTTCGCTGACGTCATCACTAGAGAAGACCTGGAGCGGCAGTCGGCCGAACGCGGCATGCGCTTCCCGGTTCCGAAGGTGAAGGGTGGTAAGGCCACGAACGTCGTCGTAGAGCGATCGCCAATTCAAGCCGAGTACATGGGCCTGCAGACGCCCGTGCGCGATGCCACAACCGGCGAGATACTGAAGCGCGCTGATGGCTCAACGATCACGGATTGGACTGAAGGATCGATCATCCATCGCATGGAGAATCTTCCGAAGGATCCGAGCAAAGACAATCCACTCAAGATCACGAACGATGCGCGGAAAGCTGGTCTCGATTTCCGGCTTGTAGACCCGGATGCCCCCGACTTCGAAGGCAGCAAAACGAACGCCGCTGTCGAGCACATGGTCCGCATCTACCACAAGTGGGACGAAAAGAAGGGCACACAGTTGGTCTTCTGCGATCTGTCGACACCAAAGTTGGGTAAGGGCCGAAGGCTCGAATCTCAATCCGAGGCAATTCAAGCCGTCGAGGACGATTCCGCCGACGTGGGCGATTCGGGCGATGCCGTGGTCTCGATGGATGAACTTCTCGCGGGTTCTGGTTCTGCTCGATTCTCGGTCTACGACGACATCAAGGACAAGCTCGTTGCCCGCGGGATCCCCGCACATGAGATCCGCTTTGTGCACGAAGCTAAGACAGACTTGCAGCGCGCGAAGCTTTTCGAGCAGGTGCGAAGGGGAGAGGTTCGCTTCCTTCTTGGATCGACGGCCAAGATGGGGGCGGGGACCAACGTCCAGACCCTTCTCGTGGCCGAGCACCACATGGACGCTCCGTGGCGCCCGCGTGACCTGGAGCAACGAGAAGGTCGAATCGTGCGGCAGGGCAACCTGCTGTATGCAGAGGATCCAGATGGCTTCGAAGTCGAGATCCTGCGCTACGCAACAAAGCAGACATATGACTCTCGTATGTGGCAGACCATCGAGTACAAGGCTCGCGCTATTGAGCAATTCCGAAAGGGAGACGGGCTCTCGCGCGTAATTGAGGATGTTGCCGGAGAAGCCGCCAATGCCGCAGAAATGAAGGCTGCAGCGACTGGCAATCCATTAATTTTCCAGCAGGTGCAGCTCTCTGCAGAACTGAAAAAGTTGGAAGCCCTCCAGGCCAACTACAAACGCAGCCGGCATACACTCGAATCTTCCGCCGAGTGGCTTGGGCGGGCTCAGCAGCGCGCCGATAAGTATTCGGCGGAATACAAGGCCGACATTGCTCTGCGCGATGCTAACTCGCCGAAGGAGTGGAGCATGCAGGTCGGCGCACGCAGCTACAACTCGGAGACAAAAGAGCACCTAATGGCTGCCGTCCTACAAGGGATGCAAAATGCCATCGCGGGTAGAGGCAGGGCCCACGAGAAGCCGGAAGTGATTCACATCGGCAAGTATCGGGGCTTCACTGTCACCGCCACCGCCGATGCAAGCCGCGTTAATTTCGCATTGCGCGGTACCGCCAGCTATTCGCCTCCAAGTCTCTCTTATCTTAAGGAGGACAAGTTCAGCATGACGGGCTTCATCCAGCGCATGGACAACATTCTGAATTCGATTGAGGAAGATGTTGACCAGGTGGCCCAACGATATCAACGCGAGCTTGATGAGCTTGCCAAGGTGAAGATCGAACTTGGCAAGCCGTTCCCGCAGCACCGCGAGTTGGAGTTAGCGCGCAAGAACACTGCAGAAGTAATGATGGAACTTCGCAAGATGCAAGACAACCCGGAGTATGTCTCGGATTGGGAGCCCGCGACGCTGGAATCAATACCCGGAGAGACAGGCGGCCTATTCGCGTCCATTGACCCGCTGGCAGAGAAGCGGGCGCAAGAAGAGATGGCGCACGCTCAACTGGTGAATGAATCTGCGGAGCAAGCGGTGCGCGACTATTTGGCCGGCGCAGCGGAACCGCTTAAGGCTCCTGATATTTTCAATCGCGGGCACGAACGCCTCTTCGAGGATGGCGGTCAAGAGGTCCACGATCTGCTCATCGCCCGCATTGAAGCAAATCCTCAGCTTTCCCTGGCTGTCCTGACAGCACCCGGAAAACGCTTCGCTTCGGATCGTATGAAGCAAGCAGCAGAGGCAGTGCTTGGATTGGAGAGAGAGGCACGCATTGCCGCAGAGAACGCGGGCCTAGTCGCGGAGCTTCCTGCGCGCGAAGCCGGCATCTATGCGGGTCGCATCGTTGCGGAAACCAAGCACTACTTGATTCAGGATTCCGGCTCTCATCGTGGGGTCATCCACCATCGCGACGACATCGTCTCCACCATTCCGTTGAAGTCGGGAGATGTTGCACGCCTTTCTTATCGCGCTGGTCACGCTGTAGCGCGCGATATTGATTCAGGAATTTCTCGGTAGGTTCATGGGGAAGCCTTGTTTCCCTACTCCAAATAAAGGAAGACAGATGCTCGACGGGTATTTCGTGAAAAAGATCGGCAACCACCGTGGCGCGCCACGTGTTTGGCTCGAAGGTCTGCAGGCGCTACGGGCTGGCTTCGAGCCGGGGCAACGCTACGACGTGTCGGTGCAAGGGAAGACGGTGGTGCTGCAATTGAGCCCGGATGGCACACGGATTGTTTCTTCGAAGAAAATCGGAGAACAGGCCAATCCAATTATCGACCTGAACAGCAGGGAGTTGCTCGCCGTTTTTGATGGGATGTCCGCGATCCGCGTCGCTGTCAAAGAGGGCGAAATCTACCTAGTACCGCTCGCCTCGGAGCTGAAGAAGCAAGAGAGGTATCAAAGGCTGAGATCAAAACTGGAAAGTGGAGAAGCTCTTGGGATCGGGAGCTTGTCGCATGGTGGCGGCATCCTTAGTCACGCAGTTCACGAAGGGCTGAAGGCGGCGAGCATTGACGCGGTACTGAAGTTCGCGAACGAAATCCGACCGGAGCTTATCGAGCACGCTGCAGTCCACAATGATGCTTGGTCCGCCGAGACGATTCCGTTTGCCGCACCCATGCAAGAGCTTGCGTTTGACGATCGCGGGCTCGCACAGATTCCGAAGGTCGAAATCATGGAGATGGGCTTACCGTGCAGTGGCGCTAGCAAGTCCGGGCTCGCAAAGAGAGGACACGGCATCGCGGAGGCTCATCCAGAGGTCGGTCACCTGGTGGTCGCTTCCCTGATGATCTTGAACAAGGCCGCGCCAGCTATCGTCTTGTACGAGAACGTGCCCGGCTACGCAACCACGGCCTCTGCGGCGATTCTCCGAAATCAGTTGCGGGACCTCGGCTACGTCACACAAGAGCGCATCCTGAATGGTGCCGAATGGGGCGCTCTTGAGAACCGCGACCGCTGGTGCATGGTCGCTGTTACCGAAGGCATAGAGTTTGGCTTCGACCAACTCCAGCCGCCCGCGAAGAAGCCGCGTCAACTCGGCGACGTATTGGAGCCCATCGCTCTCGATGATTCGCGCTGGAAGCCCATGAGCTATCTGGTGGAGAAGCAGGAAAAGGACTTGGCAGCAGGTAAGGGATTTAAGATGCAGGTCTACGACGGGACTGCAGAGTCGGTTGGCACAATAGGAAAGGGGTACGCTAAGATCCGAAGCACCGAGCCGAAGCTTCAACATCCCGAGCGACCAGAGCTTATGCGTCAGCTGACGCCGGCAGAACATGCGGCAGTGAAGCAAGTTCCTGCGCACCTGGTGGATGGTCTGTCCGAAACTATCGCACACGAGGTCTTAGGCCAAGGAATCGTGTACGAGCCCTTCAAAGACGTCGCCCATCACATAGGCAACGCGATCAACCGCTTTGGAAATCGACCCGAAGTGGAGATCGAGGGGCGGAGGCCACTGGAGATTGCTAGCGGGCTTGATCTTCCCGAAAGCACGACAGAAATCGCCTCCGAAGTGGTGGCCACGCTTAGACGTCCTGAACCTGCACGCGGCAGATACGCCGGGCAGATCGTGGCGGCGGCCGGCGATGTGCTGATCCAGGACGTTGGCAAAAATGAGGGGGTCGTGCATCTAGCCTCAGCTTTCGAGAAGAAGCCGAAACTTGGGCAAACGGTCACAGTTCAATATTCCCAAGGCAAAGCCCAGGTCAGCGAGGCCCCCGCGCGAAAACAACAGCTCGCGCTGGGCCTCTAAACTTATGATATATATATTTCATGATGCGGGAGCGCCCAACGTTGGAACTCGAAATGCTGGATTTGCCGCATGGTGGCCCCGAAACGGGCGACGTTCTGGTCTCGCCCTCTGGCTCTCACGTCCGGCGCGTGCTCTCTGTCAGTCTCAACCGCATCTCGTTCATAGACGGCTACAGGGTCGGTCTGGTGCGCTCGGCGAGCACGCTCGGATGCGAGCTTTGGTGCGACAGCGTCTGTGCGCAGGTGCGCAAACTCTAACTGCATTGGGAATGAGGTGACGATGTACAAGATTTCCGACAAAACCTACCAGTCGGGTGACGCTCGATTGAATGACGCTCTCGCGGCAGTCTACGGCTCGTCGCAGCGACCGATGTGTATGTGCCGACCAAAGGGCGTCGAGATGTATGTTGCCAAGGTTGGGCAGCAGTTCATCATCAAACGGATGCCGCACTCGGGTGCATCCCACGCGGCGGACTGTGACTCGTATGAGCCGCCCGCCGAACTCTCCGGTCTGGGTGAGGTCATGGGTGGTGCCATCCAAACGAATCTCGCCGATGGATTGACAACGCTCAAGCTCGATTTTGCGCTCACCAAGAATGGCTCGCGTGCGGCTCCCGCGCCAAGCGGCGCCGAGCATGACAGTGTGCGCACCGACGGGAAGAAGCTGACGCTTCGCGGCACGCTGCACTACCTGTACGACGAAGCGGGCCTCACCCGGTGGTCTCCTGCCATGCAAGGCAAGCGAAGCTGGTGGGTGGTCCGCAAGTACCTGCTCCAGGCCGCGGTGGACAAGGTTGCGAAAGGAACGACGGTCGCCGACCTGCTGTTCGTGCCGGAGTCATTCTCGATGGAGAAGAAGGACGAGATCTCTCGGAGGCGCCAAAGTGTCTTTCATGCCCTGGCGCAGGCGGATGGAAGCGCGCGACGGCTGATGCTTCTTGTCGGCGAAGTGAAGGAGATGGGTTCCGCACGATTCGGTATGAAGATGGTCATCAAGCATATGGCGGATGCCCATTTCATGATGAATGAGGATCTATATAAGCGGCTGCTCAAACGGTTTGGACATGAGCTTGAACTATGGGCGGGCAATGACAATTCTCACCTGATGATCGTTGCTACCTTCGGCGTCAGTGGAGCTGGGATTGCTTCACTCGAAGAAGCGTCCCTCATGTTGGTCAATGAGAACTGGATCCCGTATGAGAACGTCGACGAGAAGCTGCTGCTCGACGCGCTGACTTCGCAGAAGCGACGATTTACCAAAGGTTTGCGCTATAACCTTGCCTCGACCACGCCACTGGCCAGCGTGGTTCTCTCCGATACCGCGGACCCGGTCGCAATGTATGTCACCTCGTTCGGGGCGTCCGATGAGTATCGCAGGCAACTAGCGGAATTAACGGAGGCAAGTGATCTGGCGGCCTGGCATTGGGATACGTCTGAGGCGATGCGTGAGTTCCCTCCCGCCAGCGTGTGGCAAAAGCAGCCCTAGTCCGTTGCGCTATGAGACATGGCTAAAACTTCGCCTTGCTTCGGTCGAGACGCAACAAACCTCTCGCCAAACTTGTGTGTAAGCGGACTATTAGGCTCTTAAAAAGCGCAAAATATTGCACTACGCTTCTTGGCTTTCTATACTGAGGTGGTAGCGCAGGTGCGCGGCAATGGAGTAGAGAGGGGTTGCAAATGGACCTATTTACCGTCGGCAAGCAAGTTCGAACTCGGCGCGAATCGATTGGACTTACGCAAGAGAGGCTGGCAAAGCTGGCGGGCCTCTCGCGCGAGACTGTGCAGCGTTTGGAAGCGGGGACACTAAATGATCTGGGGTTCCAGCGGGTCGCCAGGTTGTTGAGCGTTGTCGGACTTGATTTCGACACACTCTCCCTGGAGCGCCGCAAGAAAAAGCACGGACTTTGGATGGCGGCGAAGTCTGCCAGTGTGAGCTACAGAGGAGACTTGTCGCCTTCGATGCTAGAGGCGACTTTGGCCACAGGGAATGTACCCGTAGGCTTCGAAGCACACATCGGCCATCTATTGGACGAGACGCCAGTCGAAGTCGTCGTGATGGCTGTGGAAGAAGCGGCAGAACAGGAGTCCGTATCACCTGCCTCTATTTGGGCGCAGGTTTCACATCTTGCGTCTCACTTCGCCAGCGCGCGGAAGGAGCTTTGGGCATGAGCGAAGACACGCTGCCCGGCGGCGTCTGGCAGGTTCTTTTTCCTCGCGCCGTGCGACTAGTTGGCGAGATCGCAGAGCATGGAGGAGTCGCGGATCCTTTCTTCACCTTCGGCGGCGGAACCGTGTTGATGCTGCGATACAACCATCGACTCAGCAAGGACATAGATTTCTTCGTGCCCGATCCTCAAAGCCTTGGCTACGTGACGCCTCGGCTCAGCGATGTGGCGGATGAAATCTGCAACTCGCAATACACGGAGGCTGCGGGCTACGTCAAACTCCAAATGGAGGAAGGCGAAATAGACTTTGTCGCCAGCCCAAACCTTCTGCCTGCTGATACCGCCTACGAATCCTGGGAACTCTTTGGCAAACCTGTACGCGTGGAAACGGCGGCCGAAATTGTGGCAAAAAAGATGCACTATCGAGGCAACGTCGCCACTCCTCGCGACCTTTTCGATCTTGCCCTTGTCGTTGATCGGGCGAAGGATGAACTCGTGCATGCGGAGAATTTCATGTTTCGGCACATTGATGCATTCGTGACCCATGTCAGCGCGCCAAGCGAACAGTTCCTCCGCCAATTCGACTCCATCGAAGCATTGGACTATCGCCCGAGCTTTGATGAAGCTTCGACTGTTGCTCTCAGCTACCTTGCCGGACTAAGCCGCAGTCGAGACATTTCCCGCCACGACGCAGAGGCGTTTGTCCAGCAGAGCGGGATGACGCTAGGCGCAACAAACCTGGAGAAAGGTGATTACTGCGGCCCAATCGTCCAACGGACGCAAAGGCATCTTGTGCAGGACGTAGGTAAAGGCGAAGCGATCATCCACGATAGTTTCCGAGTACCACTAAAGGCTCAGGATCACGCCGTCGGAACCGGTCCGTTGCGCCTTCGATACGAGTACCAACAAGCTCACATCGTTGCCCCAAGTCGAGTTAAGGGACGTGACCGCTAAAGACATTCTTTCTGCACGTTGCCCGGCTGCGGCCTGGCCACGTGGAGTGCGATCGCAGCGCGTAGGGCCAGACCCAACTTAAGTCGGGGTGTCTAATACAAATAACTCTGCGAAAATTCTCTAAATCGTGATGACCCCGCGATTCTTCCCATCCCGCCCGCTCCTGAAGCGGGCTTTTTTTTGCGTCGGGAAGGGTGCACTTCTGACGTTGGAAACAACTAACCAGAGTTCACACGTCGGCGCTATATTGATATACTAATATCACTCCTATCCATTCAAAGTTGTCATGAGACGCCACTCTGATCGAGTTTCGGAACCGCTCCAACGAGCAAGGCATGTTTCGAGGTTTTTGATTGCCAGCGCCTGCACACTTGTTATCGCAATTGGCGCGACGGCTGCCGCGGCAGGCCAAACGCGTTGGCGATCGAGCCAGCCTCCGCAATACATGGTTTCAGGACTACTCGTGCAGAAAGAGGGCGCCGGTACCAAGAAGCTCTATCACGCTTTGGTGCTCGCAGCGACGGAGGCCGAAGCGGAGGCAAAATTCGCCGAGGCGGTGAAGCAGTATTACCCCGGCTTCTCACTTAATACATCACTTGCGACTCGGGTGCCCGCTCTGGGCAAGTGCGAAATTGATATTTAGGGGGTTGTACCTGTAGCCGAAGGAAGAGGCTTGCTGTGGGATTCTCCAATGCGAAGTCTTGAAATGAATGGCTGTCAACGCGGTGGTGCTTGCCGCCTTGTGTTTCTCCCATGATGGGGGCACGCCATCAGCCGACAAAGAAGGCCGCGCTGCCAACGGTACAATTAGCGTGGGTAACGATGACGCACCGTTGGCCTGCCCCTTGGTGGGGTCTCCCGCAAGCAGTAGTGAGACGCAACTGGTAGCAAAGATCAAAGGGAGCAAGGATGAAAGTTTTTACCGACGCCAAGAACGAACTGCGCGAACTGATCCGACTCGTAGCCGAGATCGAAAACTACGACACCACCTTGGCGAAGCAGCCAGAAATTGTGCCAACGCCTGAGGCTATGTTTGCTCGCAAGCGTAAAGAGCAGCGCAAGAATGAACTGCTGCTCAAGTACGAACTGGTTTGACATGGGCCGCACGCTCAATCTCGAAACTGCTAAGGCCATCTACCGTCAAGCCGTCGACCCGCACGCCGACGACGGGGAAGGCGCGACCTGGTGGGCCGAGGTGAGAGCGGAAATGGCAGAGGTTGTGGCAGCTCCCACGATACGCCAGGCCGCGGCAATCATCGCGTGGTGGCATGGCGACTGGTCGATGGTTGGAGACACTCCGAGTGATGCAGCAAAACGCATTCGCGATGCTGCACGGCAAAAGTGAAAAGTGCGCCGGCTGGGGGCGCACAAACGTTACACGATCACGAGGCCACATTGCGTGACCGGTTTAGGAATTGCCCCGAGGGGCACAACCAGGCGCATCAATCGCGTCCCGCACCGGCCGGCAGCCGAACATTCCAATGATGTCCAAAATCGTCACCGAAGCAGTAAGGACTTTGAGCCTCTCGACGAACGTCAGCACCGGGTTATCGCATCCCAATGATGAGAACAGGGCCAAGGAGTTGTTCAAGATTCTTCATGAGAAAGGAGAAGTCATTCTCAAGAGCGACGTGGTAAGTGCCGCCCTTGAGGAAGGGTGGAGCGTTTCCTCTGCCGACCAACTGGGCAGTCTCGCGCAACAGATCGGCGAAGGTAAGAAGCCCCGCATCGAGGGCGGGCCCTGGTGGAAAGCCGACATCTACGAGCTGATCGTCGCTAGGATTTAGCGAATGCCGCCTGATGGCGGTTTTTTTTGTCATACGGCCATGCCCGATAACTGACTATCGACATGGCGCTTCCACTACGCACAAGACGAGGACTAGGGATGACCCCCAACCTGCGAAAGACGATTGATGAACTCGTGAGGCTTGATCGCCAACGGCGCGCCGGGGGCGCGAACAGTCAACAGATCCCCACGATTCTAGCCGGCCCCGATGCGGTCGAGACGTTGCTAGCCACGCTTTCGGCGGAAGACTTTATCTACGTCAAAGCACTCATGCACTACGGCCGTGGTGATGACTTTGGGCACGACGCACCATTCTCGAAATATCTTGAGTGGACGACGACCAATCTCAACGATGGTTCCGTCGCCTATCTGGCCGGCAAAAACCTATCAGAAGAGCTTCCCGCCGGTTTGAAGAAGCTAGGGCTATAAGCGCGTGGCCACGGCGGGATTCGAGATCGGCCCGGCTGCTTGGGCATTTGGCGGCGCTGTGGTTGTTGCGATTTTCAACCAGGGCGTCACGCTTTGGAAGGAGCGGCGCCAGAGAAAAGATGACCACCAACGTGAGCGTACGCGCACGGCCCTGACGGTGGCCGTTGCGCTGGAAGCCTACGCACTTGCCTGCGCACACTGCATAGATGATATCGACCAAGCAGAAGGGGAGGCACATGCAGACCACGACGAAAGGCCCCTGCGTCGAATCAGCTTACCGGACTTCGCAATGCCGGACGCTCCTGACTGGCGTTGGATCAGCCCACATCTGTCCGATGCAATTCTCGGGCTGCAGCTAAAGGTGCGGTACAGCAAGGGCTATATTGCTTCCCAAGCCGTAGTCGATGCAACGGCGTTTGACACCGTCGCCACCATTGAGACGCATGCCCGCCGGCGCGGCGCCCGCGCGTGGCAGCTTGCAGGGAACCTCCGGCAAGAGTGCGGGCTATCCGCCACAGATGTCCATGCAGAGGAATGGGACTTCACCAAACGGCTGTTCCCAGAGAAGGAGGATGCTGATATGCCAAACGAGCCAGCAAGTGCGGCGGAGAAGCCCAAATCATGAGCGACGACACTACGCTACGTGGTCCGGCGCTGACCCTGCCGGTTGCGGATCTCACCTCCATCACCACTCCATTTGAAGGTGATCTACTTCAGCGGGCAAAACTCGCTGAGCAGCTGACAGGTTATCTTGGCCGGCTGCGCTACGGCGCCGTGATTGCGCTCGACGCGCCATGGGGAGAGGGCAAGTCTTGGTTCGCTCGACATTGGGCAGCCCAGCTAAAAGCGCTCCAGTACCGCGTAGGCTTCATCGACGCTTTTCAGGAAGACTACACGGAAGACCCTTTTGTGCTCTTAGCCAGCGAGATACGGCAGCTCTGCCAAGGTAGCGGGCTTGCGCAGCGCTTGACGACGAAGGCGGCGGCTGTTGGGAGTGCCTTGATGCCGCTGGCGGTGAAGGCCACCGTGAATGGCCTTGGCAAGCTGATGGGCACGAGTGACGTCGTGGATCAGTTTCAGGACAGCTACGACAAGGCCCTCGACAAAAGCGCGGAGTTTGCGCAGGAATGGACAAAGAAGCGGCTGGAGTCTCATAAGGCGGAAAAAGAGTCGGTCGTAGGATTTCGTCGGACGCTAGAGGACTTTACGACGGAGGGCGACACGCCGACTGTGATCTTCATTGACGAACTTGATCGGTGCAGGCCGGCGTTTGCAGTGAGCATGATTGAACGGATCAAACACTTCTTCGAGGTACCGAATCTAGTCTTTGTGCTCGTCATGAATCGATCCCAGCTTGAGAAGGCAATCTGTGGTGTCTATGGTGCCGAGACAGACGCCGCCGCTTATCTGGGGAAATTTCTACATCTGTCCTTGCGTTTGCCGAAGCAGCGAACCGGGGACATGAGCCCAGGAGCCCCCATCAGCGCATTCGTGCGATCCACCTTGGCGCGTTACAACATAGCCAACTCGGACAACTTTGCCGGATGCCTGGCCGCGATGGCAGTCTTGGCTAACCTCTCACTCCGCGACATAGAACGTGCTTGCGCGCTATACGTACTGGCGGGGCTTGGTTGGAACGGCTTGATGGCGTGCCTCATTACAATCCGGATCAAGCATCAGGAGTTGTATGAAGCGTTGCGCGATGAAGCGGAAACCGGTCGCGCAACCTTCGGCAACCTCACAACCGAGTGGTACAAGTTCGCTCAACGCCAACGCGGTGGCCTGGAGCGGTTCGCACAAGTTCTCTTTGCGTATGGACAGTATGTCGCCGGCACACAGACGCCCGAACTCAAGCAGCAGGTCAACGACAGTAGGAGCATGCTGTTTGGCGACGATTGGACAGTCACGCCCTCGGAACTCGAAAGCTTTCAGCGAGGAATTCGCGCTTTAGACTTGGACGTGGCCATCTAGGACAGGACCGCCACAATGCCGGCACCTCCCATAATTTCCACCGATGCCCTGAATATGGCTACCCAATGGGTGTCGCTGACTGACGTCGCGTTCGTTTATGGTTGGCTCTATTTTGATATGGTTGTGCATGAGCTGGGGCACTGCTGTACTTCACTGGTCCTAGGTGGCCGAATGATTGGCGTGCGGTTTGGGAAACCGGTTCTCCTGTCGTTGCGCGGCAAACGTGTTCGCCGGTGGATGGTCGGTCTTACGTTCTTTGGCGGGGCCAGTATCCAGGCTGATCGTCCCACGCTGTCTCGCAAAGCTCAGTGGCTCGTCACGGTCGCCGGACCAACTGCCAGCGCGGGAATGGGTGTCATTTTCAGAAGACGACTGCACCATTCAGCGCGGTTTGAAGCCTCTTGTGCATACGGCTCCTGACAGCCAGATATCAGGACTCCTCTGCACGAAACTCGTCTATGCTCAATACTCGTGTGCACCAAAGCGAGATGAGCATGGCGACCGATACCGCACCGATTACCGAGCACGGCGTGGCCACCCTGCCAGAACAGGCATGGGAGCGTGCGCGTCGTCGCGCGGAGATCATTGGGCCGTTGGCGCAGTCGGAGACGGTTGGGCATGAAGCGGCCGACGCGGCAGCCCAGGCATTGGGGCTGTCCCGGCGGCAGGTCTACGTCCTGATCCGCCGTGCCCGGCTAGGATCGGGGCTGGTCACTGACTTGGCTCTTGGGCAGTCGAGCGGTGGCAAAGGTAAAGGCCGCTTGCCGGAGTCGGTCGAACGAATCATCCGCGAGTTACTGCAAAAGCGCTTCCTGACCAAGCAGAAGCGTAGCTTGGCGGCGTTCCACCGCGAAGTTGTGCGGGCGTGCAAGCTGCAAAAGCTGCGGGTGCCGGCGCGCAACACGGTGGCTCTGCGGATCGCCGGCCTCGATCCGCGCGAGGTCACTCACCGCCGGGAAGGACAAGATGCCGCCCGCGACCTGCAAGGTGTTGGTGGTGTTCCGCCACCCGTCTCCGCGCCGCTGGAGCAGGTGCAGATCGACCACACAGTCATCGACCTGATCGTGGTGGACGAGCGCGACCGGCAACCGATTGGCCGTCCATACCTGACCCTCGCCATCGACGTATTCACCCGCTGCGTGGTTGGCATGGTCGTTACGCTGGAAGCCCCGTCCGCCGTCTCGGTCGGCTTGTGCTTGGTGCATGCCGCCTGCGACAAGCGCCCTTGGTTGGAAGGGTTGAACGTAGAGATGGATTGGCCGATGAGCGGCAAGCCCAGACTGCTCTACTTGGACAACGCGGCTGAGTTCAAGAGCGAGGCGCTGCGCCGTGGCTGCGAGCAGCATGGCATCCGGTTGGACTATCGCCCGCTTGGGCAGCCGCACTACGGCGGTATCGTGGAACGGATCATCGGCACGGCGATGCAGATGATCCACGACGAATTGCCGGGGACGACCTTCTCCAATCCTGACCAGCGCGGGGAATACGCCTCCGAGAAGATGGCCGCCCTGACACTGCGCGAGCTGGAGCGCTGGCTCACATTGGCGGTCGGCACCTATCACGGCTCCGTGCACAACGGCCTGCTCCAACCGCCGGCCGCGCGCTGGGCCGAAGCTATCACGCGGACCGGCGTGCCAACCGTCATCACTCGCGCTACGGCTTTTCTGGTCGATTTTCTGCCCATCATCCGCCGCACGCTGACCCGCACCGGCTTCGTCATCGACCACATCCACTACTACGCCGATGCGCTCAAGCCGTGGATAGCTCGGCGGGACCGCTTGCCTGCGTTCCTGATCCGGCGCGACCCGCGCGACATCAGCCGCATATGGGTGCTGGAACCAGAGGGGCAGCACTACCTGGAAATTCCCTACCGTACCTTGTCGCACCCGGCTGTCACCCTCTGGGAACAACGACAGGCGCTGGCGAAATTGCGGCAGCAAGGGCGCGAACAGGTGGATGAGTCGGCGTTGTTCCGCATGATCGGCCAGATGCGCGAAATCGTTACCACCGCGCAGAAGGCTACGCGCAAGGCGCGGCGCGACGCGGATCGACGCCAGCATCTCAAGGCAACGGCAACGCCTGTCAAAACCACGCCACCACCGGGCGCTGACATGGATGGGCAGCAGGCAGACAACCAGCCGCCGGCCAAACCGTTCGACCAGATTGAGGAGTGGTAGCCGTGGAAGAATATCCCATCATCGACTTGTCCCACCTGCTGCCGGCGGCCCAGGGCTTGGCCCGTCTCCCGGCGGACGAACGCATCCATCGCCTTCGCGCCGACCGCTGGATCGGCTATCCGCGAGCAGTCGAGGCGCTGAACCGGCTGGAAATCCTGTATACGTGGCCAAACAAGCAACGCATGCCCAACCTGCTGCTGGTCGGCCCGACCAACAACGGCAAGTCGATGATCGTCGAGAAGTTCCGGCGCACGCATCCGGCCAGAGCCGACGCCGACCAGGAGCACATTCCGGTACTGGTCGTGCAGATGCCATCCGAACCGTCGGTAATCCGCTTCTACGTCGCGCTGCTCGCGGCGATGGGTGCGCCATTGCGACCGCGCCCACGGCTGCCAGAAATGGAACAACTGGCGCTGGCACTGCTGCGCAAGGTCGGCGTGCGCATGCTGGTGATCGACGAGTTGCACAACGTCCTGGCCGGTAACAGCGTCAATCGCCGGGAATTCCTCAATCTCCTGCGCTTCCTCGGCAATGAACTGCGCATCCCACTGGTCGGGGTCGGCACGCGCGACGCCTACCTGGCCATCCGCTCCGATGACCAGTTGGAAAATCGCTTCGAGCCGATGATGCTGCCGGTATGGGAGGCCAATCACGATTGCTGCTCACTGCTGGCCAGTTTCGCCGCTTCGCTTCCACTGCGGCGACCCTCGTCGATTGCCACGCTGGACATGGCCCGCTACCTGCTCACACGCAGCGAGGGCACCATCGGCGAACTGGCGCACTTGCTGATGGCGGCGGCCATCGTCGCCGTGGAGAGCGGCGAGGAAGCGATCAACCATCGCACGCTGAGCATGGCCGATTACACCGGTCCCAGCGAGCGGCGGCGGCAATTCGAGCGGGAACTGATGTGAAGCCAGCGCCACGCTGGCCACTGCATCCGGCCCCCAGAGAAGGCGAAGCCTTGTCTTCGTGGCTCAACCGCGTGGCCCTTTGCTATCACATGGAGGTGTCCGAGCTGCTGGAGCACGATCTTGGTCACGCTCAGGTTGATGACCTGGATACCGCGCCACCACTGGCGCTGTTGGCGATGCTCTCCCAGCGGAGCGGCATCGAGCCGGACCGGCTGCGTTGCATGAGTTTCGCCGGCTGGGTGCCTTGGCTACTGGACAGCCTTGATGATCAGATTCCAGACGCATTGGAAACCTATGCGTTCCAGCTCTCGGTGCTGCTGCCGAAACTCCGCCGTAGGACGCGATCCATCACGAGCTGGCGTGCCTGGCTGCCCAGCCAGCCGATACATCGCGCCTGTCCTCTCTGTCTGAACGACCCGGCAAACCAAGCCGTACTGCTTGCATGGAAGCTGCCCCTGATGCTGAGCTGCCCGCTGCATGGCTGCTGGCTGGAATCCTATTGGGGCGTGCCTGGGCGGTTTCTCGGCTGGGAGAACGCCGACACTGCGTCGCGCACCGCCAGCGACGCGATTGCAGTGATGGACCGGCGTACCTGGCAGGCACTGACGACCGGCCATGTGGAACTGCCGTGCCGACGCATCCACGCTGGATTGTGGTTTCGACTGCTACGCACGCTGCTCGATGAGCTGAACACCCCGCTTTCGGCGTGCGGAACCTACGCGGGGTATCTCCGCCAAGTCTGGCAAGGCTGCGGGCATCCGCTGCGTGCTGGGCAAAGTCTGTGGCGACCGTATGAAACCCTGAACCCGGCAATACGGTTGCAGATGCTGGAGGCGGCGGCAACGGCAATCAGCTTGATCGAGGTGAGGGATATCAGCCCGCCAGGCGAGCATGCAAAGCTGTTCTGGTCCGAGCTCCAAACCGGGTTCACCAGTGGTCTGCCGGCGAAACCGCCGAAGCCCGAACCCGTCAATCATTGGCAACGGGCGGTCCAAGCTATCAGTGAGGCGATCATTGAAGCCCGGCACGACCCCGAGACGGCACGCTCGCTGTTCGCGTTGGCTTCCTATGGTCGGCGCGATCCCGCTTCCCTGGAACAGTTGCGCGCCACCTTTGCAAAGGAAGGCATTCCCCCGGAATTTCTGTCACATTACGAGGCTGATGGACCCTTTGCATGTCTTAGACAGAATGACGGGTTAAGTGACAAATTTTGACGACCAGAACTTTCCGGTGCACACTGTCACATAATCGAACGTATATGTGACAGGTGAAACATGCTGATTGGCTACATGCGGGTATCGAAGGCGGATGGCTCCCAAGCCACCGACTTGCAGCGCGACGCGCTGATTGCTAACGGCGTCGATCCGGCCCATCTCTATGAGGATCAGGCGTCCGGCAAGCGCGAGGACCGACCCGGCCTGGTGTCTTGCCTGAAAGCGCTGCGGCCCGGCGACACGCTGGTGGTGTGGAAACTGGATCGCCTCGGGCGCGACCTGCGCCACCTGATCAACACCGTGCACGACATGACCGGCCGTGGCATCGGTCTGAAAGTGTTGACTGGGCACGGCGCAGCCATTGACACCACGACGGCCGCCGGCAAGTTGGTCTTTGGCATCTTCGCCGCGTTGGCCGAGTTCGAGCGCGAACTGATTGCCGAGCGCACGATTGCAGGATTGGCTTCGGCGAGGGCGCGCGGTAGAAAGGGCGGCCGGCCCTTCAAGATGACTGCCGCCAAGTTGCGGCTGGCGATGGCCGCTATGGGGCAGCCCGAAACCAAGGTCGGCGATCTATGTCAGGAACTGGGCATCACACGGCAGACCTTGTATCGGCACATTTCGCCGAAGGGCGAGTTGCGCCTTGATGGCGAGAAACTGCTCAGTCAAGTTTGATGGCAGGACAGCGGTTACTGTAGACGAATCGTGACGACTGGTTGAGTCAGTATGTGCTACCTGTTATCACTTGAACGCCAATAACAGAACGCCTCCGGCGACCATCGAAATGCCGGACCACTCCCTCAGTGACGGGCGTTCGCCCAAAAAGGCGAAAGCAAATACCGCCACCAGGACAAGACTGAGTTTATCCACTGGCGCAACCTTGGATGCATCGCCAATCTTGAGTGCGCGGAAGTAGCAGACCCACGATGCCCCTGTTGCCAAGCCGGACAGCCCGAGGAAAAGCCATGTCTTGGGTGATAACTCCAAGGGGTTGGCCCATTTCCCCGTGTACGCAACAAACGCCGACAGGACGACGATGATGATGGCCGTGCGGATCAAGGTGGCCAGATCGGAATCAACTCCCTGAATGCCAACCTTGGCAAAAATAGCCGTCAGTGCTGCAAAGATAGCGGACAGCAAAGCCCAATAAAACCACCCCGCCGAATTAATCATTTAGCCTGCCTCCGCGTTTCTCAAACCCCTACCGCATGGGAGCGATAACGGCAACATTTAAGCCAGTTTGCTTCTCTTGGTCTGAGAAGTCGAGGCGGATTTCAGCACCGATGCGATTGGCAATCGTCTGGACAATGGATAGTCCCAGACCCGAGCCGATCTGCTCGCTCCCCAGCGTGCGGTAGAAGGGATCAAACACTCGATCCCGTTCAGCCAACGGAATGCCAGGCCCACTGTCCTGAATACGTAGTACGACCTTCCCTTCCGAAACACCCACAGAAAGATCAACACGCCCTCCCTCTGGCGTGTAGCGGATGGCGTTATCGACCAGGTTCTTGACCACAGCGATCATGTCCAGCTCGCTTGCCCACACTTCGGCGTCCAGCGTGCCTTCGACACCAATGTCGATGTGCTTGGCCTCGGCCAGCGGCATCAGGTCTTCCAGCACGCGGCGGTAGATGCTCTGGACAGATACAGGCGACTTCGGCAGGTCGGTGGCCGACTGCGCCTTGGCCAAGGTCAAGAGTTGATCGAGCAGGCTGCGGCCGCGCTCGATCCCTTGGCGCAAAACCGTCAGCCGTTCGCGCGCCACGCTGGACATTTCCGCTTCCGCGAGCCGTTCTGCTTGCAGCGACATGGCTGTCAGCGGCGAACGTAGCTCGTGCGCGGCATCCGCGACAAAGCGGCGCTGAGATTCCATCGACTGGCCGACACGAGCGAGCAGGCGATTGATCGCCACGGCAAACGGACGTACCTCGACCGGAAGGTGGCGGTCTTCGACGGGATGCAGTTCCTGCTCTGCCCGCTGGTCTATTTCCTTGGACAGCGCCGCGATGGGCTGGAACATCTTGCGCACCAGGTCAGCAACGATCAACAGCAGCACCGGCACGAGAATCAAGAAAGGCATCACCGTGCGCAGTGCCCCGTCGCGGGCAATTTCATTGCGGAAGCCGGACTCCTGAGCCACAGCAATGCGTTCGCCGCTCGCTGTGGTCTTGACCAGCACGCGAAACGTCTCGCCACCAACTTCCAGCGTGTGCAATCCATCTGCCAAGGTCGCCGGGAGCGGGAGCACGCCTCCTGCGTCCACGCCTACCGTAGAGGGACTGACCTCACCCAAGCGCTGGACGATCACGCGCGACTCTTCATCGACATCCTTGAGACGGATATCGGTGGTTGGCACGGCAGGCAACAAGCGCTGACGATCCATGAGCTGCGCCACCTGGCGCAATACATCGTCCTGTAGTTCGTGGGCTTCATCGAAGGCGGACAGGAACGAGAAGACGCCCGCCACAACGGCCACCACGAGGATGGCCAGCGACAAGGTGAAGGACAGCTTGAGCTGCACCGATTCGTTCAAGCGCCTTTTGAGACCATCCATCCGACCCCCCTGACGTTCTTGATGACCTCGCCACCGAGCTTGCGCCGCAGTGCGTGGATCAGATATTCGACGGCATTGCTTTCGACCTCTTCCCCCCAGCCATAGATGCGATCCTCCAGTTCGCTGCGCGAAAGGATGGCACCAGGCCGAACCAGCAAGGCTTGCAGTAGCGAGAACTCGCGGTTGGACAGTTGCACTTGGGGGCCATCATTGGCACAAGCCTCTTTGGTGGCCGGGTCGAGCGTCACCACGCCGTTGCTGAGCACTGGTGCTGCCGTGCCACCTTTGCGCCTCAGGACGGCGCGCATCCGGGCCAGTAGTTCCGCCATCTGAAAGGGCTTGGACACGTAGTCGTCGGCCCCGCCATCCAGGCCGCGCAGACGGTCATCCAGACCATCGCGAGCCGTGATGATGAGCAGGGGAATCGGGTTGTCCTTGGCTCGGATGCTGGCCAGCACCTCCAGCCCATCCTTGCCGGGCAGACCGAGGTCGAGTAGCACCAGGTCGTAGTGCTGGCAGCCCAGCGTGGTGAGCGCCGTCTGCCCATCCTTCACCCAGTCGGCGGCGTAGGACGCATCCTTCAATGCGCCCTGGATCGCGTCACCGATCATGGGATCGTCTTCGACCAGCAATACCCGCACTCACCCTCCCTTCAATTGTTGTTCAATGCGCCGTCCTGGCGGCTCGCTGCCTGAACAGCAGGATTGCCACCACTATGAAGGTGAGCAGCGCGGCCGACGCTGAATAGCGGCTCAGCGCCAAGCCGCCCGCGCTCACCGGCTTGTCCAGAAAATCGCCGACCACGGCACCTAGCGGACGCGTCAGGATGAACGCCGCCCAGAACAGCAGCGTGCGGGACACGCTCGTCCAGTAGTAGGCTGCCACGACCAGCGCGAGCAGCCCGCCGAACACGACGGCCGCACCCGTGTATCCCAGGCCCGCCGTATCAGCCGTCCAGTCGCCCAGCGCGGTGCCCAGCGTCTGGGAGAACATAATCGTCAACCAGTAAAAGGCTTCCGCCTTGGGCGAGCTGACCGTGCTTACCGACACGGAGCCAAGGGTGCGATGCCAGACGAAGAGAGAGCCAAGCAGCAAGGCCAGCAGCAAGCTCGAACCGCCAGCGTACCCGATTCCGAGCGATCGGTCCGCGAAATCGGCCAGCGTCGTGCCGACCGTGGTTGTCGCGATGATGGTCGTCCAGTACAGGAAGGGGTGGAAGTCCTTGGCCTTGACCTGCGCGACCACGGCAGCCAGGAAGATCGCCGCGAAGATGGCTGTACCGACCAGGTAGCCCAGGTTCATGGACATCGAAACCGCATCACCGCCAGTTTCACCGAGCGTCGTGGCGGCAATCTTGATGAGCCAGAAGCCCAGCGTAACTTCGGGCACCTTGGCCAAAGCGTGTTCAGTGGATGTTTTCATGGGGCGCGCTCACTTTCCTTCGAGCGTGTTAAAGGTTTTCAGCAGGGCATCCATCGCAGCCTTGCAGTCAGCCTGGCTTGGCGTGTCTGCGCGAAGCGCCGCAAGCGACTTGTCGATGGCCTTGTCGAGCAGATGCCAGTCATCTGCCGCGCGCGGTTTGAGTCCGGCTTCGGCCGAGTCCCATGCGACTTCCAAGTCCTTGATGCGTGACTTGGCAGCAGGCAGATCGCCCTTGTCAACAGTGGCGGCGACATCGGTGGCGATGCTGCGGAAGGCCGACAGGTCGCCCAGCTTGGAGGCAGTTTTGCCTTGCGAGGCCGAGACAGTCTGGGCCGGTGTAGTTGATGCTGTGCTTGCGTTGTTCTGATCGGCAGATTTGGAACAACCAGCCGCGAGGGCCAAGAGCACGGCGGCCGAAATGGCGGCAACAGGGCGAGCGATTGAGTGCTTTATGAGCATGTTTTTCTCCTTGTGTAGAGCGAAGATGGTTATTCGACGAGCTGGGCCGAGCGGCGTCCATTCATGCCGATCTGCGCGACGGCCACCAGCATGACGATCACCGTGAGGAACAAGGCGCTTGTCCACATGGCACCCATGCCAAGGCCGCCATAGGTCTTGGCCTGAGTCAGCAAGTCGCCGAGTGCGGCCCCGAAGGGGCGGGTCAATATGTAGGCGATCCAGAAGGTCAGAACGGCGTTGCCGCCCATGCGCCAGGCGGTATAGGTGATGCCAATCAGCACACCGAACGCCACCGCGCCCCAGGTAAAGCCCAAGCCCAATGCCTCGGTCGCCAAATCGCCAGCAGCCGTGCCCAGCGCGAACGTGCAGAGGATGGCAGCCCAATAGAACAGCTCCCGGCTGCGCGTCACAATGTCGTGAATGGACAGGGTGCGCTCGATCCGATACCAGACGAAGAAGATCGCGGCGAGCGCAACGGCGAACGCCGAGGTGCTGATGTACAGGCTGACGCCAAGGCCATCGGTCAGCAGATCGGTGATCTGGGTGCCGACCACGCTGACCAGTACCACCGTCAGCCAGTAAATCCAAGGGGTATAGCGTCGGGTGCGCAACTGCATGAACAAGGCGGCCGCCAACAGGGCAGCCATGACGGTTCGAGTCACGCCTTGCCCCCACCCTGCGTTGACCGCCAGGAAATCGGCTCCCGTCTCGCCCACCGTGGTGGACATGATCTTGATGATCCAGAACGACAGCGCGACTTCCGGGACTTTATTGAGCCAGCCAGTGGTGCTGCTCGTGGGCAATTTGTTCATGGTGTTCTCCTGCCGGGGGTGAAATGGTTTGCCAGCAGTTTGAACATGCTGACTTAGCCCGCCCATAGGCTCACTCGCGCACCCATCCAAGCGCGATCAACCCGCTGAAAAGCCGCCGATGGATTCCGGTGGAAAGTTGATAACTTGGCAATAGATACCAGTGTGCTTCACGTAACGTCAGCCAGGCACAGATTGCAGCAACGGCGATGGCCCCGAGCATGTCGAATGGGAAGTGCACTCCAAGGTAGATGCGCGCCCAGGCAATGGGAACGCCCAGCAAAGCCAAAGTCACGCCTGCAATTCGTGGGCCTCGTTGCAGCGCGAGGCTGAAGGCAACCGCCCACCACAGCGTCAGGTGATCGCTTGGGAAAGACGAATCGGCAACATGAGGGATGAGGGTGTGACCCAGGCCGATCATGAAAGGTCGAGGATGCAACCAAGCCAGGCCGATGATCTGGTTGATGAGCAGGCCCAGCAATCCCGATGCGCTAGCAACGAGCATCGTCTTGCGGGTAGGCTCGCCGCCGCGAAGCCAGCCGATGCCGATCAGGAGTGGAACCGCCCAGATGAGCTGTTCGGCAAAGAAGGTGGCCAACGTCAGAGCCAAAGCACTGGGATGCTCCGGTGCGTTGAGCCAGAGAAAAAATGTATGGTTGAGTGATTCCATGAGGTCTCCGGGCCGGATCGCCTCCGAGGGAAACGATCCGGCCATACTGTCGGGAGTCAGTCCCGCTTGTCGTGGTCATCATCGTGATCCGCCTTGTCCTCGGCAGACGAGATGACCGTGCCCTTGTCGGCATCGACCCGGACATCGAAGACCTTGGCCCCGCTGACGACTTCCACGTCGTAGACCCAGCCTTGCTTCGAGTTCTCGTACTCGGCGCGTGACGCCTTGCCATTGGCGTGCTGCTCGGCGACGGTGACCGCCTGAGTGAGGGGAATCTTGGCCTTGCTGATTGCCAGTGCGTCGTTTTCCATACCGCCATTGGCGGCGTAGGCGACCGCGCCGGTTGCAGCGATGGCGACGGCCAGAAGGGAAAGTTTGGTATAGCGGTACATGATGCTTCTCCAGAAGAGTGCAGGGATTTGCACAGTGGAGAAGGTACGCAGGCAGACTTAGCTCGCACTGAGCCGGGAAGTTTTCGCTCTCGCCGATGTAGTGTTATCGACTCCTGACAATTGGTGCAGTCGTCTTCTGAAAATGACACGAGGGGGATACCGTGGTCGTGCACAGTATGGACCGCTTGGCCCGCAACCTGGATGACCTCCGGCGCCTTGTGCAGAGCCTGACCAGGCGCGGCGTACGCATCGAGTTCGCCAAGGAGTGTTTGGCCTTTACCGGTGAGGACTCGCCAATGGCGAACCTGATGCTGTCGGTCATGGGCGCCTTTGCCGAGTTCGAGCGCGCCCTGATCCGTGAACGGCAGCGCGAGGGGATCGCGCTGGCCAAGCAACGTGGGGCCTACCGTGGCCGCAAAAAAGCGCTCGCGCCCGAGCGTGTGACTGAGCTACGCACTCGGGTCGCCGCCGGCGAGCCGAAAGCGGTCGTGGCCCGCGACCTTGGCATCAGTCGAGAAACCCTCTACCAGTACCTAAAAACGCGCACCGTATGAACGTTCATGCACTCATGATCGGACAGCCCTGAGCCCGGATTCTCTGCTCCATGTGCTTCTCTTTCATCAGATTTCCAAGAAATCGAACAAATGCCACGCCGCTCACTGCTTTCCGATACTGAACGCGACAGCCTGCTCGTGTTGCCCGAAAGTCAGGATGATCTGATCCAACAATATAGCTTCACGGACGCCGACCTGGCGTTGATCCGGCAACGCCGTGGCGCCGCAAACCGCCTCGGCTTCGCCGTGCAGATGTGCCTGCTGCGCTACCCTGGCTACGCGTTGGCCAGCGACACCATGCTGCCAGATCCTGTGATCCATTGGGTTGCCAAGCAGGTGCGCGGCGACGCCGGCGCCTGGCCGGAATATGGCGGACGGGAGAAAACGCGCAACGAGCACCTGCACGAGCTGCGCGCTTACCTCGGGCTGTCCGTGTTTGGCCTGCCTGATTTCCGCAAGCTGGTACACAGCCTGGCTGACCTCGCCATGCAGACCGACAAGGCCATGATCCTGGCTGCGCATTCCCTCGAAACGCTGCGCCAGAAGCGCATCATTCTGCCGGCGTTGACCGTCATCGAGCGCGCCTGCGCCGAGGCCGTGACGAGGGCGAACCGGCGGCTCTATCGCACGTTGATCGAGCCGCTGGAGCGCCACCACAAGCGCTCCCTGGACAACCTGCTCAACGTCGCGCCTGACATGAGCATTACCTGGCTCGTGTGGCTCCGCCAGTCGCCGCTCAAGCCCAATTCCCGCTACATGCGCGAGCACATCGAACGCCTCAAAGTGTTCCAGTCGGGGGTCATGCCAAGATTCGGGCAATCGGCTATCATAAGCCGCTGGGTTATATAAACAAGAAGAAACATTCCCTTTAGTTATAACTTTGGTCTAGAACTTTGCCATCGTCCTCGGCTAGACTGGCTGGCCCTTCAGAGATTGTCGAGATCCTGTATGGCCACCGTCGAGCGTACCGCCTACCCGCGTTTCCCGAAGGTTTTCTCCACTAAGGAGCTACAGGCGTGTTACACGCCGGATGCCGAGGAACTGGAGTGGGCCACCCGCTCAACACGTGGACAAGTGCCGCGACTTGGCTTGCTGGTGCTGCTGAAGGTCTTCCAGCAACTGCATTACTTCCCCAACCTGGACAGCATTCCCGTCGTCGTGATTGACCACGTGCGCGCCAGCGCTGGTCTGGCGCCAGATGCCGCATTTGGCTATGACCGCAAGCTATCCCCCACGCTGTACCGGCATTACACGGCGGTACGCGAATTTCTCGGCGTCCAGCCCTATATCGGCACCGATGGCAACGAGGTCACGATCCGCGCCGCGCGCGAAGCCGCGGAAACTATGGACCAGCAAGTGGACATCATCAATGCCACCATTGATGCGCTGATCCTGCGCCAGGTCGAGTTGCCAGCGTTCTCCACCCTAGACAACATTGCCGAGCAGATTCACACCCGCACGCAGACCGCACTGTTTCGAAGCGTTGCAAGGCGTTTGTCGGACGAGGAACGGCAGCGGCTGGACCGGCTTCTCACCCGGGAATTCACCAACCGACTTACCGCCTACAACAACATCAAGCGCCACGCGCGCCGTCCATCACGCAAGCATCTCAACCTACTCATAGAACACCTGACCTTACTTGACGGGCTTGGCGATTTCTCTCGCGCAATCGCAGGCGTGCCAGCCTCGAAGCTGCGCTCGCTGGCCAGCCAGGCCATGAGCCTGGACGCGGCCAATCTAAGGGAGATTCTACCTGAGAAGCGCTACACGCTGATCGTTGCCTTGCTCAACCATATGCGCGTGCCCACCCGCGACGATCTCGCGGAAATGTTCATCCGTCGCATGGGCTCCATCCACAAGCGAGCGCGCGACGAGATGGAGCGCATCCAGTCCCGTCAGCGCGCCCAGATGGAGAAGCTGGTCAGCTTGCTCGACGGCGTGGTCGATATCGTCGCCGATGGCCAGGACGACGCGCTGATCGGCCGGCAGGTGCGCCGCTTCCTCGCGCCGTCCGGCGATCTGGAGCCGCTGCGCGAGAGCTGCGCCGAGGTGCGGGCCTTCAGCGGCAACAATTACCTGCCACTACTATGGCGGCATTTCCGCGCGCATCGCTCCGTCATGCTGCGCCTGGCGCAGGTGCTGGAATGGGAGTCGACCAGCCAGTCGCGCACGCTGCTGGCGGCACTTGCGGTAGTGCTGGACAATGAATCCCTGCATCGCGAATGGATCGCCGCCGACGTCGATGTGAGCTTCGCCTCGGAACGTTGGCGAAAGCTGGTGCGTCGCCCCCACGACCAGGGCGCCCCTACCAACCGGCGCTACCTGGAACTGTGCGTGCTCTCGCATATGGTCAACGAGCTGCGATCCGGCGACTTGTGCGTGGTGGGTTCGGATGCCTTTGCCGATTACCGTGCGCACCTGCTGCCCTGGCGCGAATGCGAACGGCGCCTGCCGGAATACTGCGCCAAGCTGGACATGCCAGCCAACGCGCAGGACTTCGTGGTGTATCTGCGCCAGTGGCTCGCCGACACGGCGCGCACGCTGGATGCCGGTTTTCCCGACAAGCGCCAGCACGTCACCATCGGCCAGGATGGCGAGCCGGTGCTCAAGCGCACCGTCGCCCGGGAGATTCCGGCCAGCGCCGTTGCCTTGCAGCAGGCGCTGATCCGACGTATGCCGACGCGCAACCTGCTGGACGTGCTGGCCAACATCGAGCACTGGACCCGCTTCACACGGCACTTCGGCCCGCTCTCCGGCAGCGACCCGAAGATCCGCAATGCGGCCGAGCGCTACCTGCTGACCATCTTCGCCATGGGCTGCAACCTGGGACCCACCCAGGCGGCCCGCCATATGGGGGAACGGGTCACGCCGCACATGATGTCGTTCGTCAACCGCCGGCATCTGAGCCTGGAGCGTCTCGAAACCGCGCAGCGGGAATTGATCGAGCTGTATCTGCGGCTCGACCTGCCCAAGCACTGGGGGGATGGCAAGACCGTCGCGGCTGACGGCACCCAGTACGACTTCTACGACAACAACCTCCTGGCCGGCTACCACTTTCGGTACCGCAAGATGGGCGCGGTGGCCTACCGGCATGTGGCCGACAACTACATCGCGGTGTTCCGGCATTTCATTCCGCCCGGCGTGTGGGAAGCCATCTACGTGATCGAGGGTCTGCTCAAGGCCGGCTTGAGCGTCGAGGCCGATACCGTGCATGCCGACACCCAGGGTCAGTCGGCCGCGGTGTTCGCCTTCACGCATCTGCTGGGCATCAACCTGATGCCGCGCATCCGCAATTGGCAGGATCTGAAGCTTTACCGTGCCGATGCGAACATCAAATACAAGCACATCGACCGGCTGTTCTCGGACACCGTGGACTGGGACCTGATCGCCTTCCACTGGAAGGACCTGATGCAGGTGGCGCTATCGATTCAGGCCGGAACAATCTCCTCGCCGCTCCTGCTGCGCCGGTTCGGCTCGGAAAGCCGCCGCAACCGCCTGTTTCTGGCGGCGCAGGAACTCGGCAAGGTCGTGCGCACGGCGTTCCTGCTCGAATGGATTGGCAGCCGCGAGTTGCGCCAGGAGATCACCGCCACCACCAACAAGATCGAGTCCTACAATGGCTTTGCCAAATGGTTCTCGTTCGGCGGCGATGTGCTGGCCGAGAACGATCCCGATGAGCAGCAGAAGCGTCTGCGCTACAACGACTTGATCGCCTCGGCCGTGATTCTTCAGAACACGGCGGACATGATGCAGGCCCTGCGCGCGATGGTGAAGGAAGGGATCAAAGTCGACGTGGCCGACATCGGCTTCCTGAGTCCCTACCTCACTAGCAACATCAAGCGCTTCGGCGACTATAAACTCAACCTGGAGCGGGTGCCGGAAGCCTGGATTCGCGACAGCCTCTTTGCCGCTCCCGCCCATTCCGTCCGCAAGCCTCGCCATGCCTGATACCGATACACCTTACGGCAGGGTCGACGCTGAGGCGTTGCAAGCGCTTCGGGACACGTTCGACACGACCACCATCCTGCGCGTGGTGGAACAACTCGATGCGATCCGCGCGCGTTGCTGTGAGCCAGCCGGACTGCGCGACGATCTGCTGCGCTTGCACGGCATGGCACATACTCTGATCAACGGCGCCGCATTGTCGTATCCAACCACTGGCCCGACCCTCGTGGACGAAACCGAGGCCATCATAGAGGAGTTGGATGACTGGATCTTGCTGCTCAAGCGCGCCGTTCAAGCGCTGCGCCCGCTGGAGCCGCTTCGCCCTCGCGACGATAGCTGACTCGGCTAGGTCGCTTGCGCGTCGAGACGGCGCATGTGAGGCCGGTTCCGACGAAGCAGCAGGACAAAAGTCAGTACGATAGCCGGAGCAACTTAGCCGCGTCCATTAGGCCCTTCGGCGCACTTTTTCCGCTTGCAGCGATGCGATCAACTGGCAGTACATTGCCTGTCGGGCATGGCAGGCGAACAAGCTCGGACATCATCAGATGTGTACAGTCGAGGTTGGTGTAGGAAATTGCAGCTATTTTTCTGACTTTCTGGTGCGCGCCAGTGAGTCGGCGCCGCATTGATTGGGCAGCCTTCGGTCGGGCTTGTGGGCGTCGCGGATACCAGGCAAACAGTGTAAGCGCTCAATTGACGACGTCTGGTATTGAAGGCTGAACGTTGGCAGGCTTGCGTCCGCAAAGACTTTGCGGACGCAAACATGATCCAAGACGAGATTGACCTATTTCCGCTGCAGGCGGTGCGAGTCCGCTCCAATGGGAAGCGCGACTACGAGCCAGCGGCCAAGCGGCGTCTGATTGAGTTCTGCCTTCAATCGGGAGCATCGGTTTCGGGCACGGCTCTCAAGGCTGGCATCAACGCTAATCAGTTGCGCAAATGGATTCGGGAGTACCGAGATTCAGCGCAGGCGCGAGGTGCATTGCCGGCATTCGTGCCGGTTGTCCAGGAGGTTCTGGATTCGCGGCCGATCGAGACACCTGCAAAGGTCGTGGTGCCTCGCCGCGAAGCGGCCTCAGCGACTGCCGATTCGCCACCGCAGCGAGCGCTACCGCTGGCACTCTTGAGCGCGAAGCTACCCAACGGGGTATCACTCGAGCTCGAATGCGACGAGCGACACGTGGCGCTCGTAAGGGCAATGATCGAAGCCCTGAATGGAGGCCATTGATGTTCCGCCTCGACGCTGGGCTGCGGGTGTACCTGCATCGCGACGCTGTGGACTTCCGTAAGAACATCAACGGCCTGGCACTGCTGGTCGAGCAGGCGCTCGGGCTGGATCCGTTTGCATCTGCTGTATTTGTGTTCCGCAACCAGCGGGCCGATCGCATCAAGATTCTCGGCTGGGATCGCAACGGCTTCTGGCTACTGTTGAAGCGATTGGAGGCGGACCGGTTTGCTTGGCCACGCGAGGCGTCGGTGGCCACGCTGACGGTCGAACAGTTGCACTGGCTGCTCGAGGGAATCGACATCGAGGCGATGCGCCGGCACCCGCACCGAGAATACCATCGCGCTGCGTGAACGCTGCTTGGCGGCAGCGGTCTAACCCGCCATGCCATCCACGCCCGTCACCGTTACCGCCGCCGAGCTGCAACTGTTGCGAGACGCCGAGCGCGAGCTCAAGGCAATACTCGCGGAACGCGAGGCAATCAAGGGCGAGCTGCGTGTGATGACGGTCCAGCGAGACCTGCTCTTGGAACAGCTCAAGGCGTTCCAGCGTAAGCTGTTCGCCGCCAAGAGCGAGGCGCGAGGCTCGGAGCAGAAGGACTTGTTCCTCAATGAGGCCGAAGCCATGGCGGCAGCGGCCGCGCAGCCGGCGCAGGAAGAAGAAGGTACGCCCGAGACCGAAGTGGCCGGGCACACACGCAAGAAGCGTGGCCGTAAGCCGCTCGACCCGGCGCTGCCCCGTGTCGAGGTTCGTCACGAACTACCCGAATCGGAACGCGTCTGCCCCCTCGATGGCCAGACTCTGGTCGAGATTGCCGTTGAGGTCAGCGAACAGCTCGACATCGTGCCGCAACAGGTCCGCGTGATCCAGCACCAGCGGGTCAAGTACGCCTGCCCATGCTGCGACGGCGGCATCAAGACGACGCCGGCACCGGCACGCATTATTCCCAAGGGACTCCTTACCGAATCGGCGCTGGCCTGGTGCATCACCTCGAAGTATCAGGATGGCCTGCCGCTGTACCGCCAGGCAGCGCTGCTGCATCGCTTCGGCGGGGACCTCTCTCGCGGCACCCTGGCCGCAAGCATAGTGCGAGTAGGCCAAGCGGTGCAGCCAATCATCAACCTGCTGCGTGACCATCTGCTGGAAGCAGACGTCGTGTACGGTGATGAGACAACGGTACAGGTGCTCAAGGAGTCCGGCAGGCCTGCCCAGAGAAAGAGCTTCCTATGGGCGCAGATGAATGGCACGGGCCCGCCGGTACGGTTGTTTGCCTATAGCCCCACACGCGAGACAAAGCAGGCTACGGCTCTCTATGCCGGCATCAAGCCTGGGTCGGTGTTGATGACCGACGGCTATGCACCATACGACGACGTCGCAAACACCTATCAGTTGGTGCACCTCGGATGCTGGGCGCACGCGCGGCGCTACCTGGTCGAGGCGGAGCAAGCCTTGCCCAAGGACAAGCGCGCCGACCACACGGTCACCGGATTCCTGCAGCGCATCGGCAAGCTGTTTGCCATCGAACGCCACACGCTCGAGATGAGGCCGGAACAACGGCAGCAAGTTCGCGCCGAACAAAGCCAGCCGCTGCTGGCCGAGATCGAAACGATGCTGCTGCAACACCTGCATACCGTACTGCCGCAAAGCCTGTTCGGCAAGGCGCTGCACTACCTGCATGGGCAGTGGCCAAAGCTCGTGCGCTACATCGAGAACGGAACTTGGCCGATCTCGAACAATCCCTGCGAGAACGCGATTAGGCCATTCGTGATCGGACGGAGAAACTTCCTCTTCTGCGACACCGTGGCCGGTGCCAACGCCAGCGCAAGTCTTTACTCACTGGTGGAAACCTGCAAGGCCAACGACGTCGATCCGTATCAGTATCTCGTTGCCTTGTTCAAGGCGTTGCCACACGCACAGACCGCCGACGACTACGAGGCTCTGCTGCCCTGGACGCTCAAGTCCTCAGACGCCTAGCGGATACCGCCGGCGGCCGCAAGGGACGCCCTCAAAAGACCGCTTACCAAACAGTCATACAAAAGATCCTTGTCAAGGAAATCAGGGGCGACGATCAGCACCAGGTGCGGCACATCAATTGGCGCGAAAGCGTACACAGGCCGCTAGGAGCGAGAGTATGAACAAATCGTCAATTTGGAAAGTCATCTTGATTGTGTGCGCCGCCGTCGGCGTGATTGCCATCCTTGGTGTGGTAGGGATGCTTTTGATGCATCAGCGCATGATGGGCGGTCTGAGCTGTTGCTAGTCCGGGTAAGCAACGTAGCGGCGCCTGGGCACCGGAATGGAAGCCCCCAGCCGTGCGAGCCATTGCAAGGAGGTAACCAGTGGACGCCCCCTTTCCGACCGCTATTTGCTCCGTCTGCTCGACTTCCTGGTGCGCTTGCGCGAGACCGTGCCATGCTGGTCGCGAATTCGCCGGGGGCCGTGCCGTCGTCGCAGATACCAAGCAAACAGTCCGAGCATACAAAGGAGGATGGCCAGTGAGCTCAGGACGACGACGAGGACATCGTGGGGCAGATCAAAAGGGTTGTGGCGCACGGTCTGATTCGATTCGGAGTTGGCTTGCCAGGATCGTTGCGCAGTGGCGCCCATGGCTGCCAGCGTGACGTTGCTAGGCCATGCCGTGACGCGCACGGCCGCCGGCGGCGAACCCGTGCGCGCATGGGGCGATTACTTGCGCTGCATATCCACGACCGTCGGCGCGCCATCCACCTTGTCGAATGTCACCGACACGGCATCGCCTTCCTTGAACTTGCCAAGCGAGGCGCGATCCTTGACCGGGAACACCATGGTCATGCCGGGCATGCCCAGATTCTCGATCGGGCCGTGCTTGAGCGTGACCTTCCCGGTTTGCGCATCAATCTTCTTGATTTCTGCGGGCACCGGCCGAGCTGCCTGTTGCGAGGCGGCGGGCGCCTTCATGTCCATGCCGTCCATCGAACCCGCGGCGAACACGGCCGGCGCGGCAATGATGGCCAGGGCGGCGGCGAGGGTCTTGAGGTGTTTCATTGTGATTCCTCCTGAGGTGTGAGGTTGGGGGAAAGGGAAGCCTGCTTGATCTGACGGCGGCGTAGCAGCAGATACACCGCCGGGACCACAAACATGGACAGCAGCGGCGCCGTCACCATGCCGCCGACCATCGGTGCAGCGATGCGCTGCATCACTTCTGAGCCGGTTCCGTGCGACCACATGATCGGAAGCAGGCCGGCCAGAATTACAGCTACGGTCATCGCTTTCGGGCGCACACGCAGCACGGCGCCTTCCTGGATGGCATCGAGCAGGGCCGCAAGACTGTTTTGCCCATCCTCGAGCCGTTCCTGCCAGGCATGCTTCAGATAGAGCAGCATGATGACGCCGAATTCCGCAGCGACCCCGGCCAGTGCAATGAAGCCGACAATCCCGGCCACCGACAGGTTGTATCCCAGCAGATAGAGTAGCCAGAAGCCGCCGATTAAGGCCAGCGGTAGAGTGCCCATGATGAGCAGCGCCTCATCCAGCCGGCCGAATACCAGGTAGAGCAAGACGAAGATGATCAGCAGGGTGAACGGGACCACTACCTTCAGCTTCGCGGTGGCGCGCTCGAGATACTCGAATTGTCCCGACCAGCTCAGGGAGTACCCGGCTGGCATCGGGACGGCTCTGGCGACTGCCACCTGCATGTCTTGCACGGCAGAGCGCAGGTCCCTGCCGCGAATGTCGACGTAGATCCACCCGGAGAGCCGCGCATTTTCACTGCGCAACATGGGCGGCCCTTGCACAACCTGGATGCGCGCAACGTCGGCCAGCGTGATTTGCAGCCCCTTGTCGGTCACGATCGGTAGTCTGCGCAGTTGCTCGATGGAGTCCCGATAGTCGCGCGGATACCTGACATTGATCGGAAAGCGCGCAAGCCCGTCGACCACTTCGCCGACGTTTTCGCCACCGATGGCCGACGAGACGATCGCCTGAACGTCGTCAATGTTCAGGCCATACCGGCCCGCAGCCGCCCGGTCGATATCGACGTCGATGTACCGCCCGCCAGTGAGCCGCTCGGCCAGCGCGGAGGTGACTCCGGGAACCGACTTGACGGCCTCCTCGATGCGCGTGGCCAGTCGATCGATTTCCTTCAGGTCCGTACCGGCGACCTTGATCCCCACCGGGCTTTTGATGCCGGTGGCGAGCATGTCGATGCGGTTGCGGATCGGTGGCACCCAGATGTTGGACAGCCCTGGCACCCTGACGACCCGATCGAGCTCCTCCACCAGCTTGTCGGTGGTCATGCCGGCACGCCATTGGTCCTTGGGCTTGAACTGGACGGTGGTCTCGAACATCTCGATCGGCGCCGGATCGGTGGCGGTATCGGCGCGGCCCGCCTTGCCGTACACCGTCGCGACCTCTGGCACTGTCTTGATGAGCCGATCAGTCTGCTGCAGGAGCTGGGAGGCCTTGCCTGCGGAAAGGCCCGACAACGCAGAGGGCATGTAGAGCAGATCGCCTTCATCCAGGGGCGGCATGAATTCGCCGCCAATGCGCATAATGGGCCACGCGGTGGCGATCAGCAGCACGGCGGCGATCGCCAGCGTGGTCTTCGGATACGTGAGCACCTTGCCGAGCAATGGCTGGTAGCCGCGAATCAGCCAGCGATTGAGCGGATTGGCCTGCTCCGACGGAATTTTTCCGCGGATCATGTAACCCATCAGCACCGGTACCAAGGTGACGGACAATCCGGCAGCGGCTGCCATGGAATAGGTCTTGGTGAAGGCCAGCGGCGAGAAGAGCCGGCCCTCCTGCGCCTCCAGCGTGAACACCGGAATGAACGACAACGTGATGATCAGCAGCGAGAAGAACAGGGCCGGCCCAACCTCGGCGGCAGATTTGCCGATGACGCGCCAGTGTTCATGGGCGCTGAGTTCGCGCTGCGGATTGTCGGCATGCCAGTGCTCGAGATGCTTGTGCGCGTTCTCGATCATGACCACCGCGGCATCGACCATCGCGCCGATGGCGATGGCAATCCCACCCAGCGACATGATGTTGGCATTGACGCCCTGGTAGCGCATCACCAGGAAGGCGGCCAGCACGCCCAGCGGTAGCGAGACGATGGCCACCAGCGCCGAGCGCAGGTGAAACAGGAACACCAGGCAGACCAGCGCCACGACCGCAAATTCCTCGATCAGCTTGGTGGTGAGATTGGCCACCGCCCGCTTGATCAGTGCCGAGCGGTCGTACGTCGTAACGATCTCGACGCCCTTGGGCAGGCTCTTCTGTAGGGTGGCGAGCTTGGCCTTGACCGCTTCAATGGTCTCCAGGGCGTTCTTGCCCGAGCGCAGCACGATGACGCCGCCGGCCACTTCGCCCTGGCCATTCAGCTCGGCAATGCCACGCCGCATCTCGGGGCCGAGCTGCACAGTGGCAACGTCACCCAGCCGTACCGGGATGCCGGCGTCGCTGGTGACCAGCGGAATCTGGCGAAAGTCGTCCAGCGTTTTCAGATAGCCGGTCGCCCGCACCATGTACTCCGCTTCGCCCAACTCCAGCACCGAGCCGCCGGTTTCCTGGTTGGCGCCCTTGAGCGCTGCCAGCACCTTGGCCTGCGATAGGTTATAGGCGCGCAGTCGATCCGGCATCAGCACGATCTGGTATTGCTTGACCATGCCGCCGAGCGAGGCCACTTCGGCGACGTTGGGCAGGGACTTGAGCTCGAAGCGCAGGAACCAGTCCTGCAGCCCCCGTAGCTGGCTGAGGTCATGCTGGCCGGTCTTGTCCACCAAGGCATACTCATAGATCCAGCCGACGCCGGTTGCATCGGGACCGAGCGCGGGCTTGGCTGCCGCCGGCAGCCGCGACTGCACCTGATTCAGGTACTCGAGCACGCGCGAGCGCGCCCAGTACAGGTCCGTGCCGTCTTCGAACAGCACATAGACATAGGAGTCACCGAAGAACGAGTAGCCGCGCACGGTCTTGGCGCCGGGCACCGATAGCATGGTCGTGGTGAGCGGATAGGTCACCTGGTTTTCCACGATCTGCGGCGCCTGGCCAGGGAAGGGCGTGCGGATGATCACTTGCACGTCGGACAGGTCTGGCAGCGCGTCAAGCGGCGTACTCTGTACCGCCCAAAGCCCCCAGGCGGTCACCATGACCGTGGCGAGCAGCACCAGGAAGCGATTGCGGATGGAGGCGAGGATGAGCCGGGCAATCATGGCTTCGCTCCTGCAACGGCGGCGGCCGACTCGACCGCGGACAGGGTCGCCACGCCGTCCTTGTCCAGTCCGAAGCGGAACCGGACCTGATCCCCTGGCTTGAATCCCTTGGGCATGCCGGCTGGCGGCGCGGCAAACTCCATCGTCATGGCGCCCCACTGCGCCGACGGAATGGGGCCATGGGAGATCGTCATGCTCTGCTCGGTGACGGTCTCGATCCGGCCGACGCCTTGATGTTCCGGCCCGGGCGCTGCAGCGGCGCCAGGCGCCGACGCGCCGGCTGCAGAGGCGGCCGTGGGCGCGGTCATGCGCTGCGCGGTGCCGCGCAGGCTCGCCTCCGAGTCGATCAGGAACTGTCCGGACACGACCACCTTCTGGCCCGCTTTGAGGCCCTCAATGACTTCGGTTTGGCCGCCTGCAGCCGCGCCGGTCTTGACCTCCACGGGGCTGAACCCGCCCTGGCCGGATGCCACCATCGCGACCGTGCGTGTGCCGGTACGGATCAGCGCCTCGGTGGGCACGAGCAGGCGATCCGGCCCAGGAGCGGCGTCAAAGCGCACCGAGACAAACATGCCGGGCAAGAGCTGACGGGCCTTGTTCTGCAATTCGATGCGCACCTTGACCGTGCGGGTACCGGCGCTGATATCTGGCAGGATGGCGTCGACCTTGCCCGACAGCGTCTGGCCGGGCAAGGCTGCCGCGGTGGCCGACACGGTCTGGCCGGGCCGCAACGGGGCGGCCTGACTCTCAGGCACCTCGGCGATCACCCAAACGGTTGCTAGGCTCGCAATGCGAAACAGGGTCGTTCCCGGCGAAACCGTCATGCCATCGCGCGCACCGATTTCGGTGACGATGCCGTCGACCGAACTGGTGACCGTCAGCCGCGGCTGCAGTTTGCCGGTGGACTGCACCAACCGGATATGACTCTCGGTCATGCCCACCTGACGCATGCGCGCAATGGCGGCCTCGCGCAGCTCGCGCTGGAGGCTGCCGTCCATCCGGCTCACGGCCAGATATTCCTCCTGCGCCGCGACCCATTCCGGCGCATAGATTTGCGCCAACGCTTGACCTTTGCTGACCGGATCGAGGGTGGTCCGAGCGTACGCGTGCTCCACGAATCCGCTGGTGCGGGCCTGCAGCACTTCGATGCTGCGTTCATTGAACGCGACATTGCCCGGCACTTGAAGTGCGGCCTCGAGTCGGCCGGTCTTCACCTCGATCGTGCGGATGCCAAGGTTCTGTGTCACGCGGCTGTCGATGGTGACGGCCGCGCCGCCGCTGGCTTCTTCGTACACCGGCGACAACGGCATATCCATGTACGGCGACTTGCCCGGCTTGTCAAAGCGCTGTCCGGGCACCATCGGGTCGTGCCAGTAGAGAATGCGCTTGCCAGTTTTCGGGTCAATGTCCCCAGCCTTGAGGGCGGCACCGCTGGCGCTGCTGCCAGAGGTTGCCGACGCGGGCGACTGCTGGCGCCCTTGCTGTTGACCGAGGTAATAGGCAGCCCCAACGCTTGCCACCACCATCAGGCCTGCCACCGTCCGTGCAATCGTGGTCTTGTTCATGGTTGAGCTCCTTGCAGTGACGTGGGCTGGACTGCGGTGGGTAACGGCATCAGGAAGGTCAGGTCCGCCCAGAGTCGGGCGGTGGCGGCCTCAAGTTTGAGGCGCTCAAGCGAAATATTGAGCGCCTTGCGGCTGGCATCGGCCACGGCGGTCAGGGTGCCGGCACCCGCTCGATAGGCAGTCAGGGCCGCTTCGGTCTGTGCCTTGGCCAGCGGCACCGTGGTGCTCCGATAGCGCTCGAGCCGCGCCTGGCTGAGCGCCAGCTCTGCCTGCTTGCCGCGCAACTGCCCGAGCAAGCCGCGGCGTACGACTTCGGCTTGCGCGCGCGCGGCGTCGGCCTGCGCAAGCTTTGCGGCCAGTTCCCGATCCTGGCGATGCTTCTGGTCCCAGGGAAGCGGCAGTGAGACGTTGAGCGAAACCATGTTGGAGTAGGCGGGGCCGCGCTGGCTGTACATCAGTTCCACGCTCACATCCGGGATCTTGTTCTCCCGAGCGACCCGGCTTTCCGCCTCGGCGACGCCAACCTGTGCCTCGGCCGCCGCCACCTCCGGCAGTTGCGCCACGCCGCCGGCATCCAAGGTATTGAGCCAGGCCGGCGCCTCAAAGCCAGGGGGTTCGGCCAGGGGAAGTTCTGCAGCCTCGCCCACCCAGCGTCGCAGCATCGCTCGGGCTGATACCAGTGCGGCGCGGGCCTCGTCTTCGCGATCTTGCAGTTGACGGAGCTCCAGTTCGGCGGCCAGGATGTCGGCACGGGAGCCGCGGTTGCCGCGATAGGCGGCCTGCGCCGCGTCTACCATCAGCTTGATGGATTGCGCTTGCTCATTGAGCACGCTGTAGGCACGTTCGGCGTTCCAGCGGTCCAGCCAGGCCGTCGCGGCGCCGCGCTGCACCGTCGCCAGCGCCGCCGTACGCTGGGCCTCTGCCGAAGACGCCTCGGCTTCGAAGCGCTGGGCGCGAGCCTCACGCTTGGCCGATCGCGTGAACTCCTGCATCAGGCTGATCGAGCGCATCGTCATCGATTCCGTGCCGAGGGAAAACCGGTCGGGTCCGTTCGCCGGCACGTTATTGACGCCAACCTTCAGGACTGGGTCAGGTAACTGCCGGCCAGCCACCGCCATCTCGATGGCGGACTGGACCGCCGAGTGCGATGTTTCGGCATCCGTCGAGTGGGAAGACGCGAGCGCCACGGCTTCCTGCAAGGAGAGTGCGGCCGCGGGTTGCGCCCATCCGGGATGGGCAGCGGCGAACAGCGTAAGGGCGAGCGTCAGATGGCACCCATACGCAAAGGGAAAACGCAAATGCATAAAGCCTCCGCTAAGCAACGACCACCCTGAACACCATGGTTTCAGGGCACGATAGCAAGCATTGCTTCGGAGGCTAGTTTCGGAAACAGCAGTGGAGAATGGGCAGGGGGCGAGGGGGCGCGCGCGGCACCGCGTCGGCGTAGACCGCTCGCTGGCTGACGAATATCGGCACCATCGCCGGCTCAACCAGATTGACAAGCACGGGCTGGAACGCAGGAATCTGCGGGCTGGGGTGGTCGGCCGACTTGGAGCCAAGCTGGCAGTGCTCCAGGCACAAGCCATCATGGGCAGCCGGCGCTTCGGCCTTCTGCGTCATCTCGGGACAGGACTCCGTCATCCCGGCCATGTCCGCCATGCCGTCCATCGAATACCGGCTGCCCGCGCAGGCGTAGGCGGCCGCTGCCAGCTGAACTGTCAGGAATGTACTCAGCAGGAAGGCGGCAAGCCAAAGCCGGCGAAAACGGGTACGCACGTTGAAGATGTCCGATTTGAGCCGAATGGTAGCAGCGTTTGGCCGCTTTCGGCACTTTGCCCTCGCGGCCGTTTGCCGCAGATCAAATGCAGACGGGGTAGCCCATCCGGGGAGCGTTCCGGCGAGCCACGCAAACTAGCTCGCCGGTTTCCAGGCTCGGTTACTTGGGCTGCCCCAACATTTCGCGGCACTTTTGCATCATCGCCGCGTGGTCCTCCGTCTGCTGTTTTTGTTGTTGCGCCTCAGCCCGCTTGGCATTACGAGCCTTTTCGATCACATACCAGTCCGGACCGGCGACCGCTGACAGCGAGAGCCCCAGGGCGACGGCGCCCCCTAGCGCGTGAAGAAAGAATTTCATGATGTTCCTCGTTCTGGGTATGCAGCGCGCCGCCTAAACCCACCAGCGAGCGGCAGGCGACACTGCAAATGTCGAAATCAGACAGGAGCACGTTGGTGCGATGGCACCCAGTGCGGCACCCTGCCGTGCGGGACCGCCCTACAGACAGAACCGTTTGGGCGGGCGCTCGAGGCGAGGCGGAACGACGGAGCGATATGCGAACTCCGGATGCGCGACCAACACGCTGGTCCATGCATCCGTGGCGGCGGCGGTGGCCAACGGCGTGCCCGCGAGGATTGCACAAGCGGAAATCGTGCAGGGAAGACGAGATGGGCCGCTGACATGTCGGTCATCGGCGCAACTGAATTGACTGACGCAGTCATGGGGACTGCCGCTCTCGACACTGGCTTGCGCCGCTTGAGCAGGTATGTGTGCTGGCATTTGAGCGATGCCAGCGATACAGCAGCTGTCCAACGGCCCGGCCTGAGCCCGCAGGGGCAAAGCCAGCGCCAGGGTCAGCAGCACGACGAGACGCCAAAGGCGATTCATGGGCTTACACATTGGGCCCCTCCGAGCCGACGTGCGGTAGCGCCGTCGCGGGAACCATATTGAGTATGGAACTTCATCTTGCGCGAGACACGGTTGAGTCCGACATGGCGCTGCCCGCAGGGCAGTTCGACGCGAACGACAGGTAGACCTCGTCGAGCATGCGATGCTTGTCGCCGGCCAATTGTTCCAGGGCAGCCAGGAGGTGCTCGGCCACGCCGTACTGCTGCTGTGCGCATGCCAGACGGAACGCGGCGAACACGTCATCAAATAACGTTGGCGTTGCAGTCGTCATGCATTCCCCGCTGGATGCGTGGTTCGGCCAAGGCGTGATCGCCGCGATGCCGTCCTCATTTGCACTATGGACCTTCCCACGGGGGTAAGGTCAAGCAGTGCGTAGGCTGGCGTCGCGCGTCGATTGAAGACGACCGGTAAGCGCCACCCATGCGCAGGCGCTAGGCGTCAGGCTGGTGTAGAGAGCGAACCCGCCGTGAATCGCCCCGGCATTCGCGGCGCATGCGTTTCAAAACCGTCGATGCATACACGGTCCACTTCCGGCACTGAGGCGTAACACGCAGTCACGCCACGGATCCGAGTCTTTCTGATAGCCGAGCTTTTCGCAAGCAGGCCCCTCAACGCGTAATGAGGTCTCCATATCGCGCTCGGCGTGCGCGGTACGTTCAGCGACGGTCGCGCACCCGGACAACATGACGGTAATGAGTAATAAGACACGCATGAATTTCTCCTTTGCTCCTAGATGAAGGGAGTCCGTTGCGGTGGTCCAGGGCGCGACACGACCGGGAACCAGCGAAGCGGTGTGCAAACGGCGATGCCGTTATCGTGAATCTAGGTTCTGATTGCTTTTGCACCAAGATCTGCCTTTGCAGAATGGCCCGCTGCGGGCCATCTTTCAGCGACCTTACTTCAGATTGCTATGCAATTACCCAACCATTTCAAGCTGGTCATCCATGTTCGGTTGGGCTTTCGTCCCAATGATGTTCCTCGGCTGACATTCACGACCAGCTCGTATTACGCGACCATTACGTGCAGGAAATTTTTTCTGTGTTGTCTTGGCCTGGCAGCAAGCGTTTCCGTTTGGAAATTGCCGCCATCATTACCCGAGCATTACGCGACAGTCATCAAATTCGACTCGCGCGTCATTGCCAGGGCAATAGCGTTACAAGCGCTCACATTTGTAGGGAAACGCGAACACTGCCGGCAATGCAGAAGTCGTATGCTCCCACCCTCTACACATGCAAAGGAGAAAACATGAAAAAGCTTCCAATCCTGGTCGGCACCGCGCTGGTCATCGGGTTCAGTTACGCCAATGCGCAGACGCATGTCTACACGCATGATGGCTATGGTCGGGCAGGCCTCTACCCGTCACGGCCGGCGCCTGCCGCTGTGCACGTCGTGCCCGCGGTTGCGGTGGTACATGATGCGCAGCCCTCGTACGGGCATGGCACTGCGCTGCGCGAGGCGCATCGCCAGCCGCGCCACGGCATCGAACATGGGCGACGTGAGCCTGAGCGCCGCCGGCACAATGCCGCTCACGGTTCACGCGGCCACTGACGCACTCGCCTGTCATATTGATTGCCCGCAGGCGTGCCGACGCCGGTAGTGACGCCGGCGTCCGTTGGAAAAAGTCAGGGGAAGCGCTGCGTCTGTCATGTCCCCGTCATTCTACTGACAGGCGGCTCGTATAGACTCCCGACTCAATTGATGCTTGATGCCGCCGGATGAGAAGGCTGTTGCGCCACCTATTGCTTTGGCTCGTTGTATTTGCATTGCCGATGCAGAACGTCGGCGCAGCGGCTACTCTTTCGTGCGGCGAGCTGACCGAGCTGCGGCAGGGCGCCGGTCTCTTTGCCACCCTTGCCACCATCGACGTCGCTGACGAGGCGAGCGCCGACGAGGCCGACGCACACTGCGATCCGAGGTCGCATCACTGTCCAGCAAGCAAAGCGCGCGGCAAGGCGCGCGGTTGTCAGGCGTGTTCTGCCTGCTCGGCCGCCTCGCCACTTGCCATCTTTGCCTTCTTGGGGACCCAAGCGTTGCCCATGAACGGCGCACTACCTGCGTCTCTTCTGTGGATATTTGCCAGCACAACGCCTGAGACGTTGCTGCGCCCGCCTTCCCGCCATCTCTGACGCCGCCCACGCAACTCCTGGGCTGGCTACCTCCACCTTCGTAGATGTCGTCCTTCGGCCTGACCGAAGACGAAACAAACCTGCCTGCGCTCGTCCCTGTGCGAGAGCAAGGCAGGGCAATTATGGTGCGGCGTGCGATGTCGCCTGGCGGTCGCGCGCGCAGCACGATATTGGAGACAGCGATGCGCATCTGTAATCAATGTAAGGCCCCGCTCAAAATTGACGTGTGGGCGTGCACCGCGTGCGGTTGGCAGCCCCGTGTTCTCGCCGGCGTGCTCTGCCTGGCACCTGCCATGATGGTCGACCATGATGGGTTTCACGAACCGCTCTTTGTCGAGTATGAGAAGCTCGAAGCGACGCACTTCTGGTTCGTCTATCGCCGCAAACTGATCCTGGACGCACTGCAGCGCTACTTTCCGGCCTTGCGCTCGTTCATGGACGTCGGTTGCGGGACCGCGGAGAACCTGCGCGCAGTCCAGGCCCGCTTCCCGCGTGCACGCCTGGTCGGCGGCGAGGCCTCGTTGCGCGCACTGATGAAGGGGCAGCGCAAATGCAAAGCTCAGTTGTTGCAGATGGATGCCCGCGCAATTCCCTACAGCGACGCCTTCGATGTCCTCGGGGCGTTTGACGTCATCGAACACGTCGACGACGACGCCCAAGTGCTAGCGGAGATGTACCGTGCCTGCAGGAATGATGGGGGAATCGTATTGACAGTGCCCCAGCATCCGTCGCTGTGGAGCCATATGGACGATGCGGCCAAGCACAAGCGGCGCTATACCCGCCAAGAACTGGTGAAGAAAGTGGAGGCGGCCGGATTCGAAATCGTGGACGTCACCTCCTTCATGACGCTGCTGCTGCCTGCGATGGCCATCTCCCGGTTGTGGCAGCGCGCCAAGCCGCCCGGCGATGCCATGGACGACGGGTTTCGCATTGGGGCGGCCATGAACGGCACGCTCGGGTGTGTTTGCACCCTCGAGCACAACCTAATACGGGCCGGCTTGCGTTTCCCGGCAGGCGGCTCGCTGTTGCTGGTGGCCAGGAAGAAGGGATGTTCTTTGTAGAGAGCGCAGTCACGCATGGGCCCATCGCGGCGTTTAGCGTCAACGACGAGGACGCCGCGGGCCGCGTCTCAAGCGCTCGCCAGGCTCGTCTGTGCGCAAGAGCGGACCTTCTTCCGGAATGCCTTGGCTCGCGCTGCCGTCAGGGCAAGCGTCGCAGGCGCGGCCCTCGCGACTGACAATCCAGGTCGTTAACCGCGACGACGTACCCATTTCTGCAACGCAGATGGATGCGGGAAAGCTTACGGGGATGTAATTCGCGAGTAACGTCGTCGTGAGTCCCAGCCGCCTACCATGACACCTAAGAGGTTATGCCTCGAAACGTTATGGAGCGCATCATGAACACCAAGAAGACCGCTTTGACCGCTTTGACTGCATTGGCGCTGGCGGCCCTCTCCGTCCTATCCAGTTCACCGGCGTGGAGTGCGGACCAGACCAGAACCAATGCGGGCGACAACTGGGCGGAGCACGTGCGGCGGCAAGCCGCCGACCAAGCCAGCTCACCGGCACCGCTCACAGTGCCCAGCGCGATGGCTATAGCGCAGGCTGCTACTCCATTGGGGCCGCAGGCGACGCTCTTCGGTAGCCTGGCGCCAGCGAACACGGCTGCACGCGCGGTGACGCTCGCTCCCGGCCTGAAGTCTGTCAATGTGGCCTCCGGCGACACCGTTACTTTTCGCAGCGGCGCGCAGGAAGCCACCTGGACATTCGCCGAGCTTGTTCAAGGAAAATCCGTGGATCTTGGCGTCCTGTTCCCAGCGATGCCCAACGCCCAAGGCGTGCGCGTCTATATCGAGCGCAGCAAGCTCTATACCGGTGGCTAAGAAAGGCCGGTTTGCCAGGAGTGAAAACATGACACATTTGTAATTTTGTCGTCAGGCCCTGGTGGGGTACATCTTTCTACACTGCAAGTGCAGGCTCACTGAGCCACTATCGAAACAAGGAGAAATAGAATGCGTACATTGAAGAAGACTGCCTTGGTGGCATTGACCGTGGCAACCCTTGGTGGCGTCGCGGGCATCGCGAATGCTGGCGTCAATTCGCCGCGAGACCCCTTTACCGACGGCGGGCACGCCATGGGCACGCGCGATCCGTTCACCGATGGCAGTCACACCATGGGCACGCGGGACCCGTTCACCGACGGTAGCCACGCCGTAGGCCCTCGCGACACGTTCAGCGACGGCGCCTAAATCTCGGCAACGCGCCGACCCGTCGGGGCGATGGGCCGCTTGCTGGGCCGGTGCGTTGACGCGGGGCGGGTATCGGGAAACTGTCCCGATACCCGTTATTGTGCTTGCGCGCGCGCCGAGGTTCAGCCTTGCCCATGCGCCGGCTCGGGTCGGACCAGGCCTGATCTAGGCAGACGGCATAGGCTGCAGCGGCCGGACCGCACCCAGCCCAGCGAGTCATCATCGCGCCTTCGGCGCGATTCTTTTTGTCTACCGCCGGCTCAACACAGCGTTGCGTGCTGCAACGGCTGCGGCTGGTAATGCCCGGCCTTTCCCCCCATGCGCCAATGTTGGAACCGAATCTAAACCGGTCGCGCCGTGACCCGCCTTCGCCCGACACACCACCAAGCGGGGCGCGCGCAAATTGGGTGGGTCGCCCCTGGCGTCTGGAGGTCGGCGTCGAGACCTTGCTGCTCGGCTGCTGCCTATATTTTGTTCTCGTCCTGAACGGTCCGTTTTGGCGGGCGCTCTTCGCCGAACGGCCGTTGAGCGGGCTGCGCGATCTGGGCTACGGCGTGGCAGTGGGCACCGCGCTGGTCACGGCGCATTTTGTGCTGCTGGCGCCGTTCATGAACCGCTGGACCGCCAAACCGTTATTGACAATATTGGTCGTAGTGGCCGCCGGTGCCAGCTATTTCATGGGTCAATACGGCATCTACCTTGACCCCGGCATGGCCCGCAATGTGCTGCGCACCGACGTGGCGGAAGCTCGCGAGTTGCTGACGCTGCGTATGATGGGCAGCATCGCGCTCTTGGCACTACCACCATTGTTGTTGTTGCCGTGGGTGACGCTGCGCCAGCGTTCACTGACGCGAAGCGTTGGCCTGCGCGTGGTCGCGATGTTGGTGGCCGTTGTTGTCGGCGTGGGGACGCTGTCCTTGGTGTTTAAGGATTTCGCAGCCCAGATGCGCAATCATAAGGAGATCCGCTATCTGCTCGCGCCGGTCAATGTAGTGTACGCCTTTAGCGGGGCGCTGGCACGCGATGCCAGTATCGCGAACCGGCCGCGCCAGCCGGTGGGCACCGATGCCCGGCTCGGCGCTAGCTGGGGCGAGCACAACAAGCCCCTGCTCTTCGTGATGGTCGTGGGAGAAACCGCACGAGCGGCGAACTGGGGGCTCAGTGGCAGGTCGCCTCATGACACGACGCCGAACCTGGCGCAGCGCGCTGTGATCAATTTCGCTCAAGTCACCAGTTGCGGCACCAATACCGAGGTCTCTCTGCCCTGTATGTTCTCGTCCCAGGGACGTCGCAATTACGACGAAGATGCCATCAAGGCCAGCGAGTCATTGCTACACGTCATCGGACGAGCGGGACTGAAGGTGGGGTGGGCAGACAATCAATCGGGATGCAAAGGCGTCTGTGCAGGCCTGCCCACGTGGCAGCCGGATCCTCAGGCTATGTCGGCGTTATGCGATCGCGACCGCTGCCTGGATGAAGTGTTGTTAGCCGGGGCGGAAGCTTTGCGGCACCAGCTACCTGGCAGCTTGGTCGTGGTCCTGCACCAACTCGGCAATCATGGTCCCGCGTACTACCGGCGGTATCCGGCCCGATTCGCGCAGTTCGGTCCGACTTGCGACACCGATGATCTCTCGCGCTGTACCCCAGAGCAAATTCGCAACGCGTACGACAATGCATTGCTGTACACCGATCATATGCTCGCACGCACCATCGACTGGCTACAACAACTCGAGGCGCGCTATGACACGGCCATGATCTATGTATCCGACCATGGCGAGTCGCTGGGAGAGCGCGGACTGTTCTTGCATGGCATGCCTTACGCGATTGCTCCGCGGGAGCAGACCGATGTACCGATGGTGATGTGGTTCTCAGCCTCATTCGCCCACCGCATGCGGCTCGATGTCTCCTGCCTGCGCGCGCGTGCGCGCGAACCCGCCACGCATGACCACTTATTCTCCACGGTCTTGGGCCTGCTGGATATCCGCACCCAGACCCGGGATGCCACCATGGATTTGTCGGCACGCTGCCGCAACGGATAATGCCGCTCATGAGAGAAATGCCGTTGGTTCAGACGCCCGCCAGTCAGCGTTGGCTGCGCCAGCAATGGTGGCTGCTGGCATCGGCCGCGCTGGTGCTGGCCTACGTGTTCCAGCGCACCGAACTTGACCTCTGGCTTGAGGGCCGTTTCTACGATGCCGGTCGGGCGGTCTTCCCATTGCGCCAGCACTGGCTATTTGAAGCGGTGCTCCACAAAGGCGCGAAGTGGCTCACTTACCTCGCCGTAGCCGCGGCCATGGGTGTCTGCTGGCTGGGCTGGCGAGGGCGTCTGCCTTGGCTGCCGCGTCGCAATGTGTTGCTTGCCGCTGCGGGCATGGTGGTGATCCCGTTGAGCGTCACGCTCCTGAAGCTCATGACGGGACGCCATTGTCCCTGGGACATGGCTCAGTTCGGCGGCAGCCTGCCCTATATGCGGCTGCTGGATCCGCTGCCAGCTGACGTCAAGCCGGGACAATGCTTTCCTGCCGGTCACGCGGCCACCGGCTTTCTCTGGGTCGTGTGGGGGATCGCATTGCGTCCCGCCGGCCGTCGTTGGGCGTGGGTTGGGCTGGCTGGCGGACTGCTACTGGGCGGCACACTTGGCGCGGCCCGCATGGCGCAGGGCGCGCACTTCCTGTCGCACACGCTCGCGACCCTCTGGGTGGCGTGGGCGGTAAGTTTGCTACTCGCGTGGGCGCTGGGAGCCGACGTGCGGTTAGCCAGCGCCGCGCCGCGCCAAAGCCAGGAAGACTGCCCGCGCCATCGCAGACCACCGCCAGAACGCGACTCACAACTGTCTCGCGATGGCCTCGATCGGCTTTAAGCCACTGCCAAAGCGCGCAATGCTTTCGCGATGCTCGCGCAGGCTGGAATAGGGGACATAGCGGATATTAAGTGCCGACACACGGCTAAAGGCCGGGCGGCTCAGTTGCGCGCGCACGTCGCCTTCGCGATCATCGGGTGCGACGAGGAAGAGATGCTTGCGGGCGGACTGGTCGGAACCGAGCGCCAGATCCAGCATGCGCACGATGCCGGAATAGATCGAGGTGGTATGTTCGACTTCAAAGGCGGCTTCGACCTCGAGGGTGGTGGCGTTTAGCCAGACAGTGTCAATCAATGGAACGGTATCGCCTCCCGCCACAAGCAGCGCCGGCGGCAACGTTGAGAGACAGCCCTGGCTCAAGGGCTCGCCGTTGTACAGCCGACTTCGGTCGTTCGTGGCAATCCAAACGGCAAAGCCGAGCGACTTGCCGAGATCGCGCAGCCATCCCTGCACTTCGGTATGGGTGGCGTCTTCGGCCTGCCCCAGCTGAATCTGCCTGGCAAGCGCGGCAGCCTGCTCGCGCACCTTGGCCAGTTCCTGCTGCCAGACGGCCACATCGTGGGCCTGCGCTTGCCGCGGTGGCAGCGGATAGCGCTGCATGCCGATGTCAAACAGCAGGCCCGCGATCGCGCCAAGGTCATTGGAGAGCAAATCCCGATAACGCTGATTCAGGGCGAGCACCCCCTCGCGCATCGCCAGATAGTGATCCCATTTGCCAAGCTTGACCGACGAGCCTGTCAGGGCGTTATAGCCATTGACAATCGCGGTATTGAATGGCATCACCAGCGTGGGATGAATGAAATACAGCAGGTTGGCCGCCGCCGGCCCGAGACCCTTGATGCCGAGGCTGCTCAGCTGGCGAATCGCATCAAGGACTTCGGATTCGGTGTCACAGCAGTTGCAGGTATGGAGCAGTCTGGCAAAAGCACGCTGATTGTCGGCATGCTCATAGATGTCTGGAATGCGCAGTTTTGGCTTCCACAGAAAGGCGTGATCCGCGCCTTTGAAAATCTGCCGTTGCTCTGCGATTGAAGACACCACGGTCTCGAGCGATGACCCCCGATACGCGTTGCCGAATGTACCGGCCTGGATCTCGTCGACCACCGCGCCGATGCCACGCCGAATCGAGCGGAAATTCTTCAGCCGCTCCGGCCAAAGAAACCAGGTTTGATAGGCGCCGGCGGGATCGGTCTTCCAGCGCTCAATGAGGATGCGGATGGTGTCGGTCATGGTGTGCATTTTTGCCGGGCAGTGTATCACCGTGAGGCCTTTTGACCTGGCGCAATGTTGACGCGAACCGGCTTGACCTTCCCATTATCGGAAGCTCTACCGTTATCACAAGAAAGCTGGGCGCGGCGATTGACTGCCGGTCAGCTTCCCGTCATGGTCAAGTAAAGAGTCTGTCATGAAAGCATGTCATTCCCCATCGACGCATCACGGCACCAACGCCGGCCAAGTCCGTCGGTTTCGCTGGTCGCTGCGTTGGGGGATCGTCCTTGCTGCCGTGGCAATGATCGCCGCCATCGCGCTCGGGATGCCGCGTTGGAGTGCGGTTGCTTCCTGGTTGCCGTTTGCGCTAGTGTTATTGTGCCCGTTGATGCATCTATTCCATGGCGGCCACGGGCGCAGCGCGCCTTCGAAAGAGGGCGGCGATCCAGTGGACGGACAGCGCCACGACTAACAGGAGGCCTTCCATGAATGAACCCAGCAGCCAGCGCCACCCACCGAAAGCGGGCCACCATGACAACGCAACAAGCCCCGGTCATGGCGCGCATGCTGACCAGCACCATTCCCATGGCCACGGTGCGCCGCACGAGAGCCCTGTGTCAAGTGTCGGCACGGCCAAAGATCCGGTCTGTGGCATGGTGGTGTCGGCTGACTCGGCATTCCAGACCCAACACGCTGGCAACCCTTATTATTTTTGCAGCGCATCGTGTCAGCGCAAGTTCGAGGCGGACCCGGCCAAGTATGCCGTGGCTGCGGCAGCGCCTGCCGCGGCCCCTTCAGCCGCCCCGGATGCGGAATCGGGGCCGCCGGGCACGATCTACACCTGTCCGATGCACCCCGAGATCCGGCAGGATCATCCCGGCAACTGCCCGAAATGCGGCATGGCGCTGGAGCCGCTGTTGCCAGACCTGGACGAGACCGAGAATCCGGAGCTGGTGGATTTTCGGCACCGTTTTTGGTGGACGCTGCCGTTGACGGTGGTGACCACGGTGTTGGCCATGCTCGGCCATCGATTCGGGTGGATGCAGGCGGCGACGCAGAGCTGGGTCGAATTGGTCCTGTCGACGCCGGTGGTGCTTTGGGCGGGTTGGCCTTTTTTCGTGCGGTGCGCCCAGTCGTTCCTGCATCGCAGCCCCAATATGTGGACGCTGATCGGTCTGGGGACCGGTGCGGCCTATGCCTATAGCGTGGTGGCAACCGTGGCACCGGATGCGTTCCCGCAGACCTTTGCCGCCCACGGCCGCATCGGCGTGTACTTTGAGGCCGCGGCCGTCATCATCTCGTTGACGCTGCTCGGCCAGCTGCTTGAACTCAAGGCGCGATCGCAAACCTCCGCGGCGATCAAATCGTTGCTCGGGCTCGCGCCCAAGACGGCGCGCCGCATCGGGCGCGATGGCGCCGAGGAGGATGTGCCTCTCACTCATGTGCATGTCGGCGATTTATTGCGCGTCAGGCCCGGGGAAAAGGTGCCAGTCGACGGCATCGTGACCGAAGGCAGCAGTTCGGTGGACGAATCGATGATCACCGGTGAACCGATGCCGGTCACCAAGCGCGAAGGCGACCGCGTTATTGGCGCCACCATGAATACCTCAGGCAGCCTGATCATCCGGTCGGAGAAGGTTGGCGCACAAACGGTGCTCTCCCAGATCGTGCAGATGGTGGCGCAGGCGCAGCGCTCAAAGGCGCCGATGCAACGCATGGCCGATAAGGTCGCGGGCGTGTTCGTGCTCGGCGTCATCGGCGTCGCCGTGGTGACGTTCTTTGCCTGGGGCCTGTTCGGTCCACCGCCGAGTTGGGTGTTCGGTCTGATCAATGCAGTTGCGGTCTTGATTATCGCCTGTCCCTGTGCATTGGGGCTGGCCACGCCGATGTCGATCATGGTTGCCAGCGGCAAGGGCGCCACCAACGGCGTGCTGTTCCGCGATGCCGCCGCGATCGAGAACCTGCGCAAGGTCGACACCCTGATCGTCGACAAGACCGGTACGCTGACCGAGGGGCGGCCAGCCTTCGAGCGTGCAATTGGCGCCAATGGCTATGCCGACGACGAGGTCCTGCGGCTGGCGGCGAGCCTGGACCAGGGCAGCGAACATCCGCTGGCCGCGGCGCTGGTGGAGGCGGCCCGCATTCGTGGCTTGGCGCTGGAGAAGCCACAGGACTTTGAATCGAGCACGGGCATCGGTGTGCGCGGTACGGTCGGTGGGAAGACACTCGCCATTGGGAACACGGCGCTGATGCAAGCCGACGGCATCGACACCGAGGCGCTGCGCGCCCAAGCCGATACGCTGCGCGTACAAGGCGCGAGCGTTATGTATCTTGGCGTCGATGGCCGTCTGGCCGGGCTGCTGGCGGTGTCGGATCCCGTCAAAGGCTCAACGCCCGAAGCGCTGGCGGCCCTGAAGGCCGAGGGCATCCGCGTGGTCATGGCCACCGGCGACGGCGTGGCCACGGCAAAGGCGGTGGCCGCAAGGCTGGACATTGCGGAGTTCCACGGCGAAGTGAAGCCTGCGGACAAGCTTCAGCTGGTGAGCCAACTGCAGCAAAGCGGGGCGGTGGTCGCCATGGCCGGTGACGGCATCAATGATGCCCCGGCGCTGGCCAAGTCGGATGTGGGCATCGCCATGGGCACGGGCACCGATGTGGCGATGAACAGTGCTCAGGTGACGCTGGTCAAAGGCGACCTGCGTGGCATTGCGCGCGCACGCGAGCTATCCGAGGCAACCATTCGCAACATGAAACAAAACCTTGGCTTCGCGTTTATCTATAACGCGCTCGGGGTACCGTTAGCGGCAGGGGTGCTGTACCCGTTCACCGGTTTGCTGCTTTCGCCTATGATTGCCGCGTTGGCAATGAGCCTGAGCTCGGCCTCGGTGATCTCCAATGCGCTACGCCTGCGGCAGGCAGAGATTTAAGCTGGCGATGAGGCACTCGACCGGTGCTGACTTGTCTATTGACATGATGTTTTTCGGAGAATCCATGAAGTATTTCTTGGCCACTGCCGCATTGCTCGCGGCCGCCACCGGCGCGCAAGCGGCCTCGCCGACGCTAACGGTGTACAAGGATCCCAGTTGTGGCTGCTGTGCAGAATGGGTCAAACACGTGAACCAGGCCGGCATCCAGACCAAGGTCATTGATTCGTCCGACATGACGGCGGTCAAAGCCAGGCTCGGCGTCCCGACCCAGTTCGGCTCCTGCCATACCGCGGTGATCGATGGCAGCGCGCAGGTGGTGGAGGGGCACGTGCCGGCAGCAGCGGTGCGCAAGCTCGCTGCGAAGCCGACCTTGAAAGGGGTCGCAGTGCCCGGCATGCCGGCAAACTCGCCAGGCATGGGGCAGATGGACGGAAAGCTTGTGACAGTGGATTTTAGCGGCAAGCCATTCTCGAAAGACTAGGACTGCAGCGGGGCTGCGCGGGTAAGCGTTGCCAGAACTTCAGAACTGCCAGACAAAGGACATGGAAGAGTCAACTCAGTCGCGCTGGATCGTGGCCTGCGTGTTGGTGGTGGCCGCCGCGGCGGCCACCGGGGTCGCGCTCAAGGCGAAACGCTATCTGGAGCCACCCTCCGGTGGACCGCAGACGCTCAGGGAAGGGCGCCAACTGCGCATCGATGCCACGGATGCCGCGCAGCTCGGTCGCGGCAGGCAGCTGTACGCACAGGCCTGCGCGTCGTGCCATGGCGTCAAGCTCGAAGGCCAGCCTAACTGGCGCGAGCGGCTCGCAAATGGCCGGATGCCGGCGCCCCCGCATGATGCATCGGGTCATACCTGGCACCATGCGGACGCGGTGCTGTTTGCCATCACCAAGAACGGGCTCGTTGCCGGCGTGACCGCGCCGAGAGGCTATGTCAGTGACATGCCAGCCTTCGGCCAGTCGATGTCGGATGACGACATCATTGCCGTGCTCGCGTACATCAAGAGCACTTGGCCTGAGAAAATGGCAGTAGCGCAGCGCGAAGCGACCGCGCAGTATGCGAGCCCGAAGTAGCGACCCAAGCAAACACCGCAAGCAGGCGCTCCGGTCAGCGATGGCGCCTACGTCCGTTTCGAGCCTAGCCTGGGCTGCTGCAGTGACCCTGCACGAGCTGTCGCGGTGTGTACGCCACAGCTGACGAACATGTCGCGTTGAGCGGCCGGCTTGCTGGTATTCAGGCGCTTGGATCGCGCCTGGTAATTTCTGTCTCTTGCCTGCCTGCCCGCTCGCGCGTGGCACACAGCTGTATGCGAGCAGCGGTCGCGCGCCGTCGAAACGGCTCGAACACGCGTGCCGCTACGCCGATGACTCGTCGTGGGCGAAGATCGGCGAACGCTGCGCCGCACTAATCCCCTTACGTCGTCCAGAAGAGATACAAAAGCCCAAGCACGACCAGCGCCGCCCCAATGATCGAGTAGTAGCGCATGCCATGCAGGGGCTGGTCTGGATGGCCTCGCCGGTGAAAGACGAGTCTCATAGCCGTTATGGAAAGTCGAGCATTGCCATATGGTAGACCCAGCGCCGGTGATTTACCTTGACGTGTCTGCACGGCGGTCATTGAATGAATGCTGAAACGCGTCGCCACGAGAGCGGAACCATCCGCCGATTCACTTCTAGGGGTCCTGGAGACTACGATGCTGACACCACATGAAGTGGCCACCCTTATGCTGATCGACGACGCAGCCCCCAATCTCGCCGACCTCGATCACGCGTCGATCGAGGCATTGATTGAGCGGCAGCTGGTGCATCTGGAAAAATTGGCTTACGGCGATCGTCTGCACATCACGCCGCGGGGCAGTGACTTTTTGCATGCTCTCGCTAAATTGCATTAGGCTGGTCTGCAAACGCACTTGCGCACTGAAGGCTATGCGTTGCGCGTTGCGCAGTATGCCGCGATATGGCTAGACCCGGCGGTGCCCCTCGGGTCTGCAAGCGCCAAGTCAGCGGACCAAGGCGGACGTTCCACCGCCTACTGGTCCGGATGCGGCGTGGGGGAGGGCTGTCGAAGTGGTCGTCTGGCACAGCGTCCAGTAAGCAACCAATACGTCATGAGCTGCCCCGATAGAGCGGGCTTGGCGCGATGATGGCCGTGATGCCTTTGGCTTCCGGCAGATCCGGCAAAAGGAAGTTCAGCGCAACTGCCGATCGTCCACTACTTGTGGTCATAAAGGTCCAAGCCACCGTGCGGTTGGCGCCCCGGAAAGCAACGGTTTCTCCAGAGGTGACATTAACGTATCGCGCACCTGGCCGCAGCGTGATCGACCGAGTCGCCGTCTCGACGGCAGCGACGGTACCATACAAATCGGCCCTAGCAGGTGGCAAAGGCGCACACGCCGACGCCATGCCGAAGGCAGAGAGTGCCAGTGCGATCCGTAAAGCCTGCGTGGTAGTCATAATGAGACTCCCTGTCGATGTGCGGCAAGGTCTAACGGACCCGCCTTTGCGACAACCCGACTTCCACCCGCGCCAAGGACGCACGCAGCTTGGTGCTGCGCTGATCTGTGGGCAACTGGCAAGGCTACCGGCACCCAAACGCGAGTTGCCGCACGATCTAGTCTAATCAGGGCATTCCAACGATAACGTTGCCCAAACGTTACATTCTGGACAGGTAACAATGTGGTCCACGTCATGCCCCACAAGTCAACGCTTCCAAGTGGGGAGGATCACGCGCAAGAAAACGGGTCCGCCACGGCGGCACCATGACCCAACCTACGCTGTCGAACCCTCAGCATCGGTGCGCCGTTTTGTTCGCCGCCGGACGCACCCGTCGTCGCGCTTTTTACTTGACGGCCACCTTGCCGACCATGCCGGCTTCGAAATGGCCCGGCACCAGACAAGCGAAGTCGACGGTCCCAGGACCGTCGAACTGCCACACCAGTGTGCCTTGTTTGCCAGGTGCGAGCATAATCTGGTTCGGGATAGAGTGCTTAGCATCAGGCATGCTGCGCATCATCTGCGCGTGCTCTTTCAACTCAGCGGCGGTACCGATCACCATTTCGTGCTCCACTTTGCCGACATTCCGCACGACAAAACGCACGGTTTCACCGCGCTTGACCTGAATCGAGTCGGGCGCGAACCGCATCGTGTCGCTCATGGTCACGTTAACCGTGCGTGAGACCTTGGCCGGCTTGCCCGGCTGACCGGCAGCGGACTTACTGGCGCTAGCTGGGCTCGCATGGCCCTCCATGCTGCCGGCAGCCCACACCAGCATCGGCGACAGCCCCAACACCAGCAGCAACGACTTGAGCGTCTTCATGGCATCTCCTTGGCGGTTGTTTGAGAGCAAGACAAGCGCAGCCTTGCTGCGCGGTTCGTGAAAACGTGGCTACATGCCCGCGGGGGATAGGATGCCGAGCGAGGCGACAAGAGCTAGAATGAGCGTTGCCGCACTGGTCTCGAACATCAGGCTGCGCCGCAAGGTACGAACGGCGACGGCATGGTCGCCCGTCCGTAGGGCATGCTCCAGGCGCGGGCTCAGATGAAAACGGTTAGCCGCGGCAAGGGCGAGCATGGTACCGAACAGCGCCAGCTTGGACGCCAGCAGTCCACCGTATGAGTTCAGCGACAGTTCTGGCAAGACCGGACCGACAATCAACCAATAGTTCACTGCGCCGGTAATGACCAAGGTTGCGACAACGATCATACCCACCTGAGCGAAGCCGTTTGAGGTGCGGCTCAGTAGGGCAACCTTGGCAGGTGTGGCAGAGGGATGCGACAACAACACGAACGCGAGCAGAGCGCCGACCCATGCGCCGGCGGCCATTAGATGCGCGATATCCGAGGCAAGGTGAATGTAGCGTCGAATGCCATCATCCATGGCGCCATGGCCGCCCCAGGCAAGCGTGGACAGCGCGACGCCGCCCGCTGCAGCCAGAACCCAGAATTGAAGTTCTGGCCGTTTGCGGACAAACAACGCGACCAGCACGCAGAGGACCAGGGCAACGAGTCGCACGACCCAGGCCGCGCCAAACGCGGTGCCTGTCACAATCATTTCGAAGACATGGCCTTGCAGTTCGGCGTAGGATGCGGCACCGGTCATGCCCTTGGCCATGATGGTGATATTGGCCAGCGACAGGACGATGCCCAGGGCCGCGACCGCCGCGCCAAGCGTCAAAAAGCGCGCACCCGTTGGCGACGCCATTTCCTCACGGCGCAGTGCGTACAAGCCAAACAGCGGCAGACCAAACAGTGCAGTCAGGTCGAAATAGAGTGCGAAACGCACTGCAACAGTTGCCCAGTCCATCGGCGGATCACTTCACGGTGAACGCGATGTTGCCATTAATCGGGTGCGTGTCGGACGACACTGCACGCCAATCGACGCGGTAGCTGCCAGGCGCCAGCGTCTGGGCCGGGGTGATCACCATGGTCTTGGGGTCGTCGCTGCCGGCAACCTTGGCGGCAATTTTCATCGGCGCATGGTTGGCCATGCCGGGCATGCTGGTCATGACGAGGCTGGCCCCGGAGAATTGGGTCGCGAGGTTCTCTGAAAACTTCAGCTCGATCTTCTGCGGCGCCGCCACCTCGGCCTTGTCGGCGGGCATGGACGATACCAGCTTTGGATGGGCGAAGGCTGCAGTACTAGCCAGCACAGCGGCGGCTGCCAGAGCGGCACGAATGGTGAAGCGGGGCGCTTGCATGGTGAACTCCAAATATGAGTGTGGATTGAAATACGTGGTTAGAACCACATGCGAACACCCGCTACAAAACGGGTTTCGCCACTTCGGCCGCCGGCGGTGCGAACCATGTCGGCGGTATTGCCAAAGGTTTGGTACCGTTCAATGCCGATATAGGGAGCGAACTGACGGCTGAACTCATAGCGCAGGCGCAGACCCACGGCACCGCTGGAAAGCCCGCTGCCCACGCCGACCTCGGGATCGTTCTTGCCATAAAGATTGGCCTCGATTCGGGGTTGCAGGATCAGGCGCTGGGTAATTAGCAATTCATACTCGGCTGACAGGCGCAGCGCAGTGCGACCTTCGGTGCCGATATAGCCAGTAGCGTCGACCTCGAACCAGTATGGCGCCAGGCCCTGGATACCGAAGGCCAGCCAGTTTCGGGTTGGCCGGCCATAGCCGGCATCGTTGCGGATACCCAGCTGCGTGTCCCAATAGGTGGCAATGGCATGACCCCACAGCAATTCGGTCCGCGCCTCGTGGATCTTGCGCCTCTCGGATTCGCCTTCGGCCTTGATCACGAGGCGGTTAAAGCTGCTGCCAATCCACGCTTGCGCCTCATAGGCAGCGGCATTGCTCTCATTTCCCTTGACCCATTCCAGCCGGTCAACGAGTACCGAGGCAAATAGGTGTTCGTCTGCCATGTGCAGCGAACGGTGCGGACCAATGGCGTATTGACCCACGCCGAGCTGATAGCCCCCTGAGTAACCGTGCGGGTCGCGCGCATCCGCGGGCGCGCTCCCCCCTTGCATCTGCATGTCGCCATGATCCATGCCTTGCATCGAACCCGTGCCTTGCATCTGGCTGTGGTCCATGCCCTGCATCGAACCCATGCCCTGCATCTGGCTGTGGTCCATGCCCTGCATCGAACCCATGCCCTGCATCTGGCTGTGGTCCATGCCCTGCATCGA
>NZ_CAJPVH010000009.1 GCF_905397395.1 Cupriavidus campinensis
CGCGACACGGCGCACCCAGGCGAGCGCCTGCCGCTCGACGGGATCCAGTTCGCGCGGCGGGGGGACCGGAGCATTCATGGTTGGGATCATGGCGTCAGACGAGCCATCCTCGGGTAGCGCCCGGCAAGCAGGCTTACAGACAAGACGGTTGGGCGGACGCGGATCGGCACGATTTCTTCACTCATGCTTCGGCATGTGCGCCATGCAGTACTCATGGGCGCGTTTCAGTTCCAGGCCGACCAGCCGCGTGGATACGCCGAAGCGCACCGCCACCTCCTGGTTGGAACGCTCCTCCACGCGTACCGCGAGGAAGATCGCCCGCCGCCGGGGCGGCATGCTGTCGATCAGCCGCGCCAGCGCCTCCACCTCGTCGCGCGCGGCCACGGTCTGCGCCGGCCCCGGGGCGGGATCGGCGATCTCGAGCATCAGCGTGTCCACCTCGTCCGCGCTCATATAGCGGCGGTCGCGCTGGAGCCGGTCCAGCGCGAGGTTGGTCGCCATCCGCATCAGGTAGGCGGCCGGGCTCTTGACCGGGCCGCTCTCCTCGCTGCGGTCTTCCAGATGGACCCAGGTGTCGTGCAGCGCGTCGCTGGCCAGCTCGGACGAGCCGAGCCGCCACGTCAGGCGCCGCTTGAGGTCTTCGTAGCGCAGCGCGAGGAGATCGCGCAGGGTGGCGCGGGTGGAATCGCTCATGGCTCAGCCCGCCTGCCGTTCGCACGCGGGGCGGCACGCGCCGGCCTGCGCCGCCCGCGCGTCGCAGTGCACGGGATGGACCAGCAGCACGAAGGGCCGCGACGGATCGGTCGGCGACAGGCCCACATCGACCTGTTCGAGGGTCTCAACGATGGCTGCATCGCGTGCCTTGTCGCCGGTGGTGTCCAGCAGCCGCACGTGGCGAACATGGCCGGACGCATCGACATGCACCCGCAGCGCCAGCCGGTATTCCCCGAACGCCAGCGACGGCCGCGCGCACAGCGCCCGGTAGATGCGCGCCTGCACCGCGCCGTCGACCTGGCGCTGCCGGCTGGCGGTGGCCTCTGGCGCGGGCGCATCCGGCGGGCGGGGTGTGGGGATCAGCACGAAGGCATCGGACGCGGCGGCCTGCACGGCCAGTCCCGTGCCCTCCACCAGCCTGCGCAGCGCGTCCTCGGGGCGATAGCGCCCGTGAACCGGCGCCGAGCTGCGGCCCTCCGCGAGTTCGGAGGGGAAGAAGACGGACAGGCTGGTCAGCCTGTCGTACTGCGCCAGCGCCTGTTTCAAGGGCTGGGCCGGCAGGTCGAAGGCGATCTCGGCCATGCCGTCCGGCGTGGCCTGCTGGGCGCGGAGCTTCTGGCAGGCCATGCAGAGCACGAGCAGCGTCAGGTAACCCACCAGCGCGCGCGCACTGGGCGATGCGACCAGCCTTGCCATCACGATCCAAGATGAGTCGTCCGTTGAGGAATGCCCGACGGCGCTGCATGCGGGCGCCTTGAGCCGGTCCGCATCGTAGGACTCCTGTGTGACGTAACCGTGACTGCAAGGCGGTGCACTGCCCGCCCCCCTCCGGGAGAGGGGCGTGGCAAGTTTCAGCCGGCAACGGCGTCGGTGACTTCATCAGCGGCCAGCCCCGCCGATTCCGTCCCGGCGGCCTGGAAGTTGCGCAGATGCAGGAAGAACTGCCCCATCATCTGCACCCACAGCTGCATCGCCACGCCGACATAGGCGGGCGCAACGCCGCCGGAGACCATCACATCCATCTCCAGCACCACGAACTCGCCATGCTGCGCCACCCGCGCGAAGCGCCGGCTGCGGTGCCACTCGGCCACCACGCCCTCGGGCAGCGTGCCGCCCTGCACGCGCAGCGGGCAGCTCAGCGTGAAATCCACATACTCGCCCGGCGCGGCGGCATTGCCCCACAGCACCTGGAAGCCGACGCCGTGGCTGGCGCTGTGCAGGCGCGGCACGCCCTCCTGCTCGATGACGGTGACGGCGCAGCCGGCCGCCTTGATGGCGTCCGCTACCTGATCGGGCGTGATGGCCTGCAGGAGCGTGGGTTGTTCGGTGGTTTGCGCGACGGTGTCGAACGGCGTGGCGATGGTGGCGATGGTGGTCATGGACTTGTCCTGAGATCTGAAATACGTGGAAGAGGGGTTAGTGCGTCTTTTGCGGCGCGGCGTCCGGCTGGCTCGCTGACTGGGCCGATGGAGCCGCCGGCGCAGCCTGCGCTGCCGCGGCGGCGGAGAACTGCCCTTCGTAGAGCTTGTCGCCAAACTGCTGCGCAATCTGCTCGTAGCGCACGCGGCTCTGCGCGGCGAAGGGCTGGCGCGCGCTCAGCACCGTGCCGAGGTCGACGGTCTCGTAGGCCTGCAGCACCTCCTGGCCCACCGCGTACAGCTGCGCGTTCTTGGCTTCGCACTGGGTCAGCGCGGTCTTCTGCGCGGTGGTTTCGGCGGCCAGGCGCTGGCGCTCGGCGTCCAGTCCGCGCGCCATCCTGAGCAGTTCGTCGTACGCCCCGCGATACTGGGCAATCTGCGCGCCAGCCTTTTCCGCCAGCGCCTGGCCCTGCTGCTGGCTCTGGCGTAGCGCCTCGCGCGACTGGCGCTCGCCGGCCAGTTGCGCGCGCGCAGCCTCCAGCTCCTTCTTCAGGGCCTCGACATCGGCCGACGCCGCGCCGGCCTTGGCGGCGGGCTGGCTGCCGGCGCCGGCCTTGAGCACCGCCAGTTCGTTCTGCGCCTGCTGGAGCTGCGCGGTGGTGTTGCGGAGCTGGTTGCGCAGGCGCTCTTCCATGCTCTGGCCGGCCGGGGCCTGCTGGGCATGGGCGGCGTCGGCGGCGGCGCCGGCCACCAGCAGCGTGGCGGCCAGGGCAATGCCGGGGAGGAACGGATGGGACACGGTGTCCTCCTTAGAAACGGGCGTTGACTTCAAGCTGCAGCGTGTCGATCGACAGCGGCGGCCCGAACACTTCCTTGGTCGAGATCCAGCGGCCGGTCAGCCAGGCGTTCTTGTCGAACGCGTAGGAGCCGCCCAGGTAGTAGCCGCGCGCATTGGTGCCGCCCATGTGGAAGGTAGAGTCGTTGTAGCCGTCCGGCATGGCGTCCGGCTCGATGCGCTTGTAGCCAGCCAGCACGTTCCAGTCGCCGCGTGCCGAAGGCGTGGGCTTGCCGAAGGTGGCCTGGAACATGTAGGCGTTGCCGCCACTCTTGAAGTCCGCGCGGCTGGTGCCGCCGCTGGCGCCGAAGTTGTTCACGATGCCGCCGTTGGCGCGCGCGAACATCTCGTCCGGGTCGTAGGCCAGGTTGCGGATGTAGTTGCCGTCCAGGCGGAGCATGTACTTGCCGGCCACCTTGGTGTCCCAGCGCAGGTTGACGTCGAGCAGCTGGAATTGCGAGGCCAGGCCCACGTACTGCGGCTGCGGCGTATTGGCCGGGTCAAGCGGGTTGAGCGCGATATTGCGCAGCAGCATCAGCGTGTTGCCCTTCTGCATGAAGGCCGGGCGGCTCCAGTCGGTGCTGCAGCTGGTGGCGCCCGCGTAGAGCGCGCACGGGTCGGAGACGCGGCCGCTGACGTTGTGGAAGTCGTAGTAGGCCAGCGCGCCGCGCAGGCGATTGTCGTCGTTCACCTTCCAGCTCGCGCCGATCTGCGCGCCCAGCAGCCACTTGTTCTCGCTGCCCATCTTGTCCTGGCTGTTGCCCGGGAAGCCGTCCGACGAGTATTCGAGCGGGATCAGGCCGAGCGAGCCGAACAGCGAGACGTCGCGGTTGGGTAGCGCCTTGTCGAACTGCGCGGCGATGCCGTCGAAGTTCAGGTCGTTCGAGAACAGCGTGTCAGACGACACGAACGGGTTGCCGAAGCGGCCGCCGGTGATCTTGACCCACTCGAACGGCTGGTACGACAGCCAGCCCTGGTCGAGCCAGACGTCCTTCTTGGCCAGCCCACCGCCGAGCGTCTGGTTGGTGGAGACCGGGCTGTTGTCGTTGCCGGTGGCCAGGCGCACGCCGGCCTTCACGCTCTCGGACACATCGGCCAGCACGCCGAGCCGCGCACGGGCCTTCCACTGGAGCGTGCGGTTCTGGCGCGTGTTGAGCAGCGGCGGCAGCGCCAGGTTGGTGTTCGGGTTGACGTCGAAGCCGCTGCCCGAGTTGATGGCGGCCCAGTCGATCTCGATATTGCTGTTGTTGGCGGAATAGAAGCGCGATTCGTTGCGCAGGCGCACATCGCCCTCGACATGGATGCGCTGGGTCCACTCCGGCATCTCGTTGGGCGCGGCCCAGCCTTCGGCCTTGGCCTGGGCCATCACCTGGACCTTCACCTCGTCGCGGATCTCGTCCCGCACGGTTTCCGGGATGTACGGCACGCGCACGTCGCCCGGTTGCAGCGCGGCGGCGGTCACGGCCCCGGCGGCAACGCCCGTGGCCGCAGCGGCACCGGCACCCGTACCACTGGACGCCTGCATGGTCGCCAGCTGCCGCTGGGTCTGCTGTGCGGCCATCGCCTCGGTCTGGGCCTGCGCCAGCAGGGCCTCGCCGGCGTCCTTGCGCAGCGCGCCGCTCTCGATCAGGCCACGGATCAGCTTGACCATGGTGCTGTCTCCCGGCGCGGCGGCGGTCTGGGCGCGGGCGCCGCCACCCGCGGCCAGCAGCGCGACGGCCAGGGCAAGCGCCTGCGCGCGGCGCCGGGTGCGTGGAGCGCGCGTGATGTGCGGGGTGCACCGGGTGCGCGGGTGGATGGCGGAGGGATTCATCGGTGTGTTCTGCATGATGTGTTGGGAATGGGGGGCACGCGGCATCGTCATGGCCGGCGCCCCTTGATCGACATGCGCAGCGGCGAGCGCAGCGTGGCCGGCGGGCGTTCGTCGGCACGGAATTCGCGCACCATGGCGAGCACCGCTTCGTCAGTCCTCGCGTTGCCGGTGCCTTGCGTGAGCTGCACGCGCGTGACGGTGCCGTCCGCATCGAGCCAGAGGTCGATGCGGATATCGTCGAACGCCAGCTGGCGGGTGCGCGCATCACGGGCGAACGCCTGCTGCAGCGCGTTGGACAGCCACGACGCATAGGAGCGGCTGCCGAGCCCGCCACCGCCGCCGGTCATGCCGCCGCCGCGCCCCGCGCCGATGCCGAACGCATCGGTGCCGGCCTGCGCGGCGCCGTCGATGGTGACCGGGTCGCCCAGATCCTTGGAGGGACTGGGCGGGCTGTCGTCCTTGGGCGGATCGAGCGGTTCCATCGGCTTGGGCTCGGGCTCGCGCACCTCCGGCTTGACCTTCTCCGGCTCCGGCTCGGGCAGCTTCTCGGGCTCGGGCGGCGGAGGCGGCGGCGGGGGCAGCACCAGCGTGGGCGTGGCGGCTACCTCGCGCCTGGTGCTGGCCGTGCCGGACAGCAGGTGCCAGACCACGGCCACAAGCACCACGAACGCCAGCGCGCCAATCAGGTGCCCGCCCCAGCGGCGCCACAGCACCGCAAAGCGCGCGCGGATATCAGGCGGGGGATCGCGACGGTTCACGCTGTCTCCCTTACGCCGGCTTGCCGGTGACGAGGCCAATCTGGTTGAGCTCGATCCGCCGCAGCAGGTCGAGTACCTCCACCACCTTCGCGTATTGCACGGCGGCATCGCCGCGCACGATCACCGGGAAATCCGGCGTCAGCGCCTTCTCGGTGCGCAGGCGCTCCTCCAGTTCCGGCAGCGACACCGGGTAGGCGTCCAGGAACACCTGGCCGGCGTTGTCGATGGTGATGGCCTTGGTCTTGGGCTTCTCCAGCGCTACCGAGGCGCTGGCCTTCGGCAGGTCCACCTTGATGCCAGGGATGCTGGCGTTACTGGTGAGGATGAAGATCACCAGCACCACCAGCAGCACATCCACGAACGGCGTGATGTTGATGCCGCCGGTGCGCTTCTTGGTGCCGAACTTGGCTGCGTGTGCCATGGTCTCGGTACCCCGTCAGGCGCTGTGCAGCGCGGCGGGCACGCGGCGGCCCTCGCCCTGCTCTTCGGCCAGGCGCGTGGCGAACTCGTCCACGAACACCGCCATGTCGGCGCCGATGGCGTCCGAGCGCGAGGCCAGCCAGTTGTAGCCGAACAGCGCAGGGATGGCGACACCGAGGCCGGCGGCGGTACACAGCAGCGCCGCGGCCATGCCCGGTGCCACCGAGTTGATGTCCACGGCGCCGGCCATGGCCGCCACCACGAACACCAGCATGATGCCGATGACCGTACCGAACAGGCCCACGTAGGGGGCGCCCTCGATAGTGGTGGAGAGCCAGTTCATGCGTTGCGCCATGCGCTCGTTCTCGCGCACCATCACGCCGTCCATCGCCGCGCGGATCGCGCTGATGGTGGCATCCGACACCGCGTTGAGGTCGTAGCCCATCTGGTGGCGGCGATGCAGCTCCTCGGTGGCCACCTCGTACAGGCGCCACAGCGACGAGTACGCCTTCACCTCCGCCGGCACGCGGCCAGTCTTGGCGAGGTGGTCCAGCGAGGCCGCGGAGGTATCGCGGAAATGCGCCATGAAGGCGGCGTTGGCGCGCGCGTTGGCGCCGTAGCTGCGGCCCTTGGTGATCATGATGGCCCACGAGGCGGCCATCATCAGGCCCAGCAGCGCCACCACGATCCAGGCGTCCAGCGGCATGGCCGCAAGGATGAAGCCGAAATGGCTCTTGCCGGCCTGCTGCTCATCGGGTCCGTATGCCGTCAGGCGCGATTCGGCGCCTTGCGACACGGCATCCGCCAGCAGCAGCGGCGCCGGGCGCGCGATCTTCGACAAACGCAGTTCGTCGATGGCGCCGGCGAACGGCGTGCCACCGGCCTCGGCGGTAGCCCCCGCCAACGGCGCGCCGATGGCGGCGGGCGTGTTCAGCGCCGGCAGCGCCAGCGGCAGCGTCGCAGCCGAGCGGCCGCCCACGTACAGCGTGACCGCCTTGCCATCCGCACTGACCGCCAGGTGCGACCACTGCCCGGCCTGCACCGGCTGGCCCGGGCGGCTGCGCTGGCCGTTGACCTGTACGAACGGCACGCCCTGGTCGATGCCGATCACCAGTTCGCTGGCGCCATCGCGGCGGGCATAGATCACCTGCTGCGCGCCGAGCTGGTCCGGGCGTACCCACGCCGAGAACGTGAACGCCGCGCCGGCCTGCAACGCCAGCGACGGCGAGGCGGGCAGCATCAGCGGTGCAGCGCCAAGCTGCGCGCCGCGCCCGATGATGGTGCCGTCCTTGGTCACCACGGCGGTCTGGCTGTTGTTGCCGTAGGCGGTGGAGTCGCGCGCCGGCACGTTGGCCTCGGCGAAGTGATAGACCAGCGTGTAGTCGGGGTCGAAACTGCGCTGGCCGTTGCCCGATGCGGGCGCCTTGGGGTTGCCGTAGTACATCCAGATCTGCTGCGGACTGCCCGCCGAGACGGCCGGCACATCCACCCAGACCAGCGCGATGCCCAGCAACGGGTCGAACTGTTCGATCTGATGGTTCAGCACGGTCTTGTCGTCACCGGCGACGAAGCGCAGGTCGGCACCGCTCTCGCTGACGCCCTCGAAGCTGAAGTTGCCGGTATGCAGGCGCAGCAGTACCGGCGTGCGGCCGGCATCGCCGCCAATGGCACCGCCCTGCGGGCCGGCATCGATCGTGACCGGCTTGCGATAGGCCCAGTCGGGCTGCCACCAGGCGTGCGCCAGGCCCGGCAGCAGGGTGCTCGCTAGCGCGAGCAGAAGCAAAACGATGCGTCGCATGACAAGGATTCTCCGTAGATATATGAGGGGCGCCCGCGCTCAGTAGCTCGCGGTGACGCTGAAATTCAGGCGTGGATCGAAGCGTTCCGTGCGGGGGCCAGCCTTGAGCGGGAAGCCCAGGTCCAGGCGGCCCGTGACCTGCTGGCCGAGGCGGAAGCTGGTGCCCAGGCCCACCGAGGCCAGCGAGAAGGTGCTTTCCTGCTCGGGCAGCGGTTCGCGCAGCCGCAGCTGGCCGCCATCGACGAAGGCGTACACGCGCCAGTCCTCGACCACGGTGGGGAAAAACGGCAGCGGCGGCGCGCGCAGTTCGAGCGAGCCGACCACGCCGTAGTCGCCGGTGGCTTCGGCCGAGAGGTAGCCGCGCACCGAGTTCATGCCGCCGGCCGCGATCTGCTCGCTCGATACCAGCGGGGAATCGGTGATCTGCCCGGCCAGCCGCCACGCGAGCTGGGTGTTGCCGGGGAAGCTGTAGCTGCCGGTGGTGTCGGCCTTGAGCACGGTGAAGCTCGGCGACGCCTTGTAGCGCTTGTAGTCGAACTGTTCCCAGTTGCTGCCGTAGCCGAGGAAGCTGCGCGTGCCGGATACCAGCGCGATGTTCAGGCCGTACTGGCCGCGCTCGCTCTGGGTAAAGCCCGAATAGGACAGCGTGATGGGCGCGTACTTGAGCGGCACGTTGTCGCTGGCGCTGCCGAGGCGGGTGGTTTCCTGGTTGTCCTTGAAGTCCACGCCAAGGCTCAGCGCATGCCACCACGCGCCGGTGTCCGGCACGGTGTAGGTGCCCTTGACCCCGACCGAGTGGCCCTTGCCGAGCACGCTGGTGCCGCCCACCGTGGCGACATTGCTGTCCGACTTGTAGCCCGAGGCTTCCACGCTCCAGTTCGTGCCCCGGAACGGCGCCACGTAGGAGCCCGAGAACACCTTGGTCTGGTTCATGTCCTGCGGCGCGCCGAAGACGCTCAGCGAGGCGCTGTGGCCGAGCTGCCAGAGGTTGTCGTGCCCCAGCGAGGCGGTGGCGCGCAGGGCCTCGGTATCGGGGCTGTAGTCGTTATTCAGGCCGACGCTGGCGCGCCACGGGCTGCTGTCGTCCACCTTCAGGTCGACATCCATCGTGCCGGGCAGGCTGCCCTGCCGGACCAGCGGCGCCACCTGGCGCTTCGCGCCGCGATTCACGGCGGTCAGCTCCGCCTGTACCTGCGTGAAGTCGGGCACTGCGCCTTCCTTCAGCGCCGGCACCTGCTCGCGTACCTCGCGCGGGGAGTTGTACTCGGTGCCCACCACGCGCACGCGGCCCACGCGCGTCTCGCTGACCTGCAGGAACACGATGCCGCCGCTGACCTGCTGCTCGGGCAGTTCGACATAGACCGACTGGTAGCCCTTGGCCTGGTAGGCCGCCGTGAGCGCGTCGCGCGCGCCCTCGATGTCCTGCATGGTGCGGTCCGGGCCCAGGAACGGCCGGACTGCCCGCTCGATCGAGCGGACGTCGAGCACGGTATTGCCGCGCACGATGTACTCGTTGACGTTGACACGCCGCGCCGTCTCCGCCGTAGCCGCCGTAGCCACTGCGGCCTGCTGCGCGCCTGCCAGACCCGGGGTTCCCAGTCCAATGACCGCCAGCCACACCGCACTCCAGCTCGAAGGCGGGCCGTTCTTCTTCACGTCATGCATTGTTGACTCAATTGCTCTTGTTCGATTCGGTGCCGTGGCGCGCCCGCGGCCTCGACCAAGGCCCGTGATGCGGATGCATTCGGCAGCGGGAGACATGATGGAAAGCCTTCATGTCAGCGTTGCGCTCGGTTGCCTAGACGGCCGGCACGGCCGCCGACTGTCGTTTGTCACAAAAGCTTCATCGAGAAAAAAATGCTGCGTGGCCACACGGCACGGCTGGCTATACTCGGCCGAGGCAGAGCGCCGGAACGCCGGAACGCCGAAACGGACGGAGGGATCGACATGGGAATGCGGAACTGGCTGGGCGCGATGGCCGCCATCGTGGCGGGCAGCGCGGCGCCCATGACGTCGGCCTGGGCGGCGCCGTGCGTGCAGGTGGAGGTGAACGGGGAACGCGCGCCCTCGTACGACTGCCTGACCGAGAAGCTGAAGCCTGCGCGCGGCGGCCCGGCCGCCAAGGGGGAGACGGCAATGTCGTCCGAATCCACCGTGCAGCGGCCATCAAACCAGCTGGGGCTCTATAACCACGCAGCCACCAGCCACCGCATGGGGAACACCTTCGGCACCTCGGTGTATCCCCAGCGGCCAGCCCCCGCACCGCCGGCTGCGCCGGTGGTGCCACGCGGGCAGCCCTGACGGTTCTTGAGCCTGGGGCGGCGCGGTCCTGTGCCAGCCCGCCCCGCTGCCGCTCTCCATCTCCACCCAGCCTGAATCCCCTTAAATGTATCTAAACGTTTCCAAACGTATCTTCTTGTACAAATTAATACGAATCATTATCATTCGTACTTTCTTTCGTATTTATGCCCCCAACCCATGCGCCTCACACGCATTGCGCTCGTTACCAGTTCCCTGCTTTCCATGTGGCCGACGGCCCCTGCCCTGGCGGCCGATGGCCAGGAATTGCCAGCCGTGGTGGTCACCGGAACCCGTTCGGAGAAGCCGATCGACGAGACGCCCATCCGTACCGAGGTGGTGGATCGGCAGGAAATCGAGCGCACGCATGCGCGCACGCTGAAAGACGCGCTGGAGAACGTGCCCGGCCTGCAACTGCGGGAAATCCACGGCAAATCCGGCTACGAGGTGACGCTGCAGGGCATGACCAGCGACCAGGTGCTGGTGCTGATCGACGGCCTGCCGATCACGGCCAGCACCGGCTCCACGGTGGATGTCTCCCAGTACCTGCTGACCGAGGTGGACCGGGTGGAGGTGGTCAAGGGGGCCAGCTCGGCGCAATACGGCAGTTCGGCCATGGGCGGCGTGATCAACGTCATCACGCGCCCCATCCGCAAGGGCTTTTCGGGCGCGATGACGGCCGATGGCGGCAGCTACGGCGGCCAGAACGCCGATGGCTCGCCCGGCCTGCTGCACGGCAACGTGCGCCTGGAAGGCGGCACCGGGCAGTTCCGTGGCCGGCTTTCCGCCGACGCCCTGGACAACAAGGGCTTCGCAGTGGACCCCGATGGCTGGACCCGCCACGGCGACGCCGTGCGCCGCCAGCAGTACGCGGGCCGGCTGGAGTGGCTGCCCACGCAGGCCGGCAGCTTCTGGTTCGACGCCAGCGCCTATCGGGAAACCGACGAGCAGCGCTACCAGTACTACGCCCCGCCCAACTACGTGCCGCAGCGCAAGACCGAGGATATCGACCGCAACCGCTATACCTATGGCGGCCAATGGCGCTTCGACAACGGCGTGCGGGCCCGGCTGGCGGGTGTGGCCGAGACCTACGACACCACCACGCGCGAGTACTCCAACAGCTTCCAGACCGCCACGCGCAACAGTTCGCAGCGCACCGACCATGTATCGACCCAGTTCGACCTGCCGGCGTGGTACTCGCAACTCTGGCAGTTTGGCGCCGATTTCCACCGCGAGCGGCTGGACCAGACCGTCAACGGCGCCTCCGAGCTGGCCGGGAATGCCGAGCGCCGCGCCGGCGAGCTCTACTTCCAGAACGACATCCTGTTCAGCGAGACCTGGGAGATGATCGTCGGCCTGCGCGGCCAGCAGGATTCGGACTTCGGCAGCCATTTCGCGCCCAAGGTGGGCGTGCGCGGCAACCTGCTCGCCACCGAGGACTGGAAGGGCGTGCTGCGCGCCAACTATGGCCAGGGCTATCGCGTGCCGAACCTCAAGGAGCGGCACTACCTGTTCGACCACAGCTCGCTGGGCTACATGGTGCTGGGCAACCCGGACCTGAAGCCCGAGTCGTCGCACAGCTTCCAGCTCGGCGGCCAGCTGAGCTGGCGCGACCGCGTGACGGTGGATGCCAACCTGTTCTACAACCGCGTCTCGGACCTGATCCAGACCGACATGGCCAACTTCACCGTGGTCAATGGCATTGCCACCTACACCTACCGCAACGTGGCGCGGGCGCGCACGCAGGGCGCGGAAACCTCGCTGCGCTGGCGCGCCACCGGGGCGCTGGGCCTGACCGCCGCCTACACCTACACCGACGCGGACGACCTCGACACCGGCGCGCAGCTGACCCGCCGTCCGCGCCATATGGGCCGCCTTGGCGCCGACTGGCGCGTGCTGCCTTCCACGGAAATCACCGCACGGGCGCGCTTCCAGAGCAGCGAGGTGTCGGATTCCACCACCGGCGCACGCTCGCCAGGCTGGGGCACGCTCGATCTGGTCGTCAACCAGCGCATCGGCCGCAATGCCACCGTCTTCGCCGGCGTGAACAACCTGTTCGGCCGCCAGCGCGATTTTTCGAATGCCAGTGATTTCGGGCCCGTGGCGGGGCGCTTTGTCTATCTGGGCGCGCGATTCAACGTCGACGTCGCCCGCTGATTCCAACAAGCAACCAGGGGAGCGAACCACCATGAAACACACCCAACCCATCACCCGTCGCGCGCTGGGCGCGCTCAGTCTCATCGCGCTGGCCGCGACGCTGGCCGCCTGCGGCGGCGGTGGCGACGATGGCGGCACCGCCACCACGCCGCCCACCAGCGGCGGTGGCACGGTTACCCCGCCGACCACCACGCCGTCCACGTCCAGCTTCACGCAGACGGCCGAATGGACGTTCACGCTGCCGGCCGCCGGCACGTCGCTGTGCTACGACTTCAACACCAAGGCCGAAGTGGCCGGCTGCACCGGCACCGGCTGGGATCTGAAGGTCACCAGCAGCGGGCTCACCGGCACGCTCTGGAGCAATAGCGGCACCAGCGGCACGGGCGGCGGCGGCGTGTTCGGCAGTCCCCTCGCCAACACCTGGGCCGACCTGTCCACCTGGAAGAACGCCACCATCGATCCGGTCAACGGCACGCTGCCTGCCGCCGTGTTCCTGAAGGACTCCGCCGCCGGCGTGTTCGCGAACAGCAACGCGATCAGCTCGGCAGCCTTCGAGTACGGCGTGGCCAGCGCCACCGACCACCTGCTCTACCCGACCTATCGCACCTTCATCATCACCAGCAACAGCGCCAGCGCCGACACCACGGGCACCGTGGGAGCGCCGGTCTTCGCGCTGCAGGTCACTGGCTACTACGGCGGCTCGGGCGGCACCACGTCCGGCTATCCGTCGTTCCGCTGGATCGACCGCAGCGCGCCGGGCGTGGTGCGCACGGCCCAGGTCAATGCCTCGGCGGACTGGGTCTACTACGACCTGGTGGCGGGTGCCGTCAGCACGGCCAGCGGCACGTGGCATATCGCGTTCAACCGCTATAACGTGAAGCTGAATGGCGGCCAGTCCGGCAGCGGCACCGTGGCGGGCTTCCTGGGCAAGACGCCGGCGGGCTTCTATGACGGCACCGGTGCGCCGGTTGCGTCGAAGTTCACCGATGCCTCGAACCTCACCGCCACGCTGGCCGACCTCACCGCGCCGGACCTGACGCTGCCCACGGCCGCCAACCAGTGGATCAAGGACGCCAACGCTTCGGCCCTGAACCCGAAGTACACCGGCACCTACCCGAACGCGCTGAACTACGGCTGGCTCTCCTACTTCCCGACCGCTGCCGCGTCGGCCGCGAATGGCCTGCCCGCGGTGGCGCACCTGATCGCCGCCAATCCGCAAGGCGCCGTCATGCTGCGCGGTGGCGAGGGCTCCACCTACGCCCGCTTCCACCTGACCAAGATCCAGTACGCCGATCCGAACGTCAACAGCAGCGCGCAGACGTGGACCATCAATTTCGACGTGCAGCCCTGATACCCGACCCCCAAACAACCCGAACCCTATGGCACACGATAGTTTTGAAGCCCTGCGCCAGCGCCACGACGCGCTGGTGGCCGCCACGCCCGACCTGCGCATCCGCGAACGCGCCAGCCGCCTTGGCGCGACCGAGGCCGAACTGGTAGCCGCCGGCTGCGGCGTGACCTCGCGCCAGCTGGGCGGCACCGCGCAGGCGGTGTTCCGCGACCTCGGCTCCCTCGGGTCGGTCATGGCGCTGTCCCGCAACGACGCCGCCGTGCACGAGCGGCATGGCCACTACGAGAACATCCAGGCCGATAATGGCCCGGTCGGCATCGTGCTCGGGCCGGATATCGACCTGCGCATGTTCTTCAGCGCGTGGCAGTACTTCTACGCGGTAACCGAGAACGGCCGGGACAGCATCCAGTTCTTCGACAAGGCCGGCGAGGCGGTGCACAAGGTCTACCGCACCGCCCAGACCGACGCGGCGGCCTGGCAGGCGTACATCGACCGGCATGCCCTGCCGGCGGCGACGCCCGTGGTGGTGGCGCCGTTCGCGGCGTCCACGGAAGCCGCCCAGCCCGCTGACGCCGAAGCGCTGCGCACCGACTGGCGCGGCCTGAAAGACACGCACGACTTCTTCAGCATGCTGCGCCAGCACAAGGTCTCGCGCATCGGTGCGCTGCGCAACGCCGGCCAGGACCTGGCGCAGCAGGTGGCCGACGGCGCGGTGGAAACGGTGCTGCAACGGGCGGCGGAGACGGAGCTGTCGATCATGTGCTTTGTCGCCAATCGCGGCATCGTGCAGATCCACACCGGGCCGGTGCAGCGGCTGGCCCGGACCGGCCCGTGGTTCAACGTGCTGGACCCGGCGTTCAACCTGCACCTGAACACTACCGCGGTGACGTCAAGCTGGGTGGTCAACAAGCCTACGGTCGATGGCTGGGTCACGTCGCTCGAGCTGTATGGCGCGGACGGCGCGCTGATCGTGCAGTTCTTCGGCGAGCGCAAGCCCGGCAAGCCGGAGCTGCCGGCGTGGCGCGCCCTGCTGCAGTCCCTGTGCCCGACGGCGCTGGCGGCGTAAGCCGTCTTTTCAGGAAGGAGGTTTCATCATGACTTTGCTGCGCCTGGCGCTGCTTTCGCTGCTGTGCGCAGCCGGCATGACCCACGCGGCGCCGCCGGCCCGCGTGGTCGGGCTGGGCGGCGCCATCACCGAGATTGTCTATGCGCTCGACGCTGGCGGCACGCTGGTCGGCGCCGATTCGTCGAGCATCTACCCGCCCGAGGCGCTCAAGCTGCCCAAGGTGGGCTACTACCGCACGTTCTCGGTGGAGGGCGTTGCCAGCCTGAAGCCGAACCTCGTGCTGGCGTCCGACCAGAGCGGCCCGCCGCAGGCCTTCGAGCAATTGCAGCGCCTGGGCAGCAAGGTGGTGGTGCTGCCCTCCGCGCCCACGCTGGCGGCACTGGACCAGCGCATCCTCGGCGTGGCCGCCGCGCTGGACATGCAGGCCCGGGGCACCGCCCTGGTCGATCGGCTGCACGCCGAACTGCGCGAGCTCAAGCCGCCGGCACAGCGTCTGCGCGTGCTGATGGTGAGCAGCCATACCGGCAAGATGCAGGCCGCCGGCGAGGAGACCGCCGCCGACGCGATGCTGGCGCTGGCCGGCGCGACCAATGTGCTGGCCGGCCAGACCGGCTACAAACCCTTCTCGGCCGAGGCGGCTGCCGCGCTCAAACCCGATGTCATCGTCACCACAACGATGTCCGTCAGTGCCAGCGGCGGCGTGGACAAGTTCCTGGCGCAGCCCGGCCTGAACGCCACACCGGCCGCGCGCCAGAAGCGCGTGATCGTCATGGATGACCTGCTGCTGCTCGGCTTCGGCCCGCGCCTGCCGGACGCGCTGCGCCAGCTGCAGGCCGGCTTTGCGGCCCGCCCGGTGGCCGCCGCACGCTGATGCCGCGTCCGCCGCTTGCCGTATTCACGGCCCTCTGCGCCGTGCTGGTGGTCTCCGCGCTATGGGCGTCCGCCAGCGGCGCGCTGTCGATCCCGCACGGCAGGCTGCTGCCGCTGCTGTGGTCCGGCGCCACCGACGGTGACGACGTCATCTGGCGCAATGTGCTGATCGAGGTGCGGCTGCCCCGCATCGTGCTGGCGGTCACCGCGGGCGCCGCGCTGGCGCTCTCCGGCGCCGTGATGCAGGCGCTGTTCCGCAACCCGCTGGCGGAGCCGGGCCTGATCGGCATTTCGCTGGGCGGCGCCGCCGGTGCGGTGGCGGCCATCGTGCTGGGGGCGGAAGGGCTGTTCGGCATCGCGCCGGCCGCTTTCGGCGGCAGCCTGATCGCCACCGCGCTGGCCTATCGCCTGGGCACGCTACGGCCCGGCGTGGCCAGCCTGCTGCTGGCGGGCGTGGCCATCAACGCCATCTGCGCCAGCATCGTCGGCTTCTTCACCTATCAGGCCAGCGATGTGCAGCTGCGCAACCTCACCTTCTGGAACATGGGCAGTCTGGCCGGCGCCACGTGGAGCATGCTGGCCTGGCTGGTACCGCTGGTAGTGGTGATCTGCGCGTTGATGTTGCGTGACTGGCGCGCGATGAACGCGCTGCTGCTGGGCGAGCGCGAGGCGCAGCACCTCGGCTTCGACCTCGCACGCCTGCGCCGGCGCCTGATCGTGCTGACCGCCCTGCTGGTGGGCCCCCTCGTCGCCGTGACCGGCACCATCACCTTCGTCGGGCTGGTGGTGCCGCACCTGATCCGTCTGCCGCTGGGGGCCGATCACCGATGGCTGCTGCCGAATACGCTGGCTGGTGGCGCGATTGCCCTCACGCTGGCCGACTGGCTGGCGCGCACGGTGGTGATTCCTGCCGAGTTGCCGATCGGCATCGTCACGAGCCTCGTGGGCGGCCCCTTCCTGTTGTGGATGCTGACGCGCCGGAGCGCCTGACATGCTGACTGCACGCAACCTGCAATGCAGCCGTGGCCGCCGCCGCGTGCTGGACGCCATCGATATCGACCTGCCCGCCGGGGAAGTGCTGGGCGTGCTGGGCGCCAACGGCGCCGGCAAGAGCACCCTGCTCGGCACGCTGGCCGGCGAGCTGACTCCGGAGCCGGGCCTGTTGCTCAATGGGCGGGAGATGGCCGCGTGGTCGGTGGCGTCGCTGGCGCGCTGCCGCGCCGTGCTGCCGCAATCGCCGGGGCTCGGCTTCGACCTGCCCGCGCGTGACGTGGTGGCGATGGGTGCCTACCCGTTCCCCGAACTGGCGCCGCGCGCGCTCGCCACGCTGATCGACCGCACGCTGGAGATTGCGGACGTGCGCGCGCTGGCGCCGCGCGCCTACCAGAGCCTGTCCGGTGGCGAACAGCAGCGCGTGCAGTTCGCCCGCACGCTGGTTCAGGTGCTGGCCTGCCGGGCGGCTGACGAGTACCGGGTGCTGTTCCTCGACGAACCTACGTCGAGCCTGGACCCGCGCCACCAGTTGCTGTTGCTCCAGGCCGTGCGCACGCTGAGCCGCACCGATGGCCTCGCGGTGCTGGTGGTGCTCCACGACGTCAACCTCGCCGCGCGCTGGTGCGACCGCCTGCTGTTGCTGGCCGATGGCCGCACCGTTGCGCTGGGCGCACCGGCGGACGTGCTGTCGCCAGCCCATCTGGCCACGGTGTACGGCATGGACGCCACCGTCATCGACTCCCCGGTGCATCCGGGCACACCGATGGTGGTGTTCGGCTAAGCGCCGCGCACAGCCGAGGCCGCAACCGGGGGCCGGTCAGATCGGCAGGCCCTTCTCGCGCAGTACCGCGTCGAACCGTTCCGGGTCCGCGGTGCCGAGCCGGTTCGTTTCGCGAATCCCGGCCTCGCGCTCCAGGTGCAGGCGCGTGCGGCGCAGGACATCGGCGGCTTCGGCCGCCGGCACCGCAATCACCCCATCGGCATCGCCGACAATCAGGTCGCCGGGCAGGACGGCCATGCCCGCACACGAGACCGGCACGTTGATCTCGCCCGGGCCATCCTTGCTCGGGCCGCGATGGGTATGACCCCTCGCAAAGATCGGCATGCCGTCCTCGGCCCACTCCAGCAGGTCGCGGATGGCGCCGTCGATCACCAGCCCGCCGAGCTGCCTGGCCATGCAGGTGGTGCGCATCAGCCCGCCAACGAGGGCCTGCGTGACGTCGGCGCCGCCGTCGATGACAAGCACGTCGCCGGGCTGCACCATCATCAGCGCCTTGTGGATCATCAGGTTGTCACCGGGCCGCACGCGCACGGTCACGGCCGGCCCGCAGAGCACGGTTTCCAGCCGCGCGTGATACTGCCGCAAGCCGTACGTGCCGACGTTGCGGCTCATGGCATCGCCAATCGCCGCCACGGGCATCTCGCGGAACGCGTCGACGATGGCTTTCGCAGGCCCCTCGGCGCGCGGGTTGATGCGATAGCCGGCCGGCCACTGCACCGGTTGGGTGGTATCGGTCATGTCAGGACTCCCTTGTCAGCGGTGATTCAGCGCAGTTGTTCGCAGGCCGTACGCAGGCGCGCCAGGCCGGCTTCGAGCCGCTGCATCGACGTGGCAAACGAGATACGGAAGAACGGCGACACGCCATAGGCGCCGCCCTGCAACACCGCGAGATTCTGCGCATCCAGCAGGTACATCACGAAATCCTCGTCGGTCTCGATCCGCTTGCCATCGGGCGTGGTCTTGCCCAGCAGGGCCGCGCACGAGGGAAACACATAGAACGCGCCTTCGGGCGCATGGCAGGTGATGCCCGGCATGCTGTTCAGCGCCGTCACCACCGCGTCCCGGCGCGACTGGAACACCCGGCTGCGTTCGGCAATGAAGTCCTGCGGCCCGGTCAGTGCTTCCAGCGCTGCTGCCTGGCTGATCGATGACGGATTCGACGTGCTTTGCGACTGCAGCTTGACCATCGTCTTGACCAGCGCCGCCGGCGCGCCGCCGTAGCCAATGCGCCACCCGGTCATGGCGTAGGCCTTCGATACGCCGTTGATGGTCAGCGTGCGTTCCTTGAGCGCCGGCTCCACCTGCGCAATCGTCGCGAACTCGCGGCCATCGTAGAGGATGTGCTCGTAGATATCGTCCGTCATCACCCAGACGTGCGGATGCCGCAGCAGGACCTCCGCCAGCCCTTTCAGCTCCGCATAGGAATAGGTGGCGCCGCTCGGGTTGTTCGGCGCATTCAGCACCAGCCAGCGTGTGCGCGGCGTGATGGCCGCCTCAAGCTGGGCGGGCGTGAGCTTGAACGCGTTCTCGGGCAGGCAGTTGACGAAGACCGGCTTGCCTTCGGCCAGCAGCACGATATCCGGATACGAGACCCAGTACGGCGCCGGCACGATGACTTCATCGCCGGCCTGCACGGTGCACATGAAGGCGTTGAAGATGATCTGCTTGCCACCCGTGCCGACGATCAGCTCGTTGGGCGCGTAGTCGAGCCTGTTGTCGCGGCGGAACTTGTCGGCAATGGCCGCGCGCAACTCGGGCGTGCCGCCGACGTCGGTGTACTTGGTCTGCGACGCCGACATGGCGCGCGTGGCGGCCTCGCAGATGTTCTGCGGGGTGTCGAAGTCAGGCTCGCCGGAAGTCAGTCCGATGATGTCGCGGCCAGCGGCGCGCAACTCCCGGGCGCGCTGGCCCGCCATGGAACTGGGCGACGGCTTGATGCGGTTCAGGCGTTCAGCAATGAGGGGCATGATCAGAGCGGTTGGGGGGTGATGGGACCGGGTACGGAACCCGGCCGGGATGGCTTGAGGAACTGGCGGTGCTGCCGCAAGTACGGCACCAGGCCGCCAGCTTCGCGGATGGTCAGGACCACATCGGGCACAGGCTCGCACGCAATCACATGCGCGCCCTCAGCGCCGACGTGCAACGTGGCCTGTGCGCCAGCAAGCCGCAGCGAGAGCGGCGCACCTTCCGGAATGGCGTCGGTATCGTCGGTATCGGCGGTAATCAGCAGCAGGCCGTTATTCACGGCATTGCGCCAGTAGGTGCGGGCAAAGCTCTTCGCCACGACCACGCGAATGCCGGCAGCCAGCACCACGGTGACGGCCACCTCCATGGCCGAGCCACAGCCGAAGTTGTGCCCGGCGACGAGGATGTCGCCATCGCGGACGCTGCCAGCGAAGTCCGGGTCGAGGTCTTCCAGCAGGAAGTGCCGCAGCATGTGCGGATCGACACTGTGTTTCTTGCGGCTGGAGGCGATGATGTAGTCGGTGTTGATATCGTCCCCCAGACGGCGGGCGCGGCCTTCGATGACAAGGGAACGGGAATCGGCTGCGGGTAACGGCGAATTCATGACGTGACGACGGAGTCTCGGGGGTCCGCCAGATGGCCACTCGCTGCGGCGGTGGCGCATGCAAGCGGCGAGGCGAGGAAGATCTGCGCATGGCGATTGCCCATGCGCCCCTTGAAATTGCGGTTGGCGGTCGAGATCACGCGTTGGCCGTCACCGGGAATGCTGCCGCAGGTGCCGCAGCAACTGCCGCACCCGGGCGGCTGCAGTTCGGCGCCGAGGGCGACGAACTCGGCCAGCATGCCGTTGCGCTCCATCTCGGCCCGCACCGGTTCGGAAGCCGGCGTGACGATCAGCCGCACGCCGGGCGCCACGCCGCCGCGTGCGCGCAGCACCGCCAGCGCCTCGCGGTAGTCCTTCACGCGGCCACCGGTACAGGTACCCAGGTAGACGATGTCGATCCTGGTGTCGCCCGCGTCGGCCAGATCGACCACGTTGTCCACGCGATGCGGCAGCGCCACCTGCGGCGCGACCGCCGACAGGTCGAAGGTCAGCGTGTCGACATAGGTGGCGTCGGCATCGGCGGAGACCGGCGTGTAGCGGTCGGGGCTGACGGACGCGTTGGCCGAAAGCCAGTCCGCCGTGCATTCGTCGAACGGAAACAGCCCGGCCTTGGCGCCCATTTCCACAGACATATTGGCGAGCACGATGCGGTCGTCCATATCGAGCGCCGCCACGCCGGGGCCGGCGAATTCCAGCCCCAGATAGTTGGCCCCGCCCACGCCGAGGCGCCGGGCCATGGTCAGGGCGACATCCTTCGCCGAGGCGTAGGCCGGCAGCGCGCCCGTCAACCAGATGCGCAGCGTGCCGGGGACCTTCAGCCAGAGCTGTCCGCACTGGAAGATGCCGGCGAGATCGGACGAGCCGATACCGGAGCCAAACGCGTTGAGCGCGCCATAGCTGACCGCATGGGAATCGGCACCGACCACCAGCTGGCCCGGCAGCACGCGGCCGCGTTCCAGCATCAGTTGATGGCCGATGCCCTCCCCCACCTCGAACACGCACAGGCCGTGCGCCCGGGCGTAACTGCGCGCCCGGTCCTGCAGCCGCAGCGCCTGTTCGCCCGACGGGGCGCCGTAGTGGTCCAGCGCGAATACCAACCGCTCCGGGAAGGCTGGCGGCGGCAGGTTGCCCTCGGGCTGCATGTCGCGGAAGTAGTCGAGCGCCATCGGGATCGACCCATCCGTGCCCATGGCGCCATGCGGCGCGCAAATCGCCAGGTCGTCGGCGTAGACCGCTTCGCCTGCGGCCCGCGACAACAGCTTCTCGGCAAGGGTCTGGCCACGCGTAGCGGCCGGCTGGAGAGACATCATGACTATCAGGGCGTGGCTCAGTTGAGCTTGATCTGGGCGGTCTTGATGACCTTGCCCCACTTGTCGTGCTCGGCCTGGATCAGGCGCCCGAAGTCCTCGGGCGTGCCGCCGACCGGTTCCACGCCCAGGTTCAGAAGCTTCGCCTTGACGTCATCGGACTTCAGGATCGCATCGATCGCACGGTTGAGCTTGAGCACGATCGCGCGCGGCGTGGCGGCCGGCGCCACCACCCCACTCCACGAGAGCGATTCGTAGCCCTTGACGCCTGCCTCGTCGAGCGTGGGCACATTGGGCAGGCCTGGCAGACGCTTGCGGCTGGTCACGGCCAGCGCCTTGAGCTTGCCTTGCTGCACGAAGCCGATGGACGACGGCGCGTTGTCGAACAGCATCGTGACATTGCCGCCGAGCAGATCGGTCAGCGCTGCCGAACTGCCCTTGTAGGGCACGTGCAGCATGCTCACGCCGGTCATCGACTTGAAAAGTTCGCCGGACAGGTGCGTGGAGCTGCCGGGGCCGGACGACGCGAAGCTCAGCGCGCCGGGGCGCGTCTTGGCCAGTTGCACGAGGTCCGCCACGTTGGTGGCCGGCATGCCCGGCGACACCACCAGGATGTTGGCGTTCTGCGTGGCGTAGCTCACGGGCACGAAGTCCTTGGCCGCGTTGTAGTTGAGCTTGCCGTACAGGTGGTCGTTGATCGACAGGATGCCCGTGGCCCCCATCAGCAGCGTGTAGCCGTCAGCGGGAGACTTGGCCACCAGCTCGGCACCGATATTGCCGCTGGCGCCGGCGCGGTTGTCCACCACGAACGGCTGCTTGAACTGCTCCTGCAGCTTCTCCGCGAGGATGCGCGCCACCACGTCGGTGGAGCCGCCGGCCGCGAACGGCACGACAATGCGGACCGCCTTGTCGGGGTAGGAATCTTCCGGCCCGGCAAGGGCCAGCGTGGGCAAACAGGCAAGCAGGACTGCGGCGCGACCAAACAGGTTCTTCATGGGGGGATCCTGGGCAGAGGGGGTAGGGTTTTGCTTGGCCACGTATGCAGCCCCGTGGTTGCGAACACAGTCTAGAGAGGGCCATTACCGTGGACAATCGACTTTTTTGCGCCCACTATTACCAAATTCTGATAAATCGCCCGCCGCCCCCCCGCCTGATGCGTCACAACGTCACCCTCAAGCAGTTCCGCTGTTTCCTGGCCGTGGCCGAGACCGGCTCGTTCACCGCCGCGGCGTTGCGGCTGCACATCACCCAGTCCGCATTGACCGCGACGATCCAGCAACTGGAGGAGGTGCTGGGCCTCCGGCTGTTCGACCGCACCACCCGCCGGGTGACGCTGACCGGCCATGCGGAGCGCTTCCGGCCCGAGGCGGAGCGGCTCGTCAACGGTATCGACGGCGCCGTCTCGGACCTCGTGGCGCTGGCCCAGGGCGAGCGTGGCCATATCCGCATCGGCGCGGCGTCGTCCGTCATCAGCCAGTTCCTGGTGCCGGCGCTGCCGCGCTTTCGCGACGCGTATCCGGGCATCACCGTCTCCCTGCGCAACCCCGCCGCACAACAGACCGAGCGCCTGGTACTCGAGGGGGAAGTCGACTTCGCCATCGACAGCAAGTATCGCGGTGCGGAGGAACTCGACTACACGCCGCTGGTAGGCGACTGCTATGGCGCGGTCTGCCACCGTGATTCGCCACTGGCCACCCTTGATCGCCCGATCCACTGGACCGACCTGCCCACGGGCGGCTATATCGGCTTCAGCGCGGACACTGGCATCGGCCACTTCCTGCGCACACACGCGGCCCACTGGTCCATGCTGCAGGGCGAGCACGATGAGGTGGAAAGCACCACCTACCTCTTCGCCATGCTTGCGCGCGGCAACTACTACTCGGTGCTGCCGGCGCTGGCGTATCAGCGCAACGAGTTTCCGGAACTCGTGTTCCGCGAACTGCACGGCCCGCGCCTGTCGCGCGAGCTTTGTGTCATCACCCGGCCGCTGCGCTCGCTGGCGCCCAGCGCGCAACGGCTGCTGGCCCTGCTGACCGATACGCTGACCGAGATGCCCATGCCGCCGGGGGTGACGCTGCTGGCCAGACGGTAGTCGGCAAGCGATATATCGCCACGACTGATCAATCGATCTTTATTTTTCATTGGTCATCATCAATCGGTATTCCTATCATCGTCTGACGATTTCATGACGACGGGAGTGCCTTGTGACGACGTGGGCAATTGGCATCGATATTGGCGGCACCTTTACGGATGTCGTCGCACTGGACTACGGCGCGGGCAGGCTCGTCAGCCTGAAGGTCCTTACTACCCACGGTGACCCGGCGCAGGGCGTGGCCGATGGCGTCAGCCGGCTGATGCACACCCACAACATCGACCCACGGCGGGTCACCCGCGTGGTCCACGCCACCACGCTGTTCACCAATGCGTTGATTGAACGCCGTGGCAGCACCACCGGCTTGCTGACGACCTTGGGTTTCCGGGACGTGCTGGAGATTGGCCACGAGCGCAAGTACGACCTGTATGACCTGACGATCGAGCCAGCGCCGACCCTGGTGCCGCGCCGGCTGCGCGCCGAGATTCGGGGACGCATGGATGCACAAGGCCACGAGATCGAGGCGCCGGACGCCGGGGAGGTCCGCGCGGTAGTGGGACGGCTGGTCGAGCAAGGCGTCGATTCACTTGCCGTGTGCCTGCTGCACGCCTACGGCACGCCGGCGCACGAGCGGCTGGTGCGCGACTGGATCGAGCGTGATTTCCCCGGCCTGCACGTCACCTTGTCTTCCGATGTGGCGCCCGTCATCCGCGAGTTCGAGCGCAATTCCACCACCGTCGCCAATGCCTATATCAAGCCGCTGGCAACGCGCTACCTCGACGCGCTCGAAGGTCGCCTGCAGGCGCTGGGTCTGCACGCTGGCGTGCTGATGATGCTGTCCAACGGCGGCCTGGCGCATATCGGCGAGGCCAAGCGCAATCCGATCGAGCTGCTCGAGTCCGGCCCCGCGGCTGGCGCGATCTCGGCGGCCCACTACAGCCTGCGCGATGCACAGCCAGACCTGCTGGCCTTCGACATGGGCGGCACCACGGCCAAGCTGTGCCTGGTGGAGGATGGCAAGCCGGCCATCACCTTCGGCTTCGAAGCGGCTCGGCGCAAACGTTTTGCCGAAGGCAGCGGCCTGCCAATCCGCATTACCACCATCGACCTGATCGAGATCGGCGCCGGTGGCGGCAGCATTGCGCACCAGGACGCCCTGGGCCTGCTGAAAGTGGGGCCGCAGAGCGCCGGTTCCGAGCCGGGGCCGGCCTGCTACGGGCTGGGCGGCACCGATCCGACCGTGACGGATGCCAATCTCGTGCTCGGCTACCTCAATCCCGATTACTTCGCAGGCGGCACGATGGCCATCAGCGTGGACCGCGCCGCCGAAGCACTTGGCCGTGCAGGCGAGCGGCTGGCGCGTGACGTCACCGGCGTGGCCTGGGGCATCCATGACATCGTTGCCGAGAACATGGCCGGCGCCGCGCGCGTGCACGTGGCCGAGCGCGGGCGCGATCCGCGCGGCTTCGTGCTGCTGTGCACCGGCGGCGGGGGGCCATTGCATGCGTACTACGTTGCCCAGAAGATTGGTGTGCGGACCATCCTGTGTCCGCCCGCCGCTGGCGTGGCGTCTGCATACGGCCTGCTGGTGTCACCGGCACGCGCCGACCGCTCGCGCACGGTAAGCGTGCGGCCCGCCACGGATGCGCTCGACCGGCTGGAAGCCGCCTTTGCCGAACTGGAATCGCAATCGCGCGAGGCGCTGGCACCACTGGACGATAGCTTCGGCCCGATACAGCTGGTGCGTCACGCCGATGGCCGCTTCGCCGGGCAAGGCTTCAACCTGTCGGTGCGCCTGCCCGATGGCCCCTACATCGGCAAGCAGCCGGCGGACGTGGTGCGCGCCGCCCTGATCGCCGCGTTCGAGTCCGGCTATCGCGAGAAATTTGGCCGCACCCCGCCCGATGTACCCGTTGAACTGGTGACCTTGCGCGTGACGGGCGAGGCGCCGCCACGGCAGGCTTTCGTGGCCGAAACCCTGCCTGAAGGCGTGGACGCCGCCCCCGGCAGCCGGCGCAAGGTCTATTTCAGGGAGGCCGACGGCTACCTGGACACGCCGGTCTTCGACCGCGCCACACTGCCAGCGGGATTCCGCGCGCAGGGGCCGCTGCTGATCGAGGATGCCGGCTCCACGCTGGTCGTGGGACCGAAGGGCCGCGTCACGCAGGGCGCGAGCGGCAATCTCGTCATCGAACTGGAGGAGCACGCAGCATGACCCGCCACCCCATGCCCGGCGCGGCTTCCGCCGCCGACCCCATCTTCCTGGAAGTGTTCTGGACGCGCGTGCGCGCGGTGGTGAACGAAGCCGCCAAGCTCATCGTGCGCACCTCCTTCTCCACCCTCTCCACCGAGGCCAACGACTTCGCGGTGGTGGTCACCGATTCGGCGGGGTGCGCGCTGGCAGAGAACAGCGGCAGCATTCCCTCGTTCATCGGCACGCTGCCACGCACCGTGCGCGCCGCCATCGCGCAGATCGGCGCGGACAACATGCGGCCCGGCGACATCCTCATCACCAACAACCCGTGGATCGGCACGGGGCACCTCAACGACGTGTGCCTGGTCAAGCCGATGTTCCATGGCGAGCGCCTGGTGGGGTTCGCCGCGACGGCGGGCCACGTGCCCGACATCGGCGGCAAAATCCGTTCGGTGGATGCGCGCGAGCTGTTCGAGGAGGGCTTCCACATCCCGATGATGCCGCTCATGCGCGAGGGGCAAGTGGACGACACGCTGCTGCAGCTGATCCGCACCAATGTGCGCACGCCCGAGCAGACCGTGGGCGATATCTGGTCGCAGGTGGGCGCGGTGGAGCTGATTGCGGCGCGCCTCCATGACATCCTGGCCGAGTACGCCCTGCCCGGCATCGACGATCTGGCACAGGCCCTGTTCGACCGCAGCGAGGCTGCCATGCGCCACGCGATTGAGCAGCTGCCAGCGGGGGAATATCGCTACACCATGCAGACCGATGGCTTTGGCGAGCGCTTCACCTATGCCGTCACGGCGCGCATCGGCAATGGCGAGATCGAGTGCGATTTCGCGGGTACGTCGCCGCAACAGCCGCGCGGCATCAACTGCGTGCTGGCCTATACCAGCGCGATGACCGCCTATGCGATCAAGTGCCTGCTGCTGCCCGACCTGCCGAACAACGACGGGCTGTTCCGCCCGATCCGCGCCGTGGCGCCGGAAGGCTCGCTGCTCAATCCGCGCTCGCCCGCACCGGTGGGAGGCCGCGCATGTACGGGCCACTACGTGCCCACCGTCATCTTTGGCGCGATGCAACAGGTGCTGCCCGAACGCGTGATGGCCGGCGCCGGCTCGCCACTGTGGATTGCCAACCTCAGCGGCACCCGCGAGGATGGCCGCCCGTTTGCCACGGTGCTCTTCTATAACGGCGGCCTGGGCGCCACGGCCGGCAAGGATGGCGCGTCCGTCATGTCCTGGCCCAGCAATATCTCCCCCACGCCAGTGGAAGTGGCCGAGCGCGACGCGCCGCTGTTTTTCCGCTACAAGGCCCTGCGCCCGGGCACGGGCGGTGCCGGGAGGCAGCGCGGGGGGCTTGGCGAAGAGGTGTGCTTCGTCAGCCGTCACCCAATGCCCCTGTCGATTGTCTTCCTGACGGAACGGCTGATTGTGCCGGCGCCAGGTTTCGCCGGTGGCGAGGCCGGCGCCTGCGGCGAAGTGCTGATCAACGGGCAGGCCGTGGATGCACGCCAGCCGCAGACGCTGCAGCCCGGCGACGAAGTGATCCTGCGCACCCCGGGCGGTGGTGGCTTCGGCCCGGCCACCGAACGGGACATCCAGCGCATCGCGTACGATCGGGAACAGGGCTACGCCACCTGAATCGGCACGCATCATGCATGCGGAGGAGACAAGAGCCGGCACCCGAAGGTGCCTTTGCCACACAACATCCGGGCGGACCCACGCCGCACCGGTGGAGAGGTAGTCATGCATTGCATCTTCAAGACGCTGTCCCTGCCCGTCGCGCTGTTGTTGCTGACGCCCTTGGCCCACGCGGCCGATGCCACGCCCGCGGAGATCGCCGCGTATCCCAGCAAGCCGGTTCGCATCATCGTGCCGTATCCGGCGGGCGGCTCCACCGACGTGCTCGCGCGCGTGCTCGGCCAGAAGATCGGCGAGGAAATGGGCCAGCCGGTGGTGGTGGAGAACCGCCCCGGCGCCAGCGGCAATATCGGCGCGAGCTATGTCGCCAAGTCGCCGGCGGACGGCTACACGCTGTTCCTCGGCACCTCCACCGCGCTGGCCGCCAATCCCGGCCTGTACAAGACGCTGCCCTACGATCCGCAGAAGGACTTCGCGCCGATCATCCTGGCCACCACGCTCGCCAGCCTGGTCGTCGTCAACCCATCGGTGCCGGTGAAGACCATGCAGGAGCTGGGCGCCTACCTGAAGGCGCATCCGGGCACGAGCTATGCGTCGTCCGGCAACGGCACGCCGGCGCACCTCGGTGGCGAGCTATACAAGAAGATGGCGGGCGTGCAGATGAACCATGTGCCCTACAAGGGCGGGGCGCCGGCGCTGACGGACCTCATTGGCGGGCAGACCTCGCTGATGTTCGCGATCCTGCCCGAGGCGATGCCATTCGTGAAGGAAGGCAAGCTGCGCGCCCTGGCGGTGACCACGGCCAGGCCCACATCCAACGCGCCGCAACTGCCGACGGTGGCCGAAGCTGGCGTGCCGGGCTATGAGCTGATCGGCTGGTATGCGTTCCTGGCGCCGCGCGCCACGCCACAGCCCATCGTCGCCCGGCTGAACAAGGCGTTCGACGAGGCGCTGCAGGACAAGGCCGTGCGCGAGCGGCTGACCAGCCTCGGCTTCGATGTCGCCGGCGGCCCGCCGGAGCGCCTGGCCAGTACGATTCGCAGCGAGACGAAGAAGTGGAAGCAGGTTATTGACGAGGCGCACATCAGCCTCGACTGACGGTTGCAGCGCCGGATGGGCTGGGGCGGCGCGGGCGCGGGGCCGGCCGCTTCAGCCCGCTTTCCGGCGCGTGGTGTGATGCGTGGTGTGATGCGTGGTGTGACGCGTAGGGCTGCGCGGTGCGGGTTCCTCGCCAATGATCGACACGCCATCGGGCAACGCCTGCGCACGGATGGTGTCCATGATGACGTCAAGCATGCGTTGCGAACTGGGCGACAGCGAGCGTAGCCGCCGCGTGATCAGGCAGATCTCGCGGGACAGCACCGGCGCGGCCAGCTCGCGGTACGCCAGATCGGTAAAGCCGGCCGCCTTGGCCGCCAGCGCGGGGATGATCGAAAAGCGCCCACCTTCGTTGAGCACTGCGAACAGCGAGGTCGTGCTCGAAATCTCGTCGCGTTCCCCGCCGAAGACCGGCCAGTGTCCCGCGTTCTCGTGCAGGAAGGTGCCGATGCCCGTGTCGGCCGTGAAGGCGACGAAACCTTCCGGACCAAGATCCGCCCACCGCAAGGGCCCGGAACGCCGGGCAAGCGGATGGTCCGCACGGCAGACCACGCCGTAACGGTCTTCCAGCAGCGGCACGTAGGAGAGTTCGTCGATGCCCTTGTGGCGGCTGGTGATGGCAAAGTCGAGCTCACCATCCATCACCATCTGTTCGACCTGCTCCGCGCCGGCATCACGCAGCGTGAACGTGACGCCCGGATACTGCTGGCGGAACTTGCCTACGGCCGTGACCAGGAACTGATAGATCACCGACGCCGCTGCCGCGATGCGGATATGCCCCTTCTGGCTTTCCGCGAACGATTGCAGGTCGGAAATGGCGCTGTCGAAATCCCGAAGGATCCGGTCGGCCTCGGCCTTGAAGCGGACCGCCTCCTGCGTCATGATCACGCGCCGCGTACTGCGATCGAACAGCTTGAGCCCGATCGATTCCTCGAACTGCTGGATGGTCGCCGTCAGCGCTGACTGCGTGACAAACAGGCGCGCCGCCGCCGTGGTGAATGATCCGGCATTGGCCACCTCGACAAACGAGCGCAGGTGACGCAGGGAGATAGTGCGATTCATGAGGCGTGCGACGTGCCGGCGTTGGGAGGGATGCCTGCCAGCATATATTCGATGCGGTGAATGATCAACGATGACTGATCGCGGCTGGCGAAAAGCCACGCGCCGCGCATCCAACGCTGGCCGGCATCGCCGCCTAAGGACGCGGTTTGATGAGAGTCCTGCAAAACGGCTGCGGACCTCGCCGCCGCCGGGACGGTCTGGCGCAAACCGCGCGCGACTAACCGCGGTCGAAGGCGGTCACCTTGGGCAGCACCACGGCCAGGTAGTCCACCATCGTGCGCACCGCCGGCAGCAGGCCGATACGGTATGGGATCAGGGCGGTGATGCGCGCGTCGGCGGCGATCCATTGCGGCAAGATCTGCCGCAACGCCCCGGCCTTCAGTTCCGTCTGGCAGATGTATCCGGGCAACGCCGCGATGCCGATGTTTGCGCAGGCGGCTTCCTTCAGTGAAATCAGGCTGTTGCTCTGGAACCTCGGATCGATCGGCACCGTAACGGTGCGCTTGTCGGGGCCCTGCAAATGCCATTGCAACGGTCCCTTGCTGACCATGCCGATGAGCGAATGGGTCATCAGGTCTTCCGGCTCGGCCGGCACAGACATCCGTTCAAGGTATTCCGGACCCGCGAACAGGTACCACGGCGCCTTCGCCAGCGGGTGCTGGATCAGGTTGGAGTCCTGCAGTTGCCCCGTATGTCCGCGAATCGCGAGGTCGAAGCCCTCCCCCACGATATCCACCAGCCTGTCCGTAGCGGTCTCGACGATCTTGACCTTGGGATTCTCGGATAGGAAGGTGGGCAGCACGTGCCGCAGCGCAAACTGCGCGATCTCGGCGGCGGTGGTCACGCGGATCACGCCGCTCGGTTCCGCCAGCCGCTGGCGCATCGCCTCCTCGGCCACCTCCGCGCTGCGCAGCAGGTTCATCGCGTACTGGTAGAACTCCTGGCCCACCTCGGTCATGGCGAACTGCCGCGAGGTGCGGTTAATGAGGCGCACGCCCAGCGACGCCTCCAGTTCCTTGACCCGATGGCTCAGCGTCGACTTCGGCAGGCGCAGCACCTCGCCGGCCGAGGTGAAGCCACCACGGTCAACGACCTGCACGAAGAAATAGACATCCTTCAGATCCAGCATTGCATGGGGGCGCGCAGTCCGCTGTCGCGATGGCAACGGCTGTCATGGCAGTATGGTATCGAGCTCCGATCATACTGCACGGCGCGCCCAGTGGCATCCGGGCAAACCTTGGTACGCCGATCGTTCGGTTTTGCCGAACCTTGCGTACACGATCTGACCGCTTCCCAATCGATATTGAACGCTTAAGCTGTTGCATATGAGCGGCTTCGCGCTGTCTCGTGACCATCAATACTCAAGTGGAGAGGACAATGTCGATGATCAAGGGATTTCATCATCTGACCGCCGGCGTGAGACACGCGCAGGAGGATGTGGATTTTTACGTCAAGCTGTTGGGGCAAAGCCTCGTCAAGAAGACTGTTCTTCTGGACGGCGAGGACCCGATCTATCACCTCTACTACGGCAATGCCAACGGCGACCCGGGTACCCTGGTGACATCGTTCCCGTTCCGGCAGAAAGGGGTCACGGCGCGCCCCGGCTCGGGCCAGGTCCGGGTCATCAACTACTCGGTGCCGACTGGCTCGCTCGATTTCTGGCGCGCCCGCTTCGACGCGATGGGCATTGCCTACGACAACGCCATCACCGCGCGCTTTGACGAGCGGCGCCAGCGTTTCCATCACCCCTGCGGCATCGAGTTCGACCTGGTCGAGACCGATCTCGATAAGCGTCCGGCCTGCGTAGCCAGCGATATCCCCGAGGCGTTCGCGATTCGCGGCGTGCACAGCATCACGCTGTCGCTGCGCGAGGTGGCCGAATCGATCCGTTTCATGAGCGAGGCGATCGGCTTCCGCCAGGTTGGCCAGTCCGGGCCGTACTACCGCTTCGAGACGCACACCGGAGGCCCCGGCATGGTCGTCGAGTTTCTGCATGAACCGGACCGCCACCAGGGTTCCTCGGTCTATGGCGAAGGCACGATCCACCACGTGGCGTTCGCCGTCGACACCATGGACCAGCAGATGGCCCTCAAGGAAAAGTTCATGGCGCTGGGCTACATCGACACCTCGGAGTCGGTGAACCGCAACTACTTCCGCTCCATGTATTTCAAGATGCCGGGCGGTGTGATGTTCGAGGCGGCCACCACCGATATCGGCTTCGCGATCGATGAGGAACCCGGCCACTTCGGCGAGGAATTCCAGCTGCCGCCCTGGCTGGCCGACCGCAAGGACGAGTTGCTTGGCCGACTCGAACCCATTTCCGTTTGACCGACTTCACCCTGTCTGGACCTGACATGCAGAAACCCAAAGTACTGATCGCCTTCTATTCCCGCAACAGCTCCACCGAACTGCTGGCCAAGGCCGTGGCGGCCGGCGCCATCGAGGCCGGCGCGGAAGTCCGCCTGCGCCGCGCGCGCGAGGTGGTCGGCCCCGACGTGATGCGCCAGGCGCCGGGCTGGCTCGAGAACGCCACCGCAATGAACGACCGCTACGAAGCGCCGACCGAGGCCGACGCCGAGTGGGCCGACGCCATCGTGTTCGGCACCCCGACGCGTTTCGGCTCGATCTCGACGGAACTCAAGGCCTATATCGACAGCCTGGGCGGCCTGTGGTTCCAGGGCAAGCTGAACGGCAAGGTCGGCTCTGTGTTCGGATCGACGTCGTCGCGTCACGGTGGCAATGAATCGACGCTGCTCTCGATCTACACGCCGATGGCACACCTGGGCCTGATCATCGTGCCGCTGGGCTACGCCGACGCCGTGATGTTCAAGGCCGGCACGCCGTACGGCGCGACCCATGTCTCGCACCTCGACGCCAACAAGCCCGACGAAGACCACCTGGCCGTGGCCCGCTTCCAGGGCCGTCGCGTGACCAGCGTGGCGCGCTCGCTGCGTTGTGCGCAGGAACCCGTGGCCGCTTGATGTCAAAAAAGGGCGGGGACTTGCGGTCCCCGCCCTTCTCTGCCCTCCGCCCTTCTCAATACCCCGCCGCCTGTTTGCTTCCCGCTTCCAACGCTGCAACCCTAAACCGCCACGGCCTCACCGCAGCTCGCCACCGCTTCCATGTACAACGACGGCGGCATCGCGCCGAGCGTAGCCTGGATGGCTTCCTTGCACAGCGACGGCCGCCTGGCGAGCAGATCCACATAGCGCGAGACGTTCGGCAGATCCCCCCACAGCAACCCCAGCCCGAGGTATGCCATCCGCACCAGGTTGACGCCCCACAGCACATCGCCCAGCGTGAACGGGCCGCCCTTGAGATAGGTTTCCGACGACAAGGACAGCGCCCGTTCGAGGTCTTCCAGCAGGCTTGCCACGTGAAGGCGCGCAGCCCGCTGGAACGCCGCATCGTGGCGAACTGACTTGCCACCGCGCTCCTTGGCGATCTTGGCGCGATAAGCGGCTACCAGCGCGGCATCGTCCGCGTTGGCGGCAATCATCGCTTCGAGCGCCATGATCTTGTAGTCGTAGACCCGTTCCATGCCGGCCTTGAGTGCATCGGGCCGCGCATCGGCATCGGGATGGAAGCCATAGAGCAGCGTGCCGTTCGGGATCCTGTCGACAATATCGACCTGCTGCATCACCGCCGCGCGCGCCACTGCGTCTTCCGGCACCAGTTTCACCGGATCATGGGACACCGCGTCCAGGTAGCCGCAGATCCGCTTCGAATCGGCGATCACCCGCCCGGCCTCGTAGTCCACCAACAGCGGCACCACGCACGGATCGAAGCCTTCGGTCTCGACCGAGGTACGCCCGCTGTAACCGCTGACAAATGCCCTGTTCACCTCCTGCCCGGCGATCAGGCGCAGGCGGACATAGGGCGGATGGTAGTGCTCGGCCGGGATGACGCCCTCCGGCCCCATCGAGCCCAGGATCATCATGTCGTTCGAGCGGTACGACAGGCGCTTCTCGGCCAGCACCGTGCGCACTTTCTGCGAGCACAACGAGCTCGCCGCATGAAAGAGCTCGAAGCGCGGCGCCGCATCACCCCCGACGATCGTGATCCGCGCGGGATCGGCAATGGCGGCACGGGCACCGGCCGCCAGACTCGTCAATGTCGTATGGTTCATTGCTGTGCGCCCCCTTGCTTGTGCATGTGCGGGCATGCCGCCGGCGGGTCGCCGATAAAGCCACGCGCCGACCAGAGTTCCGGAAACGGGATCTCCGCCATGGTCGGCACCAGCCAGGCAACGCCCTCGGAGCCGAAGTAGGCCGGGCGGGCGCCGAACGTGCGGCGCGTGGCCATCAGATGCAGGTGCTTCCAGGCGGAGAAGCCCTCCGCGACATCGGCCAGCGTCTCGCCGAGATGCTGGAGTTCGAGATGCTGGTGCGGGTCGGCATACACATCGCGCCATGCCTTCTCGACGTCCTTGCTGGGCGTATAGGGTTGGCTGAAGTCGCGCTGGAACACGGCTGCCGGCACCGGGAAGCCGTGGCGGTCCAGGTAGCCGAGCACATCGTCGTAGACGCTCGGCTGGTGCAACGTCGTGTTGAGCTGGTCCCAGCGCGCGGGTTGCGGTTCGAAATGCTGCAGGTGCTCCCCCTGCTTGATACCGAGCAGGTAGACCATCTGCCGGTAGGTCCAGCCCTGCAGCGCGGTGTCCTTGCCGAACGTCGCCACCGCGCGCGACAGGATAGCCAGCAGGTCGGTAGGGGTCATCCACGCCAGCGAGCGCCACGTGGCGTTGAGCGGCTCGTGATGGGCAACCACGCGTTGCAATGTCTTGATGGCCTGCGCCAGATCATTGGCCCGCAACTGCGCCTGGGCGATCCGCAGCTCCTTGATGATCAGCATCCAGTAAAGCTCGGACACCTGCACCGACGTGATCCATGCATGCTCGCCGGGATGATCGCTGACCGGGTGTTGCAGCGAGTGCAGCACGTCGGTGCGCATCCAGGCGCTGTAGGGCGTCTGCCCGGGGGAAGCGCTGGCCGGGGCGGCGCGCTCTGGCTTGACGGAGTCGTCCATCATTGTCTCCTGGTTGTGAGGGGTTAGATCTCGTGGGCCGTACCAGCCCGCAGCAGCAGTTCCATCTGCTGCGCGATCTGCAGCAGCGCGCCGTCGTCGCCCGGCTTGGCCACGACCTGCAATGCCGCAGGAAGACTGCAATCGCCGCTCGGCAATGGAATCGAGATGGCGGGAAACCCGGCGATGTTGAACGGCGCGGTGTACGTCATCAGCGCTTCGCGAACCGTGCCGGACCAGGCGCCGATCTCCACGGTGGCGGCACCAAGATAGGGGGCAACGCACGGGCAGGTCGGCAGCACGAGGTAGTCGACCGTCGACATCGCCTCGCGCAGCCTGGCCGTGAATTGCCGCCGGGTCTGCTGGGCCGCCGCGTAGCCGCTCAGGTCCATCGTCTCCGCGCGCCGCAATCGGTCGACGGTCTCGGGGTTGTAGTGCGTGGCGATGCGGTCCCGGTCGTTGCGCCGGAAGTGCTCGATGCCGCCCTCGATCAGTACGATGTTCGCGAAGGCATCGAATGCGCCGTCGAACACGCCGGACGTGTCGACATTCACGCAGGCGAAGACCCGCCCCAGTCGTTCGATCGCACGCTCGAATGCCGCGGCGACAGCCGGGCTCGCCGGTACCGGCGCGATCTCCGGGATCACGCCAACGCGTGCGGACAGCCACGCATCGCTTTCGGGCACCTCGATGTGAAGGGCATCGGCCAGCAACAACACATCGTCGACCTGCGCGCCAAGCAGGCCAACGTGGTCGCACGAGGGCGCCAGCGGAAACACGCCACGCGTGGAGAACGTATCGAACGTCGGCTTGTAGCCGACCACGCCGCACAGCGCGGCGGGAATACGCACGGAGCCGCCGGTATCGGTGCCCACCCCGGCCATGACCGCACCATAGGCGATCGCCGCCGCGGCGCCGCCGCTGGAACCGCCCGGGATACGTGTGCGGTCGAGCGGGTTCAGCGTATCGCCAAACCTTGCGCTGGCGGTGGTCACGCCCCACGCGAACTCATGGGTCGTGGTCTTGCCGACGACGATCGCGCCCCGCTCCGTCAGCGCTTTCACGATGTCGGCGTCGGCGGCAGGCAGGTGCCCGAGGTAGGCCGCCGAACCGTAGCGGGTCTCCATGCCCTTGGTGTCGATCAGGTCCTTGATCGCGATGGGCAGCCCTTCCAGCGGCCGCTGCCGATTCTCGGCGTAGCGACGGTCACTCTCCGCCGCCGCCTTGAGCGCGCGGTCCCAGTCGATGGTCGAGAATGCATTGACGGCTCGCTTGCTGGCTTCCGCCTCGTGGAGCGCCTGCTCCGCCAGCGCCGTCGCGGATACCTGCCGCGTCGCCAGGGCGTCGAGCGACCTGCGCAGCCCGGCTGGTTGCGTGGCCGCGCGGGCCGACTGCAGCAGATCACGGTGATGAAGGTCGGGATGGATGTCAGGATGGGTCATCACCACATGCTCTCCAGCAGTGCATCGAGCTTCTGTCCGGCGTGGTCGCCCAGGTCACCGACCTCGGCGGGATAGTTCTGCTTCAGCAACGCCGCCACCTCGGACAGCTTCGCGCGGTCGAAATCGAAGGCGGCGAGCCGGCTCGGCAAGGCCAGGGCGTCCACGACATGCGCAATGCGGTTGGCCAGTGAAGTGGCAGCCGTTGCGTGCCCCGTACCGGAAGCGAAGATGCCGAACTTGTCGCCATAGGCATCGGCGCAGGCGCGAATGACGGGCGCCAGCGTGATGCACGAGGTCATGCTGTGTGGCAGCCCGAACGTGCCGCCCAGGATGTGCCCGATGCGATGGCTCAGTCCGTAGATGACCGACGCGGGATAGAAGTAGCACTGCCAGGCACCAAGCTGGAGCTGCAGCAGGTCGTCGGCCGAGACCAGGCCGCGCGCGATGGCTTCCCGTGTCTCAAGCTGCGGCGGCCACTTCTCCAGCACGGCGAGGAAGCGCTCGACGCCCCGCGCGGCCAGGATCGCGTGCGGATGATCCACGCCCACCCTGCGCATCCCTTCCACCGCGTGGTCGATACCCTTGATGGCCGAGCTCAGCAGTAGCGCGCGGGGGGTATCGATGACCAGGCGCGGATCGATGGCCACGATCTTGGGCGCCGTTTCACGCACGGCGTAGCTACGCTTGAATTTCTGCGGACCATCCGTCTCCGTCACACCGAAGTAGTGGGAGAACTCGGAGCCGGACAAGGTGGTCGGGAAGGCCGCGATGGGCAGGTAGCGCCCGGTCTGCTTGAAGTGCTCGTAGGAGACCGCCTTCGCTGCGTCGAGCACCGAGCCCCCGCCCAGCGCGACGATGGACCCCGCGTCACGCGTGAGGCACGCTTGCAGGCCGTCGCGCACGGCGAAGTCCGGCACATGCGGTGGCAGGTCGATAAAAGACCCCACGCCATCCCGGATGCCCGGCTTCAGGATGTCACGATGCAATGATTCGAGGAACCCGACCGTGAAGGTGATCGGGCGGCGGATGCCGCGGTCTCCCAGCGACGCGGCAACTTCCTCCAGGATGTCGTGTCCCCAGACAATCTCTTCTTGCGGCAGGCATTTCAACTGGTTCATCCACTCGCTCCAACGTATGTCGCATGCAATCGATGCAAGGATCTCGAGTGAGAAGATAGGCGATCCGGATTCAGCCGTGCGCGCGGCTTTCAGGAACATTGCGTCCATGAATATGGACGCCGGAATGCATGCATTGGCGCGCGCTTGCCAGCGGTGCATCGCGGCGATGTAGCGGTGCAAGCGGCATATTTTTCGTCCCACTTGCACAGGTAAACCCTCAGAGATCGGCACCGTCTTCACGCATGGCGCGCCGGTGCGGTGCATCGTTCATCGTTCTCGGACGAAGCATGCAAAGATCGCCATCTTTTCAGCGTCCACCACACGGCTATGATTTTTTCACCGCGACCCCCACATGGAGAAAAGAGCGATGGAAATGGAATTGGAGGCTGAGATGGAGACGGCGATGAACACAGAGACGGGCACGGAGATGAGCACGGCGGCGACCCGGTTCACGGAGACACTGATTCGAGGACGCCGCAGCAAGCGTGCGTTCCTCGACCGGCCGGTGCCGCTCCGGACGGTGCGGGATATCCTCTCGGTGGCGAAGTACGCGCCGAGTTCAAGCAACACGCAACCGTGGAAATGCTATGTCCTGACCGGCAGCGCACGCGAGCGCATCACCACCGCCGCGGTCGACGCCTATCGCGCCGGCCCGGACACACTGGCCCACGAGTATCCGTTCTTTCCCAAGGATCTGCCGGCGCCGTATTCGTCGCGTTTCAACATGTTCCGCGGCATGCTCGGCGACGCGCAGGGCGTGGCCCGGAGCGATATCGCCGGACGCCGGCGCGACGTGGAACGCCAGTTCCGCTTCTTCGACGCGCCGGTCGGGCTGATCTTTACGATGGACCGATGCCTGGAATGGGCCAGCTTCCTCTGCTACGGCTGCTTCCTCCAGAACGTCATGCTGGCCGCGCGCGCGGAAGGGCTGGATACCTGCCCGCAGCAGATCTGGTCGCTGCAATCCGACGTGCTCCGCAAGGGCCTCGGTATTCCCGACTGCGAGATGGTGGTGGCCGGCATGTCGCTGGGTTATGCGGACAACAGCGTGCCCGAAAACAACATGGCTCTTCAGCGGCTTGAACTCGACGCCTTTGTCTCGTTCATCGACAACTGAAGCTGGCAAGTCACGCAAAGCTGCCGCCCGCCACCATCGTCACCAGCACCAGGGCGAGCAGCGCGATATACGTGACGGCGTGGACGCGGTCGGGGATGCGGCCGATCCACCGCGCCGCCAGCCGGATACCCGCCCAGGAACCGGCCGCCAGCACGACGAACGCCAGCAGATCGACATACCCGGCGTGGCCGGGCCCGAAGCTCGCGCCGTGCCGCCAGGCCAGCGCGACGTAGGTGGCGGTGGCCGCCACCGCCATCGGCAATGACAGCGGGTTGGCCACCGCCGTCGCCTGCGTCATGGTGGCGCCGCGCCGGCGCATCAGCGGCACGGTCATCACGCTGCCGCCAACCCCCAGGAAGGCGGCAATCGCCCCGATACCGACGCCGATGGCGGCCGTGGCGGCTGCCGTCAGCGGCCGCGCGGTGCCCGGGCCGACACGCATGAATCCGGGGCGCAGCGTGCTGTCCAGGATCGTCGCGGCCAGATAGGCGACGAACGCCCACCGCACCCAATCGCTGCTGAGCCAGCTCGCGGCGGCGGCACCAGCAACGGCGCCAACGGCGATATAGGCGCCCATCGCCCGGATGCGCGGCCAGTCCAGATTGCCGGCGCGATGATGGCGCCACGTGGCCATGGACGCGCCAAAGATCATCACGCACGACGACGTGGCCACGGCGATCTGCATCGCCGCCTGCGCCACAGCGCTGCCGGCCGCGTGCGTCATCGTGAGCATCGTATAAAGCAGCGGCACCACGACAAAGCCACCGCCAAAGCCAAACAGCACCGTCGTCACGCCGGCAAGGCCGCCGCAGATCATGAGTACCGCGTACATCGACATCGTCAACCCTCGTTTCCCATCGAATGGATCATGACGATACGGCGGTCGTCGCTGGCAAACTTGCGAGGTTTGGACAATAATCTTCGAGATTCTGCCAACGCTTCCGCGGCGCCCACATGCTCAATGTTCCGCTCGACAGCGTCGATGCCAGCCCGTGTGCCGCGCTGGCCATCGGCACCGATTACAGCTTCGGCACGCTACTCGATACGCACAGCCACCGCCGCGCCCAGTTCCTGTATGGCATGACGGGATTGATGGAGGTGGGCACCGAAGAAGGTGCGTGGGTGGTGCCGCCCTATACGGGCGTGTGGATTCCTGCGGGGAAGCCGCATCGGGTCCGCATGAATGGTGTCAGTACGCGCAGCGTCTACGTGCTGCCGGAGTCCGCGCCGCGCAGCAGTCCAGGCTGCGAGGTGCTGGTGGTCAGCCCCTTACTGCATGCGTTGCTGCTGGCTTCGTCAGACGTGCCCGCGCACTACGCGGCAGACAGTCGCGAAGGGGCCCTGATGCAGCTGATCCTGTTCGAATTGAATCGCGCGCCGACCTTGCCGCTGTTTGCGCCCATGCCGCGCGACCCGGCGCTAGCCAAGCTCTGCGCGGCACTGCTGGCGCACCCCGATATCCGCGCATCTGCCGACGACTGGGCGCGGCAACTGCATTGCAGCCCGCGCACGTTTGCGCGCCTGTTCCAACAGCAAACCGGGATGCCGTTCGGCGCGTGGCGCCAGCAGGCGTGCCTGTTGGCTGCGCTGTCCCGCCTGTCGGCCGGCACGCCCGTTACAGAGGTGGCGCTCGATCTCGGCTACGACAGCCCTAGCGCGTTCTCGACGATGTTCCGCAAGGCCCTGGGCGTGCCGCCCTCCTCGTTCCTGACATGGCATCCGTGATGGCCCGCTAGAACGTCGCCGGTGAATTCACCCAGAGCACCTTGGCCACGACGTCGCCGACGTTGCGGTAGCCGTGCGGCACCTGGCTCGAGAATGTGAACGCATCCCCCGGGCCGATCAGGTAGACATCGTCCCCGAGCATCAACTCAAGCTTGCCTTCCAGCACGTAGCCGACTTCCTCGCCCTGATGCTCGATCTGGCCGTCACTGGCTTCGCCCGGCCAGACGATGTGGATGTTGGCCTGCAGCAGGCCGCCGCGCTTGGGCAACACCACCCGTTCGAGCGCCACGCCCCCCACGCGGATGACGGGCCGCTCGCCATGACGGAGGATCGGGGACTGATGCGCATCATCCTCGCTGGTGAGCGCGCCGATATTGGTGTCGAGCGCCACGGCCAGCCGGTGAAGCGTGGTGAATGACGGCGTGGCCAGGCCGCGCTCGACCTTTGAAATCAGGCTTTCGGAGCAACCGGCCTTGTTCGCCAGTTGCAACAGGGTATAGCCGGCCACCAGTCGCGCGTGGCGCAGCTTGACACCAAGCGTCAGGGTGGCCGACTTGCTGTCGACCGGTTCTTGCGGGATCGGGCTCGCGGTCTTTGCCATGCGGGCTTTTTGATTGGGATTCAAAGGGGCGGCCACGCTGCGCCGGAGTCTGTCACGGCCGGCGGCAGGCCAGTTCGGCGACAGTGTACGCCAGCGCCTGCGCGCCCAGGAACAGGTCCGTGGCGTCGGTCTCCTCCGCGGCGTTGTGGCTGATGCCGTCCTTGCTCGGCACGAAGATCATCGCGGTCGGGCAATGATCGGCCAGGTACATGGCATCGTGAAAGGCGCCGGACGTGAGCCGCATGGGTGGCGCACGGCCCGCAAGCTGGCTGGCCCGCGCGCAGGCGCGCTGGATGGATGCCAGCATCGCTTCGGGAAAATACGTCGGGCCTCGATGGAAGAAGCGCGTGATCGCCACGTCAGAGGCCGGGGCATGACGCGTGCAGGCCAGCCGCAGCGCTGCCTCGGCGCGATCGAGGGCGGCGTCGTCCAGGCAGCGCATGTCCACGGTGAAGGTCACCTTGCCCGGGATGGTGTTGACCGAATTCGGTACCACCGCCCATTGGCCAAGCGTCAGGCGCAGCTCCGGCGCGCCCGTTGACCCCGTTGACCCCGGTTCGCGCGGTGCCAACGCATAGAGGTCCTGCGCGATGGCGACGGCCACGGCCATCGCATCGCGCCGCACGGCCATCGGCGTGGTGCCGGCGTGCGCCATGGTGCCCGCGCACTCCACGCGGAACCAGCGCACCGCCTGGATGCCGGTGACGACCCCGAGCGGCACGGCGGCCGCCTCCAGCACGGGGCCCTGCTCGATATGGAGTTCCACGCAGGCGGACATCGGTCGCGCCATCGGCACGCGCTCCACGTCAGGACTGGCGGCCAGCGCCGCGTCCAGTGCATCGCCAAATCGAACGCCAGCCTGATCGGCGGCATCGCGATAGCCGGCCAGCCGCGCCGGATCGACAAAGGCGCTGGAGCCCATCGCGCCGGGCCCGAAGCGGCTGCCCTCCTCGTTGGTCCAGGACACCACCTCGATGGGCCGCACCGTTTCAATGCCAGCCGCGTTGAGCGCTGCAATCACTTCGAGGCCCGCCAGTACGCCATACGCACCATCGTACTTGCCGCCCACGGGCTGGGTATCGGCATGACTCCCGGTCAGCACGGGAGGCAGTTCCTCGGTGCCGGCCCGCCGGAAGAACAGGTTTCCGCAATCGTCGATGCTGACCTGGCAGCCCAGTGCGCGCGCCTGATCCACAAGATGGCGGCGCGCCGACAGGTCGATCGCCGTCAGCGTTTCGCGCGACACGCCGCCGTCGTCACGACCGCCAAACTGCGCCAGGGCAGCGAGCGATGCCGCCAGGCGACTGGCGTCGACATGATCCTGTGCCCGTTCCGCGACGGCCTGTACGGCGCTGTCCACGATGCCCTCGGTATCCTTGGGCTGATGCAAGCGATTCAACATGTTCTCCTGATGTCAGGCTGCCAGAGCCAGCGCCTGATGCAAACGATGCGCCACGGCCAGCACGTGCGCATCGGTGTGGCGCGGCGCGGTCACGGTGACGCCCACGGGCATGCCGCTGGCGCCCGTTCCAGTCGGCACATGGACGCACGGCGTACCGAGCAGCGTCCACATGCGGCAGAAAATCGGATCGCCGGTGGCGGCCAGCCCCTCGGGTGCTTCGCCTTCGGCGCTGGGCGCCAGGACCACATCGAATCCATCCAGCAACACCGCCAACGACGTCCGTGCGGCTTCTGCGTGCGCAAGCGCCGCGCGGAAGCGCTCACCCGACACCGCGCGCCCGGCTTCGAGCTGCCGGGCAAACGCCGCGCTGAATTCCGCTGCCCGGTCACGCGCTTCCGGTGCAAACGCGGCGACGGCCTCGAAGGCCATGATGTCCATCTGGGCTTCGGTGAGGCCATGGCAGGCCACGGGCAACCCGACATCCTCTACCGTTGCGCCGAGGCCCTGCAAAACCCGTGCAGCCGTCTCCAGCGCGGTACGCGCATCCGCACTGGCGCGGTCCCAGTGTGGCGTGCGGACAATGCCGACGCGCAACGGCGTGGGTGCCTGGGCACAGGCTTCCGCAATCGAGACATCGCGTGCCAGCGTGCCGATAAACAACGCCGCATCATCCACGCGCCGGGCCAGCACACCGACCGTATCCAGGCTGGGCGACAACGGCTTGATGCCGGCCAGCGGCAACGTGGCGTGCGTGGGCTTATAGCCAATCACACCGCAGTAGGCGGCAGGACGAATGATCGAGCCGGCAGTCTGGGTACCAAATGCCAGCGGCACCATGCCGGCGGCCACGGCGGCGGCAGAGCCACTCGACGAGCCACCGGGCGTGCGGGGAGCCTCCACAGGTGCCCGCGGATTTCGCGTGGGGCCCGGCTGGAATGTCGCAAACTCCGTGGTAACGGTCTTGCCCACCACCACCGCGCCGGCACTGCGCGCCAGCGCCACGGCGGCGGCATCCAGCGCAGGCCGATGTGTCGCGTAAATCGGCGATCCATATGTCGTCGGCAGATCCGCCGTATCCATCAGATCCTTGACGCCGAGCGGGATGCCGTGCAGCGCGGCCGAGGCGGTGCCGGCATCCAGGCAGCGCGCCTGCGCGATGGCGGCTTCAGCCCCAACGTGCTGCCACGCATGGATGGCGTCGTCCTGCACCCGGATGCGCTCGAGCGCGGCGCGCACCACGGTTTCCGCACGCAGTTCGCGGCGGGACATGCGCGCTACCAGCTCACGCACGGGAAGATCGAGATATTGGTCCACGGCATCAGTCTCCAGAATCGATCCGCCAGCACACTCAGCCAAAGTACGCGGCGCGCACTTCGTCATTCTCACGCAACGCCTGCGCCGAGCCTTGCGCCACCACGCGCCCCTGCGTCAGCACATAGCCCTGGTGGGCAATCGCCAGCGTCTGGCGCGCGTTCTGTTCGACCAGCAGCACGGTCATGCCAAGCTCATTGATCTGCTGGATGACCTTGAAGTTTTCCTTCACGTACAGCGGCGACAACCCAAGCGACGGCTCGTCGATGACCAGCAGCCGCGGCTGCGCCATCAATCCACGGCCAATCGACACCATGGCCTGCTCACCGCCCGACATGGTGCCGGCCAGCTGCCCCGACCGCTCGCGCAGGCGCGGAAATATCTCGTAGACGCGCGCGATGCGCTCCCGCACCTTGGCCGGATCGGCCTCCAGAAAGGCGCCCAGTGCCAGGTTCTCGGCAACGGTCATGCGCGGAAATACCTTGCGGCCCTCCGGTATGCAGGAAATGCCGCGCGCGATGATGTTGTGCGTCTTCTCCGCGGCGATATCGGCGCCATCCCACAGGATGCGGCCTTTGCGCGCGGGCGTCAGGCCCAGGATTGCCCGGATCAGTGTGCTCTTGCCCGCGCCATTGGCACCGAGGATGCAGGTGATCTTGCCGGGCGGCACTTCGATGGAGACGTCATGCAGCACGTTGACCTTGTCATAGCCCGTGCTCAGGCCCTCCACGCGCAACGTGTTATCGCTCATGCGGCTTCCTCCCCGAGATAGGCTGTCTGCACGTCGGGATCGGCGGTGATCTCGGCATACGTGCCTTCGGCGATCTTCTTGCCGTAGTTCAGCACGACGCACCGTTCGGTGATGCGCTCGATCACGTTCATTTCATGCTCGATGAGCACGACGGACAGGTCTTTCAACTGGCTTCGCACCTGGAGGATGTCGTCCATCAGCTCATGGGTCTCGTCATGGGTCATGCCGGCCGATGGTTCGTCCAGCAGCAGCAGCCGTGGCCGGCTCATCAGCGCGCGGCAGACCTCGATACGGCGACGGTCGATCATCGTGAACGATTCGACCGGCTCGAACAGCCGACTCACCAGCGGCGGGCTGAAGATCCCCAGCAGTTCGCGCACCGATTCCACATAGCGCTCATATTCGGCCCGGAATGCCTGGCGGCGAAACAGGTTGAACACCAGCCCGTGCTGCATGTGCTGGTAGTCGCCGATCACGATGTTGTCGAATACGGTGAGCGGCAGCGACAGGCGCGAGCGCTGAAAGGTCCGCGCCACGCCGCTGCGATAGATGTCCTGCGGCGTCTTGCCGATGACGTTCTCGCCGTTGTACGTGATGGTGCCCGCGCTGGCCTTGTAGAGCCCCGTGAGCACGTTGAAGAACGTGGTCTTGCCGGAGCCATTCGGTCCCAGCAGGCCCAGCACTTCCCCGCGGCGGATGTCGAGCTGGAGATTGTCCAGCGCGGTCAGGCCGCCGAACCGCATCGTGAGGTTGCGTACCTCGATCATCGCGTCGCTCATTTGGCGTCCTGGGTCGGGAAGAACAGACGGATCTTGCGCGGCAGCAGCCCATCGGGGCGGAACAACAGGATGGCGATGACCAGCGCCGCGTAGAACAGGAAGCGGTACTCCTGGATGAACTGCAGCTTCTCCGGCAGCACCAGCACGATGATGGCGGCCGGGATCAGGCCAACCACATTGCCCAGACCGCCCAGGATGACGATCGACAGCATCAGCAGCGAGTCGGCGAACGTGAAATTGTTCGGTGCCACGAACGCCGTCACCATGCCGTAGACACTGCCTGCAACGCCGGCGAAGAAGTTGCCGAGCATGAAGGCGATGACCTTCCAACGCGCGATATGGAGGCCGAACGTCGCGGCGGCGGTTTCATCCGTACGCACCACGTCCATGGCCAGCCCTACCCACGAGCGCTCCAGTGCCTTGACCACGGCAAAGGTGCCCGCGCAAATCGCCAGGCTCAGCAGGGCGTAGCTGGCGTAGAACGACACGTCGACGCCGAACAGCGTCAAGCCCTCATTGAACTGGAAGCCGAACAGCGTCATGCCGGGAACCTGCAGGCCCTGCGGGCCGCCCAGCACATCGTTGACCTCGAGAAAGGTCTTGAACAGGATGCCGAACGCAATGGTCACCAGCGCCGCATAGTGACCACGCGTGCGCAGCACCGGCGCGATCAGCAGCGAGCCGATCACCGCAGCGGCGATGCCGGACAGCACGATCACGAGGATCGTAGGGATGGGCGTATGCGCGGCGAGCACCGCCGTGGCATAGGCGCCAATGCCGAAGAACGCCGCGCCGGCAAAGTTGGACACGCCGGAGAAGCCAAACTGCACCGTCAGCCCCAGGCAGGCGGTGGTGTACAGCAGCACCGCGCACAGCATCAGCAAGACAAAATGGCTTTCGTGGAACAGCACGATCAGCGCGAGCGTGCCCGCCACAGACCACAGCCGCGACAGCCCGGGCCGCCGGGCAGCCGCCTGCTCTACGGCCCGCGTGACCTTGAACCTGCCTGCGATGACCGTCGCTGCGACGGCCAACGCCAGCAGCGCGGCCACGGCAACCTGCGATTCCGCGTGCAGGAACAGATAGAGATAGGCCACGATGACGATGGCCGCGATGCCCAGCACCAGGGCCGGACTGCGCTGCTTGCCGCCCGCGACAACGGCGGCCGGTGGCAGTGGATTCGAGACGTTGTCAGACACGTTCACTGGCTTTCTCCGCAATCAGTCCGGTCGGTTTGAAGGCCATCAGCACGATGACCACGGCGAACGCAAAGACATCCTTGTAGGCGCTGGGGATATCGGGCACCAGCGCCGGTAGCGTCGCACTGCCCAGCACCTGTAGCGCGGCAAACAGGAAGCCACCGAGGATGGCGCCGTACAGGTTGCCCAGCCCGCCCAGAATGGCGGCCGCGAAGCCGATCACGCCGAGGAGCAGACCGACGTTGAAATTGATCTCGTTGTAATAGAGGCCGTTCATCACGCCAGCCAGCGCGGCCATGGCCGAGCCCAGCGCAAAGGTGACCAGCACCACCACTTCAAAGTTGATGCCCATCAGGCGCGCCGTCTCGCCGTCCTGTGCCACGGCGCGGATGGCCATGCCAAAACGCGTGCGCGTGATCAACAGATGGACGCCGATGATGATGGCGACACCCGCGGCCAGCAGGATCAGGTTGTCGGCACGGAGCGTCAACGCGCCCAACGACAGCTCCGTGGTGGGCAGCAGCGCAGGAAACGGCTTTGGGTTCGACCCATCCGGGTAGAACAGGCGCACGGCTTCACGCAGCACCGTACCCAGCATCAGGGTCGCCAGCAGGGTGTTCAGCGGCGGCGCCTTGCGCAAAGGCAGGATCAGGAAGCGGGCAATCACGGCGCCCAGCAGACCGGTCACGACGATCGCGCACACCACGATGGCCAGCAATTGCAGCCACGGCGAATCCACGTGCAGCGCCAGGACGCCAGCCGATGCGGCGAGCCCGGCGAATGCCCCCACCATCAGCACATCGCCGTGAGAAAACTTGATGACGTCCAGCACGCCGAAGAACAGCGTGAAGCCGACCGCCACCATGGCGTAGATCATGCCGAGCATCAGCCCGTTGAAGACATACTGTCCCAATACACTCATCGGTATCCCCAGAATGGCCTGAATAGACCGTCCAGCAGCGCCAGGCCGGGTCCGCAGACGGCGCGGGCCCGGCACCTGCACCACGCTTACAGTCCAGCCAGCTTCTTCTTGCCCTTGGCGTAGGCGCTGTCCTCCCAGATCACCCACTTGCCGTCCTCGACGACGTACTTGGTGATCAGCGGCACCACGTTCTGGCCGTGATCATCGAAGGTCACCTTGCCGATGATGGTCTCGACATCCTTCGTACCGTTCAGCACGTCACGCACTTTCTTGCGGTCCGGACCGACTTTCTCCACGGCGTCCATGATCAGGTTGGCGGCGGCAAAGGCGAAGGGGCCATAGGCTTCAGGCGGTTCACCATACTTCTGCTGCGTATAGCGTTCCATGAAGAACTGGCCGCCCGCCAGCTTTTCCACCGGAGCACCTTCGATAAAGGCCAGCGAGCCTTCAGACAGGGGCTTGCCCACGCCTTCGATATAAGCATCGGACTTGATACCCGACGTGCCTTCGAACTGCGCCTTGATGCCCAGCTTCTCCATCTGGGTGCGGATACGGACGCCGAGCGGCGTGAGGCCACCGAAATAGACCACGTCCGGCTTCAGCTCGCGGATCTTGGTCAGTTCGGTCGTGAAATCCTGCTGGTCGGCCGTTACGCCGAAGGTGCCGACGATGGTGCCGCCATCCTTCTTCAGGTATTCGCTGAAGTATTTGTTGTGGCCCTTGCCGTAGTCGGTGGTGTCATGGATGATCGCCCACTTCTTGTAGCCCAGGCCGGTCATGAACTTGGCCGCCACTTCACTCTGGTTGATCATCGTGCCGTTGACGCGATGAATCTCCTTGAAGTTGTTGCCATACGTGACCTCGGGGAGCACCGCGCCCCAGACCACGGCCGGCATGCCGAAGCGGTTGTAGACCCCCACGGTGCCCATGGCCACGGCCGAGCAGAAGTGCGTCACGCCGCCGACGATCGATTTGTCCGCGGCAATCTTGGTGGCCACCTGCACGCCCACGTTGGGCCGGCATTCGTCATCCTGGACGACCAGTTCGTAGGTGTATTTGGCCTTGGGATCGGCATTGCGCAGACGTACGGCCAGGTCAGCGGAGTTGCGCCCACCCAGGCCAATCGACGACACACCGCCGGTCAGCGGGCCCACAAAGGCGATCTTGACGACGTCCTTTGCCTGCGCCGGCGCGGACATCAGCACCACGCCCGTGGCAGCGGCGGCAATCGCGGCGGCGGCCGCAGTTTTCTTCTTCAGCACTCTGTTCCCCTATATAGACATGTCCAACGGGCGGCAGGCCCGGCGCCTGACCGAACGGGTGCAAGGCGCCGACCGCACGCCGGAACACAGTGAGGAAAGTCCTCTGCACCAAATTCAAGTCACTTGAATGCTATGCAACAGACGTGCCAAGGGGCAACGAGCAATAACCCGTAGGACTTTTGGGGGGAATGAGAGGGAAGATGCCGCGCGACGGCGCCAGAGCAGGGGCCGTGCGGGGCATTTCGGTGCATGACTTGCTTTTTCGGTGCATGGGCGGGGGGAGCCCGTCACGCGTCAATGGATGTCCGCCGACGCCCGATCGCCGTATCGGCACTGCGCATAGCCTTGAAATACTCGGGCGTAAAGAAGGAATCAGGTGCCGTCTCGCTCATTCCGGCACCACCCCGGCCGCCTGGATGATCTTGCCCCACTTGGCGACTTCCGCCCGCTGGAACGCGGCGAACGCGGCTGCCGGCTTGCCCTCCGGCTCCACGCCAAGCGCGCGCAGGCGCTGTTGCACGGCGGGCGTCGCGACGACCGCCGCGATCTCGGTGGCGAGCCGGTCGACAATCGGCTTCGGTGTGCCCGCTGGCGCGAAAATGCCCTGCCAGGACTGCATCTCGAAACCCTTCAGCCCCTGCTCCGCCAGCGGCCGGACGCCGGGCAGGCTCGGCAGCGGGTGCGCCGACGTCACGCCGATCGCGCGCACGCGCTTGCCGTCGAGCATGGGCTTGGCGGCGGCAACCGTCTCAAACACCATGTCGATCTGGCCGCCGATCAGGTCCGTCATCGCCGCGGCCCCGCCCTTGTAGGAGATCTGCTGCAGGCGCGTACCCGTAATGCTCTGGAACAACTGGCCCGACAGCTGCTGCGAGCTGCCCGGCCCCGCCGTGCCGAACGTCAACGCGCCGGGCTTGGCCTTCAAGGCAGCGACGATCTGGTCGACTGACTGGTACTGGCTCTCGTTCGACACCACCAGCACGTTGCTGACCGTACCCACAAGGTTCACCGCCACGAAGTCCTTGACCGGGTCATAGCCAAGCTTCTTGTAGAAGAACGGGTTGACGGCGTGCGTGGTAATGGTGCCGCCCATGATGGTGTAGCCGTCGGGCTCGGCACGGGACACGAATTGCGTGCCCAGGATGCCCGATACGCCAGGCTTGTTGTCGATGACGACCGGCTGTCCCAAGCGCTGCGACAGGCCTTCGGCAACAATGCGGGCGGTGGCATCCGACACCCCGCCCGGCGAGAACGGCACCACGTACTTGATCGGCTTGCTCGGCCAGGTATCGGCCCGCACGCCCGGCGCGGCCATGACGAGCGAGAGCCCGCCGATTGCCAGGGCCGCGCGCAACGCGCAGCGATTCACGAATCTCATGTCTTGTCTCCAGTTTTTATAGGAATGTCCCGCTTCAACATAGCGGGCGTCCACCATCGACAGAAATCACCACGCCAGTCGTGACAGGCATGGCACCTGCCGCAGCCAACACCATGGTGGCGACCTCCTCGGGATGCGCCAGGCGTCCGAGTGGCGTGAGCCGCGCCTGCATTTCCCGCCACGCCGGGTCCTGGCCCGGTGCCGGGCCGAGCTAGTAGCGCAGCGTCGGCGCCGGCATGTCGTGGGGCTGCGCCGCCTGCCGGAAAGCCTGCGTGATCAACGTGGTGGCAACCGTGGCGAAGTAGCGCGCGCCGAACTGGCCGTAGCGCTGCTCGTCCTCGGCGCCCAGCGCGATGATTCCGGCGCACTTGCCCTGGCCATCGACGGCACGCAGCGCTTGCTCGATGGCCGCTGCCACGGCCGGCGACTTCCAGTCGTTGCCGTAGCCCATGGCGTGTGACAGGTCGTTGGGGCCAACGAATACCGCGTCGATCCCGTCCACTGCCGCAATTTCCGCTGCGTTGGCCACGCCTTCGGGGGTCTCGATCATGGCGATCAATGCCACACCCTCGTTGCTGCGGCTGGTGTGCGGGACGCCGGGAAAGGCGCCATAGCCAGCCGCGCGACTGCTGAAAGCACTGCCGCGCCGGCCGATGGCAGGGTATCGGACGCGCTGTACAAGGTCGCGCGCCTCATCGGCAGTCTCGATCATTGGCACCTGGACGCCGCTGGCACCCATGTCCAGCACACGCGCGATATCGCCAAGAAAGCAGCGCACCACGGGAATGATCCCGCTGGCGCGCGCCGCGCGCAGCATGTGCTCGGTCGTCTCGAAACCGGCCGCGCCATGCTCGTTGTCGATAATGACGAAGGCAAACCCCGCGTAGGCGCACATCTCCACGATGGCCGGGCTGGGCAATGCGGTAAAGACGCCGCGGAGCGGGGCGCCGCTGCGCAGCAGCGCAGGCAGGCGGTCGTCGATGGGGTGTTGGATGGTGGTCATGTCTCGCGCTGTTGTTCTGGTCTCCCACCCTTGATGGCGGCTGGGTGACGACATTCTGCGTACTCGCGAGTTATATTTCCAATATTACTTCTGTATCTGACTTATACAACTCCTGTATATGTACACCCCCCTCGAACTCCGCGTGCTGACCTCGTTTCTCGTCCTGGCTGACGAGCTCAATTTCACACGCGCCGCGCGGCGCCTGAACATGACCCAGCCACCACTCAGCCTGCAGATCAAGCAACTGGAGGCGCAGATCGGTGCCCAGCTGTTCGAGCGCAACAAGCGCAGCGTGCGACTGACGCCGGCAGGCCAGGTCCTGCGGGCCGAGGCGGGGAAACTATTCGACATCGAGCACCGCGCGCGGCAAATGGTGACCCAGGCCGATCGCGGCGAGAACGTCGGACACCTTGGCATCGGCCTGACCGCGATCTCCGCCATCGAACTGGTTCCAGACATCCTGCGGCAGTTCTCGGCGCACGTGCCCGGCGTCCTGTACTCGCTGCGCGAGACCAGCTCCGAAGCGATGATCCAGTCGCTTTTGGGGAACGAACTCGATGTGGCGATCCTGCGGCCGCCAGTCACCGATTCCCGCCTGCAGGCGCGACGCCTGATGTCGGAGCCTTATGTCCTGGCCGCACCCGCCAGCCATCCCCTGGCCGGAAAGTCCAGTGTCAATGCGCGTGACCTCGATGGCCAAAGCCTTGCCACGCTCGAACGGCGCTACGGCCAGTATGCGCACGACCTGATGATGACCTGGCTGGCGGAGCACAGTGTGGTGCCATCGTGCATGCACGACGGGGCGCGCCACCACGCCATGATGTCGATGGTGGCAGCCGGCGTGGCGGTGTCGCTGGTACCCGCCTCGGCCGCTGCGCAGCCGGTCAAGGGCGTGGTCTATCGACGGATCGCCAATCGGGATGTGCCGACCCTGGAGCTTTGGATCGCCTTCCACAAGGAAATCGGCAATCCGCTGACCCGGCCGTTCGTCGAACAGGCGGTGGAGATCGCCGCTCGCTACAGGGTTGATCAGCGGTGCTTCACCGGCCAGGTATGAGTCGGTTTTCTTTGCGGAGACTGCCCGTTGCGCCGCGAGCCGCCCCTACAGGTAACGTTCGGCTTCTTCCAGCAGCCGCATGCGCGTCAGCATGACGGCTCGTGGAATTCGTACCAGCAGAAAGGTTCTTGTGGCGGGCGGGTCGCCGGGGATACTGGCAGTGGTGAACTCGAGCGCGTCACTTGGCGACATGCTGTCCTCGCCCGTGACGACATTCATCCGGCTCAGTCTGATATGACGGCGTTCGATGAAAAAATAGGATTTCGCGTCGGAAAACGTCGTCTGCAAGGAGAGCAACTGAGATTCCAGGGCGTTGACCGAATCCTTCGACACTGACGCAGTGCGCGCATTGGCATCGCCCTCGGCAAGCTGCGCCCGCAACCGCGCCTGCTCGTCGGGGTCCGGTGCCGCCGCGCCGCCGAGCATCGCGCGCATGCCCACGCCCTCCCCCTCCAGGAACCGCAACCGCTTGCCGAGCAACGCCATCTCCTGCAAGCGCCGGTCGCGGCCGACACCGCCGGCCGCCGCGCTCGCCAGGCCCTGCAAGGCGAGCTGGTCCAGCATGCGGCCCTCGATCTGCCGGCAGAGTGCGGGCTTGTCGCGCCCACACAAGCGCACCTGGTGGTCACTGAAATTGACGATCGTCTGCAGCACATCGGTCCGCATGACATCCCCTTCCAGACCCACGCCCAGCGTGCGCTTTTCAGTCATGTCCATACCGAGCACGGCGAACGCCTCCGTTGCATCCGGCGATGTCTCGAAGAATTGCTGCAGATCGGCTGAGCGACTGAAGATCAACTGAACATCATGGGGCGTGCCGAAGCACGCGTGAACGTAGGGGTCCGTTGCCCACGCCTGCGGACTGGCCTCCCGGGGCGCAGGGATGCCGGCGATCAGCGTGCGCACGTAGTCGAGTGCCGTGCCGAGGTGTGGCGCCAGCCTTTGCGCATAGCGCGGCAGCAATCGAAGCCGCGGACTCAGCCGGCGAATTTCCTGGGCCAGCGCCTCCAGCTCCCTGCTGCTGTGCGGGCTGGCACGTCTGCGGCCGTTCAGTCGCCAGTTCAAGATCCCCATGCACAATGCTCCGCTGACATGCGACGCGTACGCGCCGAGTCATCCGGCGCGATGTCCTGAAAGCCTAGGACAAAAGGTCGCGCAGCGCTTGCGCTGCATCAACGTCAACGTCAACGTCAACGTCGGGCGACGATGGCCCTGGTCCTGCAGTGTGACGAACCGGCCTCCGCGCTGGTACGCCCCGGCCCTAGAACCGCCACCGCAATCCCACCGTCCCGGTATGGTCCTGGTTGCCGCCGCCAAACTGGCCGGTATAGCGCAAGCCGAGCGTGGCCGTGGGCGAGATGGCGAGATCGGCGCGCAGTTCGGCCAGGGCCGCGTTCTGGGCAATCGGGGCGCCCGTCACCGTGAACGGCTGGCTGCCGTCGAAGGCCAGCGTGGTAGCCGGGCGTACGTCGCCGAACGCGTGGCGCCAGCCCGCCCCGACGTAGAACGCCGCGTCGGTGCCGCCAAACTGGACCCGTACGCTGGTGCGCAGGCCGAGCGTGGTGGTGGTCAGCGTGTTGCTGTCACCCGGGCTGTGCAGGGCCGCCGAGCCGCCCGTCTCCGCGAAGCTGCGCATGCGTGTATCGCTCCATGCCACGCCGGCATACGGTTCGAGCTGGGTTGCTGCCGATAGCGGCATGGCGAAGCCGGCTTCCGTGAAGACCTGCGCCGTGCTGGCGTGATAGCTGGCCGTCAGCGACTGGACCGTGCTGCCGCCAAGGCTGGCCTGCCGGTCGGTGTCGGCGTCGTGCCAGCTATAGGCGGTGCCGAACAGCCATTTGAGCTTGCCGCCGCCGAGCGCGAACGCGCGGCCGCCATAGAGCGTGGCGCTGAAGGAATCGGTGATGGCGCGTGAGGACCGTTCGCTCACGCGCAGCGTGCTGTTGGCGTAGCCGAACGCCCCGCCGATGCGCCAGTCTTGCCCCACCGCCCCGTCGCCGCCCAGATAGAAGCCGCCGGTCTGCTGGCGCACGCGCGCCACATCGGCGCTCCCGTGGAAGGTCTGCCAGTTACCCAGCACCTCCACCCACAGCGGCTGGGCGGCGGAAATGGGCAGGGCTGCGGCCGGCAGGGGGCCGCCTAGCTGGGCGATGGGCGCGCCAGGCAGCATGCCGGCGGACAGGCTGTCGTTCAAATGCGCCAGCGGCAGCGCCCGTGCGCCACCTGCCAGGGTCATCAGACCCGTGGCCACGCTGGCGTGGGCCTCCCCGGAGAGACTGTCGAAGACGGCCGGCGGCGCGCCCTGGGGCAACGTCACCACGGCTTCGTGCACAGGGTTGCTGTCCGGCAGGGTCTCCAGTGCGTTGGCCACGGCACGCTGGTTGCCGGTCACGGCCGCATCGGCAAAGCGCATCGGGCGCGGGGTGCCGCCACCCGTGCCGCCACCCGTGCCCGGATCGACCGGCGAGACAGGGTCCGTCACGTCCTTGCGCGTAAGTGCCAGGGTGACCTCGTTGGCGCCATAGGTCAGCGTCGGGTCAAGGAACGCGTAGTTCGAGCTGACCGACGCAAAGCGGCCCTGCACCGTCCCGGCCGTCAGGATGCTGTAGCGGCGCGTGGACGCGAAATTGCCGTCGGGGCCGACATGGATCACCGCCCCGCCGAGCGTGGCCGTACCGCTCACCGCCACGCGGTCGCTGGCCGACGAGGCCGGGTCGGCTTCCACGCGATAGGTTGAACCGGCGGCCAGCATCAGGTCGCCGTTGACGGTCAGCGTACCGACGGAATTGCCCGGTGCCAGCGTGCCGCCCGATGCAATCACGGTACTGCCCACGCTGCCAGCGCCGCCCAGCGTGGCGCCGTTGTTCACTGTGACCGCGCCGGCCACGCTACCGTTCACGGCCAGCGTGCCGGCGTTCACCTGCGTCGCACCGGTATAGGTATTCGTGCCGCTCAGCGTCAGCGTGCCGGCGCCGATCTTGATCAGTCCGCCGCCGGTGCCGCCACCGGCACCGCCATCCTCGATCGTGCCGCTCACGGTGGTGGAGGTATTGTTGCCGCCCACGGTCAAGACGTTCTGGCCGAGCTGGAAGCGCCCCGCTCCCGCGATGGCGCCGGCGGTGATCCGGTGGTCGAAGGCCGGACCGGATGTGCCCGAGAAATCGACCCAGCCCCCCGCATCCGTCACCAGCGAGGCGTTGCCGGCGGTACTCCAGCCCCAGAACTCGGTGTAGCTGCCGCTGCGGGTGGTGACCTGGCTGTTACCGCCGGTGCTGCCCTCCTGGAACGACATCACGCCGCCGTTGTTGACGATCGTCGCATTGGCCGCCGTGCTGCTGCCGAGCAGATACGTGAACCCGCCGAGGTTCGTCACCTGGGCATTGCCGAGCGTGCCGGCGCCGTACAGGTTGATGTAGCCGGACCGATTGACGACCTGCCGGCCGCCCAGGTCGAAGCCGCCGTTCAGGCGCAGCGTTGCGCCGCCATCGACACTGACCGCACCACTGCCCAGCGCGCCGTTGACGTTGGCGATCAGCATGCCGGCGTTGACCTGCGTGCCGCCGGCGTAGGGGTTCACGGCGTTCAGTTCGAGCGTGGCGTTGCCGGTCTTGGTCAGGCTGCCGGGGCCGTCGATGACGCCGTTGTGCGTCAAGGTGCCATTCGTGACCTCGAAGGTGCCGCCGCCCGCGCCGAGCGTGGTGGCGCGCGCGGTGGTCATGGCGGCGGTGGTCCGCAGCGTGCCGCCGTTCAGACCGAGCGTGCCGGCTGCCGCGCCGAGGTTGGCGTCCGAGGCAATCGCCAGCGTGCCGCCCAGGATTTGCCAGCTCGAGATGCCCGTGTTGCTGCCGGCCAGGGTCCAGACCGACGCACCGATTTTCTCGAAATGCTCGAAGCCACGATACAGGCCGGCGTTGCCGATGCCGCCGGTCAGCGTGAAAGCGCCGGTGTCGCCAGCCAGCGCGAAGGTGTCGTCGGTGCCATAGGCCTCGATGCTCCCCACGACGCTGTTGCCCCAGAACTCGAAACGGTTCGTGCCGCTGAAAAACTGGACAGCCGCCACGCCGGGGCCGCCTGCTACGATGGTCCCCTTGTTGACGATGGTCAGGTTGCTGCCGCGCACGCCCACGCCGGAGGCCCCCGTAGTGCCGTTCGCGGCCTGCGAAGCGTTGTAGTTCATGCCGCCCACGCCACCGGCGCCACCCGCCCCACCCGCGATCGTGCCCTCGTTCAGCAGCGTGGAGCCGCCGGCCAGTTCCATGCCGTTGCCGCCCCTGCCGCCGTTGCCGCCCAGGCTGCCGTAGTAATCGTAGACGCCGTCGCCGCCGTTGCCCCCGGCCCCGCCATTGCCACCCGCCACCACGGCATTTGCTTCGATATGTACCGTGGCCGCGCTGGTCACCGCCATGCCGACACCGCCGTCGCCGCCGTTGCCGGCGCCCTGGAGGCTCGCGATCGGCTTCGACCCGCCGCCATTCCCGCCATTGCCGCCCCAGCCGCCGGCCACCCGGCCGCCCGCCTTCACCACGATCTCGGCACCGCCCGCGTGGCTCAGGCCGTACCCGCCTTCGCCGCCGCCGCCGCCACCCCCCTGATACGCAGGCGGCAAAAACGAGCCGTCATTGCCTCCGTTGCCACCTTTGCCGCCGTTGCCGCCGAACACGCCGCCGGAGATGGTGGTCGGCACGGCGCCCGTCACCATGCCATCCGCGCCACCCCCGCCGCCGCCGCCACCGCCGCCTGTGAGCAAGGCATTGTCGAAGTTACCGTCGCCACCGTTGCCGCCGAACTGGCCTGGCGCGGTACCCGCTGCGCCCGCCAGCCCCTGCGGCGTTGCCTGGGACGCGTTGATGCCGCCCGCCCCACCGGCCGCGTAGCGCGCGCCGCCCCCGCCACCAGTGCCGTCGCCATCGGGCACGGTCAGTCCACTCTGGCCAGCCTGGCCCGAAGTGAAGCCGCCCACCCCGCCCGGCAGGTTAAGGCTGTAGCCCCCGACGCCACCGTTGCCGCCAGCGGCCTGCGCCGACGACGCGGAAAGGGACATCATGAGGATGGCAACCGCGCCGGCAATGGCGCGCAGGCACGGCTGTTCACCGGCGGCGAGGCTCGAATGTCTTGTCATGTGGATTTGCGGCCGGCCAGGCCGGCGACCCTATTCCCTGCGCGGCGGCCAGCGGCTTGCCGGCAATGCGCACGCTTTCATTGTTTTAATGTGCGGGCGGGCGCCCGTGCGAACCTCAGTGGCGTCGGCGAGAAGCCGAAACGGCGCACGAGACTGGCCCCCTCGGGGTGGGATTTTCGCAATTCTGCGGCGGGAAAGATACGCCGGCGTGGCATGAAAGGCCCCGATGACACATTCCGTGTCACTTTTGAGACACTCGGCTTGCTTAGTCGAGTTCCGCTCTCGAAAGAAACGCCTGCATCTGTTCTGCGACCTGGAGATTGTTCAAGTCGGAAAATGGGAAATGCGTGTTGCCGCGTATCCCCACGTCCGGCAGGTGCACCAGCTTCGCGTCGCCACCATGGCGATTGACGGCATCGACCCACAGCCTTGCCATGGCCAGCCGCACGCGCCAGTTGTCCAATCCAGGATCGCTGCTGGGCTCGGTCGGAATGTTGTCGCCGTAGTAGATGACGATCGGAATCCGCGTCAGCGCCTGGAACTGGTCCATCGTCACCGCCGTTCCGGCCAACGGTCCGGTCAGGCTGGACATCGTCGCGGGCACCTCTCCTTCCGGAAACACGAAACCGCTGCCGGGTTCGAAGGACACCACGGCACGGATGGCCGGATTCCGCATCGCCGCCTGCCACCCCAGCCCGCCGCTGTAGGAATGTGTGATCAGGATGCCGGGGCCGATGCGCTGGAACAGTGCCGACACGGCATCCACAGCCACCTTGTTATCCAATGGCCCCGTATCCGGCACCATTTGCCGGAAGTACTGGTTCAGCGCTTCCGGATCCTTCGAGAACTGCACGCCGGGATAGAAGTTCGGCCAGGCGCCCAGGCGGAACATGTTGAACCAGCGTTGCTCGTCCGGTTCCGCGGCGATCCGCGCAGCCACCGTGCTGCGGCCGGCGCCACCCCGGCGCGGTTGGTCGATCAGGTACACGGGGAAGCGGCGGCGCACAAAGATTGTCTGGAACCCTTCGCGGCCGTCGGGTGTGGTCTCCCAGGTCTTCGAGAACTCGCCAAAGCCGTGCCACATGACCAGGGGCAGCTTTCGCGGATTCACGGGGATCTGGTACACCACGCGCGCGTGGTCGCCATGCAGCGTCTGCCCGTCCGGACCGGCCTTGCCGAGCGCATAGGTACCTGGGCTCTGCACGACCGTACCGCCGACCGCGAAGCTGCCTTGGGACTGGAGCACGATCGGCGCAGACGCGTCCGTCGAGTCTGTCGCATGGGGCGCTGCGCATGCGCCAAGGAGGGCCGCGCAGATCAGCGGCAAGATTCGTAGGGATTGTCGAAGCATGTCGCTGCCTTAGAGACCGAGCTTGCGCTCGCTCATCCACTTGACGATCTCTGGGTCGCGGTGCGAGAAAAAACTGCTCGTGCCGGTTTCCAGCGTGGAAATGGCCTGCATGTCATCGTCCGACAGGGCAAAGTCGAAGATGGCGAGGTTCTCCTCCATGCGCGCCTTGCGCACGGACTTCGCCAGCGCCACGATATTGCGCTGGACCAGCCAGCGCAGCACCACTTGCCCGACCGTCTTGCCGTGCCGCGCAGCGATGGCCAGCAGCACCTCATTCACGAAGAGGTTGTTTCGACCTTCCGCGAACGGCGCCCAAGCCTCCGCCTGCACGCCCAGCTCGCGCATGAAATCCACGCTTTCTGCTTGTTGGTGGAACGGATTGACCTCGATCTGGTTGACGGCCGGCGCAATCTCGTTGAACGCGTGGATGTCCATCAGGCGATCTGGCTATTGCGATAGGAGGCGGCGGTATCGATCAGGCGATAGCCGGCCTGCACGGCATCGACGACACAGCGCTCGCATTCGGACGCATCGGCGATCTGGAAAACACCGTAGCCGAGGATCGGCATCTTGACGCCGTTGTTCAGGGTTACTTCCTGCATGATTGGCTCCTGTTTCGGTCTGTGCCTTTACTGCGGCTTCCTGTTGAAGACTTCCTTGGCCACGTCAGCCGCCGTCACGGCGCTGGGCCAGCCAGCATAGAACGCGAGATGGGTCAGCGCCTCCACCAGCTCGGCCTCGCTCAGGCCATTCTGCCGGGCCAGCGCCAGATGCGAGCGTAGTTGATCCGGGCGATTCATGGCGATCAGTGCGCTGACAGTGACCAGGCTGCGGTCGCGCCGCGAGAGGCCGGGCCGGGCCCACACATCGCCGAACAGCACATCGTCGGTCAATTGGGCCAGCTTGGGCGCCACGTCGCCGAAGCGCTGCTGTGCCACGGAGGGGCCTTGTGCCAGCGGCTTGGCGGCGGCCGTGCCCGTGCCCGTGCCGTACTGAGCGTCGCTGACCTGCTCGAGCCAGTCCACGGTCTTGCCGTCCTGCGCTTCCTGGATGGCGATATGGGTCATCGGGCTGCCGGGCGCGGCACCGTGCCAGTGCTTCGTGTGGGGCGGGATGCGCACCACATCGCCCGGCCGGATCTCCTCGATGGCCCCGCCCCAGCGTTGGATACGGCCAACGCCGGCGGTGACGATCAGCGTCTGGCCCAGCGGATGGGTATGCCACGCGGTGCGGGCGCCGGGGGAGAACGTCACCGACCCGGCCGACGTGCGGTCAGGTCCGGCGGGCGTGAACAGCATCTCCACCTTGACGCTCCCCGTAAAGTTCTGCGCTGGCGCCGCCTGGGCCTGGCGCGATGCCGCGCGGGAAATCTGCAACTCGGGTTCCGCCGCGGCGGCGCCGTCCAGCATGGACAACGCGAGGGTGGCAATGGCAAAAGGCTTCAGCATCATTGGGGGGGCTCCTGTGTTCAACGGCCCACGCGGGCTTGCAGCGCGGCGGGATAACGGTCGCCGTGGACCTGGATCTGCGCAAGGGCAAGCTGGATCTGGCGCAATTCGTCACCAGACAGCGCCAGGTCAGCCGCGCCGAGGTTCTCTTCCAGCCGGTGCAGCTTGGTCGTGCCCGGGATGGGGACGATCCACGGGCGCTGCGCCAGCAGCCAGGCCAGCGCCACCTGCGCCGGGGTGGCGCCCTTGTCCCTGGCGATGACGCCCAGCGCATCGATCAAGGCCTGATTGGCCTGCCGCGCCTCCGGCGTGAAACGCGGGACGATGTTGCGGAAATCGTCCTTGGCGAAGCTGGTGTTCTGGTCGATGGCGCCGGTGAGAAAGCCCTTCCCCAGCGGGCTGAACGGCACGAAGCCGATGCCCAGTTCGTCGAGCGTGGGCAGGATCTCGTGCTCGGGCGCACGCCACCACATCGAATATTCGCTCTGGAGGGCTGCCACCGGCTGCACGGCATGGGCACGCCGGATCGCCTCGACCCCAGCCTCGGACAGGCCGAAGTGCCGCACCTTGCCCTCGGCTATCAGGTCCTTCACCGCGCCGGCCACGTCCTCCATCGGCACTTGCGGATCGGTGCGATGCTGGTACAGCAGGTCGATGCGGTCAGTTCGCAGGCGTTTCAGCGAGGTTTCCACCACGGCGCGAATGCGCTCGGGGCGGCTGTCGAGACCCTTCTTCGAATCACCGTCCTGGAAGCCGAACTTGGTGGCGATGACCACCTGGTCGCGCATGGGCTGCAAGGCTTCGCCGACCATTTCCTCGTTCAGGGCGCCGTAGGCTTCGGCGGTATCGAAGAAGGTGACCCCGCGCGCGAAGGCGTCACGGATCAGTTCAACCCCAGCGGCACGGTCCAGCCCGGGACCGTAGCCAAAGCTCAGGCCCATGCAGCCAAAGCCCAGGGCGGAGACCTCCAGGCCGGAACGGCCGAGTTGTCGTTTGTTCATGATGCGCTCCTGTCCGGTGGAATACAGCCTCCGACTGTAAAGCGCGACGTCTCAACCTACTAGCCCTCGCCGGCTTGCATGAGTAACAAGAAAAACTTGATAATCGGCAGGCATCCGAGGGAATAGACCATGCCGATCAACGAGTTCCGCGCCATTGCCATGTTCGCCAAAGCGGTGGAAATGGGCAGTATCCGCCGCGCCGCGTTTGCGCAGGGCATCAGCCCCCAAGCGGCGAGCCAGGCCATCGCGCAATTGGAGCAGCACCTTGGGGTGCGCCTGCTCCACCGCACGACCCGCAACCTCGCACTGACCGAGGACGGGCAGCGCCTGCTCGAGAACACCCAGCCGGCCATCGCGGCACTGGACCGGGCGCTGTCCACGGCCCGGGAGGCCAAGGACGAGATTGCCGGCCCGCTGCGCATCGTGGGCCCGAAGTCGTGCTTCGCGGCGATCCTCATGCCGGTGCTCGATGCCTTCTGTCGCAGCCATCCCGGCATCCAGCCGGATGTCCAGCTCGACGATGGCATCGGCAACTGGGTGCTGGACCGCATGGATGTCGGCTTCCGGATCGGGGCGTCGCCCAGCGAGGGTGTGATTGGCCGCCAGTTGTTCCCGCTCCAGATGATGGTCTGCGCCGCACCTGCCTACCTGGCCAGGTACGGCATCCCCGCCACGCTGGATGACCTGGTGAACCACCGCTGCAGCGTCTTCCGGCGGCCGGCCACCGGCGCGGTGGCGCCCTGGTATCTGACTGTCGATGGCAAGCTGGAGCATCGCCCAGTGTCGCCCGCCTTCTCCACGAACGACGCCGAACTGGAATTGCAGGCGGTACTGGCAGGACACGCGCTCGGGCAACTGGCGAACTATTCGGCGGCGCCCCACATCCGTGCCGGCCGCCTGGTTCCCGTGCTGTTACCGCATATCAGCGCCCATATGGGCCTGCACATCTACTACGGCAGCCGCGCCGCCCAGCCGAAGCGCGTGCGCGCCTTTATCGAACATGCCATCCATCACTTGCTGGACTGCCCGGATGTTGTGCTGTCCGGCCAGGAACTCGAGATGGCTTTGCAGGGCTGGCGCGAACGCCGCGATGCCGCTCGCTGAGGCGGCGGCCTTCCGTCACCGGCCGGAGAACCGGGCGGGCCTGCGCTCGATGAAATGCGCCACGCCTTCCGTAAAGTCCTCGCTCTGGATGCTTTCGAACATCTCGGCGTTGGCAAGGCGCGTGGCCTCGGCCAATGACTGGAACGGCTGCTCCCACAGCTGGCGCTTCATCACGCGGATGGAGCGGGGCGAAACGTTCTCGGCCAGGTCGTCGGCGTAGTCGAGCGTGGTTGCCATGAGGGCGTCCGCATCGACCACACGGTCAACCAGGCCGATCCGCAGCGCCTCGTCGGCCAGCACCTTGCGCGCCGAATACAGCAGGTCAGCCGCATGACCGGGGCCGACCACGCGCGGCAGCAGCCAGGAGATACCGTGCTCGGCGATCAGGCCCCTGCGCGCGAACGCGCTGCTGAATGCGGCGTTGGCGCCGGCAAAGCGCATGTCGCAGTACAGCGCGAACACCAGCCCCAGCCCCGCTGCCGCGCCATTGATGGCCGCGATCACGGGCTTGCGCATGGCCGGAAAGTAGCCGTAGCGCGTCTGGTAGTCGGCGCGCCGGTTCATGTCGAACGGGCGCATCCACTGGGCGGCGCGGATATCGCCCGGCGGCAGCACTTCGAGCTCGTTGATGTCCATGCCGGCGCAGAAGCCCTTGCCGGCCCCGGTCAGCACCACCACGCGCACGTTGTCGTCGCGATCGACGGCCTCCATGGCGTCGCGCAGCTCGGCCTCCATGACCTTGGTCAGCGCATTGAGCTTGTCCGGCCGGTTCAGGGTGACCACGGCGATCCGCTCGCTCTTCCCCGCGCGAGCAACGGTAACCTGACTGTACATATTGCGACTCCTTTCGATGTCGTGATTAGGGAAGCTGAACGGCTCTCGGCTCCAGGAACTCCTCGAGCCCATACACCCCGCCTTCCCGCCCCACACCGGACATGCCGAAGCCGCCGAACGGTGCGGCGGGATTGAACCGGGCGCCGTTGACGTCCACCTGCCCGGCCCGCAGGGCGTTGGCAACCGCTTCGCCGGCCCTGTCATCGGCAGCCCAGACTGCGGCGGCCAGCCCATAGCGCGTGCCGTTGGCCAGGGCGATGGCTTCGTCGACGCTGTCGTAGCACAGCACCGCCAGCACCGGCCCGAAGACCTCCTCGTTCGCCAGCCGGCTCTCGGGGGCGACGTTGCCGTAGATGGTCGGCGCGACGAAATAGCCGGTTGCCGGCACCGGCGCATCGGGGCCGCCGGCGATCCGGTCGAAGCCTGCCTGCTCCGCTTGGGCGATATGCGCCTGTACGCGCTGACGCTGCACAGCCGACAGCAAGGGACCGATCCGGGTGTCGCCCTCGGCGGGATCGCCGAGTTTCATCGCGGCCACGGCCTCCGCCAGCAGTGACCGGCATCGCGGGTAATCCTCGCGTGCAACGATCAGCCGGGTGGTCGCGCTGCAGGTCTGCCCCGAATTGAGGAAACATGAACTGACCGTCGCCTTGACCGCCCTGGCGAGATCCGCGCCCGGCAGCACCACAGCCGCCGACTTGCCACCCAGTTCCATCGACACGCGCTTCATATCGCCGGCCGCCTGCGCAGCGACCTTGCGACCCACCGCCGTCGAGCCGGTGAACGACACCATCTGGATATCGGCATGCGCTACCAGCGCCTCGCCCACCTCCGCGCCCCCCAGCACGAGATTGAGCACGCCGGGCGGCAGTTGCGCCTGCTCGCAGGCGGCCATCAGCCGCTCGGTCACCGCCGGGGCCAGCTCGGAGGGCTTCAAGACCACCGTGCAGCCGGCCAGCAGCGCCGGCGCCAGCTTGGCCGTGATCTGATGCAGCGGGTAATTCCACGGCGTAATGGCGGCCACCACCCCGACCGGTGCCAGCGTCACGCGGGAATTGCCGATCGTGCGGACAAAGGCGAACGTATCGGCCAGCGCCGCCGTGGCGCGCCACGCGGCGATTGGCGCATCCACCTGGATGCGGCGCGACAGCTTCAGCGGCATGCCGACTTCGCGCGAGATCTCAGTGGCCAGTTCCGCCGCACAGCCTTCCAGCGCGTCGGCCAGCGCGAGCAGGTATGGCGCCCGCCCGGCTGCGCCCAGCGCCTGCCAGCCTGGCTGCGCCCGCGCGGCAGCCGCCACGGCTGCGGCCACATCTTCCGCACTGCCGAGGCTCACCTCGCCCAGCGGCGCTTCGGTCGACGAATCATGGATGCGCACTGACGCGCTGGCGCGTATCGGGCGACGTGCGCCGTCTATATAGTGTTGGGTCCACTGCTTCACTGCGACTCCCTTGTGTTGCGTTTTTCGAGGAACGCAGCCATCACGCGCTGCGGTTCACCGTCGGCATAGCATTCAAGCTGCGCGCGGATGCCGGCGACACAGGCCTCATCGAAACCCGGCTGCGTCATCGCGCGGAAGCGCTGCTTGGACAGGCGTACGGCGGTGGGCGGCAGCGCCGCGAGCGACCTGGCCTGGGCGAGTGCCTGCGACATCAGTTCGGCCTCGCCGCAAAGCGCGGTCACCAGGCCAATGTCGAAGGCGCGCTGGCCATTGACCAGTTCACCCGAGAGCGACATCTGCACGTTGTGGGTGTGCCCCACATGCAGCGTCATCAGATAAGACCCGACGATGCTCGCCAGCCCCGCCTTGACCTCGGGCTGCCCCCAGCGGCTGTCGGCAGTGGCGAGCCGCCAGTCCGCGCACAGCGCCAGTTGGAAGCCCGCGCCTGCGGCCACCCCCCGCACGGCGGCCACGCAGGGCTTGTCCAGGTCGCGGACGGCCTGGTACATCGCCCGCTGCCGGTTCAGCCAGGGCACGAGCTGCTGCCAGGTCACCGTGGCCGCCTCATCAAGATCCTGCCCGGCGCAGAAGGCCCGCTCGCCGGCACCGGCCAGCACCACGGCGCGCACCGAAGGGTCGGTGTTGAGCCGGCCCAGCGTTTCGATAAGCTCGCCGCGCAGGACGTCGTTGACCGCGTTCATGCGTGTCGGCCGGTTCAGCGTGACGATGGCGATGTCGCGATCGTGTTCAACGCGTACGGTTTGCATTGTCAATTCCCCTTGAGTTCCACCACGGCATCGACCGCCATGACCCCTTGGCCGGCCGCCATCACCATCAGCGGGTTGATATCGACCGAGACCAGCGCAGTGCGATGACGCAGTGCCCAGTCGCCGAGCGCGACAGCGGACGCCGCCAGGGCATCCAGATCGAGCGCCGGAATGTCCCGATAGCCATCGAACAACGGTGCCAGACGCAGCCGCGCGCAGGCCGCCTTGACGTCTTCGGCCGTGAACGGCGCCAGCAGTGTCACGACATCCTTGCGGAGTTCAAGCAGCGTGCCGCCCTCGCCGATCATGACCAGCGGCCCGAACAGGGGATCGACCGAAACGCCCAGCGCAAATTCATGCCGGCCCTTGACCATGGCCCCCACGACCACCCGTGGCGATGCCACGCCGAGCCGCTGTAGCGTATCGAGGCAGTCCTGCGCGGCCCGGGCCACGCTCGCGGCATCGGTGAGCCGAAGGTGCACGAGGCCATGCTCGCTCTTGTGCGGGATATCTGCCGCACAGCCCTTGACCACCACGGGCGTCCCGCCGAGCGCCTTGAACGCGGCCAGCGCCGCCTCCACGCTGTCACACAGCCGGTGCGGCACGGCCGGCACGCCAGCTTCGGCGAGCAAGGCCAGGCTGTGGGCCTCGTCCTGCAAGCCGCTGCCGTCGAGCCGCTTCGCATCGGGCCAGCCCGGCGTGGGCGCCCCCTTGGCCAGCCGCTGGTGCGCGGCGTACTGGGCGAGCGCGCCAATGGCATCGGCCTCGGTGACGAATGCCGGCACGCCATGCCGCTCGAAGACCTCGCGGACGGATTGCTGCGGCGCGCTGACCACCAGCGGCTTGGCCCGGTCCGCGCTGAAGGCCGCGGCGTCGCGGGCCAGCGCCTCGACGTCGTAGCCGGGGCCTGCCACCGGGATGCCGACCATCACCATGTCGGCCTGCGGATCGGCGCCCAGCGCATGGAGTACACGCGGGAACATGTCGCCCTTGCCCAGCAACGCCGCCGTCATGTCGAGCGGATTGCTGGCCGTACCGAACTCGGGCAGGATCCCGCCCAGTTCGCGCAGCGTTGCCGGCTGGAGTTCGGTCAGCGGCAGATCGTGCCGTTCGGCCAGGTCGGCCGCCATCACGCCCACCGCGCCGCTATGGCTCATCACCACCGTGCGGCCCTGCCCCGGCTGGCGCTGCTGCAAGTACAGCGGCACCGCACGGACCAGTTCGCCGATGTCGCGCGCACGCCATATGCCGTGCCGGGCCAGGAACGCATCGATGGCAGCATCGTTGCCGACCAACGCACCGGTATGCGAGGCTGCCGCCTTCGCGCCGCGCTGGCTGTTGCCGGCCTTGATCGCCACGATGCTGGCGCCGCGCGCTCGCGCCACCTGCGCCGCATGGGCAAGCTGGGCCGGGTCGGACACCGATTCGAGATAGACCAGGATCAGCCGCACGTAGGGGTCCGCCGCCACGGCGGCTGTCATCGTGCAGGCGTCGAGATCGGCGTCGTTACCGGTTGCCACCAGGTAGCGCACGCCGTAGCCGGCCTGGCGCAGCAGCGCATAAGGCATGACGCTCGCCGCGCCGCTCTGGCTGATGATCGCGATCGGGCCGTCCTGGGGCGCCACCTCCATGAACATCGTCGAGAAATTGAGCACCGCGCCGTTGGCGAAGTTGGCCGTGCCTTGCGCGTTCGGGCCCACCACCCGCATGCCGCTGGCATTGGCCACCGTCACAAGCTCCTGCTGCCGCTGGCGCCCCGCCTCGCCCGTTTCGGCAAAACCGGACGCCATGATGACGGCGGCCTTGACGCCCGCCGCGCCGCACTGGCGCACCTGCTCTAGCGTGGCATCGCCGGACACGGCAATCACGACGGCGTCCGGCGTCTTGCCGATTGCATCGAGCGTGGGGTAGGCCCGATAGCCCTGGATGACCTCGCGCGCCGGGTTGACCGGAAACACCTCGCCCGCGTAGCCGAAGGCGCGCATGTAGTGGATCGGACGCCCGCCCACCTTGTTGGGGTTGTCCGAGGCGCCGATCACGGCCACCGAGGCCGGCGAGAACAGCGCGTTGAACGTTGCGGAGGTCTCAGTCAAGGGTCGCTCCCGATGCCTTGACCACCGGCGACCACTTGCCCGCGTCATGCTCGATCATCTTCGAGAAGTCAGCCGGCGTACCCGGTAGCGGCCGGGCGCCCAGCGCGGCGAGCTGGCTCTGCACGTCAGCCTGCACCAGCACGGCCTGTAATTCGCTGTTAAGGCGGCGGATCACGTCGGGGGCGGTGCCCTTCGGTGCCGACAGGCCGAACCAGATCGTCACGTCGAAGCCCGGCAGGCCTGCCTCCGCAATCGTCGGCACCTTGGGCAGCGCTTCCGAACGCGTGGCGCCGGTCACGCCAAGCGCCTTGACCTTGCCGGTGGAGATGTACTGCACCTGGCTCGATACGGTGTCGAACATCATCGAGATGCGGCCGCCCAGCAAATCGGTGAACGCCGCCGCCGAGCCCTTGTACGGCACATGGACGATATCGATGCCCGCCATCGACTTGAACAACTCGCCGGACAAGTGGTTGGAGCTGCCGTTACCGGCCGAGCCGAAGGTCAGCGCGCCCGGCTTCTGCCTGGCCAGCGCCACCAGTTCCTTGACGTTGCTGACCGGCAGGCTTTTCGGTACCACCAGCACGTTGACCGTGGAGGCCACCGAGCCCACGGCATCGAACGACTTGAGCGGGTCCACCTTCAGCGAGCGGTAGAGCCACGGGTTGATCGCCATGGTGCCGGTGGTGGAAAAGAACAGCGTGTAGCCGTCGGGGGCTGCCTGTGCGGCGGCCTCGGTGGCGATGGTGCCGCCGGCCCCGCCACGGTTGTCGATCACCACGGGCTGTCCGAGTTGCTGCGACAGGTGCTGGCCAATCAGCCGCGCCATGGCGTCCGTGGGTCCGCCGGCCGGAAACGGCACCACCAGGCGGATCGGCTTGGCGGGATAGCCGGTGGCGGCGGTAGTGGCGGCGGTAGCGGTAGCGGCGGCGCTAAAGCCGACCAGGGCGGCCGGGGCGGCCGCCACCAGCAAGGCGCAAAACGGCCGCCGGAATGCGCGAAGCGCAGCGGAAAAGCACGGCATGTTGTCTCCATTTATGTCGTAAGCCCTCTCTGCGGTGAGGGATGACCTCAGTGTATGGAGTCCTGGCCCAACGCAAAAGAGTATGATCAGCGATATCTGATATCGACTTTTTAGATGGATCGACGGCGTGAACCTGAAACAGCTAGAAACCGTGGCGCTGGTGGCGGAAGTGGGCTCGCTGTCACGTGCGGCGCGCTCGCTGGGGATTGCCCAGTCGCTGGTCAGCCGCGCCATTGCCCAGATCGAGGCGGAATGGGGCGACCGGATCTTCGAACGGACCGGCCGGGGTGTGGTGTTATCGGAATTCGGCCAGCGGATCTTCCCGCATGTCCAGTTGCTGCTGGCCCAGTCGGCCCGGCTGCGCGACGAGGTCAAGGACGCCTCGGGCGTACCGTTCGGGCAGGTCAGGATCGGGGTGCTGCCGTCCATGGCGCCACGCCTGATACCCACATTGTTCGAGAATCTGCGCGCCACGGCGCCGGGTGTCCGGCTGCGCGTGGCCGAGGGGTTCAGCGGACAACTCGACGAGGAACTGGAATCGGGCCATCTGGACCTGGCGGTCATCAATCGCTATGGGCCCGGGCCCCGCCAGGGAGAAGACGTGCTTGCGGAGGTGGCCACTTATCTGATCTGCGCGCCCGGGCATCCGCTCGCCGGGGTGCCGACGGTGCCGTTCCGCAAGCTCGATGGCCTGCCGCTGGTCCTGCCACCGGCCCCGAACGGGCTGCGATCGATTCTCGACCAGCATGCGCGCCAGCTAGGCGTCTCGCTGGACGTGGCACTGGAAGTCGAATCGCTGAATACGATGAAGGAGGTTGCGCTTGCGGGTGGCGCGCTGACTATCCTTCCGATCCTCGCCGTGGATCACGAAGTGGCCGCCGGCCGCCTGTCCGCCGTCGAGATTGTCGAGCCAAGCTTGCCACGGACCATTGCCCTGGGCGTCACGCGGCATCATCCGCTGTCCCGGGCGGCACGACTCGTTCTTGCCCGACTGCATGAGTTGGTGCCTGAGGTGGCAAGCCACCCGCATGGCTAGTGGCCCCCTGCCGCAAGTCAGAACGTCCCCATCGACAGATAACGATAGTCAGTCTTCTTCGTTGGCATGCCCGCGCCGCGCGCCTACGATGATGCCTTCCTCAATCCGGCACCGGCGGCACCGCCGGAGTCGCGGGTAGCGGTCACGCGCTGACCAGCCCGCGCTGCAGGGCAGTTTTGAGCATCGAGAAGACATGACGCGCGACGGGATTGACCGCATTGGGACGTGCCCAAAGGTAATAGGTGACATCGGGCAGCCGCGGCAGGCCGTCGGCCTCGCCAAGGATGCGCATGTCCGCCGCCAGCAGGTCGATGCTGCGCGCGGTAATCCCCAGCCCGCCGCGCAGCGCCGCCTTGATGCCGATCAGGCTGGGCGCCAGATACGCAATACGCCACGGCACGCCGGCCTGCGTCAAGGCTTCGAGCGACAGCTTGCGGAACAGGCTCGGCTCGTCGGCCAGGATCAATGGCACCGCCGTACCACGCTCGTAGACAAAATCCGCCGAACAGACCCAGATCGTCGGCGTGGTCCGCAACACGATGCCGTCGAGCGTATTGTCCTCGCGCGTGGAAACGGTCAGGTCGATCTCCCCGCGCCGCAGCGAATCCATCAGGAACGGGCTGCGCCCCACGTGGATCTCCAGCCGCAGGGCCGGCGAGGATCGCGCGATGTGCGACAGCAGCCCCGGCAGGATGGTGTCGGCCACGTCATGCGGCGCGCCGATGCGCAGGGAGCCGGTCAGGTCGCCCTCGCGCAGCATGCGCAGGGCTTCGTCGTTGATGGTCAGCAACTGCCGCGCGTACTCCAGCAGCTTCTTGCCGTGCCGCGTCAGGTGCTTGCCACGCCCCTGGCGCTCGAACAACGGCAGCCCGATCTGCTCCTCCAGCCGCTGCATCTGCTGGGTCACGGCCGATTGCGTGCGCTGCACGGTTTCGGCGGCCGCGCCAAAGGTCTCGTGGTCGGCAATGGCCACCAGGGTACGCAGCAAGTCCAGGTCAAGATTACGCATTCATTAGATCCGCTAATGGATTTTCGTTGCGCATTAAGTGGTTTTCAGGACAGGTGTTCATTACAGTGAAACAAGAAACACCGTTCTACCCGTCAAAAACAACGATTGCAAGGATTGATCGCATCATGTCCATCGCACAACAGCGCCATGCAGCTGTCGGAGACACCATTGAATCCATTAGGAACATCGTAGACAAGGGCGGCGTCACCCGTGCCAGCCTGGCCGATGTCCTGACCCAGGTGGAAGACCTGGCCGCGCGTACCGAACTGTGGGCCGAAGCCGATTACCCGCCGCCAGAGCCCGGCGAGCGGCAGGCGCGCTACCTGATCGCCGAGGACCCGGACAAGTCCTACGCGCTTTACCTGAACGTCTTGCGTCCCGGCAAGCGCATTCCGCCGCACAACCACACCACGTGGGCCTGCGTGGCCGGCGTCAGCGGCGTGGAATTCAACGATGTCTACCTGCGCACGGACGATGGCAGCCAGCCCGGGGTGGGCACGCTCGAGCATGCGCGCACGGTGGAGGTGGGGCCGCGCAACGGCATCGCCCTGCTGCCGGATGACATTCACTCGGTCGAGATCCGTGGCGAGGACATCATCCGCCACCTGCATATGTACGGCCGCGCGCTGGAAACGCTGACCGACCGGCTGACGTTCGACCTCGAGACCGGACGCTGCCAGATCATGACCGTGGGCGTACAGACCCGCCGCTAACCACAGCCGCCACAGCCGCCACAGCCACCCCAGCCACCGGGGGGACTTGAGCCAGACAAGCCAAGGCCGACAGCCCCCCGACTCCTGAGACACAGCACGCCGCAATTTCCTCTCCGCGCAGAGGACGGCCCCCTATCGCCCGGAATTTCATGAGCCACCCACACTACACCGCTGTCGACGCCGCCACCCTGAAAGGCTGGCTGCACGATGCCGACGAAATCGCGCTGTTCGACGTGCGCGAACACGGCCAGTACGGCGAAGGCCATCCGTTCTACGCCGTGCCGCTGCCATTCAGCCGTCTGGAACTCGATGTCGGACGCCTGGCGCCGCGCACCGACGCGCGCATCGTGCTGGCCGACAATGGCGACGGCGTGGCGCAAGCCGCCGCCAACGCGCTGGCACGGCTCGGCTACACCCAGCTGTTCGTGCTCGACGGTGGCATGCCGGCGTGGCAGGCCGCCGGCTACACCCTGTTCGCCGGGGTCAACCTGCCCTCGAAGACGTTCGGCGAACTGGCCGAGCATCACTACGGCACGCCGCGCGTCTCGGCGGCGGAACTTGCCGCGATGCAGGCTGGCCCGAACGCTCCGGTCGTGCTCGATGGCCGCCCGATCAGCGAATTCCGCAAGATGAACATCCCGGGGGCCATCTGCTGCCCCAATGGCGAGCTGGCCTATCGCCTGCGCGACCTGGTGCCCGACCCCACCACGCCGATCGTCATCAATTGCGCGGGCCGCACGCGCAGCATCATCGGCGCGCAGTCGCTGATCAACGTCGGCGTCAGCAATCCGGTCTACGCGCTGGAGAACGGCACGCAGGGCTGGTATCTGAATGACTTCACGCTCGAACACGGCGGTACGGCGCGTTATCCGGACAACGCCTCGCCACGCGATCTGGACGCCGCGCGCCATGCCGCACAGGCACTGGCAACGCGCTTCAAGGTGCCACACGTCACCGCGGCGCAGGCCGTCGCCTGGCTGGCGGACCCGGCGCGCACCACCTATCTGTGCGACGTGCGCACGGCCGAGGAATTCGCTGGCCAGACCCTGCCCGGCGCACAGCACACCCCGGGCGGTCAGCTGATGCAGGCCACTGACCAGTACATCGGCGTACGCCGGGCGCGACTGGTGCTGTTCGACGCCGAGGGCGTCCGTGCCACGGTGGTGGCGAGCTGGCTGCGCCAGATGGGCCACGACGCCGTGGTCCTCGACGGCGGACTGCAGGCCGGGCTGGCAGCGGGCGTCAAGGCTGCACCAGGGCCCGCGCATGGCGCCATCGCCTCGGAGACCGTCAGCGTCGCGGCACTGGCTGCCGGTCTCGCGGGCCGGTCGATGCTCGCCGTCGATCTGCGCGCCAGCATGAGCTTCCGCGCCGGCCATATCGCCGGTAGCCAATGGACCACGCGCGCGCGACTGGCGAGCGACCTGCATGGCGTGCCGCACGACACCACGCTCGTGCTCGTTGGCGATGCCGAGGGCGCAGATCCGGCCGATATCGCCGTGCGCGACCTGCATGCGCTCGGCTATTCCGATGTGCGGCGCCTGCAAGGCGGCGTGACCGCATGGCGTGACGCCGGCCTGCCGATTCACCAAGGCGCCGACACCCTGCCCGATGCGCGCTGCATCGACTACCTGTTCTTTGTGCATGACCGCCACGACGGCAACAAGGCCGCCGCACGCCAGTACCTGGCGTGGGAAACGGGCCTGATCGCCCAGCTGGACGCGCAGGAACTGGCCACGTTCCATTTCCCGCCCATCGACTGATTTCGCCTCACCCCCTGCATCGCCACCCTAAACCTGCCATAGAAGAACGAGGTCCGCCCCATGTCACGCCCGATGTCATCCCGTCTTTCGCAGTACCTGGTTGCAGCACTCGCCGTCACCACCGCTGTGGCGACCAACCTTGCGGCGGCCCAGCAGCCGCTGGCACCGGTGAATGGCTTCCCGACGCAGCCGCTGCGCATCGTGTCGCCCTTCCCCGCCGGCGGCGGCAACGACGCCGTTTCGCGCGTGGTGGCCACGCGCCTCTCGCAGGTGCTGGGCCAGAGCGCCGTCACCGACAACCGTGGCGGCGCGGGGGGCAACATCGGCACGCGCTATGTGGCGGAAGCGAAGGCGGACGGCTACACGGTGCTGACGTCACAGGTGTCGATCATGGCGGTCAACCCGACGCTCTACCGCTCGCCCGGCTTCGACCCCATCAAGCAGTTCATCCCGGTCACGCAGATCAACGCCGCGCCGCTGGCCATCGTGGTATCGGCCAACGCCCCGTGGAAGACCTTCTAGGAACTGGCCACCCAGGCCAAGGCACAGCCGCAGAAGATCACCTACGCCACGCCCGGCAACGGCACGCTGTCGCATCTGGTGGGCGTGGTGCTGGACAAGGACAGCAATGTCTCGCTGCAGCATGTGCCCTACAAGGGCGCGGGGCCGGCCATCAACGACCTGCTTGGCGGACAGGTGGATGTGCTGATCACCTCGACGTCCTCGGTGGCGGGATTCATCCAGACCGGCCGCATGCGGGCATTGGCCGTCACCAGCCCGCGCCGTCTCGGGGTGTTCACCAAGGTGCCGACGCTTGAAGATCTGGGCTATCGCAATGCACGCTTCGAGGACTGGTACGGCTTCTTCGTACCGGCTGGTACGTCTCCGGAACGCGTGGCGCTGTTGAATCGCGCCATCGTGCAGGTGCTGCAGATGCCGGACGTGGTCAAGACGATCAACGAAGGCGGCAGCGACGTCGTGGCCAACACGCCGGAGGCATTCGCGGCGCAGCTGAAGCAGGACATCTCGCGCTGGTCACAGATCGTCAAGCTCTCCGGCGCGCACGTCGACTGATCCACGCTCCGGCACTCACGCAACAGGACACCACAGGGCACAACAGGGCACGGTCCTTGCGACGCCCGTACAACCATGAGCCATCCCCACAGGCCAACCATGACGTCATCGCTCCCTACCCGCCTTGCACATGCCGGACGCACGCATGCCGTGCAAGGCGGCCAGCCCGTGAACCCGCCTGTGGTGCGCGCCAGCACCGTCCTGTTCGAATCCGTGGCCCAGCAACGCGAAATGCGTGCGCGCCGCGACACCGAGCGGCTATTCACCTACGGCGCGCGCGGCAATCCGACCAACTTCGCGCTGGAAGACATGGTGACCATGCTCGAAGGCGGCTATCGCACGCGGCTGTTTCCCTCGGGACTGGCCGCTGCCGCGATGACGATCCTCGCCTATGTGCGGCCGGGGCAGCACGTGCTGCTGCCCGACTGCGTCTACGAGCCCGTCCGCAACCTGGCCAACGGCTTCCTGCGCCAGCACGGCATCGCCACCGACTTCTACGCGGCGGATGGATCCGATCTCGACGCGAAGCTGCGGCCCGAGACGCGACTGGTCTATGTGGAAGCGCCCGGCTCGCTGGTCTACGAGATGTGCGACCTGCCCGCGCTGGCCGCCCGCGCCCATGCCCATGGCGCGCTGGTTGCGGCGGACAACACCTGGGGCTCGGGCCTGCTCTACCGGCCACTGGAACTGGGTGCCGATATCTCGCTGATGGCTGCCACCAAGTATCTCGGCGGTCATTCCGATGTGATGATGGGCACCGTCTGCACCACCGAGGCGGCGTGGCCGGCACTGGCGACAATGGCTGACGCGTTCGGCATGACGGTGAGCCCGGACGACGCATATCTGGTGCAGCGCGGTATCCGCTCGCTTGGCGCCCGTCTGGCGCAGCATCAGCAGAATGCACTGACGGTGGCACTTTGGCTGCTCGATCGCCCCGAAGTGGCCGACGTCTTCTGCCCTGCCCTGCCGCAGGATCCCAACCATGCCCTGTGGCAACGCGACTGCCACGGCACCAATGGTCTGCTGTCATTCACCTTGCGCTCGCAGGCACCGGTGGCGCCGGAGCGGTTCGTCGACAGTCTCACGCTGTTCGGCATCGGCGCCTCGTGGGGCGGTTTCGAGAGCCTCGCCGTGCTGGCCGACATGCGCCGCGCGCGCAGCGTCACCGACTGGGCCGCCCATGGCACCGTGATCCGCCTGCACATCGGCCTGGAAGGCGTGTCCGACCTGCTGGCGGACCTCGACCAGGCCTTCGCCGCCATTGCCGATATTGCCGATATTGCCCTCACACCTCAGGAGTCTTCCCATGCCCATCATCGGTGACTGGCTGCGCCAGCAATCCGGCCCTGCCCGCACCAGCGGGCAACTTCCCGTTGGCTCGATGGCCTCCGGGATGTCCGTCACGCTGCCCTATGTCGCGGTGCGCGGCGCACAGCCGGGCCGCACGCTGTGGCTGCACGGCCAGGTTCATGGCGATGAAATCAACGGCATGGTGGCCGCGCTGCGCTTCGCGCGCAGCCTAGATCCCGCCACCCTGCGCGGCAATGTCGTGGTGACGCCCACGGGCAATCCGCAGGCGCTCGACGCGCGCCGCAAGCGCAATCCCTACGACGAACTCGACCTCGACCAGACCTATCCGGGCAACGCCGGCGGACTCGTGTCCGAGCGCCTCGCCCATGCACTGATGGCCGAGATACGCGGCGTGGCGGACGTGCTGATCAACCTGCATACGATGAACCCGCTGTTCGACGCACGGCCCTACACGGTCTACAAGGTGCACCCGGACAGCCGCGTCACCGAGGCCGATGTACTGGCGGCGATGGCACCGTTTCATCCGCATGTCGCCTGCCAGCAGGACGTGGGCGGCAAGGGCGAACTCCCCGGCAATATCGCCGGCGCGCTCGACTACCAGTGCCTGGCCGCCGGCATCTGCGCGTTCATGCTCGAACTGGGCAGCGGCAGCCGCTTCGAGGCCGACAACATCGACGTGGCGGAAACCGGCTTCCACACGCTGGCCGTGCAGATGGGCATGCTCGATGCCACGCCGGCCAGACCGGCCAGGCCGGCCGCCACCAGCCTGCGGCGCGTCAGGCGGCGCGGCTGGATCACGGCCGACGAAGGCGGCCTGTTCCTCCCGGCTGCGCGTGCGGGCGATCTGGTGCCGGAAGGCGCGTCGATTGGCGACACGCTGAAGCTCGACGCATCGCTCACGCCCGTCAAGCCCCTGTCACGCGATGGCGTGCTGATCGGCCTGCGCAGCGATCCCGTCGTGCACACCGGCGAACGCCTGGCGTTCGTGGCCTGGGAATGGGACACGGTGTCCGTCCCCTGATCCTGCCGCGCCCCCCATGTGGCGAAGTGAAATTTGACTGTTCCATCGGAGTTTGATCATGTTTGCTCGCGCGATGCGCATCCTCTTTCCCCTCCTTGCCGCCGCCGCGCCGCTCGCCACGCATGCGGCCTGGCCCGAAGCCTCCAAGCCCATCCGCGTCGTCGTGGGCTTCCCGCCGGGCGGCGGCGCCGATGCACTCGCGCGCGCCGTTGCGCCCGCGCTGTCGGAGCAGTTGAAGGCCAATGTCATCATCGACAACCGTCCCGGCGCGGGCGGACTGATCGCCACGGATATGGTCGCGAAGTCCGCGCCGGACGGCTACACGCTTTACGTCGCCACGCCGGGCTCGTTCACGATCTGGCCGAACCTGCGCAAGCTGAACTACGACCCGCAGAAGGACTTCGCGCCGATCAGCGTGCTGGTCACCATGCCCAATGTGCTGGTGACGGGCGCCGACGCGCCATACAAGGACGTGCAAGGCATGCTCGCAGCCCTGCGCAGCGCCAATGGCAAGTTCTCCTACGCATCGGGCGGCAACGGCACCATCGGCCAGATCGCCGCCGAGCAGTTCAAGATGCTGACCGGGCTGCAGATGCAGCATGTGCCGTACAAGGGCACCACGCCTGCGCTGACCGATGTGATGGGTGGCATCGTGCCGATCACGTTCTCGGATCCCTCGGCGAAGCCGCTGATCGCATCGGGCAAGCTCCGTGCGCTGGCCGTGACCACCGCCACGCGCTCGCCGCAGTTCCCCGGTGTGCCGACCGTCGCGGAGTCGGGGGTTCCCGGCTATGACGTCACCAACTGGTACGGGATGGTGGCGCCCGCCGGCACGCCGGCCGAGGTTATCGCGCAGCTGAACAAGGCACTCGTGAAAGTGATGGCAGACCCCGATATCCGACAGCGTCTGGCGGTCTCGGGCATGGACGCCACGTCCAACACGCCGCAGCAATTCGCCAAGCTGCTGAGTACGGAGCGCGCCAAATGGGGCGACCTGATCCGCAAGGCCGGCATCCAGGGCGATTGAGATCGTGACTATTCGCCGCTATCCGCAACTGGCGCATTGGGGCGCCTTTACGGCAGTCGTGGATGACGGCCGGCTCGTCCGCTGCGAACCTTTCGCCGCGGACCCCAACCCCTCGCCGCTGCTCGAATCGATCGCGCCGATGGTCTACTCGCCCACCCGGATTCGTACGCCGATGGTGCGGCGCGGCTGGCTCGACAAGCGCGAGGCGGCCGATGGCCATGCACGCGGACGCGATGATTTTGTCGAAGTGTCGTGGGACGTGGCGCTCGATCTCGTCGCCAGCGAGATCACGCGGGTACGTGACGCCCATGGCCCGTCCGGCGTGTTCGGAGGATCGTACGGCTGGTCCTCGGCAGGCCGGCTTCACCATGCGCGTTCACTGATCCGCCGCTTTCATTTCAGCGGCGGCGGCTGCGTCGATCAGGTCGGCAACTACAGCTGGGGCACGGCGCAGTTCCTGTTGCCCCATGTGATTGGCACCGACCGTCCGTTGACCGGCCGCGTGACCGCGTGGCCCAGCCTGATCGCGAACACCGAGATCTTCATCGCCTTTGGCGGACTGGCACTCAAGAACGGTCAGGTCTCCTCCGGCGGCGCGGCCGAGCATACGCAGGAAGGCTGGCTGCGCAAGCTGGCCGCCAGTGGCGCCACGGTCATCAATATCAGTCCAACCCGCGACGACTGCCCCGACTTTCTCGGTGCCGAGTGGATTCCGATTCGACCGAACACCGACGTGGCGTTGATGCTCGCGCTGGCCTACGCCCTGCGCCGCGCCGATGCGCACGACAAGGCGTTCCTGCAGACGCACTGCAGCGGCTGGGCCGAACTGGAAGCCTATCTGCTCGGACACAGCGACGGCACGCCAAAGACACCCGCCTGGGCCGCCGCCATCACCGGCATCCGCGCGGTCCGCATCGAACAGCTCGCCACGCAGCTCGCCGGTAAACGTAGCTACATCACCTGCAGCTTTGCCGTGCAGCGCCAGCATCGCGGCGAGCAGCCGTACTGGATGGCCATTGCGCTTGCCGCCATGCTCGGCCAGATCGGCCTGCCCGGCGGCGGGTTCGGCTTTGGCCATGGGTCGATGAACGGCGTCGGCAATCCGCGTGTGGCTACGCCGGGGCCGGAGATGCCGGTCGGGCGCAACCCCGCCGGACTGGACATTCCCTGCGCGCGGCTCTCGGACATGCTGCTTCATCCGGGCACCCCTTATCGCTTCCGTGGCGAAACCCGCCACTATCCGGACGTGAAGCTGATTCACTGGGCCGGCGGCAATCCGTTTCATCATCACCAGCAACTGTCGCGGCTGCGTGAGGCGTGGGCGCGGCCACAGACCGTCATCGTCCAGGACATCTACTGGACCGCCACGGCGCGCCATGCCGACATCGTGCTCCCCGTCACCACGGCGCTGGAGCGCAACGATATTGGCGGATCGTCGCGCGACCGCTACGTGCTGGCGATGCATCAGGCCATTGCGCCGCTGCATCAGGCGCGCAGCGATCTCGATATCTTTACCGATCTGTCGGAAAGGCTGGGGTACCGCGAGGCCTTTACCGAGAACCGCGACGAGAGGGGTTGGCTCGCTGCCATCTACGCGCGATGCCGCGACGCGCAAGCGCGTGCCGGCATCGAACTCCCGGCGTTCGAGGAATTTTGGCGAACCGGCTACGTCGCGCTGCCGCCACCGACGGAGGACTTCGTGCTGTTCGATGATTTCCGTCACGACCCTGCCGCGCATCCTCTGCGCACGCCGAGCGGACGCATCGAACTCGCCAGCCCGACCCTCGGGACCCTATCGGAAGATTGCGGCACGCATCCCAACTGGCACCCCCCGGTGGAATGGCTTGGCGCCCCGGCGGCAGAGACGTATCCGCTGCATCTCGTGTCCGTTCAGCCCGCCGATCGGCTGCACAGTCAGCTCGACCCCGCCCCGCTGGCGCAGGCGGGCAAGATCGCCGGGACGGAGCGGTTTACGCTCCATCCCGAGGATGCCGTGGCGCGCGGCCTGCATCCCGGCATGCGGGTGCGGGTGCACAACGCGCGGGGCGCGCTTTCCGCCGGACTGGCGACCAGCGACGGCGTGGCGCGCGGCGTGGCCGTCATGGCCACCGGCGCCTGGTACGACCCCGATGCGGATGGCGTGGACCGTGCAGGCGCCGCGAATACGCTCACGCTGGACATCGGCACGTCAGACCTGACGCAGGGCCCCAATGCCATGAGCTGTCTGGTAGACGTGTCGCCCGATGCCTGAAGCCGGGGCGCCAACAGGGGATTAGCCGCCCTGCCCCAGCAGCCGCGCCAGCGTCGGCGGCAGGCCCGCGTTGGGCTTTTTCGGCGGCCGTGCGAAGCTGCCTTCGCGCGCGCTGCCGGCCTGCAGCGCCACCAACGCCACCAACGACTCGCAGTGCCGCACGGCGCTGCTGACGCCATCCACCACGGGCACCGGGATCTTTCCCTTGAGCGAGCGCGCCAGCCCGGCCAGCGGCGCGCCGGCCACGATGATCACATCGGCGCCATCCTCGCGCACGGCCTGCAGGCTCATGGCCTCCAGCCGCTCCGCATGGTCCTCCTGCACGCTGCCAATGTCGCGCAGCGGCGATTGCAGCGAGCGGATGCTGGCCAGGCGCGACGTCAGGCCATTGGCAGCCACGCATTCGCGATACCACGCCTCAATGCGATGCGAGATCGCAATGATCGAGAAGCGCTGGCCCAGCAGGCAGGCACTGGCCAGCGCGGCTTCGGTCATGCCGACGACCGGCACATCGAACAGCTCCTTCAGACCGGCCAGGCCCGGATCGCCGAATGCGGCGACCACCAGCCCGTCAAACTGGCCGGCGTGCTCGGCCGCCGCGCATGCAGTGGCATAGCCACCCACCAGCGCCTCGAAGCGCGTTTCGATATAGGCCACGCCAAACGCCGCGGTGGCCATCGTGATGCGGGTGTTCGGTGCGGCGGTGCGCTGCGCCTCCGCGTGGATCAGGTCGGTGACCGACGCGCTGATATTGGGATTGACGATCAACAGGTTCATGGTTTGCGCCCTCAGATCTCGGGTTGGCCCGCTTCGAGGAACCGGCCACGGCCGGCCGTGGGTTCCAGGTATTCGCCGTTGCGCACGATCAACTCGCCCCGCGAGAACGTGGTCATCGGCCAGCCAGTCACCTCGATACCTTCATACGGCGTGTAGTCCACGGCGTGATGCAGGTTGCTGTTGGCGATGCGCACCTGGCGCGCCGGGTCCCACAGCACGATGTCGGCATCGGCGCCAATCGCGATGGTGCCCTTGCGCGGGTAGAGCCCGTACAGCTTGGCCGGTCGGTACGCGGTCAGTTCGACGAACTGGTGCAGAGACAGCTTGCCGCGCGTCACGCCATCGAACAGCAGCGGCAGGCGGGTCTCGATGCCGGGCACGCCGTTGGGGATGTGATCGAACGGCTGCGCCGTGCCGCCGAGCTTCTTGCCCTCGGGATCGTCGTAGTTGAACGGCGCGTGATCCGACGAGAAGACGCTGAACACGCCGTTGGCCAGCGCGCGCCACACGGCGGCCTGATTCTCCGGGTCGCGCGGCGGCGGACTGCACACGCACTTGGCGCCCTCGTAGCCGTCGTCGCCAGGCAGGCCCATGTCTTCGGCGGTCAGGTACAGGTATTGCGGGCAGGTCTCGGCAAGGATCTTCATGCCGCGGCCCTGCGCCCAGCGGATCTGCTCGATGGCTTCCTTGCCGGACACATGCACGATCAGGATCGGCACATCGACCAGTTCCGCGAACGAGATCGCGCGATGCGTGGCTTCCCGCTCCACCACTGCGGGGCGTGCCAGCCCGTGGAAGCGCGGCGCGATGCGGCCTTCGCCCACCAGCTTGTCGGTCAGCCACGAGATGCAATCGGCATTCTCGGCATGCACCATCACCAACGCCTTGTTCTGGCGGGCGACGTCCAGCACTTCCAGCATTTCCCGGTCCGACAGCTTCAGGTCGTCGTAGGTCATGTAGACCTTGAACGAGCTGTAGCCCTGGCGGATCAGCGCCGGCAGTTCGTCCTGCAGCACGGCGGGCGTCGGGTCCGCCACGATCAGGTGGAAGGCATAGTCGATGACCGCGCGGCCATCGGCGCGGCGATGGTAATCGGCCACCGCCGCCCGGAGCGAATGACCCTTCTCCTGCGCGGCGAACGGGATCACCGTGGTGGTGCCGCCGCACACCGCCGCGCGCGTGCCGGTAAAGAAATCGTCGGCCATACGCATGCCGTCTGGCATGGGCTGGTCCAGGTGGCAATGGCCGTCGATACCACCGGGCAGGGCCAGCAGGCCCGTGGCGTCGACTTCCGTTGCGGCGGCGGGCAGGTCGTGCCCGAGCGCCACGATGCGGCCGTGGCGCACGCCGATGTCACAGCGGAAGCGGTCCGAAGCGGTGACCACGTCGGCATTGCGGATCACGAGGTCAAGAATGTTGTCTGCAGGCATGGTCATCCCTCCGTTACGCGCCCTGGCTTACTCGACTTCGCGGAACAGCCGGCCCCAGCCCGTCAGGGCGCGGGTGTCCACGCCGGCCAGGCGCAGCGACTTCCACACGACCGTGGAGATCGTGTCATAGAGCGGGATGCCGGTCTCGGCTTCCAGTTCCTCCGCCAGATGCGCGGCGTGCAGGTTGGTGCAGAACGTGGAGATGGCCTGCACGTTTTCCTTGGCCAGTTCGCGCACCATCGCGCGGATCGTGTCCTCCTGAACCTCGGCGAAGCTGTAGTTCACGTGGAGGTCCAGGTGACGCTCGGCCGAGCAGTCGAAGCCGCTGCGCTGGTAGTTGGCAATGATGCGCTGCTGCACGTCGGCCAGATACGGCGTGGCCAGCCCGAAGCGGCGCGCGCCGGTCTTTTCGAGGATTTCGTTCAGGGCCAGGACCGAGGTAGTGGCGGGAATGCCGGTGGCTTCGGTGATCTGCTTGCACAGCGCCAGGTCACGGTCGAAGCCGAGCCAGCCGGACGAGGTGCCGTTCCACGCAATCACGTCGACACGGGCATCGGCCAGCAGGCGGGCCGCCGCGAGGATCTTCTCCAGGTCGAACTGGCCCAGCGCCTGGTCACGCAGTGAAATCTCGGTGACCGTGAAGCGCGAGAAATGCGCGCTGACGTTGGGCAAGCCGCTGACCATCGCGCTGGTAATCGGCTCCAGCGCGGTGTTGGAAGACGGCGTCAGCATGCCAAGGCGAATCTGTTTGCTCATGGTTGTTTCTCAGGAGTTTGCGGGCACCGTCTGGGGGCAGCGCCTCTGCAGGTTGTATTGGTTTTATTGTTCGGGCTTGTCGTTGAAGGCGAGCTGCGTGCCGGGCACACCGTGGCTGGTGCGCGCCAGTTCGAGTTCTCGCTTCAACGCGGCTTGTCGCGCGGCGTCCGGCTTGACGGCGTTGCCGGCCTGCAGCGCGGGAAGCACGTAGTCGTTGACCATCTGGCGATAGAGGTCGAGATACTTCGCGTCGCGCAGGCCGCCCTGCGTCGACATGATGCTGTTCATGACGATCACCGCGTTCTGCTTGGGCAGCACCGTGATGAACTGGCCCTTGTAGCCCATGGCGCTGAATTCGCGCTCGCTCTTGACGATGTTGTTGACCCAGCAGTAGTAGCCATAGTCCCCGGCGGGGCCGGACGGCGTGGTCATCTGGGCCACCCACGAGGCGGGCACGATCTGCTGGCCGTTCCAGCGGCCCTGGTTCAGCATCAGCATGCCGAGCCGGGCCATGTCGAGCGAGCGCAGGCGCAGGCCCCATCCCCCGGATACGGCGCCCTTGCCGTCGGCACCGTCCCAGCGGTAGTGCGCCATGCCCAGCGGCTTGAACAGGCGCTGCGCGGCGTACTGCTGCTCCGGCATGCCCGTGACCTGGCTGATCGTGGCGCCGACCAGCACGGGGTTGACGTCGATGTAGTCGAACTCCGTACCGGGCTTGGCCCGCACACTGGCGGAGGCGGCCACCTTGAGGCGGTCCGGCACGCCGTAGTACAGCGTGTCGGTGCCCTCCACCAGCTTGTACGACAGGCCGCTCGACATCGACATCAGGTGCCGCAGCTGGATCTGCTGCTTGTCCGCCAGTGACGGGGCAAGATCGGGGCGAGCAGCCGCCAGCCTTGGGGCCGGTGCGTCGCTCGCGCTGAGCTTGCCGTCACCGACCAGCGTGCCAACCAGCAGCGCGCTGATGAACTTGGTGACGGAGTACAGCTCGTGGTTGTAGTCCCGCGAGAGGCCGTCGCCGTAGCGCTCGAAGACGATCTTGCCGTCCTTGATGACGAGCAGGCTGCGCACGTCGAGCTGGTCGCGCCGGATCCATTCGGACAAGGCGACGAGCCGCGTGGAATCCACGCCGACCGACTCGGGCTGTGCCGTGGGAATGCCTTCGGTGGTAGCGGTGGCGGTGGCGGCGGCAGCCATGGCCGGCTGTGCCAGCAGGGTGCCAGCGGCCAGCAGCGCCGCCACCACGGGGTGGAATCGTTGCATGTTGGTCTCCTCCAGCCGATGCCCGTCAGACCGGGATCTTCTTTTCGTAGTCGATGGCGGTGGACGACAGCAGCAGGCCCACGCCGGCGGCGGCAAAGAACATCAGCGCCAGGAAGTACGAGCCGGTGAACTGCACAATCATGCCGACGATGATCGGCACGCAGATGCCGCCGATATTGCCACCGAGGTTCATCACGCCGCCCAGGAAGCCGATCTTGTCACGGGTACCCAGGATCGACGGGATGCACCAGAACAGGCCGCACCAGCGCAGGAAGAACAGCGTGGAGGACAGCAGGGCCACGACCACGGTGGCGTTGGTGACATAGGCCACGGAGAAAATCGACACAGTGGCGACCACGGCGGCGATGCCGAACAGCGTACGCATCACCACGTTGGGGCGGCCGCCGGCCTCCTTCCACTTGTCCGCGATCCAGCCGCCGATCAGTTCGCCCACGAAGCCGCTGAAGAAAATGATGAAGCTGGCACCGCCCATCGCCTTGATGTCGAAGCCGTGCACCTTGTTCAGGTAGTTGGGCATCCAGGTGAGCAGGCCGTAGAACACGGTGTTGAAGCACATCCAGCCGATGGCCATGCACCAGACCGAACGGTACTTGAAGAAGTCGAGCGAACGGCCCGACAGATTGGCCGGCTCGGCACGATGCTCGCTGGCCTGGGCTTCCTCGATATAGCGTGCCTCGAGTTCGTTCACGCCGGCGTGCTGGCGCGGGGAATTGCGGATGTACCACCAGGCCACGGCGCCGGCGATGACGGTGCCCACGCCCGCCACGACGAAGGCCAGGCGCCAGGAGTCGAGCGCGGCAATCAGCCAGGTGATGATGATCGCGCCCAGTGCCGCGCCAAGCGGCGCGCCGCCATCGAGCAGCGTGGCGCCACGGCCGCGTTCGTTCTGCGTCATCCAGATGGCGTTGAGCTTGCCGCCTGCCGGATAGATCGGCGCTTCGGCGGCACCGAGGCCCAGGCGGGTCAGCATCAGCGTCGTGGCGCTGGTGCACACGGCGGCCAGGGCCTGGAAGGCACCCCAGAACACGGTGGCGCAGGCAATCACGATGCGCGGCTTGTATTTGTCGGCCAGCATGCCGCCCGGCACCTGCATCAGGGCGTAGGTCCAGAAGAACGAACTGAGGATCAGGCCCTGCATGGTGGGGCTGAGATCAAACTCCTTCGCGATCAGCGGCATGGCCACGGACAACGACGCGCGGTCGATGTAGTTGATCGCGATCAGGAACAGCATCATCAGGAAGATCTTCCAGCGGACGGTGCTGCGCGTGGCCGGCATCGTGGCGGCCTGGCTCGTGGATGGCATGACGGGGGTCTCCTTGCTCCTTGGGTGCTGCGTTGTCGAGGCGTTTCTGTTCGGGGTGTCGCGCAACTGGACGGAGTATAGGATACGTAATCTGTAATTACAACGCGTGTAAGTCGTTGATTTATATGCATAGGGAAAGCACCAATTCCGGGTGTGATAGGCTTCGCTTCAGTGCAATTTCCCCATTCTGGTGATGTCCGTGACACAAGCGCTGCCCAAAACCGCCCGACTCCGCACTCTTGGCATGTCCGCCGAAATCGCGGCGCGGCTGCGCACGATGATTCAGGAGGGCGAGCTGCCGCCCGGGGTCCGTATCGACGAAAAGGCGTTCTGCGAAGCGTTCGACGTTTCCAAGACGCCCCTGCGTGAAGCGCTGAAGGTGCTGGTGTCGGAAGGGCTGGTGCTGCATCGCCAGTACATCGGCTACCGCGTGGCGCCGCTGGACCTGGGGGAATTGCGCGAGACCTTTGAAACGCTGCATGGGCTGGAAGCCCATGCCGGTGAACTGGTGGCCCGCCGCATGAGCGACGCGGCGCTCGCCAAGATCGAGCGCAAGCACCAGGCCATGATCGACGCGCATGCAGCCAGCCGGCGCACGGACTACTTCCGCATCAACCAGGAAATCCACCAGCTGATTGTCGACAGCGCGGACAACGCCGTGCTGTCCGGCATCTACGCCACGCTGATGAGCAAGGTGCATCGCGCGCGGGGCGCGGCCAACACCGACATGCTGCGCTGGCAGGAATCGCACGAGGAACACGAGGCCATCATGGCCGCCCTGCGCGAAGCGGGCCGCCCGCGACTGCCGCAGATCCTGCGCGAGCATTCCGAGAACACTGCGAAGGAAGTCTTGCGGGTACTCGAGCAAACCCTCGCGGAGCCTGCCGCGCGCGTGGCTGGCGCCAGGGGGCGCTAGGGTACGCCAGGGGGCGCCAGGGCGGGGCCCGCTGCGGCAGGAGGGGGCCCGCGCGTTCTCCTTGGCGATTCGGTCGCCCTTGGAGCAAAATCCGCTTCAAATCGGTTCGCGCGCTTTCGCGACCGATCACCGAAAAGGCAGCAAACCGCGCAGCCATGCAGCCCACACCCCACAAAAGTCTGCCCGACACCACTCGCGGCCCCGCCAGCCGGGTCGCCCGGAAGCACGGCGTGTGGCTCGGGGCGTGGCTCGGGGTGTTCGCACTACTCCCCGGCTGTACCTCCATTGGCCCCACGACCATCGTGGCGGACCGCTTCGACTACAGCGCGGCAATCGCCGACTCCTGGAAGCAGCAAACCCTGTTGAACATCGTCAAGCTCCGCTACGTGGACCTGCCGATCTTCGTGGATGTGGCATCGGTGGTTAGCGGTTACTCGTTGCAGGCGGGCGTATCGATGGGCGGTACTGTCTCGACGGCGAGTGCGGTACAGGGCAACTTCCTGGCTACGGGCGTGCAAGGCGTCTATACGGACCGGCCCACCATCACCTACACGCCTGCAACCGGCCAGAAATTCGTGCGAGGGCTGATGGAGCCCATCGATCCCAAGAACATCTTCCTGATGCTCCAGAGCGGCTACGCCGCCGACTTTGTGCTGGGCATGACGGTGGAGTCGCTCAACGGCGTGCGCAATCGCGCAACCGCTGCAGGCATGGTGCGCGAGGCGGACCCGGAGTTCCTGCGCGCCATCGAGTTGATGCGCGACGTGCAGGCCGCCGGCGCGTTCTCCATGCGGGTGGAGGAAGACAAGGTCAAGGGATCGATCGGCGTACTGCTGTTCCGGCGCGAAGACATGCCTGCGGACATCCTGGAAAAAGTGGTGGAGATCCGCCGCTTGCTGAAGCTGCCCGCCACGACGCAGAAGTTCACGCTCAGGTATTCACCGGCCCGTGGCGCGGAGGACGAACTGTCGGTGAACAGCCGCTCGATGCTGCAGATCATGCTTGCCTTCTCCAGCTACCTGGAGGTCCCCGAAGCCCACCTGAAAGAGCAAAGCGCCCTGCCTGGCCTCGCGCAGACTACCGAGCAGGCGCAGCGGGGCGCGGTACGGATTCACAGCGGTAAGGAAAAGCCAATGGAAGCCTATGCCGCCGTGCACTACCGGGGTTACTGGTTCTGGATCAACCAGAGCGACCTGACCACCAAACGGGCGCTCTCGGCCATCATGCTGTTCTTTACGTTGACGGATACCGGCAGCAAGGAGCCGCTGCCGTTGATCACCATTCCCGCCCAATAGGCCAATAGCCTAATAGCCCGATAGGCGGACGATTCCTGCCGAAGGCGTCGCCGTGCTGTCGCGGGCGGGTGTCTGCCTGTGCGCTCAGATCTGCGCCAGGCCGCCATCTTCGGATCGGGCCGGGGCTGACGACGTTGACGCGGATCGCGCGGTCCTTCAGGTCCAGCGCCCAGGAGCGGGCGAAATTGCGCACGGCAGCCTTGCTGGCGCTGTAGACGCTGAAGTTGGCAGTGCCCTGGATCGACACCCTGGAGCCGGTCAACACCACGGACGCGCCATCGACCAGCAGCGGCAAGGCCTTTTGCACGGTGTACAGCACGCCACGCAACTGGCCGCAACCGGCCGCAACCGGGCCGCAACCGGGCCGCAACCGGGCAGGATCGCGGGCCGATGTCGCGCCGGCCGGCGGCGGCTAACGCTTCCGGCAGGTACCTTGCACAAGGAAGGTCCAGTTCACTGGATCGGTCGGCTGGCTGGTCACCTCGGCGTAGTAGGCCATGCTGTTCTCGTCGAGCGGCATGAACACCTGCGTGCGCAGGCCGGTGACGGTGCTGGGCGGGACCGCCGGCACGATCCAGTCGGCGTACATGGTGCCCGGGATGGCGGCCGGGGATGAGAAGCCCAGCAGGTTATTGGCCTGATTCAGCGTCAGTGAGGCAACCTGCCCGGTCCCGGCACTGGTGACCTGCCCCGTGTCTGAGATGGTCAGCGTCTCTTCCTGCATCGAGCCATCGAGCGCGGCCCGGATGCCGAGGCCCGTGACATCGGCATACGACACGCCCGGCTGCCGGCAGACCCACTGCCCTGCTGCCTGGCTCGCCGTCAGCGTCTGGGCGGGCCGGAAGACGCCCGTTCCGGTGATGCGGTTGCCGCCAGTATCGAGCTGAAGGTGGTCGAGGTACAGCGATGTCACACCGTTCACCCTCAGCGGGAACACCTGTCCCCAGAGCTTGCCGCCCAACGTCAGCGTGTAGGCGCCCGGGTAGCGCGTCTGGTCCGCCAGCGCCAGGGTGCCGGCATAGCCCATGCTGCAGGTGTCGCTGTACGGACCAGCCTGGCACATCCGCACCGTGCCATCGGCGCCCACGCGCATCTGCCCGCCCATGCCGTACTGCACCTGGAGATTCCCCGAACTCGTGTAGTAGGTGGATTGCCCGCGCAGGAACGTGTAGGTACCGGCCAGCTCGGCCGCCGTCACCGGCGTGCTGACACTGCTCGCCGTGACCTGCCCCGACAGCTTGCCATCGCCGAGTTGCTTCGGCAGGCCGGTGATCTCGCCCGTCAGCGTGGTGCCGGACACCGTGAACGACGCCGTCACCGCGCCCAGCAGCGCGGTCACGAATGCCGGCGGTGATTCGGCGCTGTCGGCCTCGAGTGTGCTGACGGTGTAGATGTTGCCGTTCTTGACGTAGTGGCCGATCACCGCGCCGGACAGGCCGAACGCCGAATCGGAGAAGCGGATCCGCACCTGACCAGCGGCCGGGGCATCCAGCGTCACGGCAAGCGTGTCGCCAAAGCTGATCACGCCCAGGTACGTCACGGCCTGGGGCGTCGCTGGCGTCTCCGGCGTGCCCGGCGTGGATGGCGTGTCCGGCGTCACCGCACCGCCGCTACCGCCCCCGCCGCCCCCGCTGCCCGTACCGTTCCCCCCGTCATTTCCCCCATCCCCGCCGCACGCCCCCAGTGCGACGCTGACCGCCAGGGCCGCCCATGCCTTCACCAAGGTTTCCCGTTTCATCTGCGACCCCTTCCCCGTTCGATAGTCTGCTGGCTCGCCGAGCCTGTTGTTTTGGTGCATGCCCACGTGCGCCGTCTTTGCATCCGGTCCCACGCGTGCAACAATCCGGCTGGATCATAGCCTTGGGTTTTCGGGCTGTATGTCCCCAGATCGTGCGACATGCCGTCATGCCCTACGATCGTGGGGGCGTAGCGGCAGCACGGGCCGTTGCATATCGTGCCTCGACCCGCTCGTTTCGCATCCAACCTCCCGTGCCACCTGACCACGCCCCGCCGCTTGACTCGCCCATCCGCGTCGCCCTGATCGAGGACGATACCCGTTTCAGCACGGCATTCCTCGAGGCACTGTCCGGCGCCCCCGACATGCTCACCGCTGGCGCCGTCACGACGTTGCGCGACGGACTGGCGCTGCTGCAATCCGCCCCCGCCGCCGACATCCTCGTCGTCGACCTGGGGCTGCCCGATGGGTCCGGCATCGATGCCATCCGCGCGGCACGCGTGGCGTGGCCGCGCTGCGATGTGATGGTGGCCACGGTCTTCGGCGACGAAAGCCACGTCATGCAGTCGATTGCCGCGGGCGCCACCGGCTACCTGCTCAAGGACAGCACGGCGGCACATATCGTGCGCGAGTTGCGGTCGCTGCATCAGGGCGGCAGCCCGATCAGCCCGCTGATCGCCCGCCAGGTGCTGTCCCGCCTGCAGGCGCCGCCAGCCGGCGCGCTGGCGCAAGCCCCCCAGGCACCAGCAGGCCCGAAGCCTTCCGCGCTATCCCCGCGCGAAGTCGAAGTCCTGAACGACATCACGCGTGGCTTCTCCCACGACGAGATCGCCCAACGGATTGGTGTATCGCGACATACGCTGCTGACCTATGTGCGACGCATCTACGTCAAGCTGGACGTCCACTCGAAGGTCGAGGCCATCAACGTGGCCCGGCAACACGGGCTGCTGCGCGATGGCTGACTGCGCTGGCGCGCCAGCATGGCAACCGTGGCGCCAACGGTGGCGCCGACGGTGGCTCCCCCTCGTCCTGGCCATGCTGCTTGCCGGTTCGCTGCACGGCGCTCTGGCGCAGGCCCTCCCCTGGCACATCACCTCGGCGCAGCTACGGATCACGCCCGGCGGCACGCTCGACCGGCTTCCGCCGCAGCTTGCGCTGCCCGCCACTGGCGAAGGATGGCAGGACACGCCATTGCCGATGGTGGTGCCGCGCCACGTGACTCCCGATGAGGTGGGGTCAGGCCACATCGAGACAGTCTGGGTGAAACTGGCGCTTCCGGCGGCCAGCGCCGCGGCCGCGACCAGTGAGCCCCTCTACCTCTATGCGCCGCGCTGGCAGACCGTGGGACGTCTCACCGTGTATGCAGACGGCGAGCAGCTCTGGCAGTCTCGCGGCGGGCCGGTGTGGAACGGCTACAACTACCCCTTGTGGATCGCGCTCGGGCACGCGCCGCGCGACATCGTCATCCGTATCGATGTGATGGGCCAGGTTGGCGCCGCGCTGTCGTCCGTGCGGATCGGCACGCGCGAGGACCTGTTCTGGCGCTTCGCTGTACGCAGTTTCCTCCAGACGCAGTTTCCCTACCTGTCCAGCGGCGGCCTGCTTGCGGTGGGCATCTTCTCCCTGCTGGTCTGGCTCCGGCGTCGGGACGAAACGCGTTACCTGCTGTGCTTCCTGGCTGCGGGTGCATATTTCCTGCACACGCTCCAGTATCTGGTCGGCCAGGACCCCTTGCCGATTCCGGAGGCCTGGTTCAGCTGGCTGGCGTTCAACAGCATCGCCTGGCTGATCCTGGCCTGCTACCTGTTCATCTTCCGCTATCTGGGCCTGCGCTACCGGCGCCTGGAGACAGCGCTGTACGGCTCGGTCGTGTTCCTGGCCACCAGCACGCTGCCGTTGTCGTGGCTCACGCATGTGGTGTTCCTCTACCCGCTGTCCCAGTTGCTGCTGGTGGGGTTGAATCTCGTGGTGTCGATTGCGGCGTTGCGGGCCGCCTGGCGGGCCGGATCGCGCGAGGCGATGACATTTTCGGCCTGGAATGCGATGAGCACGCCGATCGCCCTGCATGACCTGCTGCTGCAGAACTACCGCATCGATATCGAGAGCATCTATCTGCTGTCCTACCTGGGATGCGTGCAGCTGCTGCTGTTCATGATCCTGATGTATCGCCGCTATATCAGCGCGCTGGATGAGGTTGCGCAGGCCAACGCCAATCTGTCGCTGCGTCTGGCGCAGCGGGAAGCGGAACTGCTGGAAAGCCATCGGCAACTGCGCGACGTGGAGCGCCGCGAGACCCTGACGCGCGAGCGGCAGCGGCTGCTGCAGGACATGCATGACGGCCTCGGGTCATCCTTGATCAGCGCCTTGCGCATGGTCGAGAAGGACGCCTCCGGCACGGCGCGCGCCGACGATATCGCCCAGGTGCTGCGGGAATGCATCGACGATCTCAAGCTGACGATTGACTCGCTGGAGCCGGTATCGACGGATCTGTTGCTCCTGCTGGCCACCTTGCGTTACCGGCTGGGGTCGCGACTCGAAGCCGCCGGCATCTCGCTCGCGTGGGAGGTCGACGATATCCCGCCGCTGCAATGGCTCGGCGCCCAGAGCGCGCTCCACATCCTGCGTATCCTGCAGGAGGTCTTCACTAACGTGCTCAAACACAGCCGCGCGACCGCGATCCGCGTGCAGACCTGCCGCGATGACGACACGGTGCTGGTGCGTGTACACGACAACGGCACGCCCTTCTCTCCTGCCGGGACGCCCCCGGCACATGGCGGCAGAGGGCTCGCCAACATGCAACGCCGCGCGTCGGCCCTCGATGCGGCGGTGTCCTGGCAACCGGACGCGAGCGGCACGTGGTTCACGTTGCGCCTGCCTGTCGCGCCCGTGACCGCATCGCTTGATGCGCCAGGCAACGGACTTGTTCCGTGATGTATCAATTCATGTTCATCGCCGTGCCTTTATCCCGCTAAAACGCCCCCCTAAAGTCTTTTCCCAGGCAACGACCTGATAACAATGATTTCATTGAGGAGAAGACAAATGTCACCCGTGACACGACCGCTGGCTGCATTTTCCACTGCCATGTTGTTGTGCGCGCTGAGCGGTACCAGCTCATTTGCTCAGACGCGTACACCACTGCAGACGATCGACTTCCCTCAGGGCTACCAGACGGTGAGTGTGATTGCGGAACTCGAGCCGGGTGCCTGCACGGGCCGGCATGCGCATCCAGGAGTCGAGAGCGCCTATGTGGAGGAAGGCGAGGCGGTTGTGAAGTTCGATGAGAAGCCGGACCTGTATCTCAAAGCCGGACGTCCGCTGCAATTCGCGCAAGGCGAAATGCATAACGTGTGCAATACCGGCAGCGTGCGGTTCAAGGCGATTGCCCACTACATCGTTGAGAAAGGCAAGCCACTGGTCTTGCGCGGGCAGTGAAATTGCGCCGTGATGTGCGGCGTGCATTCTGAAGAAAGGATTGATCATGCTGAGACAAGCAAAACTGGCGGGGGCGTTTATCCTGGCTGCCTGTATCTTCGTACTGGAAGGGGTGCCAGCCGCCCACGCCACCACAAAGCTTCCTGACCCCGCCAAGGCGGGGGTCGCCGAGAAGCTGTTCAGGCTGGATTGCGGTCGCTCCCTTGCAAACGACGAGTCGGTGTGGACGCCGGGCGCGAACGCTGGGCGCAGTATCGAATTCTCATCCACCTGCTGGCTGGTAAAGCATGGAGACGAATGGCTGCTTTGGGATACCGGTGTTCCTGAAGAAGCATTCAACGACCCCAAGGGGTGGTCCACGCTCCCTAAATTGATCGTCTATCACCTCGACAAGACACTGACCGATCAATTCGCTGAAATCAACCTGAAGCCAGGCGACATCACGCGAGTCGCCATATCGCACACACATGGCGACCACATCGGTAACGTGCGGTTGTTCCCCAGCGCCAGGGTCATGATGCAGCGGGCGGAGTATCAGTGGATCTACTCGCCGAACGGGCCAAACGACAATGTCAATCAACTGATGGCACTGGCGCGCAAACTCCTGGGAACGCCGAAGAACCTTCAGCTCGTCGACGGTGATACCGATGTGTTTGGCGACGGGAGCGTCATGCTCGTTTCCACGCCAGGGCATACCCCCGGCAGCCAGTCACTGCTGGTCCATCTCAAGAACGCCGGCTTCATCATCCTTTCCGGCGATGTCGTTCACCTGGAAGGGAATTTCGAGAAGAACATCGTTCCATCCCTGAATACGAATAGCCCTGAATCCATCGCTTCCATGGAAAAAATCAGGCAGTTGATGGCAAAGTACAAGGCGAAGCTCTTCATCAATCACGACAAGAAGCAATCCAACAAGTTGAAGCTGCTCCCGGCTTACTACGACTAAGGGCGTGGCGGATTGATTATTGCCCCGGCGAATCGCGTACGTTCGCCGGGGCGTGACCTGACAGGCATCGAATATCCCCTGAATCGCCGCACGTTGTGCGGTCGTCATCCGTGAGTCATGCGGGGTGGACGGCATAGCCGCCCTCTCCGTCGGCCACGCCCTCCCTCCCCCGCCGTTCAGAGCCATCCCCGCACGCCGCACACGCCCCACGCCCCATCTGGAGCGCGGCGCCACGTAGTCCGCAGCCAAGTGCTTATTGCGCCTCATTACGCCTCATCACGCCGTATTTCGGGTTAACCATGCTTGCAGTCTGGCGCCTTGCACCTTAGATTAATTGTTAACAATTAACTGTCAACACTGAAGTGAGCAGACATCATGCGAATTGAGCACTTTGAAACCCTCTCCTGCGACGCCGGATGGCGGAACTACTACTTCCTGAAGGTGGTGACGTCAGATGGCACTGTGGGCTGGAGCGAGTACGACGAGTCGTTCGGGCCTCCCGGCTTGACCGGCGTGATCGAACAATTGGGCGCTCGCCTGGTCGGCAAGTCGGTGTATGACCACGAGGAGGCCTATGGCCGGCTGGCCGCGTCCTTGCGCCCCGCCCCGCATGGGCTCAGCGCCGAGGCAATCGGCGCCATCGAAAACGCCCTGCTCGATGCGAAAGCCAAGAGCCTCGGTGTGCCGGTCTACCAGCTGCTGGGCGGCAAACATCGAGACAGCATCCCGATCTATTGGTCGCATTGCGCCACCTGGCGCATCAGCCATCCCACGCTGTACCCGCCTGCCATCGTTGATCTGGACGGCGTCAAGAAGGCCGGCGAAGACGCCCGGGCATCCGGGATTTCCGCGCTCAAGACCAATCTGTTCGTCAATGAGAATGGCAAGCCGCGCCAGTGGATGGCCGGATTTGGTTCCCCGTACGCGCCGTCTCTCAATGTCGACAAGGCGATGCTGCGTAACCTGCGCGCGCACCTCGAGGCACTTCGCGACGGCGCTGGCCCCGACGTCGATATCCTGGTGGACCTGAACTTCAACGCGCGTACCGAGGGTTACCTTTCGCTGATCAAGGCCATCAGCGACTTCGACCTGTTCTGGGTGGAACTCGACATCTACAACCCTGAGGCCATGGCGTATATCCGCCAGCGCAGCCACGCCCCGATTGCCGCGTGCGAAACGCTGTTCGGCATCCGCCAGTTCCTGCCCTATTTCCAGGCGCAATCGATGGACGTTGCCATCATCGATGCGGTCTGGAACGGCGTATGGCAAGCCATGAAGATCGCCAACGTGGCGGACGCCTTTGACGTCAACATCGCGCCGCACAACTTCTACAGCCATCTGTCGACGATGATGAACGTTCATTTTGCCGCGGCGGTGCCCAACCTGCGCGTGATGGAGGTGGACGTGGATCGGCTGGCCTGGGACGACCACTTGTTCACCCGAAACCCCGAGATCGTGAATGGCGCCATTCAGGTTCCGGATGCCCCGGGCTGGGGCTGCGATCCGATCGAAGACGCCCTGCGCGCCCATCCCCCGAAAGTGCGCCGGAGCCATCTGGGTCTGTAGGCCATGTAGGACCAGCACCGCAGGCCCGGTACCGCGCGCCGCAGGCGCAACAGCATGGGCGCGCGCTTCCCGCCGCGCCTGCCTCACCCCTCGACGCAACTTCCGAGATGGAGCGGAGACCTGTTGTGGATCGACACTGCAGGCTCCTCCCGGAAGCCACCGAATAGACAAACTGAACGGATAGCGAGAGCAATCATGAAGACGGCCTCCCCCTCTGCGGTATTGCCAGGCACGGCACCCGCTCACACACACGACGATGTGCAGCGCGCCTATTCCAAGGTGACGTGGCGCATTATCCCGTTCCTCTTCATCTGCTATGTGTTCGCCTATCTGGATCGCGTGAACATCGGATTTGCCGCGCTCCAGATGAAGCAGGACCTCAGCTTTTCCGATGCCGTGTATGGGCTTGGCGCCGGCATATTCTTTATCGGGTATTTCCTGTTCGAGGTGCCGAGCAACCTCCTGCTCGAAAAAATTGGCGCTCGCAAGACACTGATGCGCATCATGATTGTCTGGGGCGTAATTTCAGGAAGCTTCGCGTTTGTCACCACGCCCACGCAGTTCTACGTGGCGCGCTTCCTTCTCGGCGCTTTCGAAGCCGGGTTCTTTCCGGGCATTGTGCTCTACCTGACCTACTGGTTCCCCCCCATGATGCGCGGGAAGATCATCACGGTCTTCATGTCGGCCATCGCCGTGTCGGGCGTCATCGGCGGGCCGCTGTCCGGCTGGATCATGGCGAATATGGGCAGCGCTTCAGGGCTCGCCGGCTGGCAATGGCTGTTCATCATCGAAGCCATTCCCTCCATCATCCTGGGTGCCTTTGTCTACTTCGTACTCGCCGACAAGCCGGCCGACGCCAAGTGGCTTTCCGCCAGGGAAAGAGCGGTCATCATCCACGCCGTGGGTACGACGGGCGGCCATGGCCACGACGCCACCTTCTGGAGAACCCTTCGGGATCCGCGGCTGTATGCACTGTCGGCCATCTACTTTGCGATTGCGGCCGGCCTCTACATCATCAGCTTCTGGCTCCCGGCGATGATCCGCAGCTACAACGTGACCGACCCCCTGCATATCGGCTTGCTGACCGTGATTCCGTACGGCATCACCACTGCCGGCATGGTTGTCATCGGCAAGCATTCGGACAGGACGCGCGAGCGCCGCTGGCACGTTGCATCGGGCATGATCGTGGCAGCGCTCGGCCTGGTGACCGTGACGTACGTGCATGACAGCCTCACCCTCGCACTGACTGTGCTGTCGATCACTACCCTGGGTATCCTGACTGCCATGCCACTGTTCTGGACGATCCCGACCTCATACCTTTCCAGCGCTGGCGCGGCGGGCGGCATTGCGGTCATCAACAGCATCGGACTGATTGGCGGCTTTGCCAGCCCGTCCGTCCTCGGGTGGGTGAAAACCACGACGGGCTCGCTGGACTACGGCTTGTACACCTTCGCCGCGATCCTGGTGCTCGGCTCCGTGCTGCTGCTCCTCGCCATGCCACAGCGTCTGCTCCGAGAAGACACCTGACCCGGGGAAGCATGGAAATGCTTCCCCGGCTGCGAACACGACATTCTTGATGGAGAACTTCATGCGAATTCTAGTACTGGGTGCCGGCGCAATTGGCGGCTACTACGGTGGCCGACTGGTCCAGCAAGGTGCCGACGTCACCTTCCTCGTGCGTGCGGCGCGGCGCGCCATTCTCGAACGCGATGGCCTGAACATCCGAAGCCAGTATGGCGATTTCCACGCCCCCGTGAAAACCGTCACGCAGGAGGAGCTTGGGGGGCACTGGGATATCGTGCTGCTAACCAGCAAGGCCTATGACCTGGATTCCGCGATCGAAGCCATCCGCCCTGCCGTAGGGCCCGATACGGCCGTCCTGCCACTTCTGAATGGCATGGCCCATATCGATAAGCTCAACGCCGCCTTCGGGGCCGAGCGTGTGCTCGGCGGCCTTGCAAAGATCATTGTCACGCTCGATAGCGAAGGAACGATCCAGCACCTGAACGACTGGTGCTATATCAAGTTCGGCGAACAGTCCGGCATCCTGAGCGAGCGGGTTCAGACGCTTCAACGCGCGTTTCCCGCCGAGGGCGTGGTCGCGAGCGCCGTTCCGGACATCATGCGCAATATGTGGGAGAAGCTTGTCCACCTGTCCACCGTGGCGACGGTCACGACGCTCCTGCGCGCAAGTGTTGGCGAAATTGCCCAGGTAGCGGGCGGCACGGACCTCTTCTATCAAGTGCTGTTGATCCACGCCGAAGTGGCCGCGCGAGAAGGATATCCGATGACCGAGGCCTTTCTTGCGGAGTACCGCCAGTTGTTTGCCAACAAGGCATCGGCCTACGTGCCATCGATCCTGCGCGACCTGGAAAGGAAGTCGTCGATCGAGGGCGAACATATCGTCGGGTACATGCTCGCCCGTGTCAGGGCACATGGGCTGGACGATACCGTGCATCGTCTGTGCTGGATGAACCTGAAGGCGTACGAGCTGCGGCGCGCCAACGGCAGGCTATGAGCGCCCTGATTGTTAACAAATCATTGCCTACAATTAACAAGGGCCCCTTCCCACGGCGGTATCATGTCGGGCATGGCTCCCTCGGGCACCGGAATCGGACCACAGCGCCCGGTTATGCCGATGGAGTCACAATTCCCGCCTGGCAAATCGAGCAAACATGAATACTCGCGTTGAAATTGACAAGCGCAGCCTGGACCGACAGGCTGCCGACTGGATTCGCGACGCCATCTTTTCCGGAGATCTGGCGCCGGGTTCCAGGCTCACGGAAATATCCCTCGCGACGCAGATCGGCCTTTCCCGCTCGACGGTTCGCGCGGGCATGCAACGTCTGGCCAACGAGGGCCTGCTCATCCAGCACGCCTACACCGGCTGGGAAGTTGTGTCGCTTTCCGCTGAGGACGCCTGGGAACTCTATACGCTGCGCAGCAACCTGGAAGGGATGGCCGCACGGCTGGCCGCCGCGCGCATCGATGAGGCAGGCCGCGCGCGCCTGCTCAACGCCTTGGCGGACCTGAAGTCCGCCATTGGGGACAAGGATCCCCGACGCATCGCCCAGGCCGATCTCGCCTTTCACAAGACCGTTGTGGCGCTGTCGGGCCATCGGCGGCTCATCGTCCAGTACGGACTGATCAGCGACCCGGTCCTGCTCTATATCCTCCTGACCACGAAATTGATGGAGTATTCGCAGGCGATCTATGACGAGCACGAGCAGATGGCGGCGGCAATCCTGAGCGGCGACGCCGCGCAGGCGGAGAAGCTTGTCTGCGACTCAGCGCAGATGCATGGCGAGCGCCTCGTGAAGACACTGCAGGCGCAAAGCGAGGTTCAGGCGGCCTAGCGCCGCACTGACGATCACTCGGCTCGCTCCTCGATGTGCGTGTAGAGCTTGTTGACGATGACCCAGTCACAGCCAATCCTCAACATCGAGAGGAAGTCATAGTAGTTGTTGCCCGACACCTTCACGCGGACTTTGGCCGACGCCATCTTGCCGAGAACCTCTACCGACAGGATGGACATGCCGTAGGGATCATTGCGCGACGCAGGGCTCTCGCGGCTGGCAACGCCCTGCAGATAGGCCTCAAGCGTCTTCTGCACAATCTCGCCGCGCACTTCGCCAAACAGCAACGCATCAGGATGAAAGGTCGACTGCAATGCGTCGACATCCCCGTCGTAGATGGCGTCCAGGTAAGTCTGCAAGAGTTGAAGGATGCGCTGGTGGGCGCAGTCCACGGTCGCCTGGGTAGGTGACACGGTCATGATTTTCTCCTTGGGCGGGCGCAACCGACAGCCCTGGACCGCACTGTAGGCGCGCGAACGCGGCAGATAAACAGCACCGGCGGAACGTGTCTTTCTACGCCATGTAACAAGCCAGTCGACACCCGGGGCCGATGCACTATCAATGCAGCGGAACAATTGATTTGCGGCTGACCCCGATGATCCGGCGCGGTCGATTGCCCAGAATTGTGAGCATCCACCCGTCGCGGACGCATTGCGGAATCTCGGGTGCCACTCACTCCTCTTGATTAGCCGCCATGACATTCCACGCACCTGAAGCTGCAAGCGCAGCGCAAGAGCACTGGGCCGACGAGTTGCCGCAAGCCCTATGGCTCGACGCCGCCGAGCTCGACGAACTCCCCTATACCTTCATCTGGCGTTCGGCGCACGAAGGGAACACCCGCCGTGCCAGCACCGGAGGGCGCCATGCTGAATCCCTCTGACACCCTGCCCCAGACCAACCCCGGGTTCTCGCGCATGTTCGCACCTGGCCGCCTGACGCTCGGTGTGCTGTTCGCGATCGAGTCATACCCGGGCGATGCGCCCACGATGGTCGACCAGATCCGGCTGGCGAAGCGGGCCGAGCAAGCGGGATTCGCCGCGCTGGGCGTGCGGGACGTGCCGTTGCGCGACCCTTCCTTCGGTGACCTCGGCCAGATCTTTGATCCCTGGACGTGGCTCGGATACGTTGCCGGTCAGACGTCATCGATTGCGCTCTTTACCGCAGCCATCGTGCTGCCGCTACGGCACCCGCTGCACACGGCCAAAGCGGCAGCCAGCATAGACAGGCTGACGGGAGGCCGACTGGTCATGGGGATTGCCTCCGGCGACCGCGCTATAGAGTTTCCGGCGTTTGGCGTAGAACACGCCCAACGTGGCGCGTTGTTCCAGGAACAGGTTGCCTACCTTGAAAACGTGTGGGGCAACGCCTATTCACAAATCCACGGCACGTACGGCACGTTGCATGACGCGGACCTGGTCCCCAAGCCGGTTGCCCGACGCGTGCCGCTCATCGTAACCGGCCACAGCCAGCAATCGATCGATTGGATCGCGCGCAAGGCTGACGGCTGGATCACCTACCCGCGCCGCATGGATCTCCAGGTGGAAGTGATCCGCCAATGGCATGACGCCGTCGCGGCTACGTCGCCGGGCAAGTTCAAGCCTTTTGCGCAGCCTTATCACATTGACCTGACGGCCGATCCCGACGTCTCTCCCACCCCGATCCACGGGGGCCATCGCCTGGGCCGCAGCTGGCTGATGCGGCACCTGGAGACGCTCGAACGCGCGGGCGCGAACCATGTCCTGTTCAACCTGAAATATGGCAATCGCGCCGCCGAAGCCGTACTCGAGGAACTCGCCACGCATGTGACGCCCCGCTTTCCTGCCTTGGGCACGGCTTGATACCACGGCCGCCGCCGCACAAGCGGCGCATCGAGCATACCTCGCAACGACAGTCATGACACGGTGTCAACGACCATGAAGCGTCAATTCGACGATCTGCAACTTGGCAGCATCGAACTCTTTTGCCTGGCCGCGGAGCTCAGCAGCTTCACGGCGGCAGCGGTGGCTGCCGGCGTCACACCCGCTGCGGTAAGCCGCAGCGTTTCACGCCTTGAAGAGCGCCTCAACATTCGTCTCTTCGTGCGCACGACGCGCCAGATCCGTCTGACCGATGAAGGCAGGGCGTACTTCGAGCAGAGCCGCACAGCGCTTGCGCTGCTGGTAGAGGCCGAGCGGCACATCGGCGGCCAGCATGCGACGCCCGCTGGACGCCTGCGCATCAGCCTGCCCACGCCCTACGCGCACTATCGGGTGCTGCCGGTGCTTCCCGCGTTCCGGGAGCGCTTTCCCGAAGTCGAGATCGACGTGCACATCAGCAACCGGAACGTCGACTTCGCCGACGACACCTATGATCTGTCGATTCGCGGGCGGGCACCCGACGATTCGGCACTCATTGCGCGCAAGCTCGAGGACGCGGAACTGGTGGTCGTCGCCACACCGGACTACCTGAGGCGGCGCGGCACGCCAAAGTCGCTTGACGATCTGCTTGGGCATGAGTGCATCCAGTTTGAACGCCCAAGCAGCGGGCGCCGCATTCCGTGGACTTTCCGCCAGAATGGCGAAGACGTGAACGTGATCACCACCGGCACATACGCCGCATCCGAAGACGTGCTGGGCGGTGCAACGCTCGCGCGCGCGGGCGCCGGCCTATTCCAGACCTATCGCTTCGTGGTCGAGGAAGACTTGCGCGATGGCACGCTGGTGGAGGTGCTGAAAGATCTCGGCGGCAGCTCTCGACCATTCATGCTGCTGTATCCGCACGCCCGACACATGTCGACCCGCGTGCGGGCCTTGATTGACTTTCTGATCGAGAAGTTCGCGCCCTAGGCAACGGCGCGCTCACGCCCTTGCCGGTAGCCGGTGTGGGCGCTGGCATTCTCCCCGGTACGCGGCGACGCACTGACAGCCCGCCCCCCCGCCTCCAAAACGTCACATTTCGATCAACACCCTGTCACGAGTGCTGCTCAGAATCACGGGCTTTTCGTGGGTCAACAGGGAAGTCGCAATGCAAAGCAAGACACCGGGCAAGCCAACCACAATCGATACCGTCAAGCTCGAGGGCATTCCAGACCGCCAGCGCCGCCTGCTGCTCAGGGCCGGCCTTGGCATGTCGCTCGGCACCTCGGCCCTGCTGGCCGCCTGCGGCGGCGGCGACGATGCCGCGCCCGGCACGCCGGCCACGACGCCCGGCACCACGCCGGGCGGTGGCACGCCGTCGGGCAAGGTCTCGAGCTTCGCGCTCGCCGTGCTGCCCGACACGCAGTTCTATTCGCGCTACGCCACCACCGACGAGAACCTGCAGTTCCAGCGCAAGTACGGGTCCACGCCGTTCCTGGCACAGACCAAGTGGATCACGCAGAACGCCGCCAGCCTGCGCATCCCGTTCACGATCCACCTCGGCGATGTGGTGGATCAACAGGGCAAGCCGCTGCAGTGGCAGATCGCCGACGAGGCCATGGAAGTCATGGAGGCGGCCCGCGCGCCGTACTCGATCCTGGCCGGCAATCACGACGTGATCTCGGACGTGGACTACGTCAACGCCGGCAGCCAGGCGTCAAACACCGACGCGCAGCGCAACCTGGCCAACGAGCCGTACCTGAAGACGTTCCCGACCACCCGTGCGCAGCGCCAGGCCACCTTCGGCGGCCGCGATCCGTCGGGCTTCCACGAGTACCACTTCTTCGAGGTGGACGGCAACCGCTTCATGGTGCTGTCGATGTCGTGGCGCGCCTCCGACGCCGCCATCACCTGGGCGCGCAACGTACTCAAGCGCTACCCGAAGGTGCCGGTCATCCTCTCGACCCACCAGCTGCTCAATATCGGCCCGGATGGCGTCAGCCCGCTGGAAGTGCCCTACGGCCTGATGCTGTGGGAGACGCTGATCAAGGACAACGACCAGATCTTCATGACGCTGAACGGTCACTACCATGGCGCGGCGCACCTCACGAAGACCAACGACTTCGGCAACCGCGTCGAGGAAATGGTGGTCGACTACCAGATGGCGTACATGGGCGGCAACGGCCTGATGCGCCTGTATGAGTTCGACCTGACCAACAACAAGATCAAGGTCATCTCGTTCTCACCGTGGGTGCCGCAGAAGCCCACCGAGACGCTGAACGAGTTCGACGTGGCGGTGCTGACCGACAAGAACCAGCAGTTCGAGATCGACTTCGATTTCCGCAAGCGCTTTGCGCGCTTCAACCCCGACTTCGCCACGCCGACGGCCGGCAACGACCCGATCAACGACCGCGCCAAGGCCGCCATCCTGGCCAACTACACCGAGCCGAGCGTGACCGACAAGAAGGCCGCCGCCGACACCAACGACTACCCGCAGGTGGCCTCCACGGTGGCGCACTGGCGCTTCTTCGGCGGTGCCGACGGCGCGGCGGTGCCGGTCGGCCAGGTGATCGACGACCTGACCGGTGCCAACCCCCTCTCGCGCGAGGCACTGGCCAACGGCGGCGCGGCGCAACTGGGCGACATGACGTGGTCGAATGACCACCACTACCTGTCAGCCGCCCCGGGCAGCGTGAAGTTCGCCAACTCGGTGAACAGTCCCCAGCGCATGAGCTACTTCGCCACGCAGACCACGGCGGCACTCAATGCGATGACGTTCGACAACGGCTACACCGTGGAGGCGTTCATCAAGGTGCCGGCGTCGTGGACGGCCGGCAACAATGCGTGGATGAACATCATGGAGCGCGAGGGCCAGCGCAGCGCGGTGACCGGCTTTGGCAGCGGCGACGGCGACGAAAGCCCGCTGATCTTCGCCATCTCCAGCCTGCGCGAAGTGCAGTGGGAAGTCACGCCGAGCACGGCCGGCACCAAGAACCCGGCCGCGAACTGGTCTGGCGAGATCATCGCCGAGAAATGGGTCCACGTCGCCGTGGTCAACGACCCGGCGAAGAACGAGACCGTGATGTACGTGGAGGGTGCCCCGGTGCTGCGCAACGCGTCGAACACGCGCGGCATTGCCGCCGTCAGTGCCACCAGCCGCTTCTTCGTGGGTGGTGGGGTCTACGGCAACGTCCCGTCCAACGGTTTTCTCGGCCAGATCGGCGAAGTACGCCTCTGCACGGAACCGCTGGCGTCAGACAAGTGGCTGACGGCGCGGCGCGCCTGAGCTGAGCTGCGCTGAACTACTTCGGCGCCAGGCGCAACAGGCCCATGCCGCCATGCGATGTTGCATGGCGGCACGGGCCTTTCTACACCAACGCCAGGCTTATTGTGGCTGGAGACTGCTCCGCTTCGCCATCGCGCGGAACTTGCCGGTCTCTGTCTGCAGGAAGCGCTGCGAGTCAGCCACCGAGCTGGGCTTGGCCACTTCCGCACCGGTCGCCTCCAGACCGCTGACCACCTGCGCGTCCTGCAGCGTTTCGACGAGCGCCTGGTGCAGCCGTGCCACCACGGCCTCTGGCGTGCCCTGCTTGAGGCGCTGGAGCATGCCCGGTGGACTCTGAACCTGTCCCCGGGCAGCCAGAGCGAGACGTTGCTGGAATGGCTGCGGACGAGCGACCTGCCCGTCCCGCGCCAGATCACGGCGTGCACGTCGCCCACGCTGATGACGGAGCTGATGCGTCGCACCGACGCCATCGGCTACTGCCCCACGCAGTTGCTCACCGATCCGATGTATGGCAATGGGCTGCAGGCGTGCGCGGCGCTGTCGCCGTTGCCGCCCCCGATGCTGGTCGGCCTGATCGGCCTGCGCGCGATGCCGCTGGGGGCGTCGGCGCGCATGCTGGCCGAACTGTTTGTCGGCTACCTGGCGCCATAGGACCCTGCGAACACGCAAAGCCCCGGCTTTCGGAAAAGTCCCCTGCGCCGCACAGCCGTAGTGTGGCTCCAGTCATTGATCCAGACAGGAGCCGCCCATGCTTTCCACACGCCGCCCTTCATTGCTGCACCGCCCGCTGGCCGCCATGCTGCTGGCCAGCACGCTGCTGGCCTCTGGCTGCGCCGAGTTCGCGCCGCCGGGCAGCGTCTACAGCGCCGGACAGACCTCCCTGCCCCAGACGGTGACGATGGCCACGGTCGAGCGCGTGCGTGTGGTGCAGATCGATGACAGCAGCCAGGGATCGAGCCTGGCAGGGGAACTGGGCGGCGGCCTGCTGGGCGCCGTGGCCGGCAGCGCGATCGGGCACGGTCATGGTTCGCTGCTGGCAGGTGTGGCCGGCGGCCTTGCCGGCGGACTGGCAGGGCACGAGATCGAGTCGCGCGTGGAGCGCCATCCCGGCTATGAAATCACGGTCCGGCTGCCCGACGGCCGGCTGCAGGCGATCACCCAGCCGGCATCCGAAGGCAGCTTCTACCCCGGCCAGCGCGTGCAGCTGCTATGGTCGGAAGACGGCAAGGTGCGGGTGACGGCCTGAGCGGCCAGGGAGCGCGGCGCGGCGGCTGCGCGGCGGTCAGACCTTGACGGCCGCGAACAGAATCAGCGCGGCGATCGGCGAGGACACCAGCGAGATCACGGCGCTCTGCTTGAGCGTGGCCTTCAACATCACGACGAAACCGAACGAGAACGCCACGAACGTCACCACCCAGGTCACGAGCGTGGCGGGACCGGACAGCGATCCGCCCGTCAGCTTGGCCATGGCCGCCGCCGCGATGGCGTTGAACAGCAGTGCCACGAATACGGCCTTGAGAGCCTCGGTCACGGTTGGGTCTTCACCCGTCACCATCCTGGCGACACGGTTCGGCTATATCGGCCTCGCGCCGAGATTCTTTCGGGGAAATGGAAATTCCCCCAGGCGGAGCTGATGAACTGACCGAAGGTGCCGATAGGCCATCGGCGCGAAGCCCGGAGTGAACGGCTTTGGGCTGGGTCAACGCTGCCGCCAACGTTTGCGCGTCACCACGTCGGCGATCTTCTCGCCATCGGCGACGCGGCGGATCTCGCACCAGTGCGCGATACCATCATGGTGGTGCTCCACGACGCTGAATGACAGCTTCAGCGACTCACCGACGTTGACGTTGCCGTGGAAGAACAGGTCACGCTGCGCAACCGTGGGCGGCTCGCCGAACCGCAGCCACTGCCATTCGGCGCGGTCGACCATCGACTGGAAATTTGCGAAATAGAGCAGGTCCGCGCCATTGAAATCGGCATAGGGGCACGGCAGATACTCTGCCGTGTGCCGCGCCGGTTCCAGGCTCTGACGTATGCCCAGGTGCTCGCCCCAGGCACCGGCTCGAAAACGCTTGGCGAGTGTCACTAGTGCATCGGCAGATTGCGCCACGGCTGAATCGGGCTGCGTGTCCTGCTGCGGAAAGGCTGCCCTGACAACGGAGCGATTGTCGCGCTCACGCTCGCGCCGGATAAAGGTGGACATCATCTCGACGTCCACACACCGCGTCCCGTCTGCCACCAGCACGTGGCGGCTGAGATGGCGCGCACCCGCGACGCGGTCCAGCCGCGTATCGATGCGAAACGCCGCATGCTCGCCGAGCGCCTCCAGTGAGGCATCGCGCACGCGAATGGCGAGGAATGCTGCATAGGCGATATTGCCATCGGCGTCGCGGAACTCGGGCACGGCCTGGCCCGCGCGAGCCGCCAGCGCCTGCCAGTGCAGGTCGCCGCAGGTCTTCAGCAGCCAGTTCTCCGAAAGCCCGGTGTATGAAAGCTGCGGCATGCCCGCGACATAGTGCACGCAACCGTGCGCGCGCCCAATGCTCATGTCAGGCTGCCCGTTGATAGCCGGCGTGGCGCTTGCCGATCAGGTCGGCGAGATGCCCGGCGTCGCGCGCGATACCCGAGAAGCGACCCGAGCCCCAGGTATGCAGCCACGGCAGGCCCAGGAAGTAGAGACCATCGTGCGGCGTGACGCCACGCACATGCCCTGGATAGCCGCGTCCGTTGAAGGCCGGCACGTCGAGCCAACTGAAGTCCGGTCGAAAGCCGATGCACCAGATGATGGCGCCAATGCCCGCATCGCCAAGCGCCAGCGTGGTGCGTTCCGCGTCCGGCTGCCACACCGGCACGTACACGCTGGCGGGCGGCGCCTCGATGCCGTTCTTCTCAATATACTTGTCGATGCCGGCATTGATGCGGTTGTAGGTCTGGTCGGCGTCGTCGAGACTGGCCGCGAGATTGGGCGAAAAATGCAGCGCGCCGTCCCGATAATCCTCGAGCACGCCATACAGTTCCATGCCCTCGGTGGCGAATCTTCGCAGGTCGATGTCGCGTCCGCCGTCCCGGCCGGTAACGTAGTGGTTGGTGTTGTCCCGCACGCCTTCACGCAGCGGGTGCTCGCTGACGGGCATGTCGTAGTACTGCATGTCCGCGAGCCAGTCCACCACGTCGCGTCCACGATAGAAGCGTGCGCAGCGTGGAGCCTCGCCCACGGCCAGGATCACCTGGCGCCCGGCCAGGTGCAAGTCCTCGGCGATCTGCGCGCCCGACTGGCCCGAGCCCACCACCAGCACTGCGCCTTCGGGCAAAGCCTGCGGATTGCGGTACTCGGAGGACTGGATCTGACGGATGCCGGCGGGCAGGCGCTCGGCCATGCGCGGCACGATGGGGGCGTGATAACCGCCGGATGCCACCACCACCTGGTCGGCACTGAATTGCCCTTGCAAGGTAAAGACGTCGTAACCCCCCTGCGGCCGCGGCGTGACGCGGCGTACCTCCGTGTGCTCCAGCACCGGGGCGTCCACCATGGCGATGAAGCCGTCGAGGTAATCGATGATCTCGTCCTTTTTCATGAAGCCGTGCGGGTCGTTGCCCCGGTACGGGTAACCCGGCAGCGCGCATTGCCAGTTGGGGGTGACGAGGCAGAAGGCATCCCAGCGCTGGCTGCGCCAGGTATGCGTGACGGTGTGCTTCTCGATCACGAGATGATCGATACCGGCCTGCTTCAGGTAGTAGCTCATCGATAGTCCGGCCTGGCCGCCTCCAACGACGATCACGCTGTAGTGATGCGCGGTGGCTGCGGGCTGAGACGGTTCGGGTGTGCTGGGCATGATGAATTCCTTTGTGTGCGTGGTTGTGGATGTCTTTTCGCTCACTGCGCTGGCGTTGGCCTCGGCGCTGGCGTTGGCGATGGCGCCCCGGCGGACGGACGCGGTCACCTAGCAATCAAAGCCGATCAATCGCACGCTGGCGCCCGGAGCAGCCTGCCATCGTCGCGCAGTGCTTTCCATCGCTTCCAGCTCGGCCATGGCGGCGGTGCATGCATAGCCGTACTTGGCGCGCACGCGCTCCGAAGCCTCGCTCAGCGCCAGGCGCGCCCGCCTCATGAATTCGTCGAGCGGATAGTCCTGGCCCGCGTCGAAGTAATCAGTGACCACCGAGGATGGCGAGTAGCAGTTCGACTCCGTCAGGTCGGGCCAACGGACGCGGAAATAGGTGACTGGCATGTGAGGGTCTTACGGATGGGTGTCGGTCGTGGCGGGCGTCAGGCGCCCGTGGGTTCGGCTTCACGTGGCACGATAAATGGGTCGCCTGCAAAGTCCCAAAGCACAGCGCGCTGTGCCATGGAGCCAGTGCCTGCGCGGATGTTGACCAGGCGTGTGTCGTCGATCGTCCCGATCTCGGCACAGGCGATGTCCCGATCCTGGAAGCGCATCAGGACTGCCGGCACGTGCGCCTCGTCCACAGCCAGTAGGTAGCCGAAGCTTGGGAACGCCGTCAGCCAGCGCGCCAGGGGCACGCCGAGCGGCAGCGGGATCGCACCCAGATCGATGTTCGCGCCTACCCCCGAGCATTCCAGCAGCATCAGCGCTGTGCCAAGGGTGCCTGCCATGCTGATGTCCTTGGCTGCGTCGCAAAGCCCTTCCTCGGCCAGCGCTGGAAGTACCTCCAGATCCGCACGCAGGCGGCCAGCTGGCGCCGTCGTCGACGCATTCCAGAAGGGATAAGGCTCGGCAAACGCGCCGCGCAGATCTACCGCCATCAGCAGACGTTGGCCGGGGCGCGCGGCGAAGCTGGACAGCAGTTGGCGCGCGCGGCCGAGAATGGCCACTGCCAGTTGTGCACGGTCGCTGCGCGCATTGCTGTGGCCGCCAACAATGGGCACGCCATAGGCGGCCGACGCCGCAGCCATGCCTGCGAGGATCTCCGCCGCATTGTCCAGGCCTTCGCTCCAGATCGCATCGACCACAGCCAGCGGCCGGCCGCCCATCGCGTACACGTCGCTGACATTCACCATGACGGCGCTGTAGCCAGCGAACCAGGGCATCGATTCGACGAAATCGCTCACCATGCCCTCGATGGCGAACAGCAGGTAGCCGTCCGCGTCGGCAATGGCGGCACAGTCGTCGCCAATGGCCACGGCCTGACCGAGGTCTTCGGTGCCGTTGGGCAAGGCGCGGCCCAATGACGACAGCATGCCGGCAATGTCAGTCTTGTGTGCGAATCCGCGGCTGGCACGCAGCGACTCGACCAACCGGCCGAGGTCGAGATCCAATGCCTGATCTGTCATTGCCGGGCCCTGCCTTCGACGATAAAGCCCGTGCACGGCGTATGGCACGGCGGGTAATGATTGAGGTCGGCCTGCATCAGATGATGCGGGCGCCCGAGCATCGTTTCCTCCGACAGCACGCTCCAGTGCAAGCGCCGGAATAACGGCACATTCTGGCTTTGGACGTGTGCCAGGAAGCGGCGGCAGCCAAGCGCGTGGGCGCTGCTCACAGCCAGGCGGATCAGCGTGGCGCCGATCCTGCTGTGGCCACGAAACGCGTCGTGTACGGCGAGCCGGGATCCAAACCACACGCTCGGCTCGCTCTCGTGGATGCGTACCGTGCCGACCACGGTCCCGGGGTTGTCGGCATCGTCGGGATGGTGCAGCACGGCCACAAGCGGTTGCGCGACATCGTCCACGACGTCGCGGTCGTCGCCACTGAAGATGCCCTGCTCGTCGCAGAACACCGTGCGCCTCAGCCGATAGGCCTGCTCGACTTCCCAGGGTGCCTCCGCCCAGCGGACGCGAAATGTCGGGGCCACCGGCACCTCGATGCAAAGCTCGGTTTTCATGCGGCGAGGTCCTCGTAGGATGACAACGACGAGCACGCGCCGCACTTGCCGCAACCGGCCTTGATGTCGGCCGATCGGATGCCGCCGGCGCTCACCATGGCGCCCAGTGGCTGCAGCACCGACTTCATGAATTCGGGTGTAGGCGCTGGATGGTCTTCGAGGGGCGTGCCAGAGATGGGCACGAACGGCACCACGAACGGATAGACGCCGATGTCGACGAGTTCGCGCGAGATGGAAAGAATGGCCTCGGCCGTATCGCCGAGCCCCGCTAGGATGTAGGTACTGACCTGGCCGCGGCCGAACACGGCCACCGCCGCCTTGAACGCCTCCATGTAGCGGCTGATGGGAACAGAGGCCTTGCCGGGCATGATGCGTTCGCGCACCGTCGGCGTGACCACTTCCAGGTGCATGCCGAGCGTGTCGATCCCCGCCGCCCGCATGCGGCTGAACCAGCGGTCATCGTCGGGCGGCTCGCACTGCGCCTGAATCGGCAAGTCCACTGCCGCACGGATCGCGAACGCGCTGTCGCATAGGATGGCGGCACCGCGATCGGGCGTGGGAGGCGTCCCCGTGGTGAGCACCATGTGCTTCACGCCGTCGAGCAGCACGGCCGCGCGCGCAACTTCGGCCAGTTGCTGTGGCGTCTTGTGTGCAACCGTGCGGCCTGCCGCCAGCGACTGTCCGATTGAACAGAACTTGCAGGTCTTCTTCCGACTCTCGTACCGGATGCAGGTCTGCAGCACCGTGGTGGCCAGCACATCGGCCCCATGCAGCGTGGCGATATGGGAGTACGGCACGCCGTCCAGCGTCTGCATCGCGTAGAAGCGCGGGGTCTTCGGAAAACTGATGCTGGCGATGGGTATCGTGCCGCGCGATAGCTTGACCGTGCCGTGCGCGTCGGGCGCCGACGCAGCAAACGGCGAGTGCCATGCGGTGTTGGTGTGTACCGGCACCATGATTGTCACGCCATCGATGGTCACCGCCTTGTGGTCCGATGGCCCCGCCCCGCCGCGGCGGCTCGCGGCCCCCGCGCGCGGATCATCCAGACGCATCCCGACCGATTGAAGTTCAGTCATCAACTGCCGGATCGAGGCCGGCGTCGTCTCGCTGGAGTGCATGTTGGGTGCTCCCGTTGATGTTGGTAGAGGCGGCTGCCATCGGCGATGCTGTGACTGCCGGACGGTCGTTGATGGCAAGGCTAAGCAGTTCCGGGCGTGCATAGTGGCCCACCGAGTCCATCATGCGCTTGCGCTTGGTGATCAGCGACATGTCGAGATCGGCGATGACCATGCCTTCGCCCTCGCGCAGTGGTGTGGCCAGGTGCTGGCCCTCCGGCGAGACGATGGCTGTGTTGCAGCCACCACGCAGCGCCTTCTGCAGCACGGGGTCGGTGGTAACCGAGGCGATCTGGCTCTCCGTCAGCCAGCCCGTGGCGTTGACAACGAAGCAACCCGACTCGAGCGCGTGATGACGGATGGTCACGTCGATCTGCTCGGCGAAGATCGGGCCGACCAGCGAGCCCGGGAACTGGCTGCAATGGATTTCCTCGTGCTGGGTCATCAGCGCGTAACGTGCCAGCGGGTTGTAGTGCTCCCAGCAGGCAAGCGCGCCGACTCGGCCGATGGTGGTGTCGGCCACCTTCAGGCCTGCAGCGTCACCTTGGCCCCAGATCATCCGCTCGTGGAACGTGGGTGTGATCTTGCGGCGCTTTACCGCGAGCTTGCCATCTGTATCAAAGATAAGCTGCGTGTTGTAAAGACTGCCGTGGTCGCGCTCGTTCACGCCGAGCACCACCACCATGGTGTGTCTGCGCGCGCGCTCGGCCACGGCATGGGTAACGGGGCCAGGTACCACCACGGCCTGGTCGTACAGCCGCATATGATCAGCGCCAGATTGCACCGGCGGCCGCACGAAGGAGAAGTACGGGTAGTAGGGGACGAACGTTTCCGGGAAGACTATCAGCTGCACGCCCTCGCGGGCGGCGTTGTCGATGGCCTCGCAGACTTTGGCGAGCGTCCCGGCGCCGCTCTCCAGATCGGGCGAGATCTGGACGGCGGCGGCCCGCACGATGCGTTTCTGTGACATGGCGATACCTGTTCCGTTTGGCTTGATGTGGCGGTGGTGCTCGCGGTGGTGCTCAGACGGTCCAGGTGTCGATGATCACGGCGTTGTCGCGTACGTGCAGCAGCTTCAGATCCAGCACGTCGAGCGGGTTGATCGGGCGCACACCCTCGATGAGCGATGCCTCCCCGTGGCCGTACAGCGCTTGCAGTGCGAAGCGGCATGCATAGACCTTGCCGCCTTCGGCCATGAACTTGGTCAGTTGGTTGTTGAAGTTCAGGTGCCCCGGGAACGCTTCGTCGCCGAGCGTGGGGAATCCGCGTTGCAGCCCGAGCGTGACGCCGGGCCCATAGAGCAGAATCGACGTCTCGAATCCCTTGCGTTGCAGTCGCGTGGCCTGAAGCATGTTGACGAAGCCAATGGATCCTTCGAACGCCACCGTATGGAACGTGACGAGCGCCTTCTGGCCCGGCTCGGCCTTCACGTCTTCGAACACCTTCTCCTCGTAGTCGACCAGGAAGTCGCCTTTCTTGTGTGCGGGCTTGTTGACTGCGGGCATGCATGACTCCATTTCGTTGGGTTGGTCGATCAATCGATGCGATGGCCTGACGATCAATCGATCGGCTCAGGGGCGGCCGATGGAGGAGCTTGTGCAATCGATATGCCCATCGGCGCGGGTGGCCATGCGATCAATTGCCGATCAAGCAGGAAAGCCCGAGTTGATCGCATCAATGATCGGATGCGAAGCATGCCGAGATCGTGCTGGCGTGTGGCTTCAGCGCCACCCTGTGCAAGCAGTCCGCATGCACGGTTCCGTGGAATCTGGCGATGGCATGCACACAATCCGTGCCGGATCGGGGTAGCTTCGCACCATCAATGAACGGATCCGATGCGATCAATAGGGCACGATTTATGCATTCAATCGAACACCGTCGGACAGTGATCGATTCACCGGAGCCACCGTTGTCAGCCCTCACCATGCACTGGGAGAAATGCATCGCAGAAAGCGCCAAGCCGGCGTACCTGATGATTCCCGACCTGATCGAAGAAGCATTACAGAGCGGGCGTCTGCAAGCGCGCGACCGGCTTCCGGCGTTACGCGATCTGGCCAATGCGCTACGGCTCAACTACACGACCGTGGCGCGCGGCTATAACGAGGCGCGCAAGCGCGGCCTGATCGATACCAAGGCCGGCAGTGGTACCTTTGTACGAGGCCGCGCACCGTCCATGCCATTGCGCGGGGGCACCGGCGCCGAAATGACCATGAACAATCCGCCCGAGCCGGCGAGCATGGCGGCGCGGCTGCGCGAATCGGCTGCGCAGTTGATGGGAGCGGCCGACCCTTACACCCTTCTGCGCTATCAGGACTTCGGCGGCACGCCCGCCGACCGGGCGGTGGCTACGCGCTGGCTCAAACGGTTGGTTCCCGCGTGTCGCCCGGAGACGGTGCTCATCACACCAGGCATCCATAGTGCGCTGGTGGCATTGCTTTCACAGCTTGCGCGGCCGGGCCAGCCGATCTGCGTGGATACGCTTGCTTATCCCGGTATCAAGGCAATCGCCGCGCAGCTCGGCGTGCATCTGCAGGCATTGCCCGGTGACGAGGACGGGCCGCTTCCAACTGCGTTCGAGTTGCTGTGCAAGTCGCAGAAGCCCTGCGCGTTCTATTGCAACCCGACCATCCAGAATCCCGGCACGCGCACCGTACCGCAGGCACGGCGCGAACTGCTGGCCGATGTCGCCCTGCGCTACAGCGTGCCGATCATTGAGGACGATGCGTACGGAATGCTGCCGCCGAACGGACCGGACGCGTTCGCTACATTGGCGCCGGAGCTCACGTACTACGTGACCGGCTTGTCCAAGTGCTTTGGCGCCGGGCTACGGATCGCGCTCATCCACGCACCGACGCCGCGCCAGACGCAGCGGCTCGCCGGCACACTGCGTGCCACCACGGTGATGGCGAGCCCGTTCAACACGCTGCTGGCCACGGCTTGGATCCAGGATGGGACGGTGGACGACATGCTCAAGGCGTTGCGGGCCGAGAATGTGGCGCGCCAGGCGATTGCACGTGAGGTACTCGGCGAGCGGCGCTTCGAGGCCGATCCGAACGGGTTCCATCTGTGGCTACCCATTCCTGCGGCAAGCGCATGGACCCCGTCCGAGCTTGCGCTGCACCTACGCTCGCGTAGCATTGGCGCGGTGTCGAGCGTAGCGTTTTCCACGGACGGCAACCCTCCCGATGCGATCCGTCTCTGCCTCGGTGGCCCGGGCGATCGTGATGAAATCGAGGAATCACTGCGGATTGTGGTGGACACGCTGGACGACCCGCATCACCTGCATTCGGCGATGCTTTGAAGTCCAGTCTCCAGGGTCTTCCCGGCGCCGGCACAGGCCGGCCGGCCAATTCATCGGTGAATCGATCGGTCGTGCATCGAGCGGTGGTGCATGAATTCACAAGCGTCGGCAGGACCTGCCAACGCTTGTCACCGCCTACAGATTCACGCGGATGTTGTTGACCACCGAGCTCACACCTGGCGCCGACCACGCTGCGTTCATCGCGGCCTCGCGCTCGGCCCACGTGCGCAGGCTGCCACCCAGGGTGACCACGGCACCTGCGACGGCCACCGTCACCTGCGCGGCATCGTTTACCGCCTGGCGCTCGATGGCGGCCTTGATGCGCGCACTGAGGTCCTCCCGGCTTGCCTGCGGGCGGGTGCTGATCGCGTTGATCACGTTCTTCACACCGAGCAATCCCGACACCGCGCGTTCCGCGGCCATGCGCTGGTAGTTCCAGTCCACGGTTCCAGTGAGCCGGACTACGCCCTGCTCCACCGTCACCTGAACGCGATCAACCGGAACGAACGTATTCCACGCCAGCACATTGGCCACCGCCCGCGCGATATCGCCATCGGTACGCGCCGCATCGGCGGGCAGTCGCACGTCGATCTCCACAGCGAGCGCCTTCACGCCCGGGATGCGCCGTATCGCTTCTTCCGCCGCATTCTTCTCGGCAAAACTCGCCAGGTGCCCGGTCAGCGTTACCACGCCGTCGCGCACCTGCACGCCGATGCCGGCAGCATCGACTGAGGGCTCCCATTCCAGTTCCTCCAGAACACTCTCCTTGAGTTGCGTATCGTCTTTCATGCCTGACTCCCCTGTGTCGTTGCCATTTTCAACCCGGCGCCACTACCTGGCGGTACCCCCAGCGCGCCACTACACGCGCAGCGGCGGCTGCACGTATCCCGAACGCTCACGCTCCTGTTCATTGCGCACGAGCGCGGCCAGCATGCTCCAGTCTGCCGCGATTGCGCCGAGCAGATCATCGAGCGAGACCACGCCGGTCAACGCATCGCCGTCGAGCACGCCGAGCCGGCGTACGCCATGCGATAGCATCAGCTGCATCGCATCCTGGATCGTCGCCTGGCTGTGGATCGTCACCAGACCGGGCGTCATCGCATCGATCACGCGCGCCAGGCACGGGTCCGCACCCATCGCGGCGCCAGCGAGCACGATGTCACGGTCCGTCAGGATGCCCACCACGCGCTCGCCGGCCGGCGTGCTGTCGGTCACCACCAGGCTTCCGACGTGCTTGTCACGCATCTGCACCGCCGCCTCCTGCAGGCTGCAATCGGATGGAATGTGCACGGCTTCGCGTGAACAGATGTCCTGAATATTCATGATGTCACTCCTTTTAAAGTGTGGCGCGAGATGGGGCCGGTGCCGCCGTTTCGTGGGATACCTCGTGCACCAGGAGCACCGGCACCGTGCAATGACGCGCGAGCGCTTCTGCCACGCTGCCCAGCAATACGCGCCTGAGGCCGTGCCGGCCATGCGTGCCGACCACCACCAGGTCCGGACGCGATGAACGCACGTACTTCTCGACAAGTCCCGCCACGTCGCCCATGTTGAGGATCTCGTCAATCAGCGTCTCCACATGGCGCACGCCGGCCGCGTCGGCTACGCCGGCGGCATCGCGCAATAGATCGTTGCCGGCCGCCACCAGCGCCGGGCTGACATCGGCGCGCAGGCCGTAGCCGGTCTCGTACTGCAGGTATGCGTAGTTGATGACGTGCAGGATCTCCAGCCGCGCCCCGCAACAGAACGCAAGCCGGATCGCCTCGTCGAGCGCGCAACGCGCACACTGGCTTTCGTCGATTGCCACCAGAACATGTCGGTACATGGCCGCTACTCCTCCGCCAAACCGGGAACCACAGTGCCCCCCATGCGCCAAATCATCATTCGTCGCGGTGTTTCCGGGGCCGGCCTGCCGAGCCCACGCCATCGTCGGGATGGTGGGTCGATGGGGCAGTCGGGTGCTGCGGTTGCCAAGCCAATATAGAAGGACACTTGGACCGCAGACTGATCTACATCAAGGCTTCTCAAGCCGGGTCGGAGGACTCACCTGCAGATCTCCGCGAATCGCCGCGCCACTTTCGGCCGCTGCTGCAAAACCTGACGTGTATCAAGGCCCGCTCGCGCGACGCATATACGTTAGAAGTGCGCAACGGCTGCGCGAGTGCGTCATGTCACAGCCGGAATAGCGATCCATACCCGTGACGTTTCATTGAAGCGACAGACATGCGGAGGATGTAATGGAAGACATTGTCCTGGCGATCAACGCATCGGCCTCCAGCTAAGCGGCGGTGCAATGGAGCGCATCAGCGACGCGGCGAACGGCCGGGAGGCGCTGTTTCGACTGCGAAACGTCGGCAAGACCTACGACATGGGTGAAATCCAGGTCCGCGCACTTGCCGGTGTGGACCTCGACCTGTACGGTGGCGAGTTCGTGGTCCTGCTGGGTGCATCGGGAAGCGGGAAGTCTACGCTGCTCAATATCCTCGGCGGCTTGGACCGGCCCAGCATCGGGACGGTGGTGTACCGCGATCACAACCTTACCGACGCCGACGATGCGGGCCTGACCCGCTACCGACGCGAGCATGTCGGCTTTGTCTTCCAGTTCTATAACCTGATCCCGAGTCTTACTGCGCTGGAAAACGTCGCTCTCGTCACGGAGATCGCCCTGCACCCGGTGGAGCCGCTCCGCGCGCTTGGCATGGTCGGCCTGGCGCAGCGTAAGGATCACTTTCCGGCACAACTCTCCGGCGGAGAGCAACAGCGTGTAGCCATCGCGCGCGCCGTGGCCAAGCGCCCCGACATCCTGCTGTGCGACGAACCAACCGGCGCGCTCGACTACAGCACGGGAAAGCTGGTGCTCGACGTGCTTGAGCAGGTGAACCGCGAACTTGGCGCCATTACTGTCGTCATTACGCACAACGCAGCGATCTCGGCGATGGCCGACCGCGTGGTGCATATCAGCAGCGGGGCAATCCTCGGCATCGAGCGCCATGTCGCGCGCGCACGCCCCTCGGAGCTGTCATGGTGAGCGCGCGATCGAAAATGCTGGGGCGCGACCTGTGGCGGCTGCGCGGGCAGGTGCTCGCCGCTGCACTCGTGGTTGCCTGTGGCATCACCGTCCTGGTCGGGATGCAAGGTTCCTGGGAGTCGCTGGTGATTGCGCAGGAGCGCTACTACGTCAGCCACCGCTTTGCTGATGTGTTTGCCAGTCTCAAGCGTGCGCCGGCAGGTGTCGCCGATGAGATTCGCGCCTTGCCCGGCGTCAGGGGCGTCGAGACGCGAATCGTTCGGGACGTGACGGGCGATGTGCCAGGGTTCAGCGAGCCCGCCACCCTTCGGCTGGTGTCCTTGCCGGCCATCGGCATGCCGGTCGCAAACGCGCTCTTCCTCTTGTACGGCAACTATCCCAGCCATGCCCGGGAAGACGAGGTCGTAGCCAGCGCGGTTTTTGCCGCAGCGAATGGCCTGAAGGTGGGCTCCCGCGTGACCGCTGTCCTCAACGGGCGCGCACGGCAATTGCAGGTGGTCGGCATCGGAATGTCGCCTGAGTATGTCTACGAAGTGGGTCATGGCATGGTGTTTCCGGATAACCGTCGCTTCGGCGTGCTGTGGATGGGCCGGGATGCGCTGGCATCGGCATTCGGCATGGAGGGCGCGTTCAACGATGTGGCGCTGACCCTCGACGCAAAGGTCGATCCGCGCCAGGTGATCGGCCCGCTCGACCGCCTGCTGGCGCGCTATGGCAGCCTCGGCGCCTACGGCAGGGAGGATCAGCTTTCGCATCGGTTCCTGACCGACGAACTGGGTGAGATTGGCATCACCGCCACATATGTGCCGGCCTTGTTTCTCGCGGTATCTTCATTCCTCCTGTACGCGCTGCTGAGCCGACTTGTGACCGTTCAGCGCGCCGAGATCGGCTTGCTCAAGGCGTTCGGCTACAGTGGCCGTGCTGTCGCCCTCCAGTACCTTCGCTTCGGGCTCGCCACCGTTGGGGTCGGCATTGCGGCCGGGATTCCGGCAGGCCACTACTTCGGGCAGCTGATGGTTGCCCTGTACCGCCAGTACTTCCACTTTCCGCAACTGCAGGCCGTGCTTAGCCCGCGCGCACTCGTGCTGGCCGTGCTGGCAAGCACGGCGGCGGCGATGGTGGGGGCCGGCGCCGCCGTGTGGCGCGCGGCCAGGTTGCCACCTGCCGAAGCCATGCGCCCGGAACTGCCCGCTGGCTTCCGCGCGGGCCTGCTGGATCGTATCGGGCTGCTGCGCGCGATGCCCATCCCGTTACGCCTGATCCTCCGCAATCTTGCCCGGCGGCCGGGCAAGGCCTTGCTTTCGATGATGGGGATCGCCCTGGCCGTCGGGCTCATGGTGGTCGGCAGATTCGGCCTTGACGGTGTCAACGAGATTCTTGCCTTGCAGTTCGGTCGGGTCCAGCACGACGACGTGACGCTGATCTTCACTGACGCCCAGCCGGCCGGCGCCGTCTTCGATGTCGTGCAGCTGCCCGGCATCCTGCGAGTCGAAGGCTTTCGGGTGGCCCCGGTCTGGTTACGCCACGGCCACCGCGCGAAGCGGGTGGAACTCACGGGCCTTGATGCCGATTCGGTGTTGCACGAGGTCGTGGGCCATACCACGGGGCGCCATCAAGTGAATGCGGATGGACTTGTCATCTCGGCGAGGCTGGCAGCGACCTTGCACCTGCACGTTGGCGATCGGGTGGAGGTAACGTTGATGGAAGGGCGGCGCAACACCTTCAGCCTGCCCGTGACGGCCACCGTTGACGATCTGCTTGGCCTTGGCGCCTATGTGGACCGGCTCGCGTTGTCGCGGTACCTCGGCGAGAGTCCCGCCATCAGTGGCGTCCATTTGCGCATCGACACGCAGATGGCGGAGTCGTTGTACAGCAGGCTCAAGCGGCTGCCGGCGATCAGCTCCGTCATTGTGCGCCGAGCGGTGTTGGAGTCGATCGGCAATACGCTCGATCGCACCTTCGTCATTTCGAGCCTGGTCCTGGCGGGCTTCGCCTCGGTCATCGTCGCTGGCGTGGTCTATAACAATATCCGCATTGCGCTCTCAGAGCGTGGCAATGAATTGGCAAGCCTGCGCGTCCTGGGCTTCTCCCTTCGCGAGGTGGCAACCATTCTGATCGGCGAACAGGCGCTGCTGACGGCTGCGGCATTGCCCCTCGGCATCGCCGTAGGCTATGGTCTCTGCGCACTGCTGGTGCCAGTATTCGACCGTGATGCCTTCCGGATTCCTCTTGTGCTGGAGCGGGTCACGCTTGTCTTTGCCATGGTGCCCGCCGCGTGCGCCGCGCTCGTGGCGGGGCTCCTCGTCTTGCAACGCCTCAGGCACCTTGACCTGGTCGCGGTGCTGAAGACGCGGGAGTAGCACGCCATGCGCCTCTCGGGCGGCACCGCCGCCATCGTCCTTGCCGGAATCGGATTGATCGCTGGATCCGCCTATCTGCTGAAGCCCGCGCCGTTGGCGGTCGACACCGTTCAAGCCATACGCGGTGCGCTCGAGATCACGATCAGCGAGGAGGGCGAAACCCGAAGCAAAGAGCGCTTTGTCGTTACGGCGCCGGTCAGCGGCAGACTGATGCGCATCGGGCTGCGCGAAGGGGACCTTGTCGAAGCCGGACAGGTCATCGCCGAACTGGCGCCATTGCCGCTGAGCGCGCAGGAGCAGGAAGAGGTCCGGGCACGAGTGGCCGCGGCGCGGGCGATGCACCGCGAAGCGCTGGAGCGGGTCCGGCACGCTGCCGAGGATTACGCGCAAGCACAACGCGAGCGGCAGCGGATCGAGCGTCTGGTGCGCGAGCGCTTCCTGTCGCCACAAGCGGGCGAGCAGGCCGCCAACCTTGGCATCACCGCGGGAAACGAGCTGGCGGCGGCGCAGGCACGGGCCAGCGCGGCGCAAGAGGAGGTCCGGGTGGCCGAGGCCGGCATGGTCGCCTTGCGTGCGCTCAAGGGCGAGTCCCCCCCCTTGGTTGCGGTGACGGCGCCAGTCGCCGGGGCGGTGCTGGAACTGCCCGAACGCAGCGAGCGTATCGTGAGTGCAGGCACGGCGTTGCTAACGGTCAGCGACACGCACGACCTGGAGGTTGTGGCGGAGTTGCTGTCTACTGAAGCCGTGAAGGTGCAAACCGCGATGCCGGTGCATATTGACGGCTGGGGCGGCGACGCGCAGATCCGTGGCATCGTGCGGCTTGTCGCGCCGCATGCCTTCACCAAGATCTCGGTCCTTGGTATCGAGGAAAAGCGGACCCATGTGATGATCGACCTGATCGAGCCCCCTGCGCAGCTTGGCGATGGCTTTCGCGTGATCGCGAGGATCCGCCTTTGGCGAGCAGACGATGTGCTCAAGATCCCGATCAGTGCGGTCTTTCGATGTGACACGGCGCGCTGGTGCGTGTTCGCAATCGTAAATGGTCGCGCGGTACGGCAAGAAGTTCGCGTTGGCCACAGGAATGCCGAGGAAGTCGAATTGCTCGACCCACTGCCAGAGGGCCTTCAGATGGTTCGATATCCGTCGAACAGCCTGGCGGACGGCCAGCGTGTGACCAGACGAAAGGCTCAATAATTGGGCAGGTCCCGCCCCAAAAGGAAGCCGTTGCAGTCACCACATGTGACGTGGAGCCTCGGTCGCCTTGATGGCCTATTGAGGGCATCAAGTAGCGTCGATATTTGACTTTGGTCCCTGCTGATCACGGACCAACCCAGGCGCAACCTGACTAGACCGGATGTCGACCACCGTTGACCGGCAACTCTGCGCGGGGCCACTTGCATTTGGAGGAATTCGAGTGAAACGGTGTTCACCGTGACCCCACGGGGAGGCAATCATCAAGGCCTTCGCAGATTCTTCGGCACATTGCGTGGACAAGTGCTCAGATTGAACAGCCGGTAGAGCGGGCAATATCCAACGGCACCGGTCAAGAGCGGCACTAGCCCAATCCATCCCCAAGGGCCGATCAGGCTGGTGGCTGCCGCCCCGACGAGCCCGATGCCAACAGCCATGCGCAGCACGCGGTCCGCGCCACCTTCGTTACGTTCCATGATGGCACCTTCCCTTTCCTTCAGACACAAGGTGGCAACTGCTCAACCCGTATAGAGGGATATTGCTCATGAGGATCTCCCTGCTGTATGGCTCGCCGAAGCACGAGCGACTTCATATTGGCAACGACGACGGCGTTGCCATTGCGCTAGATCAAGCCCGCCCCACTGTGCATTTCTATATTGGGGAGGTGTGCAATGACGTGCTCTTTGGAGCCCCTGTTGGATGACCGCCTGTGGGCCTATGGCCATGCATGCGCCGTCGCTGTTCCCTGGCCAGGAGAGGCCTCCCGATGACCGTGCGCAATCTCAAGCATATGTTCCGCGCCACATCCGTGGCAGTGATCGGAGCGTCCACCCGTCCTCAGCGAGTGGGTAGCACCGTGCTGGCCGACCTGATGACGGCGGGCTTCAAGGGAAACATCTACCCGGTCAATCCCAAATACGCCGCAGTCGCCGGCCTGCATTGCTATGCGGCAGTGGAGGAACTGCCCGCATGCCCCGATCTCGCCGTCATCTGCACACCGCCGGCAACGATACCGGCCATCATCGCGGAGCTCGGCCGGCGGGGCTGTCGTGCCGCAGTGGTTCTGAGCGCCGGCATGTCCAGGCCAGACGCCGAAACTGGGATCACCCACCAACAGGCCATGCTGGAAGCAGCCCGCCCGTGGCTGCTGCGCATACTAGGACCCAACTGCGTTGGTCTGATTGTGCCAAAAATTGGCCTCAACGCCAGCTTCGCCCATGCCATGGCGTTGCCCGGCAAGCTCGCGTTCGCTACACAGTCTGGAGCGCTGGCCACGGCAGTCCTTGACTGGTCACTTTCGCGCGGCATCGGCTTCTCACATTTCATATCGCTTGGAGACAGCGCTGACGTCGATGTCGCAGACGTGCTGGACTATCTTGCCAGCGAGGCCGATACCCATGCCGTCCTGCTGTACGTGGAGGGCGTCCGCGACGGCAGAAAGTTCATGTCCGCGGCACGCGCTGCCGCGCGCAACAAGCCCGTACTCATCGTCAAGGCGGGACGTACACCGGAATCCGCCAAGGCCGCTGCCTCCCACACAGGTGCACTGGCCGGCGCCGACGACGTGTACGATGCAGCGATCCGTCGTGCCGGCCTGCTGCGCGTCGATACGACCGAAGATCTCTTTGATGCCGTCGAAACCCTTGCCCGCGCACGGCCACTCTATGGCGAGCAGCTAGCCATCGTGACCAATGGCGGAGGCGCCGGCGTGATGGCGACTGATGCGCTGCTGCGCGGCGGCGGCGCACTGGCGGCGCTGCCGGCAGGAACCATCGCGCGGCTCGACGCCGCCCTCCCGTCGACATGGTCGCACGGTAATCCTGTCGACATCGCGGGCGACGCGCCGGTAGCGCGCTATGTGGACGTCGTGCGCGCCCTTGCGGAGGCGCCAGGCATTGACGCCCTACTGTTACTGCACGCGCCGACCGCTATCGCCCGCAGCGCGGAGATCGCGGAGGCGATCGTCGAGGTCGCGCGCAGCCAGCCGGTTCCGCTCTTCACGAGCTGGCTTGGCGGCGACGCTGTCAGTGCGGCCCGCCGCCTCTGCCGCGATGCGGGCATCCCCACCTATGACACCCCCGAACAAGCCATAAAGGGGTTCCTGCAGGTCACCACGTACCGTCGCAATCAGGCACTGCTGATGCAGACGCCACCGTCCGTCAGCCCGGATATCGCGCCCGACAACCGGGCCGCCCGGCGCATTATCGATACTGCTCGGCAAGAAGGCCGCACGCTGCTGCATGCGCACGAGGCCAAGGGGGTGCTTGCCGCGTACGGCATCCCGGTCGTCGAGACGCGTACTGCGCCAGACGCCGAATCGGCAATCCTCGCCGCACGGGACCTTGGCTTTCCTGTTGCGCTGAAGATCGTTTCACCCGATATCTCACACAAGTCCGATGCGGGCGGCGTGGCGCTCGACCTGCGTTCGGATGAACAGGTTCTGGCGGTCGCACTCGCGATGGTGAAGACGGTGCGGGAGCGCGCACCGCTCGCCCGGATCGAGGGGTTCTCGGTCCAGCGCATGGTGACGAGCCGGACGGCGTTCGAACTCATCCTCGGCGCCGCCAACGATTCGGTGTTCGGTCCTGTGATGCTCTTTGGCCACGGCGGTACAGCCGTGGAGCGCATTCGGGACTGCGCTGTGGCCTTGCCTCCGTTGAATCCCTTGCTCGCGGCTGAACTCGTGTCGCGCACGCGCATCTCGCACCTGTTGAGCGGGTACCGTAATGTGCCCCCGGTCGACATCGACGCCGTGATTGGCGCGATACAGGCCGTATCGCAGCTCGTCTGTGACGTGGAAGACATCATCGAACTGGACATCAATCCGCTCGTGGCGGCCCACGACGGGGTGATCGCACTCGACGCCCGCATCGCGTTACGTGGGAGCGAGGTGGGACCGCGTTGCCGGCTTGCGATCCTGCCTTATCCGGCGACACAGGAGCGCCCTGCCCTCTGGCAAGGTGAAGCGCTCACGCTGCGCCCGGTGCGGCCGGACGACGAACCTGCGTATCGCGTCTTTTTTCAGGCACTGGCACCATCCGACGTGCACTCCCGCTATCTGTGCATGTTCAGGCAGCCCGAGCATAGCCAGCTAGCGCGCATGACCCAGATCGACTATGCGCGGGAGATGTGCTTTGTCGCCGTCCGGCAAGGCATGCAGGACGGCGACAAAAGCGAATTCATTCTCGGCGAATGCCGTGCGGTGGCAGATCCCGACAACCAGCGTGCGGAGTTTGCCATCTCGGTGCGTTCCGACGTAAAGGGGAAGGGACTTGGCACCCTGTTGTTACACACACTGCTCGACTACTGCCGCGCGCAAGGTACGGCCGAACTGTACGGCGTTACCGAAGCCACCAACGCCCCGATGCTCGCACTGGCCCGGCGGTTCGACTTCGAGTTGACCGCTACGCCAGACGGCATCCATATGCGTCGCGCCCTGGCCGGGGTGGCCCCGGCTATACCGACTGCTTTACCGGAGGTAACTTGACCATGAAACCCCATGAAGGCTTGCTTGCCGCATTCCTGGCCATCCTGCTCATGGCACCGTCTGCCCTGGCGCTGGCACAGCGCCCTGACACGCAGGGGCCCGCCCAGGTGCCAACCATGCGCGGCGCGGACCTGCTGACCCCAGCGGAGATTGCCGACTTCTGCGCGCGCATGGAGCACGCGCAAACGCCCGACGCGCGCCGTATGGAGACCCGCCGATTAAGGGGACTGATGCGGATGCGTGCCACGGAGCGCGGTGTGCGCCTCTCTCCCGGCGATGGCACAGGGCGCCCGGGCATGGGCAACACGGCCTGTATGGCCCGCCCAGGCCAGACGGACGCGGTTGCCGCAATCGGGCTCGCGGATGCCGGCGTCGCAGCACCGCACGAGCAACTGCGGGACGGCATTGCCTACCTGAGCGGCGGCATCGGCGCCGATGAGGCCTCCGCGATGCGCCTTGCCGCGTCCCGCTACAGTCTGCGCCTGACGTTCACGGGCCGCCACGGTGAATTCCTGTCGGACGTCGCGACAGAGATCTTCCGCGAGGGCGGCAATCAGGTGTTCTCGGTCACCTCCGAGGGTCCATTCCTGTTTGTCCGCCTGCCACCGGGGACGTATCGCGTCGTCACCAAGGCCGACGGCGTCGAACACACCGACAGGGTTACCGTGCCTGCCCGGGGCGGCGTGTCACGCACTGTGACATGGACCTCCTGACCTTAACCAATGCGGAGATACGTCGATGACTCGATTATCCAGCAGGCCGTTGCGTGGCGCGGCCCTCTTGGCCCTCGTGGCGGTCTGGCTCGCCGCCATGGCAGCGCCCTTGGTCGCCGGGGCGGCCGAAGTTCGCTCGCAGAATGGCATCAGCTATATGAGCGGCGGAATCGGACGCGAGGACCTGGACAGCATGCGCGCGCAGGCCGGGCGCTTCAACGTCCGCCTCAGCCTGATCAGCGCGTCGACCGGCGAGTCGCTTTCCGATGTCCTTGTCCTCGTGTCCAACAGCGATGGCAAGCGACTGTTGCGCGTCGTGACTGAAGGACCGCTTCTCTATGTTCGCCTTGATGCCGGCGCGTATGTCGTGACCGCCGAGTACCAGGGCCAGCAGCGGGTCGTCCAAGTGACGGCCGGACCGACGCCGCTAGACTTCGTGATCCGGATGCCCGTGAACACGCTGGAGGACGACTGGCTCTATTGTGAGACGCGCTGCCCGCGTCGCGAACGCTGACACAAGCGTGACAATGACGGGCGCCTTGGATATCGCCACCGGGTTGTGCAACGGGTTGTGCAACGGGTTGTGCGAACGGGCGCAAGCCCCGTCCTTGGGGGGCGCTCGCTGACGCCCCGGGACAATACGTGCTCGAACCGTAGACGTGGCGCAACCCGACCGGACGAACCATTTCCCGGGGATGACGTGACCGTGCGACCTGTCCGGCGAGGTCAAGTCAATTTTTCAGCCGCAATGACATCAGGACCTGCCATCCGCAGAATGGCGGGCGGGGCTTGCCGTACCCCTTCCGCAAGCGGGCGCGGGCGCGCGCCATGCGACCATTCTCCGTTGCAGTAAGGGATAGACACGGACGAGCCAGGGCTTGCCACTGAACAACCCATAGTGATCACAGTCAGCAACGGTAATCTGTTCGTGGAATGCCGGCGGCAGATTTCTGCACAGGGTATGCGCAGCGTGGGTCTGTCCTGCCCCTGTGATGGTGTCTTCGGCGCCTTCCACGGTCAGCAGGTGGGTGCCCCGCATGACCCCAGGCCGGACACTTGCGCCAGCGACGCGCCACTTGCCGCGCGGCAACAGAAAGCGGTGGAATACCACATCGATCGTATCCGCGATGAATTCCGCAGGAAGATCAACCGTAGCCGAATAGTCGATCGCCGCCGCCATGCTGGCGGATATTGCCGCCGGGTCTCCCAGGAAGACACCGCGCATGGCGTCAAGGAACAGTCCCGCCTGCCGCGCTGGTTGCCCGCTCGCCAGTGCCGATAGCTGGAGAAAGCCCGGGTACACGATCCGCCCCGCCCCAGCATAGCCATGTGGGACTACGCCCGTATAGCGGTCCGCGAACGATTCCCGCGAGACTCGGCTCGCGGCGCGACCAATCGCAGTCGGATGGCATCGGGCATCAACGGGGCCACCCATAAGGACGAGCGATCGGAGTTCCGGCCCCGGACTGGCCGCCAGGCGCGCAGCCGCAGCCAGTGCCGGCACAGTTGCCTGGCAGACCGCCAACACATCGAGTTCCGCAGGCCCCAGCCTTGCCATGAATCGCTCCAGGGCCAGGACGTGATCATCGAGACCGAAGGCCCCTGCTTCGCGCGGAATGTCTCGCGCATCGATCCAATCCGTCACATAGACATCAGATTCATTAAGCAGCGAACGGACGGCAGTGCGCATCAGCGCAGCATGGTGGCCCGCTTGTGGCGCACACAGCAGTAACCGGGGCCGCGCCACGGCGTCTTTGCCAGCGCAGAGACCAAACCGCAGAAGCCGGCAGAATGGTGTCTGCACCTCGACCGTGACGCTAACGGGCAGGGATTCTCCCTGATTCTCAATCGATGTAATGCCGAATGCAGGCGTCCCGAACATGCACATGGACGCCTGGAACGTCTCGTAAGCCTGCGCAAACTGGGCGCGCCGTAGGACGTCGGCCATGCGCGCCGAGGGGTTGAACGGCCAGAACCAGTCGACCTGTTCAACGCCTCCGCACGTCGCGTGGCGCATTGCGGCTTTCCCACCGTTCATTCTGGCCTCCTTGCCGCCGCACTGCACGCCGGCGGTGACAACGTGGCGAGCGGTCGCGAATCGAATGCGCCGCAATCGCGCCCGCAACCGCCGCAAACGCAGCGGCAATGCTCATGCTCGGATCGCGGCGCAGTGCCCGAGGACACAGGCAGGCAGCCATGGCATCCCCCGCCACGCTCGCCGTCAAACAACTTGCGCGGCGCCCTGAAGATCTGTGCGGTCAAGTCGCCAGGGTTCGGCGACTCGCGCACCGGGCAACTGGGTGACCTGGCCGCACTGACTGGCGCCACGGTGGTCTCGCCGCAGGCAGGCATCTCGCTCGAACACGTGACCCTGGAGCCATTGGGTGAGGCTAGGGACGAGTCGCGATCCCGTGAAAACACACTTCAAGCATGTGGGCGACGATTTGCTGGTCGTCCATTTTTGCGTATAGGCGCAGATACTCGACTGCCGGGTCGCACGTGCGCGAATAATAGGAAAAAAGGATCACGTCGTCCGGAAGCGCGCTGGCCAACTCCCCCGCTTTCTTCGCCTCCCTAACCAGCCCCTTAAGAGTGCCGTTGAGCTTGAGCACGCGCGTCACATAGCGCAGATTGCGCGTCAGCATGTCGCGCACGTGCGGGCTGGTCGAGGGCAGGAACGGCAGCCCGCCTTCCAAACGTACACGCAGCGCCCACGCCAGGAGCGCACGCAAGCGCCCCATCGCTGTTTCATCCCGCGGCAAGCGCTCCAGAAAATCGATGGCCCCATCGATCAGCCGGATCATGGCAGCGCCCACAAGGTCATCCTTCGATCTGAAATGCTTGTAGAGGATGGGCTTGGAAATGCCCACCTCGCCGGCAACGTCATCCATCGTCATCAGGTCGAACCCTTTCCCCGCCAGGATGCGCGAGGTCGCATCCAGGATCGCGTCCTCGCGCAACCGGAAGGTCTGGTCCTTGAAGCTGATCTTGCCCAAAATACCCATTTGTAAATTTCGTTACTATGCAGTAACCTTCTTTCCGAGACAGTAGGGGCATGGTAGCACCCCCACTCCAAAACGCATCAGCAACCGCGAAAAAAGTCAGAAAGGTGCCGCGTGAGCGCTTATTCAGTCACTCAGAGGGGATTGCGAATTGCCGTTGTAGGCGCCGGGGTCTCGGGCTTGGCGAGCGCTTGGCTGCTTGCGAGGGATCACGCCGTCACGCTTTTCGAGGCTGGCAACTATCTGGGCGGGCATACCAATACGGTCGACGTCGCCCTTGATGGCCACACCTGCCCGGTCGATACAGGGTTCCTGGTGTTCAACGACCGCACGTACCCGAATCTGGTAGCGATGTTCGAAGCGCTTGGCGTGCGTTCTCACGCAAGCGATATGTCGTTCGCGGTCTCACTGGACGAGGGGCGTCTCGAATGGGCCGGCACCAATGTGAGTACTGTCTTTGCGCAACGTCGCAACGCCTTCTCCCCTACCTTCCTTGGAATGCTCCGAGACATTGTGCGTTTTAACGGCGCAGCACAGGTCCATCTGGCATTCGCCGAACGCAGCCGTTGCTCCCTTGGCGATTTGCTGGAAGCTGGCCAATACGGACAACCCTTCCGTCAGCACTACCTGCTGCCTATGGCCGCCGCCATCTGGTCATGCGCGACGGCTGACGTGCTGCGCTTCCCGGCCGCCACGTTCCTGCGCTTTTGCTTGAATCACGCGCTTCTGCAGGTCCGCAACCGCCCGCAGTGGCGCACTGTTGCCGGCGGCGCGCGCGAATATGTCCGCCGCATCGCCGCACATCTCGATGACATCCGACTGGGCGTTGCCGTGCGCGCCGTGCGCCGGGATGGAGACGGTGTGAGCGTCATGACCGACGCAGGCACATCACGTTTCGATGCCATTGTCTTCGCCTCACACGCCCCAGACACACTGCGGATGCTGGCCGATGCAACACCAGCCGAACATCAGGTGCTTGCAAGCGTCCGCTACGCGCCCAATATCGCGATCTTGCACACCGATGCGACGCTCCTACCCCGCCGCCCAAGTGTATGGTCCGCCTGGAACTACCTCGGCCGCCGCCATAGCGATGCACAACGTGCGGTGTGCGTAAGCTACCTTCTCAACCAGTTGCAGCCCCTACCGTTTCGCACGCCCGTCGTGGTCACACTCAACGCCTTTCGGGAGCCCGCACCCGGCACGGAGCTGCGCCGCTTTCACTACGAGCATCCCCTCTTCGACCTCGCGGCCATTGCAGCGCAGCAGCAACTGCCTGCCTTGCAAGGCGAACGACGAACCTGGTACGCCGGCGCCTGGACCGGATACGGCTTTCACGAAGACGGCCTGAAGTCCGCACTGCGGGTGGCCCGCGACTTTGGCGCATTGCCGACTTGGTCTCGACTATGAAGCCCGCCGCATTGCTCCTGCGCTGCCGCGTCATGCACGATCGCCTGCGCCCCGCCCGCAACCGCTTCGCGTACCCCGTCTTTTGCCTGCGCATCGATATCGATGGGCTGCCGGCCTTGCAACAGTGGTGGTTCGGCATCGACCGCCGGAGACCTTTCAGCCTGCATACGCGCGACTACGGACCGCGCGATGGCACGAGCCTGGGCAAGTGGATTCGTCCACGTCTGGCTGCCCTGGGGCTGCCAGACGACGGACCGATCTGGTTGCAGACCACACCGCGCATCTTCGGCTATGTCTTCAACCCGGTCAGCTTCTGGTATTGCTACGACAAGGCCGGCGCACTGCGCGCATTAGTCGCTGAAGTGAACAACACGTTCGGGGATCATCATGCCTACCTTGTTACAGCACCGGACCTTGGCGTCATCCACGCGCGCACAGTGCTCGCTACCCGCAAGCGCCTTCATGTGTCGCCCTTTAACACAGTGCAGGGCCACTACGCGTTTCAAGTGCGCGAGACTGAAAGCACAGCGTATGCCGGCATTGACTACTACGATGACAACGGCCTCGTGCTTCGCACCTCGATTGGTGGCCACAAGTCGCCGCTGACCTTGGGTCGCATGCTGTTGGCCGTGGCACGCCAGCCCTGGGCCGCGATTGCCGTCATCGTACGCATCCACTGGCAGGCATTTCGCCTGTGGAGGATGTCAGTTCCCTTTCATGGCAAGCACCCGCCTTCGGTACCCCCCATCGGCTAACCCCATCTCTGCCCGTCCCTATCCGCTCATATGAACCGTCTTCCATCCGGACATCGTGCGCTGCTACAGCCTTGTACCCCAGCCCTGCTGCCGTCCCGGACGTCCGTGTTTGTCCGGATGTTCCTGGCCGTGCTCCAGCGCCTGGCCGTGGGCCATCTGGTGCTCCTACGGCCGGACGGGGAGGAGGCGATCTACGGCGATCCGCATGAAGCGCCGGGGGCTCGGCTGACGCTGCGGGACTGGCGCGCTTGCGAAGCCGTCCTGAGCGCCGGCGATATTGGTTTTGCCGAGGCTTACCGCGCCGGATGGGTAGACACCCCCGATCTGGTCGCCCTGCTGCGCCTGGCCCTTGAGAATGAATCAGTCTTGTCATGTGCCATCGATGGCGCGTGGCTGAGCCGCCGCTGGTATCTGCTGCGACATCTCTTTCGCAGGAACACACGGGGCGGCAGCCGGCGCAATATCCATGCCCACTACGATCTGGGCAATCCCTTCTACGCCCTGTGGCTCGACGAGACCTGGAGCTATTCCGCCGCGCACTTCGACGGTCACAACGAACGCTCACTGACGGAGGCACAGGAAGCCAAGTACGCGCACATCTGCGACGTGCTTGGGCTGAAGCCCGGCATGCACGTCCTCGAGATCGGGTGTGGCTGGGGCGGTTTTGCGATGCATGCGGCCAGACGCGGCGTGAACGTGCACGGTGTCACGATCTCCGCCGCCCAACTGGCACACGCCCAAATGCGCATTGAGCAGGAGGGCTTGACCGACCGCATCAGGCTCGAGTTGCGCGACTATCGCGACCTGGAAGGCACGTACGACGCGATCGTGTCAATCGAGATGTTCGAGGCAGTCGGGCAGGCCTACTGGACCGCCTTTTTTGACCAGCTCTCCCGGACGCTTCGCCCGGGGGGCCAGGCCGTGGTGCAATCGATCACAATCGACGACAAACGCTTCGATGCATATCGATATAGCAGCGACTTTATCCGCGAGTACATCTTTCCCGGCGGCATGCTCCCAAGCGCCGAGCGATTTGCTGAGGCCGCCGGTAAATGCGGATTCTCGAGCCGTACGGCGTTGGCCTTCGGTAGTGACTACGCCGAAACGCTTCGGCGATGGCGCGAGCGCTTTGAGGCCCAAGCCGGGGCGATCCTGGCCCTTGGCTTCGACGAAGCATTTATACGCATGTGGCGGCTCTACCTGTGCTACTGCGAGGTCGGATTCGACGCAGGTCGCACCGACGTCATGCAGTTCCTCCTCACGCGCAGGGACTAGCATGGCACGGCACCTCGCAGCCTTGATGCTTGCGCTAACAGCTCTGCCTGGTATCGCGGCCGCCTCGTGGCGCGACGCCCTACCGCAGGCACATATGATCGGCCAAGGCAACTACCGCTGGTTGGGGATGCGCATCTATGAAGCGCAGCTTTGGAGAAGCCAACCACCGGTCTCCAACGACCCAGCCGTGGTGCTCGACGCCCCGTTCGCGCTACACCTCATTTATGCACGAGACATTCGTGCACAGCGCCTGGTGGACACCAGCATCGAGGAAATCCAGCGTATCCACGGCAATTCATTGTCCGAATCGACCGTTGGCCAGTGGCGACAGGCTCTTTCACGCGTATTGGTCGACGTGCGTGCGGGTGATCGCTTGACTGGCGTGTACACGCCGATGCAGGGCGCGCGCTTCTACGCCAACGACAGCGAGACCGGGCGGGTCGACGATCCCGTGCTTGCCCACGCATTCTTCTCCATCTGGCTTGGCCCGTCGACCCGTGATCCGGTATTGCGCAGGAAGCTCCTCGGACTAGCTCGATGACCATACGCTCGGCTCACCTCGTTGCCTACGGTGCATTGGGCCTCCCGCTTGCCATGGTGGCGCTGCCCATATACGTCCAGGCGCCTGCGTATTACACCTCTCGCCTTGGCATGCCTTTGTCCACGGCCGGCCTCATCCTGTTTCTCACCCGCCTTGTCGATACCGCACAAGACCCATTGCTCGGGCGCTGGGCAGATACGCTGGCGCGCAGCCGCGGTCTCCCCACTGCTTTGTGGATCAGTGCCGCGTGCCTCATCGCCGCATTTGGGGCCTTGTGGATGCCGATGGTCTCAGGCAGGGCACTGGCCACCTGGTTTGCCGCCGCCCTGGTCGCCGTATACGCTGCGCACAGTTTCATGAATGTCGCGTACCTCGCATGGGGTGCCACGCTGGGGCCCGATAGCAGCGTATTGACCCGGGCGGCAGCCTGGCGCGAAGGCGCTGGCGTGTTGGGTGTCCTCATTGCCAGTGCGGGGCCAGCGTGGCTGCTGGCGAACGAAGACACGGCGCCGCAAGATGCCATGGTCCCATTCATTGCGCTCTTTGGCATCCTGTTGATCGGCGCGCTTTGGGTACTGCGCTTCGCTCCTCCCTGGCGAATGATGCCGAGTTCGAATACTCACCTGCACGGCCGCGGCAGCGACTCCCCTGCCATCTTGGGCGTATGGAGAAACGTACGCGACAACCGCTCGTTCCGAGCGATTCTGGTGCCCTATTTCCTGAACGGACTATCCGTCGCCATACCCGCTTCCCTGGCCGTCTTCTTTATCGAAGATCGACTGGGTGCAATGCAATGGGTCGCACCCAGTCTCGCGCTGTATTTCCTGGCGGCCGCCCTGGGGCTCCCACTCTGGGTTCGCATATCCGGGCGCGTCGGTCCCCAGCGCGCGTGGCGCGCCGCAATGGGACTGGCGATCGCGGCGTTTGTGTGGGCGGCGACGCTCGGACCGGGAGATGTGGCGCCGTTCCTCGTGGTATGCATCGGATGTGGCTTTGCACTCGGGGCAGATCTTGCATTACCGCCGGTCCTGCTGGCCCAGTGCATTCCGAATGGCGAAGGGGCCGGCGCCTACTTCGGGATCTGGACCCTGATCGGCAAGCTATGCCTGGCGCTCTCCGCACTGATTCTCCCTGGGCTCGCTTGGCTGGGCTATCAACCGGGCACCCCGGCCATCGGCACGCCCGGCGTGGCGCTCGCCCTCGCCTACGCCGGCCTACCCTGCCTGCTCAAGCTCGGAGCGCTTGTCGCATTGCGCACGAAAACGCCCACAGCAAAAGTCACAGAGGAACTCCAATGAAACCGCTCGTTGCGATAGTGCTTGGCGCCGCTACGATTCTCGGCACGGCATGTACGACGCCTGATGTCAGCCTGTATGCGCAGGAGCGCCCAGTCTTCGACTTGCCCCAGTTCTTTTCAGGCAATACCGAAGCATGGGGAATGTTCCAGAAACGCAGTGGCGAAATCGTCAAACGATTCCATGTGGCACTCGACGGCCGCATGTCGCAGGATCAATTCGTCCTGCACGAAACGTTTCGCTACAGCGACGGTACAACGCAGGAGCGTACTTGGACACTCAAACGCGAGCGGGACGGCACCTGGCGTGGCGAGGCACCCGATGTCGTTGGCACGGCAACAGGAGAGTCTGCCGGCAATGTCCTCCGGTGGCGCTATACCTTGCAGCTTCCAGTCGACGGAAAGGTCTACGACGTCCAGTTCGACGACATGATGGTTCTCATCGACCCGCAGACGATGATCAATCGTGCCCGCGTTACCAAGTTCGGCTTCGAAGTCGGGCAGGTGACGGTCGTTTTTCGTCGCCCGGCGCCGTAGGGGCGCAAGCATGGTCTTCGGTCTGCACCTTAACCCGCGCCTGCGCGACTGGCATGGCAAGCGCGTCTGGCTGGTCGGCGCATCGAGCGGGATAGGGGCTGCGCTCGCCAAAGCGCTGCTTGGGAAAGGGGCCTGGGTCGCAGTTTCGGCGCGTCGCGCGGACGCCCTGCTCGCGGTGGTCGAAGGCCATCCCAAGGGCGTCGTGCTCACCATGGATGTACGCCAGCCTCAAGATTGGACAGCGACCCACGACGCGCTTTGCGAAGCATGGCAAGGCGTGGATCTGGTGGTCTTCTGTGCGGCTGACTACCGTCCCCTAAGCCCTTGGGAGTTAAGTGCGCGGGAAGCGCACGACACGATAGAGACGAACGTTTGCGGCGTCTATTACGGCCTAAGCGCAGTGCTTCCCGCAATGCTTCTGCGGCGCTCGGGCGGCATCGCCATTGTGGCAAGCGTCGCGGGCTACATCGGCTTACCCGGCGCCACGTTGTATGGCCCCTCAAAGGCGGCCCTGATCAACCTGGCGGAGCTTCTGTATACGGAACTCCATGCACACGGCCTCGGGGTGTACCTGATCAATCCGGGCTTCGTCAAATCGCGCCTGACGGCGCGCAACACCTTCCGGATGCCCGCCCTCATCACACCGGAAGTTGCAGCGGAAGCAATTCTCACCGGGTTGGAACGAGGTCGCTTCGAAATAGCGTTCCCACAACGCTTTACGCGCTTGGTTCGTCTTATCAGTCTACTGCCGTACCGAATCAGCCTTGGCCTGCTACAGCGGCTGACCCGCATATCATGAATGTCTCTGACCCACATGCCAGATCAATATACCCTGCCGCCGCATACCCTCGCCGCGTTACTGGCATGGTACGACGCGTTGTCGCCCTCCTCACTCGCACATCTGGACCAGTATTACGCGCGGCAGGCGCGCTTCTGCGACCCGTTTAACGACGTTTGCGGAATCCCCGCGATCCGTGCGGTCTTTGAGCATATGTTCGAGAGCGTTGAAGCCCCGCGCTTTGCGATCCAAACGAAAATGAGCAGTGGTGCCGAAGCTATTGTTTCCTGGAGGTTTACGGGAAACGTGCGTCAGCATGCTTTCGACGTACCCGGCTGCACACAGTTCTCTTTTGACAGGGATGGCTTCGTTGCAAGTCATCAGGATTTCTGGGACGCCGCCACGCTGTGGCGTCAATTGCCACTGATCCGCACTCCCGTAGCATGGCTATGCAAACGTTTTTCTTCAAACGTTACATAAGTCCTCTGAAAATTCGCTCGCTGGATAGTAGGGATCACCGCTCGTCGTGATGCAAGTTAGAGGAAATCGACTAGTTTTTTCACTTTGCGAGTTGAAGGAGGCAATCCATGGCCGCATAAAAAGCTAAAACCTGTTGGAGCGCTTATTGCTTGGCACAGTTTGGAGAATGATCATGCTACGGTGGATTATAGGATTATGTAGTGCCATGTTGCTTGCCATTACCGTGGGATGCGGTGGCGGCGACGATCCTCCCAAGAACGTCGTGCAGGTCGCCAATAACGACAGCCGTTTCAGTATTCTCGCCGAAGCCGTTCAGGCAGCGGGCCTGACGGATACCTTGACCGCACCCGGGCCCATTACGGTGTTTGCTCCCACAAACGATGCTTTTTCGGCGTTGCTTGGTGAACTCGGCGTGACCAAGGACCAACTACTGACAAACAAGTCGCTGTTGACAGCAGTACTTAGATATCACGTTGTGTCCGGGCAAATCCAGAGCGGCGCGATTCCCCTCGGTAAGCCCATCAATCCGGTTGGGGGTGGGTTTTTCAAGATCGACAAAATCGGCACCAGACTCGTCGTCACAGATGGGCGCAACCGAACGAGCAACATCATTCAAGCGGACATTGCCGCATCCAATGGCGTCATCCATGCCATCGACAAGGTGCTTTTACCTGCCGACAAGACAATCGTGCAAACGGCCATTGCTAACCCTGACTTCAGCATTTTGGTGGAGGCAGTGACAGCCGCAGGATTGGTTGACACGCTCAATGCGCCTGGGCCTTACACCGTTTTCGCACCGACCAATGCGGCATTTGCATCGCTGTTGACTGAACTGGGTGTCACCAAGGAGCAACTTTTGGCGAACACACTGTTGCTTACGAAAGTGCTGACATACCACGTGGTGCCCGACCTGGTCCTGAAAGCCAGTGTTCCGCTTAACACGCCGATAAAGACTGTCGAGGGTGAAGCGTTCACCGTCGGCCCAACCTTGGCGATTACGGACCAGCGTGGCCGCCAGTCGAACATCGTTGGCACAGACGTGCTGTCCTCAAACGGGGTCATCCACGTTTTGGACAAAGTCATCTTGCCCGCACCCTGAGTGCTCTACGGGTGCACGGACCGTGACCGTGCACCCCCCAGCATCGGCATCACCCGGCACGGGCCAATGCGGAGTTTCAGACGCTTCTTTCCGGCACGCCCATCCTCAGACCGCGAAGGGATTGTGTCGGACGCCGATTTGCTCATGTAGAATTCGTTCCATGTCGCGAATCATAGCCATTTTCATGATGCTGATTCTGCCACTGCAGGCCTTTGGCGCAGTGGAGCGACAGTTCGACCATATGTCGGGCGAAGCCATGGATCATCTGGTCGCGCATGCCGAGCATGTGCAGCACCACCACGACGATGACGGCGCCATGGAGGAGGACGATTCCCTTGCCTCCGCGACGCACCAACTCGCTTTCGACCTGATGTCGAACCTCCCTGGCACACTCCTGTCCGTAGCGCTCCCGCTGCTGCTGGATACCCAACAAGTCGTGCCATCTTTTGCAGGCAGCACCATCCCCACGCCTGCATACAGTCCCCCCTTACGACCACCTCACGTGCCCGCCTGACGGCGGGGCGTTGTCCTTTTCTGCTCGCCGTGTCCGGCTGTGACACGGTACCCCGTCGCGACGCTTGCTCGAGCTTTTGGCGTTTGGGGAATTTATGCAGAAGTCATTGCTATGCCTGGCGGCGTCCTTCGGGATGCTGGCCAATGTCTGCGCGCAGACACCGACCACGGATTTGCGCGCCCTGTTCGATGCCGCCTGGCAGCGGTCGGTTGCCGTACAGGCGACCGAGGGCCGTCGGCTGGAAGCCGCTGCCAGCCGCGTCCAGGCTGACGCCCTGATTGCGGGGCCACCTTCTTTCGACTTGCGGCACCGCGGCGACCAGCTTACCGATCGTCGCGGTGTCCGGGAAAGCGAGGTTGCTCTGGGCGTGCCGATCTGGATGCCGGGGCAGCGCAGTGCCCGCGGCGCGCTTGCGGAGGCCCACGCCGCCGAAGCGGAATCCGCTGTCAGGCTGGGCCAACTCGCCGTCGCCGCCGAGGTTCGGCAACGGGTGTGGCAACTTGCCGCCGCGGAATCGGAGCGAGACGTGGTGCGGCGCCGCGTGATCGTCGCGCAGTCACTGCGCGACGACGTCAGGCGCCGCCTGACTGCAGGCGACCTTGCCCGGACAGATCTGCTGTTTGCGGAACAGGAACTGCTTGCAAGCCAGGCGCTGCTGACGGAGAGCGAAGCGCGGCTGGTGGAGACCCGTGCGCGCCTTGTGCAGACCACGGGCTCGGCCGAATTGCCGGCGAGGTTCGAGGAAACACCGGCCTCCGTAGGCTCAGCCACCTCCCATCCCCGGCTTGACGCCGCGCAAAGCGCCGTGGAACGCGGCGAACGACAGGTCGGGTACCTGCAGAAGTCCCGTCGTGACCCACCCGAGGTCGGTTTGACCTATCGACGCGACACGGCGGGGGGCGGCCTGCCGAGTGACCAGACCATAGGCGTCTTCATCCGCATCCCTTTCGCCACCGATGCGCGCAATCTGCCTCGCGAAACGGCTGCGCAGACCGAACTGATGACCGCGCGCGCGGAACGGGACCGAGCCGAACGCATCGTGCAATCGGAAATCGATGCCGCCCGGCAGTCGCTAGCGCTGGCCGAACAACAGCTCGAACTGGTCAGCCAGCGTAGCAGCACGCTGTCGGAGCGCTCGGACCTGCTGCGCAAGACGTTCAACGCCGGCGAAATCGGCTTGCCCGAAGTCTTGCGCGCCCAAAACCAGGCATTGGAAGCGGAAACGGAGCTGGCGCAGATGCGCGCACGCCGTGGCCTCGCCATTGCCAATCTGAACCAGGCCCTCGGAGTCCTGCCATGAACCGAATCCTGACCATCGCATTGCTGTGCTGTGCGACGCTGACTGCACACGCAGCCCCTGGCGCCCACGGGCCCAACGGCGAGCACCTAGACGCACCAGCCGCCACTGCCAGCGCCGTCACCACGCTTCCCGTGATTGAAGCCAATACCGAGGGTTTCGAGCTGGTCGGCACCCTCCACGGCGATGAACTCTCCGTCCTGGTCGATCGCTATGACACCAACGCGCCCGTCACGACGGGAACGCTCGACGTCGAACTCGGCACGATCAAGGCGCAGTCGAAACTTCATCACGACATCGGGGACTTTTCCTTCACCGACCCGAAGCTCCTTGCTGCGCTGCGCCAGCCCGGCGACCACGCGCTCGTCTTCACGTTGGTGACTGGCAACGATGCCGACCTCATGGAAGGCAAGCTCGTCGTCGCGCCAGGCACGGACGGCCATCGCCATTGGCAATTCAAGCGTGTGGCATGGTTCGTCGTGGCCCTCCTTGCCGTGCTCCTGCTGACTGCAATTGCCTGGCGAGTGCGTGCTCGTCGATCCATTTCCTGAGGGCCGCGCCGCCATGAACAAGATAACGATAGCAATCGCCATTTCCGCGCTGATCGCAAGCCACGCGATGTCCGTGTCGGCCGCACCCGGTGCCCACGGGCCCGACGGGGAACACCTGGACACCGCCGCCGGTACCGGCAGCGGTCTGCTCCGCCTCCCTGACGGCAGTGTGCAGGTGCCCAAGCTGGCGCAGCGGCGCATGGGTATTCGCACCATGATGCCGCAGAGCGGAGAACACCCCCAATCGGTAACCCTTAACGCAACCGTGGTGATGGATCCGAACGCGGGTGGCCGCGTGCAGGCCGGTCACCCAGGCTGGCTCGAGCCGCCCCGGAGCGGCTTCCCGGTGCTGGGGCAGCGCGTCGCCAAGGGGCAGACGCTTGCGGTGCTTCGACATAAGAACGAACCGTTCGATATCGGCAACCAACAGGCACAGCTTGCGACGCTGACGGCCAACCTCAAGCTGGCGCGGCAACGGCTGGAGCGTCTGGAGTCGTTGCAGGACAGCATTCCACGCAAGGATATCGATGCCGCGCGTGCGGAGGTCCAGAGCCTGAGCGGCCAGCGCGACGCGGTGACAACCAGCCTGCACCCGACGGCCCCGTTGCGCGCGCCCGCCAGCGGTGTGATTGCCTCGGCCAGCGTGGTCGCTGGTCAGGTGGTCGCGCCGCAGGACGTGTTGTTCGAAATAGTCGATCCACTGCATCTATTGATCGAGGCCCAGACTGCCGACACTTCCCTGGTCGGTCGCATCCGCGATGGCGTGTTGGCTGACGGCGGAAAATCCGGCGGCATGCTGAAGTTTGTCGGCGCGGGCCGCAGCCTGAAGAATGGTGCGGTGCCGCTGACGTTCAGCCTGGCAGACGGCGCGTCGACGCTTGCGGTGGGCCAGCCCCTGACCGTGCTGGCGCGGCTCTCCGACACGATGCAGGGCATTGCATTACCCAGCGAGGCATTGGTACGGAACCCGAACAACGAGCCAGTCGTCTGGGTCAAGTCCGGGACGCAGCGCTTTATTGCGCAACTCGTTGAAGTCCGCACGCTCGATGCGCGCACCGTGATCGTCACCCGGGGACTGTCGCCGGAGAACCGGGTGGTCGTCACAGGCGCCGCGTTGATCAACCAGATCCGATAGAGGCGCGCCATGTTCAACTGGATTGTTCGCGCGAGCCTCGGCAACCGGCTGCTGGTGCTGGCCCTGGCTGCCATCCTGATGGTGTACGGCGCCCTCACGGCCTGGCGCACCCCCGTGGACGTGTTTCCTGATCTCAACAAACCACTTGTCACGGTGATCACGGAAGCTGGCGGTATGGCTCCCCAGGAAGTGGAACTGCTCGCATCGTTCCCCATCGAGACGGCGCTGAATGGCATGCCGGGCGTGACCCGCGTGCGGTCCGTTTCGGGCGTTGGCCTGTCCATCGTCTACGCCGAGTTTGACTGGGGCAGCGACATCTACCGCAACCGGCAACTGGTATCCGAGCGGCTCGCACTGGTCAGGGAACAACTTCCCGGCGGACTGACGCCGATCCTCGGCCCCGTATCGTCGATCATGGGCGAGATCATGCTGGTCGCGTTGCCCATCGATCCCGAAATGGCCAGCCCCATGGCCGCTCGCGAATATGCGGACTTCGTACTCCGGCCGCGCCTGCTGTCGGTACCAGGCGTTTCGCAGGTCATTCCGATCGGCGGCGAGGTCCGCCAACTGCGGGTGGAACCCGATACGGCACGCATGGCGCAGTTCGGGGTCACGCTGGAGCAGGTGACGCGCGCCTTGCGCGACTTCGCTGCGAACACGAGCGGTGGCTTTATCGATCTCAACGGACGCGAGTACCTGATCCGCAACTTGGGTCGCACCAGACAGCTTGAAGATCTCCGTGGCCTCGCCGTCTCATATCGGGACAGCGCGCCCGTGCTGCTTGAGCAGATTGCGGATGTCCGCCATGCCGCAGCGGTAAAACGCGGAGATGCTGGCTTCAACGGACAGCCCGCAGTGATCGTCAGCGTGCAGAAGCAGCCGGCCGCCGACACCGTCAAACTGTCGCACGATCTCGAACAGGCCCTTGCCGAGTTGAAGCAAGGGATGCCTGCCGGCCTTGCCGCGCCGCGGATCCTGTTCCGTCAGGCGGACTTCATCGAAGCCTCCATCGGCAACGTCATGGAGGCGCTGCGGGATGGCGCGATCATGGTGGCGATCGTCCTGTTTGCGTTCCTGCTGAGCGCGCGCACCACCGCCATTTCGCTGATCGCCATCCCCTTGTCCCTCGCCGTTACGGCGCTGGCATTCCATCTGCTCGGTCAATCCATCAACGTGATGACGCTGGGTGGGCTGGCCATCGCAATCGGAGAACTGGTCGATGACGCCGTGGTGGATGTGGAGAACATCCTGCGGCGGCTGAAACAACGGCGTGCCATGGACGCCCCGCCTCCGGCACTGGACGTCATCTGGCACGCATCCGTCGAGGTGCGTTCGGGCATCGTCTACGCCACGCTGGTCGTGGTGCTGGTCTTCGTCCCCCTGTTTGCGCTGCCGGGCATTGAAGGCCGGCTGTTTGCGCCGCTGGGCATCGCCTACATCGTATCGATCCTTGCATCGATGCTGGTGTCGATGACGGTAACGCCTGTGCTGTCGTACTACCTGCTCCCGGGCATGAAGCGCCTCGACCATCCGGACAGCCCACTTGTGCGCTGGCTCAAGAAGGTGGAGACCCGCGTGCTGGAATGGTCGTTTCCGCGCGCCCGTCGCGTGCTGGCAGTTGCCGTGGCCCTGGTGCTGGTGGCTGCCGCCACCGTTCCGTTCATGCCCCGAGCATTTCTGCCCGCGTTCAACGAAGGCTCGCTTGTCATGTCGCTGATGCTCAACCCCGGGACATCGCTTGCCGAGTCCAACCGGATCGGGGCGCTGGCCGAATCCCTGATCCGGCAGGTGCCGGAAGTCGTTCAGGTGGGTCGCCGTACCGGACGCGCGGAACTGGACGAGCATGCGGAAGGTGTGCATTCCTCTGAAGTCGATATTGACCTGCATCGCTCAGGCCGTAGTCGCGAAGCGGTCATGGCAGCGATCCGCGCGCAGCTTGCGACGCTGCCGGCGTCGGTGGCCATCGGCCAGCCCATTTCCCATCGACTCGACCACCTCCTGTCTGGCGTGCGTGCCCAGATCGCCCTGAAGATCTACGGCGACGACCTCGATACCCTCCGCGGCCTGGCGGAGAACCTGCGCGGCAAGCTGGCGGGCGTCCCCGGCCTGGTCGACATCTCCGTGGAGAAGCAGGTCTTGATTCCGCAGGTTAACGTGAGGCTCGATTACCGCAAGGCCGCGCAATATGGCGTTACCCCCGGCGACGCGCTCTCGGCCCTGCAAACGCTTGCCGACGGGACGCGCATCTCGCAAGTCATCGATGGCGTCAAGCGCTTTGATCTTGTGGTGCGCCTGCCCGATGCAAGTCGTACCCCGCAGGACCTTGCACGCATCATGATCCAGTCCCCGCGTGGGGCAATTCCGCTGTCAGCCATCGCCACCGTGGAGGAGTCCGACGGTCCCAACCAGGTGGGTCGCGAGAACAGCCGGCGCCGCATTGTCGTCTATGCGAACACCGATGGTTCCGACATGTCCCGCGTCATCGCAGGTGTGCGGGGTGCCATTGCCAGCACCGGACTACCCGGCGGGTACTTCGCCAGTATCGAAGGTCAGTTCCAGGCCCAGGAACAGGCCACCCGGCTGATCGTCCTGCTGGCAATGGGGTCGCTGGTGATGATTTATCTTGTGCTGTTCTCCCGGTATCGTTCTCATCGGCTGACACTGGCCATCATGACCAACATTCCTTTCGCGCTGATTGGCAGCGTTGTGGCGATGTGGCTCGGCGGGCTGACGCTATCGGTCGCATCGATGGTCGGATTTATCACGCTGACGGGCATTGCCACGCGCAACGGCATCCTGAAGGTCAGCCACTACATCAACCTGTGCCGGCTCGAGGGCGAGCAGTTCGGCGTGCCGATGCTGGTACGCGGATCGCTGGAGCGGCTGACCCCCGTGCTGATGACGGCGCTGGTCGCCGCGTTTGCCCTCGTCCCGCTACTGATCTCCGCCGATGCGCCTGGGAAAGAAATCCTTCACCCCGTGGCAGTGGTGATTTTCGGTGGCCTGCTCAGTTCTACTGTGCTGGACGCCGTACTGACACCGCTCGTGGTCTGGCTGTTTGGGCGCGAACCGATCGAACGCATGGTCCGTGAAGCGGGCCAGGACGCTTACTGAACGACGGGCTTTGTGGCGACGCCCTTCAAGTCGCCCGTGTCCTTGGAGAAACACATGAAAAAACTCGTAGCGATTGGCTGGGCCGTCTTCACCCTTGGCGCCACCGGACTCGTTCACGCACATGACGCCAAGCCAGCGCAGTATGGCGGCGCGGTCCAGACAGCCAGCGACCTGCAATTCGAACTGGTCAACAAGGATGGCAAACCGGCTCTTTACGTCGACGACCATGACACCAAGAAATCTGTCGGTGGCGCAAAAGGCAAGCTGACTGTGCTGTCGGGCACGACGAAAACAGAAACCGCGCTGACGCCTGGGTCCGGCAACGTCCTGGTCGCTAACGACCCCGTCCCGCTTCCTCCGGGCGCCAAGGCCGTGGCAACCGTGACATTCGCCGACGGAAAGACCGTCACGGTGCGCTTCGCCATCAAATAGGAGGAGCCGGCAGCCGTCATTTATGTGGAGCAATATCCACCTTTTACGCCGGTTCACGCCTGCCCTGTAGAGATCTCTACAGCATTGAAGCAGAACCTACGACCCACTATGCTGGGCGCATGACTTCTCTTCAATTCGCTTCTCCCTGGGTGGTGCTGGTTGTCAGCCTGCCCACATCGGCCGCCACCGCCCGCATGCGGTTCTGGCGCGGCATCAAGGCATTCGGTGCGGCGGCATTACGTGACGGCGTCTATTTGCTGCCCGACATCGCAGGCTTGCGAGAACCGTTGCTGGCCCTGGCCACAGACGCGGCCAGCGAGGACGGCAAGGTCTGGACGCTTTCCGTCCAGGCCACCGACACACAGCAAGATGCCGAGTACCGCGCGTTGTTCGATCGCACTCCCGAATACGCAGACTGGATGGCAGAACTCTCCAGTGCTCGGGCGACGTTGGCGGAGACGGACGAAGCAGACCTCCTACGCATGGCGCGCCGGTACGGTCGCGCATACGATGCGATCCGCAGGATTGATTACTTCCCGAATGAAGCCTCGGTCCGTGCCGAAGCACAGTGGCGCGATTTCAATGCAGCCATCGACATCATGCTTTCGCCAGGCGAACCGCAGGGCATGGCGGGCGGGATTCCGAGGCGCGACCCCACCCAATACCAGGGGCGACGCTGGGCAACACGACAGCACCTCTGGGTGGACCGTGTTGCCTGTGCCTGGCTGATCCGGCGCTTTATCGACCCCCACGCCTCCTTCCTCTGGCTGGAGGACATTCGCCAATGCCCAGGGGAAGCATTGGGGTTCGACTTCGATGGCGCGACGTTCACGCATGTCGGCAACCGCGTTTCCTTCGAGGTGTTGCTCGCCAGCTTCGGGCTGGATGAGAACAAGGGACTGGCGCGTCTCGGCCAGATGGTTCACGTGCTCGACATCGGCGGCACGCCCGTTGCGGAGGCCCGTGGTTTCGAAGCGGTACTGGCGGGCGCACGCGAACGCCTGCCAAATGACGATGCGCTGCTGGAGGAGGTCGGGACCGTCCTCGACTCGCTTTACACGCACTTTTCCAGCGCGCGCAAACGCTAGGTCGTTGCCTGTTCCCAAGTTTCCGAACGTCTCTCCACGCAAGACAAGATGAACTCGCCCCAGCCACCCGCCTCCGCCTCCGCCTCTCCTGCACACGAACGCCCCTGTTACACGCTACGGCAACTGGTGATGTACTTCCTGCGGCTGGGCACCCTGGGATTTGGCGGTCCGGTAGCGCTTGCCGGCTATATGCACCGGGATCTCGTCGATGCGCGGCAGTGGATTACCGATGCCGACTACAAGGAGGGGCTTGCCCTCGCGCAGTTGGCGCCGGGCCCGCTCGCCGCCCAGCTCGCGATCTACCTCGGATACGTGCACTACCGCATCCTCGGTGCCACACTCGTCGGCGTCGCCTTTGTACTGCCATCATTCCTGATGGTGCTGGCGCTCGGCTGGGCCTATGTGCGCTTCGGCGGTCTGACCTGGATGCAGTCGGTGTTCTACGGCGTGGGCGCGGCGGTGATCGGCATCATCGCGATCAGCGCCTACAGGCTCACCAGGAAGAACGTAGGCAAAGACAAGCTGCTGTGGGTCATCTATCTGGTGCTCGTGGCCGTCACGGTGATCACCGAATCGGAGGTAGCGTGGCTGTTCCTCGCGGCCGGGGTGCTGGTCTGGTTCTGGCGTGCGCCACCCAAGTGGCTGCGGCAAGGCAGGCTGAACGCGATGGAGGCAACCCCATTGACGGCGGCAAGCGGCGTGCTGAGTACCGTGGACTGGCCGCTGCTCTCGCAAATCGGTCTGTTCTTTGCCAAGGCCGGAGCATTTGTCTTCGGCTCAGGGCTTGCCATCGTGCCCTTCCTGTATGGCGGCGTGGTGACTGAACACCACTGGCTGAACGACAAGCAGTTTGTCGATGCCGTAGCGGTAGCCATGATTACGCCCGGCCCGGTTGTCATTACCGTCGGCTTTATCGGCTACCTTGTGGCTGGGCTGCCCGGTGCCTGTGTGGCAGCGGCAGCCACGTTCCTGCCTTGCTACCTGTTCACCATCCTGCCGGCGCCCTATTTCAAGAAGTACGGGAAGTTGCCCGCGATTCTGGCGTTCGTCGATGGCGTCACCGCGGCGGCCATCGGCGCCATCACCGGCGCGGTGATCGTCCTGGCCAAGCGCTCGATCGTCGATATCCCGACCGCGCTGCTAGCGCTCGTTACCGTCGCGTTGCTGCTCAAGTTCAAGAAGCTGTCTGAACCAATGATCGTCGCGGGTGCGGCCTTGATTGGGCTGGTGGCCTATCCGTTGCTGCATCACTGAGTGCTGCGGCGCAACGCATGAATCGATCGGCTACGACCTGGCCACACAGGCCGCCTTCCGGCGCGTTGGCACCCTGAACTGATGGGAATACGGCGTTGCATATCGCCGTGAGCACCGCACGTCACGGCGCTTGTGGTACGCAGTGACCAGCGACCTTTTGACGCACCGCAAAAACTCCTGCAGGACGGCTTGATCCGTATTAAACTTTCACAAATTCTTGAAAGTTCGAAACGTTCATGCAGCTCTCGCCCCTGATCCAGCGCTTTGTCCTTCACTTTGGTGAGATGGGCAGCCGCTGGGGTATTAACCGGACGGTCGGTCAGATTTACGCTCTGCTCTTCACCGCCTCGCGCCCCCTGAATGCCGACGAAATCGCCGAATCGCTCGGTTTCTCGCGCTCCAACGTCAGTATCGGCCTCAAGGAGCTGGAATCCTGGAGTCTGGTGAAGCTCTCCCACCAGCCAGGGGACCGCCGCGAGTACTTTTCCGCGCCCGATGACGTCTGGGCGATTTTCCGCACGCTGGCCGAGGAGCGCCGGCGCCGCGAGATCGATCCCACGCTGTCCATGCTGCGCGAGGTCCAGCTGGAGGCCGCCACCTCCCCGGAAGACCGCCACGCCCAGGCGCGCATGAAGGAGATGTATGGCCTGATCCTGCTTGTCACCACCTGGTTTGGGGACATGCAGCGGCTCGACGTCGCCACGCTGGAAAAGCTCATGCGGCTCGGCTCCCGCGTGACCAAGCTGCTCGACGTCAAGGACCGTTTCGCCAGTGCCATCGGCATGGGCGGCGACAAATCCACCGACGCCGCCCCCAAGAAAGCCCCCAAGACCCCCGCAAAGTCCTCCCGCCCCCGCAAGGAGTAACCCGTGTTTGCCAGTCTCGACCCCGTGGTGCTGGCGCGCATCCAGTTTGCCGCCAATATCACCTTCCACATCCTTTTCCCCACGATCAGCATCTCGCTGGGCTGGGTGCTGCTGTTCTTCAAGCTGCGCTACGGCAAGACCGGCGATGAAAGCTGGATGGCCGCCTACCGGGTCTGGGTCAAGATCTTCGCCCTGACCTTCGCGCTCGGCGTGGTCAGCGGCATCACCATGAGCTTCCAGTTCGGCACCAACTGGCCTGGCTACATGGAGACCGTCGGCAACATCGCCGGCCCGCTGCTGGCCTACGAGGTACTGACCGCCTTCTTCCTGGAAGCCACCTTCCTCGGCATCATGCTGTTCGGCATGCGGCGCGTCAGCAACCGCACGCACACCATCGCCACGCTGCTGGTGGCGGGCGGCACCACGCTCTCGGCGTTCTGGATCCTCGCGCTGAATTCGTGGATGCAGACCCCGGCCGGCTTCGAGATGATCGACGGCCGCGCCCACGTGACAAGCTGGCTCGAAGTCATCTTCAACCCGTCGTTCCCCTACCGCCTGACGCACATGCTGCTGGCGTCCGGGCTGACCGTGGCCTTCCTGCTGGCCGGCGTCTCGGCCTACCGCTGGCTGCGCGGCGACCGTGGGCGCGATGTCATCCATTCGATGCGGACCGGCGTGGTGCTCGCGGCGATCCTGATTCCGCTGCAGATCGTGGCGGGCGACCTCCACGGCCTGAACACGCTCCACCACCAGCCGGCCAAGATCGCCGCGATGGAGGGCATCTGGAAGACGGAGAAAGGCGCGCCGGCCGTGCTGTTCGGCATTCCCAACGCCCGCACGCAGACCAACGACTTCGAGATCGCCATCCCCAAGCTGGCCTCGCTCTACCTCGCCCATGACCTCGATGGCGAGATCCGGGGTATCGACGCCTTCCCGGACCGCCATCCCCCCGTGGCCCCGCTGTTCTTCGCCTTCCGCATCATGGTCGGCGTGGGGCTGCTGATGCTGGCCGTGTCGTGGATTGGCGCCTGGCAGTTCCGCCAGCGCGGCGAGCCCGCGCCGTGGATGGCCCGCGCGCTGGTGGCCATGACCTTCTCCGGCTGGGTGGCGCTCGTCGCCGGCTGGTACGTGACCGAGATAGGCCGCCAGCCGTACCTGGTCTACGGCGTGCTGACCACGGCGCAGGCCGCCTCCAAGGTACCCGCCGCGATGATCGGCAGCACGCTGGCGATGTACCTGACGCTCTACCTGGCGCTGATCGTGGCCTATATCTCCGTGGTGTTCCACCTCGCCCGCAAGGCCGGCACCCCGGCCGAGGATGCCCCCGAGGCGCCCGCCGCCGTCCAGACCCCGCAACCCGTCCTTCCCGGCCAACCCAGGAGCAAGTCATGAACCCGGCTACCCTTCCCGACCTGACCCAGCCGGCCGGCTGGATGCCGCTGGTCTTCCTGGCCCTGATGGGGCTGGCCATGCTGATCTACGTGATCCTGGACGGCTACGACCTTGGCGTGGGCGTGCTGCTGCGCCGGGCCGACGATGCGGACAAGGACCGCATGATCGCCTCCATCGGCCCGTTCTGGGATGCCAACGAAACCTGGCTGGTGCTCGGCGTGGGCCTGCTGCTGACCGCCTTCCCGCTCGCGCACGGTGCCATCCTGACGCACCTCTACCTGCCCGTGGCGCTGATGCTGGCGGGGCTGATCATCCGCGGCGTGGCGTTCGATTTCCGCGTCAAGGCGCGCGATCCGCACAAGCCGTGGTGGAACTTCGCGTTCTACGCGGGCTCGCTGCTGGCCAGCTTCTCGCAGGGGCTGATGCTCGGCCTCTATATCACCGGCTTCCGCTACGACCTGCCGAACCTGCTGTTCGCCGTGGCCGTGGGGCTGTGCCTGGTGGCCGGCTACTGCCTGCTCGGCGCGAGCTGGCTGATCATGAAGACCACCGGCAGCCTGCAGCTGCGCGCCATCTACTGGGCGCGGCGCAGCCTGTGGCTGACGGCGCTGGGGGTGGCGGCCATCTCGGTGGTCACGCCGCTGGTGAGCCCGCGGATCTTCGAAAAATGGTTCTCGCTGCCCAACATCATCCTGCTGGCGCCGATTCCGCTGATCACCATGGCCGTCTTCGTGGTAGTGGAGCGCCTGCTGCGCAAGATGCGCGACCTGCATGCGCGCGGCAACGACCGCTGGTGCTGGGTGCCGTTCGCGGGCACGGCGGTGATCTTCCTGATGGCGTTCAACGGCCTGGCCTACAGCCTGTTCCCCTACCTCGTGGTGGACCAGATCGACATCTGGCAGGCAGCCAGCGCACCGGAATCGCTGGCGGTGATCCTGATCGGCGCGGCGGTGGTACTGCCCACCATCCTGGGTTACACGGTCTATGCGTACCGTGTATTCTGGGGCAAGGCCACGGACCTGCATTACTACTGATCCACCGACCCCCACCCATTGACCCGTGGCCCCGGGCGCCAGGGAGGCGCCCCAGCGGCATGTCCTCTCGCGTCCCCGGCCCCCCCACGGAATCCGCCAACCCGCCCCTGCTGACGCGTCTGCGCAGCCACGCCGGCGCGCAGGTGCGCGCGCTCACGCGCAGCAACTCCGGCCTGTCGATCGACTACGACAACCCGCCGGGCGACCCCGGCCTGTTCGGGCCCGATGCGGTCTGCTGGCGCGTGCATGGCGATTTCCCGGCGATGCTGGCCGGCGGCGTCAGCGCGCTGCTGCTCCAGGCGCTGCACCCACTGGCGCTGGCCGGGGTGTGGGACCACTCGACCTTCCGCACCGACATGCAGGGCCGGCTCGGCCGCACCGCGCAGTTCATCGCCGGCACTACCTACGGCAGCCGCGCCGACGCCATGCGGCTGATCGAGCGCGTGCGCCGCATCCACGCCAATATCAGCGGCCTGGCGCCGGACGGCCAGCCCTACGCCGCCGACGACCCCGCCCTGCTGACCTGGGTGCATGTGGCCGAAGTGTCGAGTTTCCTGGCGGGATACCTGCGCTATGTCGGCCCGCTATCGGCCGCCGACCAGGACCGGTATTACGCCGAGGAGGCCACCGTGGCCGCCCTGCTGGGCGCGCCCGACGTGCCAGGATCGCGCGCCGAGGTACACGCCTACCTGGAAGCCCAGCGCCCCTGTCTGGTTAACAGTGAACGCACGCGCGAAGTGGTGCGATTGGTGATGGCGATGCCGGTGGCCAACCCGCTGCTGGTGCCGGCGGTGCGGACCATGGCCGATGCCGGCGTGGCGCTGCTGCCGCCCTGGGCGCGCGAGGCGCTCGGGCTGCACCGGCGCTCGATGCGCCGGACCCTGGCCGTGCCGGCGATG